>NZ_JAXGFS010000001.1:0-707806 GCF_041008745.1 Pseudophaeobacter sp. 1A09344
CGGTCTTCTTGCCCATCTCATTCGCAGCCCGCATCACGCGGATCGCTATCTCGCCGCGGTTGGCGATCAGAATTTTCTTGAAGTCGGTCATATCTTCCCCCGAGGTCGTTCAGTCTGGCGATGTGTTAGGCGCATCTTGGCGTGCAGTATACCCGTAGTACTGGGTAGTGCGGGGCATGATTGCGCTCTCATTTTGTGCTTTTCCGCCGCGCGGAGCGAAAGCGGGCTCACGGGGCAGTGTGGTTGAGCGGTCTGGCCGCTGGCAAAGAGGCAAGATCCGGCGTGCCGAGCTGGCCCATGTTCGCCTCCAGATCCTTTTTCAGGATGTCGATCAGATGGTCGGGACCGGTCGGCCCCAGCGCGGCCAGCGCGAAGTGAAAGGCGCGGCCGAGCATGACGAAATCGGCGCCAAGCGCCAGCGCCCTGAGGATGTCGAGGCCGCCTTCGATGCCGCTGTCAAAGATCAGCGGCAGGTCCGTGGCGGCGCGCAGCTCGGGTAGCACTTCGATGGCGGCGGGGCTTCCGTCGAACTGGCGCCCGGCGTGGTTCGACACCCAGAGCCCATCGACGCCAATTTTCTCCAACGGCTGCGCGTCCTCGGCGCGCATCACGCCCTTGATCACAAAAGGACCATCCCAGTGATCGCGCAGCCAGCGCGCATAGTCCCAATCGGGCGAGGTGCGCAGCAGATACCCGATATGGGCGGTGGAGGAACGGCTCTCACCAGTGGCCTCGGCGGTGTATTTGTCGAGGGTACGCATATGCGGCATGCCGCCCTCGTGTCGGTGCTGACGGGCCATGCCCATGGCCCAGGCCGGGCGCATCGCTACCTGCGCCAGCAGGCGTGGCGTGAGGCGCGGCGGCTGGGTGAGGCCGGATCGCGTTTGCCGTTCCCGCCGTGAGGCGACAGGGACATCCACGGTCAGCACCAGCACCTTGAAGCCCGCGTCCCGGGCCCGGGCCAGCATGTCCTTGCGGATGCCTTCGTCCTTGGGGGGGTAAAGCTGGAACCAGGCCTGCTCGCCCAGATGCGGCGCCAGATCTTCGGGGCATTGGCTTGCAACGGTCGACAGGCTGTAGGGAATGCCGGTGCGGGCGCCGCAGCGGGCCAGGTGGCCTTCGGCATCTGGCCAGATCAGTCCCGACATGCCCACCGGCGCAATGCCAAAGGGCAGGGGCAGCGTCGCGCCAAACAGCTGCGTCGACAGGTCGATCTCAAGCGGGCCATGCAGGATGGAGGGCAGGAAGCCGACCCGGTCCAGCGCGGTGCGGTTGCGCCTTTGGGTGGCTTCGGTGCCGGTGGCGCTGTCCAGATACTCCCAGACAAAGCGGGGCAGGCGCTTGCGTGCTGCTGCGCGCAGGTCAGACAGGCCGGGGTAATGCAGGTGCAGATCCTGGTGCATGTTCATGCGGCGCATAATTGCTGCTTTGCAGCGAAAGTCTAGCGAAAATGTTACAGAATTCTAACAGGGGCCCAGGCGGGCGCAGACAGCGGCGCCACTGGGGAGCGGTTCGCGGTAAAAAAGAGGCGTGAACATAGTGTGAACGTCCCCTTTCCCGCGCAGATGAATCACGCTAGGATCACGCCCATGAGCAGTTTCGATGAAATGGACGCCTTTGAGGGCGCTTCCCTCTCCGCCCGCGCCATGGCTGCGCGCCCCAAACCCTATCTGGACGGGCTGAACCCGGCCCAGCGGGACGCCGTGGAATGCCTGGACGGGCCGGTTCTGATGCTGGCGGGCGCAGGCACCGGCAAGACAAAGGCGCTGACCACCCGGATCGTGCATCTGCTGACCCTTGGACAGGCGCGCCCGAATGAGATCCTCGCCGTGACCTTTACCAACAAGGCGGCGCGCGAGATGAAAGAGCGGGTCGGCCGGATGCTGGGCCAGCCTGCCGAGGGCATGCCCTGGCTTGGCACCTTTCACTCGATCTGCGTCAAGCTGCTGCGCCGCCATGCAGAACTGGCCGGGCTGAAGTCGAATTTCACCATTCTGGACACTGACGATCAGATCCGCCTCCTGAAGCAGCTGATCCAAGCCGCCGGGATCGATGACAAACGCTGGCCCGCGCGGATGCTGGCCGGGATCATCGACGACTGGAAGAACCGCGCCCTGACACCGGAGAGCGTGCCAGTGGCCGATGCCAGCGCCTATAACCATCGCGGCACCGAGTTCTACGCCCAGTATCAGGCCCGCCTGAAAGAATTGAATGCCGTCGATTTTGGCGATTTGCTGCTGCATATGGTGACGATTTTCCAGAATCATCCGGATGTGCTGTCTCAGTATCAACGCTGGTTCCGCTACATCATGGTCGACGAATATCAGGATACCAACGTCGCGCAGTATATGTGGCTGCGGCTGCTGGCGGCCGGGCACAAGAATATCTGCTGTGTCGGCGATGACGATCAGTCGATCTATGGCTGGCGCGGCGCCGAGGTGGGCAATATCTTGCGGTTCGAAAAGGACTTTCCCGGTGCCAAGGTGGTGCGGCTAGAGCAGAATTACCGCTCGACCGAGCATATCCTGGCGGCGGCCTCCGGCGTGATCCGGGGCAATGCAGGGCGTCTGGGCAAAGAGCTGTGGACCGAGGCAACTGGCGGCGAAAAGGTGCGCCTGATCGGCCATTGGGACGGTGAAGAAGAAGCGCGCTGGATCGGGGAAGAGATCGAGGCCATGCAGCGCGGCACCCGTGGGCAGGATCCGGTGGATCTGAACCAGATGGCGATTCTGGTGCGCGCCAGCCACCAGATGCGCGCCTTTGAGGACCGTTTCCTGACCATCGGCTTGCCCTACCGGGTGATTGGCGGGCCGCGATTCTACGAGCGGCTCGAGATTCGCGACGCTATGGCCTATTTCCGGCTGGTGGTCTCGCCGGAGGACGATCTGGCCTTTGAGCGCATTGTCAACACGCCCAAGCGGGGCCTTGGCGACAAGGCACAGCAGAAGATCCAGATCGCGGCGCGCGAGAATGGCGTTTCGCTGCTCGAAGGGGCACGGCTGGCCGTCGACAGCGGTGAGATCAAGGGCAAGGGCGGCGCTGCGCTGCGTCAGCTGACCGAGGATCTGCGCCGCTGGGGTCGGATGGCAGGCGATTCCGACATCAGTCATATGGAGCTGGCCGAGATCATCCTGGACGAAAGCGGCTATACCACCATGTGGCAGATGGACAAGAACCCGGATAGCCCGGGCCGTTTGGAGAACCTCAAGGAACTGGTGAAGGCGCTGGAGAATTTCGAGAACCTGCAAGGCTTCCTCGAACACGTCAGCCTGGTGATGGACAACGATAAACAGGACGCCGAGCAGAAGGTCAGCATAATGACCCTGCACGCGGCCAAGGGTTTGGAGTTTCCAGCCGTCTTCCTGCCGGGCTGGGAGGACGGGTTGTTCCCCTCGCAGCGGTCGATGGATGAAAGCGGTCTCAAAGGGCTCGAGGAAGAGCGGCGCCTTGCCTATGTGGGCATCACCCGGGCGGAGAAGATCTGCACGATTTCCTTTGCGGGTAACCGCCGGGTCTTTGGCCAGTGGCAGTCGCAGTTGCCCTCGCGGTTCATTGATGAACTGCCTGAAGAGCATGTGGAGGTGCTTACGCCGCCGGGTCTATACGGCGGCGGCTATGGCGCAGCGGCGGGCGGTACGCCAGTGCAGTCCCGAATCGACGAACGGATGGCGCAGGCGGATGGCTATAATTCGCCGGGCTGGAAGCGCATGCAGGCGCGGGCCGGGGAGCGCGGGCTGTCGCAGCCAAGGGAAAGCCGCAATCAGGTGATCGATTTGACGGCGACCTCCAGCTTTACGATTGGCGAGCGGGTGTTTCACCAGAAATTCGGCTATGGCGCGATCACCGGTATCGAAGGTGACAAGCTGGAAGTGGATTTCGAAAAGGCCGGGGTGAAAAAGGTGATCGCGAAATTCGTCACCGCCCATGACGATGTGCCGTTTTGAGCTGTGCCGGAGCCAGTCTGCTTTCTGGCTGCCCTGAGCATATTAATCTGAAAATGGAATGATGCGGTCGGATCGCGTTGCGATCCGATCCGGGCGCGGGGGCGCTGGCAGCGATGCTGCCAGCGCCCCCGCGCCATTGCCCCGTTGCAACGGCTGCGGAGCGAGAAGGGTGGGCGCGCAGCGGCTGGCGATGGTGTCGGGTGATTTCTGGGGGGCGTGAAATGCAAAAACGGCGGTGCCAGGGAGGAGGAAGGCACCGCCGTTCTTTTCAACATTCGGCCAAATGGGAGGAGAGACCGAATGTATCAGCGTCCGGGTCTGATCCCGGTATGAGGTGCGGCGACACCAGGGAGGAGGAGAGGTGCCGCCGCTCTGAACAACATCTGGCCAAATGGGAGGAGGGCCGGATGCATCAGGTCCCGGGTTTGATCCCGGTATAAGGTGCGGCAGCACCAGGGAGGAGGAGAGGTGCCGCCGCTCTGAACAACATCCGGTCAAATGGGAGGAGAGACCGGATGTATCAGCGTCCGGGTTTGAGCCCGGTATGAGGTGCGGCGACACCAGGGAGGAGGAGAGGTGTCGCCGCTCTGAACAACATCTGGTCAAAAGGGAGGAGAAGACCGGATGTATCAGATCCCGGGTTTGATCCCGGTATGGGGTGCGGTGACATCAGGGAGGAGGAAGATGTCACCGCGGAACACAGGCCCTTTAGGGAGGAGGAGAAAAGAGCCTGATCTCGGTTATGCGTTTTCGTATGCGGCCTGGTAGGCCAGACGTTTGATCATCGAGCGGTTCAGCCCCAGATCCGCCAGTTCGCGGTTCGACAGGGCGGAGAGCTCATTCAGGGTTTCGCGATACAGACGGTAACGCGCGATTTTCAGTTTCAGCTCGTCGATCAGGCCCAGGCCGTTTGCGGCCAGCGAGCCCTTGTGGGCGGTGATGTGATTTACTGCAGCCATTGGGCAGATCCTCAGTTCCGTAAATTTCCGTGTGCCGTTAAAGGCGTTTCTTGAACACCAATTTAGGGAAATGCTGCAACTGCACAATCCCAAGAGTCAGCATTTCTGCCATGCAGCATTTGCATGGGTCATCTGGGGGATGTGTGGAAAATTGGTGTGGTTTTGTGCGGGGTTGGAGAAATTGCCTATTCTTGGGGCGGTTTATGTCTGGGATGCGTAAAGCTGCCGTCACGGCAATCGCGCTTGGGCTGGCGCGGGCGCTCCTATATAGGGTGGGCGCCCAAAGAGGGGCAGGAAAGACAGGAGAGCGCCATGCCGGTGACCCACGATCAGATTCGCGCCGCGCTGGAGCGGCTGGCCTTGCCGGATGGGGGCACCCTGGTGTCCCGGGATATGTTGCGGGCGCTCAGTGTCGACGGTGACACCGTCCGCTTCGTGATCGAAGCGCCCAGCCCGGCGATTGCCCAGCAGATGGAACCCCTGCGCCGCGCCGCCGAAGCGGCGGTCCTCGCTCTTGATGGCGTGTCCAGCGTGACGGCGGCGCTGACCGCGCATGCTCCGGCGGCATCCGCACCCGGTGGCGGGCAGGGGGCGCCCTCGCTCAAGGTCGGCGGCCACCCGAAACCGCAACAAGGGCCGATCAAGCCCGCTGGGGTGGCGCGCATTCTTGCCATCGCTTCGGGCAAGGGAGGCGTCGGTAAATCCACTGTCAGCGCCAATCTCGCGGTGGCCCTTGCCCGGCAGGGGCGGCGGGTTGGTCTGCTGGATGCAGATATATACGGTCCCAGCCAGCCGCGCATGATGGGGGTAACGGGCAGGCCTGCCAGCCCGGACGGCAAGACCATCGAGCCGCTGCACGCGCATGGCGTCACGGTGATGTCGATCGGCTTCATGGTGGATGAGGCAAAAGCCGTGGTCTGGCGCGGTCCGATGCTGATGGGCGCGTTGCAGCAGATGCTGGGGCAGGTCAATTGGGGAGAGCTGGACGTGCTGATCGTAGATCTGCCGCCCGGCACCGGTGATGTGCAACTGACGCTGTGCACCAAGGCAGAGCTGACCGGCGCCATCGTTGTCAGCACCCCGCAGGATGTGGCGCTGATCGACGCGCGCAAGGCGCTGGACATGTTCAGCCAGCTGAAAACACCGGTTCTGGGACTGATCGAGAATATGTCCTTCTTCACCTGTCCCGACTGCGGCGGCGATCATCACATCTTTGGTCATGGCGGGGTGGCGGCCGAGGCTGAAAAGCTGGGCTTGCCGCTTCTGGGGGCGCTGCCCATCGATCTTGAGACCCGCCTGGCGGGGGATGGCGGCACGCCTGTTGCCGCGGGCGAGGGGGCCATGGCCGAGGCCTATGGCCGGATTGCCTCTGGTCTGGTGCATGGCGGTATGGCCTGATCCGGTTTTCCGGTCAGTCTACATCTATCTGAATACATAATAGGTGCCGGGCTGCGCGGGCGGTCCGGTGTCTTCATGTTGTCGTGCAGGCCTGCCTCTGCCGTGCTGTTTCGCCCCGGATGGGTCGCTGTTGCGGTCCCTGTTGCCTCTGCGAGGCGTCACCGCTCTGTGCTGGTGGGAGGCGATCCCTTTGTCTGGGCGCGGAGCGGGCGGGGTCTGCCGGGGTGCGGCTTGATCTGGTGCGATCAGGCTGCGGTTTTGTGCCTCTGTCCCATGTCATCCCATTAGGACCTCCCAATTTTTCGTCCCGACCCTCGTGTAGTCGCGGTCGATGGGAAACCATGGGCTGCACTGCAGAGGTCGGGTCGTGGGAAATCATGGGTTCGCTGCGGTGGTTGCGGGTCCCGCCGCGAATCACATCTGCCCAATTCCATGGGACCAAGGGGTGTTTCGCCTCTCCCTGCCCGGGTCGTTGCAGAAAGGGGTGGGGGTGTACCGTGAACATAGGTGTGCCCCGCGAGTCTCTTGAAACTTTTTCTGGGAAACTATGGGTCATTTTGGGGCGTTGTTGTGGCCACTATATGTAGTTACTTATCATTAATCTTGCCCAAATTAGGCGGAATTTAGCCGAAGTGTTAATGGAGAATTAACGGAAATTGAGACAACTGGCCCATGCTTGCCCACGTTGCCGTGAAGAAATTAGTTGCCGTACCCTGAATTCCCATAGTATCCCTTTCTACATCGACGGAGAGCAAGGATGGGGCGCCAAACGACCCCGTAAAAATCAAAAAAGCAGGTTTCATACAGGCCTTCGCTTTCATCGAACAAAGAGATCCGGCGCGCGGGCGAGCAGACATCCCCCCAGATGGCGTGCGCAGTCGGACACCCCCGCATAGCGGGACAGGCGGCGGGTTGATCAGTGGCAGCAGATCAGCCCGCCCCTTTTACTTTCGGGGGGCAGATATCTCGCGAGGGACGCGAAAAAGGGACGGTAAATTGGGCCGCAGGTTCAGAGGCGAAAGCCACCATAAGGTGGACAGCAAGGGGCGGGTGTCGATACCCGCCACCTTTCGCCGTGTTCTTGAGGCCAGCGATCCCAACTGGCAGCCCGGGGACAGCCCCGAACTGGTAATCGTCTACGGCGATGAGCGCCGCAAATTCCTGGAATGCTACACCATCGAGGCGATCGACGAGGTCGATGCCAAGATCGCAGCCCTGCCGCGCGGCTCGCGCGAGCGCAAGATTTTGGAACGCATGTTCAACGGCCAGTCCCTGCCGACAACGGTGGACGAGACCGGGCGTCTGGTGCTTCCGGCCAAGCTGCGCAACAAGATCGGGCTGGAGGGTGAGGCTTTCTTTATCGCGGCGGGCGATACCTTCCAGATCTGGAAGCCGCAGACCTATGAAGAGGTCGAAATGGCCGAAGCTGAAAAGCTGATGGAAGATCTGCCCGAAGATTTCGACCCACTGGAATTCCTTGATGGCGCCGGAGGGGTCTGAGGCATGACGACCGAGCACACATCCGCATCCGGCCCGCATATTCCCGTCTTGCTGCGCCCGCTGTTGAAGGCGGTGGCGCCGGTCACCGGGCGTTGGCTCGATGGCACATTTGGGGCAGGGGGCTATACCCGTGCCCTGCTGGAGGCAGGCGCTGATCAGGTGATCGCAGTGGATCGCGACCCGCTGGCCTTTGAAATGGCCAAACCCTGGGCAGGGGAGTATGGCGACCGGCTGGTGCAGCAGCAGGGCGTGTTTTCCCGTATGGATGAATACGCGCAGGATCTGGATGGCGTGGTGCTGGACCTTGGCGTCTCTTCGATGCAGCTCGATCTCGCCGAACGCGGCTTTTCCTTCATGAAGGACGGCCCACTGGATATGCGCATGTCGCAGGAAGGCCCCTCGGCCGCCGATCTGGTTGCCGAGCTGAGCGAAGCCGAGCTTGCCGACATCCTGTTCTACTATGGCGAAGAACGCGCCAGTCGCCGGATCGCCCGCGCCATCGTCAAGGCGCGCGAAGTTGAGCCGATCACCACAACGTTGCAACTGGCGAGCTTGGTGGAATCCTGCCTGCCGCGCGCCAAACCCGGACAATCCCACCCGGCGACGCGCAGCTTTCAGGCGCTGCGCATTGCGGTGAACGCTGAATATGACGAGCTGTTCGAAGGTCTTCTGGCCGCCGAACGGGCGCTGAAACCCGGAGGCCTTCTGGCAGTGGTCACCTTCCATTCGGTCGAGGACCGCATGGTCAAAAGGTTTTTCCAGCACCGTGCTGGCAAGACAGGGCGTGCGAACCGTTATGCCCCCGAAATCGAAGAGCTGCCCGCGCAGTTCGAAATTGTCACCCGCAAGGCGGTCGGCCCGGATGATCAGGAATTGGCGGAAAACCCGCGCTCCCGCTCGGCCCGCCTGCGTGTGGGGCGGCGAACCGATGCGGCACCTGCACCGATCTCGGCCCGCGATCTGGGCATGCCACAGCTAAAGGAGGCGCGGAAATGAAGACGCTTTTATACGCTGTCACCGCTCTGGCGGTCTTTGGTCTGGCCTTCTGGGCCTATCGCGAAAACTACGCCACGCAGCAGGTCCTGAAGGAAACCCGCAATCTGCAACGCGAGATCGGCGCCGCACAGGTGCGGCTGGGCGTTCTGCGCGCGGAATGGGCCTATCTCAACCGCCCCGACCGTCTGATCGGTCTTGCTGAGCTGAACTTTGACCGGCTGGGCCTTCTGCCGCTGCGCCCCGATCAGTTCGGTCGCGTGGACGAGGTGTCGTACCCGCTTGAGCAGGACTTTAGCATTGCAAACGGTGTCGATGTTTCCGGGTTGAACCGGGATCGCGGTACAGGAGAGCAGCCATGATCCGCACGCCGCTGCGCCCTCTGGCTCGTATTCTGAACGCCCGTGCTACCGGGCAGAACCCGGATGTGATCGAAGAAGAAAACATCCGCCTGCGGCATGAAGAAATGCAGGCGAAATCGCGCCAGCGTGCCGAGGGGCGGCTTCTGGTGCTTGGGGTGTTTTTCCTATGTGCCTATACTGCAGTGATCGGCCGGATGGGGGTCCTGGCCACCTCTGAGCCGAGCGAGCCGGTAGCCAGCGCCGCGGGCAGCGCCATCGCTGCGCAGCGCGCCGATATCGTCGACCGGCAGGGCCGTATTCTGGCGACCAATTTCGAGACGCACTCTCTTTACGCGCAGCCGCCGCAGATGATCGACCCGGAGGGCGCCGCTACGCGCCTGGCCGAAATTTTCCCGGATCTGGACCGCGAAGATCTGGTTGAAGATTTCACTGGCAAACGCAAGTTCCTGTGGATCAAGAAGAAAATCAGTCCCGAACAGAAGCAGGCGGTGCATGATATCGGCGATCCCGGCCTCTTGTTCGGCCCGCGCGAGATGCGGCTTTATCCCAATGGCAGCGTCGCAGCCCATGTTCTGGGCGGCGCCGGTTTCGGCAAGGAAGGCGTTTCGGCAGCCGAGGTGATCGGCGTTGCCGGTGTCGAAAAGCAGTTCGACGATTACCTGCGTGACCCCGGTAATGGCGATAAACCGCTGCAACTCTCGCTGGATCTGACGATCCAGGCTGCCGCCGAGCGGGTGCTGGATGGCGGCATGAAGCTGATGAACGCCAAGGGGGCCACCTCGATCCTGATGGATGTGCACACGGGTGAGGTGATTTCGGTGGTGTCGCTGCCGGATTTCGATCCCAACGAACGTCCGCGTCCACCCACCTCGGGGTTCGACCCGTCGGTTAGCCCGCTATTCAACCGCGCGGTGCAGGGCGTTTATGAGCTCGGCTCGACCTTCAAGATTTTCGCGGCAGCGCAGGCGATGGATCTGGGGTTGGTGACACCGGAGACCGTGATCGACACCCGTGGGCCGCTGCGCTGGGGCAAATTCGCGATCCGAGATTTCCACAACTACGGCAACGAGTTGTCGGTGACCGAGATCATCGAGAAATCCTCGAATATCGGCACCGCACGGCTGGCGCAGCAGATTGGCGCCGAGCGGCAGAGAAGCTTCCTCGGTGAGCTGGGCATGCTGGAGCCAACACCATTCGAGATCGTCGAGGCCAGCGGCGGCACGCCATTGACCCCGAAGAACTGGTCCGAGCTTTCTGCGATGACCATTTCCTATGGTCACGGAATTTCGACCACGCCGATGCATCTGGCGGCGGGTTATGCCGCCATTGCCAATGGCGGCTATCACGTCAGCCCGACGGTTCTGAAACAGCGGGGCGCTCAGCACGGTGAGCGTGTGCTTTCTGAAGAAGCAGCGAAGGCGGCCCGCACCATGCTACGCCGCGTGGTGACCGAAGGCACTGCCAGCTTTGCTCGGGTGCCCGGCTACCAGGTGGGCGGCAAGACTGGGACTGCGGACAAGCCACGCCCGCGCGGCGGCTATTACGAGGACAAGGTGATCGCCACCTTCGCCTCGATCTTTCCGGCGCAGGATCCAAAATACGTGCTGGTCGTGACGTTGGATGAACCTTCGGTCTTCGCCTATGACGAGGAGCGCCGCACGGCAGGCTGGACCGCTGTGCCGGTGGCCGCCGAGATGATCAAGCGGGTCGCGCCTCTGCTGGGGCTGAGACCGCAAGTTGAACCCACCGAGGTGGCTGATATAACCCTCACCTCTAACTGACTCAGGTGAGGGCGCCTCATGAGCCGCAATACCCCGCAAGACAGACCGGACCCACGTCCCCTCAGCCAACTGGGGCTGACCGCCCGCGGCGGCGCGGACCCGATGATTTCCGATCTGGTGGTCGACAGTCGCCGGGTGGGCGATGGCGCGCTTTTTGCGGCTCTGCCCGGCAGTCAGGTGCATGGCGCCAATTTCATTCCCGCTGCCCTGCAACAGGGCGCAGCGGCAATCCTGACCGATGCCGCCGGGGCCGAGATTGCAGCCCGCCCCCTGTCAGAAAGCCACGCGGCGCTGATCGTCGTCGAGGACCCCCGGCAGGTGCTGGCCTATACCGCCGCCCTGTGGTTTGGCGCCCAGCCGCAGACCATGGTTGCGGTGACTGGCACTAATGGTAAAACCTCAGTCGCGACCTTCGTGCGGCAGATCTGGATGGCGCTGGGCCATGAGGCCGTGAATCTTGGCACCACCGGGGTCGAAGGCGCCTGGAGCTACCCTCTGGCCCACACCACGCCCGAGCCTATCACTCTGCACTGCGCCCTTGCGGCAGCGGCAAAGGCCGGTGTCACACATGCCGCGATGGAGGCGTCTTCGCACGGGCTGGATCAGCGGCGCCTTGACGGGGTGCAGCTGGCGGCAGCGGGTTTTACCAATTTCACCCAGGATCATCTGGATTATCACCACACCTTCGAAGAGTATTTCGCAGCCAAAGCGGGTCTCTTTCGCCGGGTGCTGCCGGACGAGGGCGTCGCGGTGATCAATATGGACGATGCCCGGGGCGCCGAAATGCGCGCCATCGCGGCGGGACGCGGACAAGAGGTTATTACCGTGGGGCGCGGCCTTGGCGATCTTTCGCTGGTGGGGCAGCGCTATGACGGCACCGGGCAGGACATAAGGTTCTCGTGGCACGACAGACCTTTCATGGCCCGGTTGAACCTCATTGGCGGCTTTCAGGCGGAAAACGTGCTGATGGCCTGTGGGCTGGTGATCGCCAGCGGCGAAGAGCCCGAACGCGTTTTTGAAACCCTGCACGAGCTGACGACGGTGCGTGGGCGGATGCAGTTGGCGGCGACCCGTGAGAACGGCGCCTCTGTCTTTGTGGATTATGCCCATACGCCCGATGCAGTCGCTACCGCGATCAAGGCGCTGCGCCCGCATGTTTTGGGCCGTCTCGTTGCCATCGTCGGCGCCGGTGGTGACCGGGACGCAGGCAAGCGGCCGCTGATGGGGCAGGCGGCGCATGACAATGCTGATGTGGTTATCGTCACCGACGACAACCCGCGCAGCGAAGATCCCGCCGTGATCCGGGCCGCTGTCAAAGGCGGCGCACCCGACGCGATTGAAGTGGGCGACCGCGCCGAGGCGATCCTGCGCGGCGTTGCAATGCTCGAGCCGGGCGATGCGCTGCTCATCTGCGGCAAGGGGCACGAAACCGGACAGGTTGTCGGCAGTGATGTGCTGCCCTTTGATGATGTGGAACAGGCGAGCATGGCGGTGGCCGTACTTGATGGGAAAACCGTATGAGCGCCCCGCTGTGGACCGCAGCCGAGGCCGCCGCTGCAACCGGCGGTGAGGCACGCGGCGATTGGCAGATCAATGGCGTCTCAATCGATACCCGCACCCTGCAGCCGGGTGATCTCTTCGTGGCGCTGAAGGCCGCGCGAGATGGCCATGATTTTGTTGCTCAGGCCTTGAAGGCAGGCGCAGGCGCGGCGCTGGTCTCACGCATTCCAGAAGGCCTGCCCGAGGACGCGTCGCTGCTGCTGGTCGAGGATGTGCAAAAGGGGCTGGAGGCGCTGGGCCGTGCCAGACGTGCGCGCGCCAATGCGCGCGTGGTGGCAGTGACCGGCTCGGTCGGGAAAACCTCGACCAAGGAAATGCTGGCGCGGATCCTGTCGGATCAAGGTCGTACCCATGCAGCCGTCGCCAGCTATAACAACCACTGGGGCGTGCCGCTGACTCTGGCGCGGATGCCACAGGATACGGAATTTGCGGTCATCGAGATTGGCATGAACCATCCGGGCGAAATCGAACCCCTAGCCCGGCAGGCCCGCCCGCATGTGGCGATGATCACCACCGTGGCCGCCGTGCATCTGGAGGCCTTTGATGATGTCGCCGGGATTGCTCGTGAAAAGGCGGCCATTCTGGATGGGCTGGAGCCGGGCGGCATCGCCGTGCTCAACGCCGATATCGACGAGGCCCCGGTCCTGCGGCAACGGGCGGAACAGCTGGGCGTTTCGGCGCAATGGTTTGGTGCAAGCGCACCCGATGCGCGGCTGATCGCAACGCAGGTGACAGGCGAGGAAACCGTGGCCAGGGCCGAAATCCTAGGTGCTGAGGCCGAGTTGCATATCCAGTCACTGGGCGCGCATTTTGCCATGAATGCGCTAGGGGCGCTGCTTTGCGTCAATGCGCTGGCCGTTGATCTGGCAGAGGCCATTCGCAGTCTGGCACTGTGGTCGCCGGTGACCGGGCGCGGCGCGCGCGAAATGGTGGAGCTGTCACAGGGGCAGGTCCTGCTGCTGGATGACAGTTACAATGCCAATCCAACCTCGGTGAAGGCGGCGCTGGACGTGCTGGCGGCCACCCCGGTGGCAGAGGGCGGGCGTAGGATTGCCTATCTTGGCGATATGAAAGAGCTGGGACCGGAGGAGGTCGCACTGCATGCGGATCTTGCCCGCCATCCTGCCATCGCAGAAATCGATCAGATCCATTGCGTCGGGCCGCTGATGCAGCATCTGGCAGAGGCCTTGCCGGATGAAAAACGTGGCGGCTGGCATGCAGACAGTGCGGCAGCAAAGGCTGATCTTCCGGAGCAGATCGGGGCTGGCGACGTGGTTCTGGTCAAAGGCTCGCTCAGCATGAAGCTCGCCTCCATCGTTGACGGCATCCGCGATTTGGGTCATGGCAGCCGGAACTCTGATGCAAATTCTACCAAGTGAGGACTGGCTGATATGCTTTATTGGCTGACGGCGCTGTCGGATGGCGGTGATTTTTTCAACCTCTTCCGCTACATCACCTTCCGGGCCGGAGGGGCCTTCATGACGGCGCTGGTCTTTGGCTTCCTGTTCGGCAGGCCGCTGATCGACGTGCTGCGCAAGCGGCAGGGCAAGGGGCAGCCGATCCGCGACGACGGACCCGAAGGGCATTTCTCCAAGGCCGGGACGCCGACCATGGGCGGTTTGCTGATCGTCGGCGCCTTGTTGACCTCGACGTTGCTCTGGGCGCGGTGGGACAATCCCTTTGTCTGGCTGGTACTGTTCGTGACGCTGGCCTTCGCGCTGATTGGCTTTGCCGATGACTACGCCAAGGTGTCCAAGCAGAACACTGCCGGGGTGCCAGGCAAACTGCGGCTAGGGCTTGGCATTCTGATCGCAGTGGTCGCGGCGGTCTGGGCCTCGGCCTATCACGGGGCAGAGCTGCAGAACCAGCTGGCGATGCCAGTGTTCAAGGATACGCTGATCAATCTGGGCCTGTTCTACATTCCCTTTACCGTCTGCGTTATCGTCGGCTCGGCCAATGCGGTGAATCTGACCGATGGTCTGGATGGTCTGGCGATTGTGCCGGCGATGATCGCCGGTCTGACGCTGGGGGTGATCGCCTATGTCGTGGGGAGGGCCGACTTTTCCCAGTATCTGGACGTTCACTACGTAAAGGACACCGGCGAGATCTTTATCTTCACCATGGCACTGTTCGGCGCCGGGCTTGGCTTTCTTTGGTACAATGCGCCGCCCGCAGCGGTGTTTATGGGGGATACCGGCTCGTTGGCCTTGGGCGGCGCGCTAGGTGCAATCGCGGTGGCCACCAAGCACGAGCTGGTGCTGGCCATTGTTGGCGGGCTTTTTGTAGTCGAGGCGCTGAGCGTGATCATTCAGGTGCTCTATTTCAAACGCACCGGCCGCCGGGTGTTCCTGATGGCGCCGATTCACCATCACTATGAGAAAAAGGGCTGGGCGGAGCCGACCATCGTGATCCGGTTCTGGATCATCTCGCTGATCCTGGCGATGATCGGTCTGGCAACGCTGAAAGTGCGCTGAGCGGCAGCGATCCGAAGACAGGAAAAGGGGGCTGCGGCCTCCTTTTTTATGCGGGTGTCCTTGCGCTAGGCACGGGGACTCTCCCGCTCCCTTCGGCGGCCAGGCCCGCCTGCCAGCGGTTGGGCGTGGCCCGCGCTAAATGCGCGCGCGGGGGCGGTTTGCGGCGGCTTGCAAAGGCCGTGATGGCGGTGCACTCTGCGCCGAAATTTGATCAAAGGATGAGGGTGGGCATGATCCCGGTCAGAGGGTTTGAAGGGGCGCGGGTCGCCGTTCTGGGATTGGGGCGCTCCGGCCTTGCCACGGCGCGGGCCCTCAGGGCTGGCGGCGCCGAGGCGATCTGCTGGGATGACAACCCGGAGGCGCGGGAACGGGCCGAGGCAGAGGGGTTCTCCTGCGCCGATCTGAGCCGGGCTGGTGCCTTTGACGGGATCGCCAGCCTGATCGTGTCCCCGGGCATTCCGCATCTCTACCCAAAGCCCAACCCGGTTGTGCGCGCGGCCCTGATGGCCGGGGTGCCGGTGGACAATGACATCGGGCTGTTCTTCCGCTCGGTCGCGACGGGGGAGTGGGACAAGTTCGACCAGCCGCCCAAGGTGGTGGCCATCACCGGATCGAACGGCAAATCCACCACGGTCGCATTGCTGCAGCATATTCTTGAGCAGGCGGGGCGCGACAGCCAGATGGCGGGCAATATCGGCCGCGGGGTTCTGGATATCGACCCGCCGGGCAATGGCGGCGTGATCGTGCTGGAGCTGTCTAGCTATCAGACCGAACTGGCGCGGGCGCTAACCCCGGATGTGGCGGTCTTCACCAACCTCAGCCCGGATCATCTGGACCGGCATGGCGGCATGGGCGGCTATTTCGCGGCCAAGCGGCGCCTGTTCGCAGAAGGCGGCCCCGATCGTGCCATTGTCGGTATCGATGAGGATGAAGGGCTGTTTCTGGCCGGACAACTGTCCGAGGCCGCCAGTGATGACCGGGTGATCCGCATCTCGGCTGCGCAGAAGCTGACAGGGCCGGGTTGGCAGGTCTTTGCCCGCAAGGGGTTCCTCAGCGAATACCGCAAGGGGCGGCAGGTGGCTTCGATCGATTTGCGACCGATGCAGGGCTTGCCGGGGGCGCATAACCATCAGAACGCCTGCGCCGCCTATGCCGCCGCGCGGGCGCTAGGGCTGGCGCCGCGTATGATCGAAGGTGGGTTGGAGAGCTATCCCGGTCTGCCGCACCGCAGCCAGACCATCGCTGAGGCGGGCGGGGTGCGCTACGTCAACGACAGCAAGGCCACCAATGTGGACAGCGCAGTGAAGGCGCTGAGCGCCTTCGGCAATATCCGCTGGATCTGCGGCGGGCTGGAAAAGGATGGTGGGCTGGAGGCCCTGAAAGGTCACACAGGTTCGGTGCGTCGGGCCTATGTGATCGGCCGCGAGGCGGCGACCTTTGCCATGCAGTTGGATGTGGACGCTGTGGTCTGCACCACCATGGGTGAGGCTGTGGCGCAGGCGATGGCAGAGGCTGAGCCGGGCGACACGGTTTTGCTCGCGCCGTCAGCGGCCAGTTTCGATCAATATGACAACTTCGAGCAGCGCGGTGAGGATTTCATCGCTGAGGTCACGCGCAGATTGGAAAACGGTTAAGGGCTTCGGGCTCACCCAAGCGGAAATCCGTTTCGGTTCCACCCTCGTCCTGCTTCTGCCCTGCCAAACCCGCCTTTGCGGCGCAAGCAAAATAGCCGTCTCCCCGCCGCTGGCGGGGCCCCTCGGCAATTTGACTGGCGCCCCTGCGACGGATTTGACTGCCGGGCCGCAGGCGAGGGCGGCTCCGAAGCGGAAATCCGGGCGCTCGATCAGGGGCGGTGATCAGCGGGTGGCGGCGATGGCTGTACCTGCGGCATGGCCCGAGGCCCAGGCCCACTGGAAGTTGTAACCGCCAAGCCAGCCAGTCACATCCACCGCCTCGCCAATTGCGTAAAGACCGGGGCGGGATTTGGCCTGCATGGTTTTTGAGGAGAGCGCATCGGTGTCGATGCCGCCCAGGGTGACTTCGGCGGTGCGGTAGCCTTCGGTGCCGCCGGGTGTCAGCTGCCATTGGTTGAGTTGATCACAGAGGGCTTGCAAGGCGGCGTCGGATTGATCGGCGAGGCGGGCCGTCAGGTCGTAGGTCGGGGTGAGCGCCTCTTTCAGATAATCCACCAACCGGGCAGGCAGGTGGCGGGCCAGTTCGGTGGCAATCGCGCGCTTGCCCGCGATCTGCCGCTGGCTGCGCAGCGCCGCGAAAATATCGGTTTCGGGAGCGAGGTTGACTGTAATCTCCTCTCCTTCGTGCCAGTAGGAGGAGAGTTGCAGTACCGCGGGGCCGGAGAGGCCGCGGTGCGTGAAGAGCAGCGCCTCGTCGAAACTGGCGCGCGCGTTGGAAAGGCGCGCGGGCAGGGATACACCGGGCAGGGCGGAAAAGCGTCCTTCGGGGAAGGTGAAGGGGACAAGGCCGGGGCGGGTCGCGGTCAGTGGCAGGGCGAACTGGCGGGCGATGTCATAGGCGAGACCGGTGGCGCCCATCTTGGGGATGGATTTGCCGCCCGTCGCCAGAACCAGATTGCGGCAGGTGACGTGGTGATCCTTGCCGTCTTTGGTCAGTGTCAGGGCAAAGCCATCATCGCGCTGCTCAACAGGGCCAACGCTGGTTTGCAGCCACAATTCGGCCCCGGCCTTTGCCATCTCTGATGTCAGCATCGAGACGATCTGTTTCGCTGAGCCGTCGCAAAAAAGCTGCCCGAGGGTTTTCTCGTGCCAGGCGATACCGTGGCGGTCCACGAGTGAGATGAAATCCCATTGCGTATAGCGCGCCATCGCGGATTTGCAGAAATGAGGGTTGCCAGAGAGGTAGTTGCTGGGATCGGCATAAAGGTTGGTGAAGTTGCAGCGCCCGCCACCGGAAATGCGGATCTTTTCGCCCGGCGCCTTGGCGTGGTCGACCACCAGCGTGCTGCCGCCGGTATGGGCTGCGCACATCATGCCTGCTGCGCCGGCGCCAAGAATCACGGTGTTTACCTGCATAAGGGCATCGACCATGGAATGACCTCTCGCGCAAGGGAGCTGTCCCGGGCGCAAAATCCTGCCGCGCCGGGATCAAGACACTGGTCTGATCACGGGTTTCGCGTTACTGTTCCATTACAGACCCCGAAAAACGGGGCGTATCACGAGGCAAAGAGCGGCGGTGTTTCCATGACTGAGATGGTCTATGGTGCGGTTCCTGTACAATCAGGTGAACCTATTCTTCCCAAATGGTGGCGAACCTTGGACAAATGGACGATGTCCTGCGTCCTGATGTTGTTCGTGCTGGGGCTGCTTCTGGGGCTTGCAGCCTCAGTGCCGCTGGCCGAGCGCAACGGGTTCGGCAATTTCCACTATGTGCAGCGACAAGCGGTGTTTGGCGGGGCGGCTCTGGTCGCCATGGTGCTGACCTCGATGATGTCGCCGACGCTGGTGCGGCGGCTTGCGATCATCGGCTTTGCTCTTGCCTTTGTGGCGCTGGCGCTGCTGCCTATTTTTGGGACCGATTTCGGCAAAGGCGCGGTACGCTGGTATTCGCTGGGCTTTGCATCGCTGCAGCCGTCCGAGTTCCTGAAGCCCGGTTTTGTCGTGGTTGCGGCCTGGATGATTGCCTCGAGCCAGCAGATCAACGGCCCGCCGGGCACGCTGATTTCCTTTGGCCTGTGCATGAGCGTGGTGCTGATGCTGGTGATGCAGCCCGATTTTGGTCAGGCCTCGCTGACGTTGTTCGGATGGGGTGTGATGTATTTTGTGGCAGGGGCGCCGATGCTGCTTTTGGTTGGCATGGCGGCGGTTGTGGTCATGGGCGGTGTGATGGCCTATTCCAGTTCCGAACACTTTGCCCGCCGCATCGACGGCTTTCTGAACCCGGATATCGATCCCACTACCCAGCTTGGCTATGCCACCAATGCTATCCGCGAAGGCGGGCTGTTCGGCGTTGGAGTCGGGGAGGGGCAGGTGAAATGGTCGCTGCCCGATGCCCATACCGATTTCATCGTCGCGGTTGCTGCCGAGGAATACGGGCTGGTTCTGGTCACGGTGCTGATCGGGCTTTACGCCACGGTGGTGGTGCGCTCGCTGTTCCGTCTGATGCGCGAGCGCGATACATTCGTGCGGCTTGCGGGCACGGGGCTTGTCTGCATGTTCGGGGTGCAGGCCATGATCAACATGGGGGTTGCGGTGCGGCTCTTGCCGGCCAAGGGCATGACCCTGCCATTCGTCAGCTATGGCGGCTCTTCGCTGATCGCGACGGGCATTGCCATGGGAATGCTGCTGGCCTTTACCCGTTCGCGCCCGCAGGGTGAGATTGCAGATTATCTGCGTGGCCGCGGTCGCGGCTGACGCACTAGGTACGAAACGACGCGGGTTTATGACACAGAAACTGCTATTGATGGCGGCAGGCGGCACCGGGGGGCATATGTTCCCGGCGCAGGCCTTGGCCGAAGAGATGCTGCGCAAGGGCTGGCGGGTGAAACTGTCGACCGATGCGCGCGGCGCCCGCTATACCGGCGGCTTTCCTCATACGGTGGAAATCACCGAGGTGTCCTCGGCCACCTTTGCCCGCGGCGGGCTGCTGGCCAAGGCGCTGGTCGGGCCGAAGATCGCCGGAGGTATCGCCAGCATGGCCCTGCAGATGCGGCGTGACCGCCCCGATGCGGTGGTGGGTTTTGGCGGCTACCCGTCGATCCCAGCGCTGGGCGCGGCGACATTGCTGGGTCTGCCCCGGATGATCCACGAACAGAACGGCATTCTGGGCCGGGTCAATCAGCTTTTTGCCAAACGCGTGGCGCAGGTGGCCTGCGGCGTCTGGCCGACCGAATTGCCCGAGGGCGCCACGGGCGTGCATGTTGGGAACCCGGTGCGCCGCGCCGTGCTGGAGCGCGCGGGCGCGGCCTATATTCCACCGGGCGATTATCCGATGTCGGTGCTGGTGATGGGCGGCAGCCAAGGCGCGCGCATCCTGTCCGATGTGGTCCCCGGCGCGATTGCAGCCCTGCCCGAAGGGATCCGTCGCCATCTGCGCGTGGCCCATCAGGCGCGCGATGAGGATGGCGAACGCGTCAGCGCCTTCTACGCCGAACATGGCATTGCAGCCGATGTTCAGCCATTTTTTCACGATGTGCCCGCACGGATGAGCGAGGCGCAGCTGGTGATCTCGCGCTCCGGGGCCTCGTCGGTTGCCGATATCTCGGTCATTGGCCGCCCGTCGATCCTGATCCCATTCGCCGCCGCGGCGGGAGACCACCAGAGCGCTAATGCGCGTGGGCTGGTTGATGCGGGCGGGGCGGTGCTGATCCCCGAAAGCGCCCTTGACGTTCAGGCGCTGTCAGAGCAGATCTCTGCCGTTCTGAGCGCCCCCGACGCGGCCGCCCAGATGGCCCAAGCAGCATTAAGTGTCGGCGTTCCCGATGCCACCAATCGTCTGGTGGCTCTGGTCGAACAGCTGGCGGAGGAAGGATAGACCATGACGCCCGCAACCAAATTGCCCGGAGATGTTGGCCCGATCCATTTTGTCGGCATCGGCGGTATCGGCATGTCCGGCATCGCCGAGGTGCTGCTCAACCTTGGCTATGTGGTGCAGGGGTCTGACCTCAAGTCGTCAAAGATCACCCAGCGGCTCGAGAGCCTCGGTGCGCTGGTTTTTGAAGGTCAGCGGGCTGAGAACCTGGAAGACGCCGAAGTCGTCGTGATTTCCTCAGCGATCAAACCGGGCAACCCGGAACTGGACGAGGCGCGCCGCCGGGGGCTGCCCATCGTGCGCCGGGCCGAGATGCTGGCCGAGCTCATGCGGTTGAAATCCAACATCGCCATTGCCGGCACCCATGGCAAAACCACCACGACCACGATGATGGCCGAGCTGATGGTGGCCGGGAATTTTGACCCCACCGTGGTCAACGGCGGCATCATTCACGCCTATGGATCGAACGCCCGCATGGGGCAGGGCGAATGGATGGTGGTCGAGGCGGACGAAAGCGACGGCACCTTCAACCGCTTGCCTGCGACCATTGCCGTCGTCACCAATATCGACCCCGAGCATATGGAGCATTGGGGCGACTTTGATACTTTGCGCGACGGGTTTTACAACTTCGTCTCGAACATTCCTTTTTATGGTGTCGCGGTCTGCTGTACCGACCACCCCGAGGTGCAGGCGCTGGTGGGGCGCATCACCGACCGCCGCGTCGTCACCTATGGTTTCAACGCGCAGGCGGATGTTCGTGCCGTGAACCTGACCTACAAGGCGGGCGTTGCCCATTTCGACATCCTATTGCAGGCGGAAGGTCAGAAGATCGAAGGCTGCACTCTGCCGATGCCGGGGGATCACAATGTCTCCAACGCCCTGTCGGCAGTGGCCGTGGCGCGCCATCTGGGCATGAAAGGCGAGGAAATCCGCGCTGCGCTGGCTGCATTCGGCGGGGTCAACCGCCGTTTCACCAAGGTGGGCGAAGTGAACGGTGTTACCGTGATCGACGATTATGGCCACCACCCGGTGGAAATCGCCGCCGTGCTGAAGGCCGCGCGTCAGGCCGTTGGCGCTGATAGCAATGCTCGTGTCATCGCCGTGCACCAGCCGCACCGCTATTCACGCCTGTCTTCCCTGTTTGATGATTTCTGCGCCTGCTTCAACGATGCCGATGTGGTCGCCATCGCCGAGGTCTTTGCCGCCGGTGAGGACCCGATCGAAGGCGCCAGCCGCGACGATCTGGTGGCGGGGCTGATCCGTCATGGCCATCGCCACGCCCGCGCGCTGCTGAACGAGGACGATCTGGAGCGTTTGGTGCGTGAACAGGCGCGCCCCGGTGACATGGTCGTCTGCCTCGGCGCAGGTACCATCAGCGCCTGGGCCAACGGGCTGCCTGAGCGGCTAAGCAAAAGCCAATAGCCCCCGCGAAAGGACATTGCCATGGCTGAGCCGCTGAAACGCCGTATTGGCCTTGGTCTTCTGACCGCCTACGGCGTCGGCGTCATGGTCGGGGCGGGGATCTACGTTCTGGTTGGGGCGGTTGTCGCCGACGCCGGGATCTGGGCGCCGCTATCCTTTGTTTTGGCAGGGCTGATCGCCGCGCCCACTGCGCTCAGCTATGCGGAGTTTTCCTCACGCGTACCCGAAGCTGCCGGAGAGGCGGCCTTTGTCGGGCAGGGGTTTGGCTCGCAGTCCCTTGCCTTGCTGGTGGGGCTTGCCGTGGTTGTGGCTGGAACCGTCTCTGCCGGCGCGGTGCTACGCGGCGGGGCTGGGTATCTGACGGCGGCAACCGGCGTGGATGGAACCCTTGCGATCATCGCCATGGGGTTGGCGCTGGTGGCGGTGGCCGTGATTGGCGTTCTGGAAAGCCTGTCGTTGGCGGCGGTTTTTACCGCGATTGAGCTGACCGGGCTGGCGCTGGTGATTTGGGCCGGTGGCACCGGCGATGTGTCGCCGGATTGGGCCCTGCCGCAGGACCTGCCGGGCATTACCGTCTGGGCGGGCCTTGGCCTTGGTGCGGTTCTGGCCTTCTTTGCCTTCATCGGGTTTGAAGACATCGTCAACATGGCCGAGGAGGTCTCAGAACCGACCCGCACCATGCCGAAGGCGATCCTTTTGTCGCTGACCATTACATCGATCATCTATGCGCTGGTCTGCTGGGCTGCGGTTCGTACTGTCCCGGTGGCCGACCTTTCGCAATCCAGCAGCCCGCTGGCACTGGTCTGGCAGACAGCGCGCGGATCGAACCCCGATTTCCTGTCCTATATCGCGGTCTTTGCTGCGCTCAATGGGATCCTGGCGCAGATCGTCATGGCCTCGCGGGTGCTGTTCGGATTGGGCAAACGCAGTCCGGCGCTGGCCCTGTTCCATCACGCCCACCCCCGGTTCGGAACGCCGGTGCTGGCCACGCTGGTATTGGGTGCGGCGGTGATCCTGACGGCCCTGTTCTTCTCGGTGGATCGGCTGGCCGAGGTTACGTCCTCGGTGTTGCTGTCGGTCTTTGTGTTGGTGAACCTCGCGCTGATCTTGCAGAAACGCCACGCGCCCGGCGCGCCCTTTCAGGTGCCGATAGCGGTGCCGATTGTGGGGCTTGTTTTGTCCACCATCGCCCTGATTACAGCCGTGGGAGGTATGTTGTGAGCCTGTCCCTGATCCTTGCCGCGCTTTGGGCGCTGACGGCCAATGTCCTGGCCATGATACCCAGCCGAGACAATCACTGGCGCCGCGCCTATGCACTGATCGCCGTCGGCATCCCGATCCTTGGCTATGTCACCTATGAAAACGGTCCATGGTGGGGGCTGGCGGTGCTGGTCGCAGGGATGAGTGTGTTGCGCTATCCGGTGATCTATCTGGGCCGTTGGTTGCGCCGGGTGGTCCTGCGCGGCTGATGGCGGGTTCTACGCGGGGTATGCGGGAGCTCGGCGGTCCTTTCTTCCCATTCGGGTTTGCCTTAAACCCTGCAGGAAACCGAACGAGTGGCACATCATGACCGAAATCACTAAATCCCTTCCTGCCGTGCGTGGACGCCTGACCGAGGGGCGCAGCCTGTCGGAGCTGACCTGGCTGCGTGTGGGCGGGCCTGCGGATGTGTTGTTTCAGCCTGCGGATATCGATGATCTTCAGGAGTTCCTGTGCGCCCTGCCTGAGGATGTTGCGGTCTTTCCCATGGGCGTCGGCTCGAACCTGATCGTGCGGGATGGGGGTATCCGCGCAGTGGTGATCCGGCTGGGGCGTGGCTTCAACCAGATTGAAATCGACGGCGATACCGTCACCGCAGGCGCTGCGGCGCTGGATGCCCATGTGGCACGCAAGGCGGCTGACGCGGGGCTGGACCTGACCTTTCTGCGCACCATCCCCGGATCGATCGGCGGCGCGGTGCGGATGAATGCGGGCTGTTATGGATCATATACGGCGGATGTATTCCAGTCGGCGACGGTAGTGACCCGCGCGGGCGAGCTGCAACAGATTGGGGCCGGGGATCTGAACTTCGCCTATCGCCAGACCGCGTTTCCCGAGGGTGCGGTTCTTGTCTCTGCCACCTTCAAGGCACCAAAAGGCGCGCCCGAGGTGCTTCATGCCCGCATGGAAGAGCAGCTGAAGAAGCGCGATGAGACACAGCCGGTCAAGGATCGTTCGGCCGGCTCCACCTTTCGCAATCCGGCGGGGTTTTCCTCGACCGGGCAGGCGGGGGATGTGCACGATCTAAAAGCCTGGAAAGTGATCGAGGATGCCGGTCTGCGCGGTGCCCGCCTTGGTGGTGCGCAGATGAGCGAGAAACATCCGAATTTCCTGATCAATACCGGGGATGCCACCGCCGCCGATCTGGAGGCGTTGGGAGAAGAGGTACGTCGCAAGGTGCTGGAGAATTCCGGCATTACCCTGCAGTGGGAAATCATGCGGATCGGCGAGAACCTGCCGGACTAAAGTGGCGGCAGCCCTGTCAGTGTCACCCGTAATCCACGCCGCGCTGGGCGAGTGTGGGTAATTCGCAATCATTCGCTCCGGCATGATTGTTTTGGCTGGAACGGCGTGTGAAATTGGGGCAAGAAAGAGACATCCATTAAGGTTGGTAAAGAGGACGTTAAGGTCCCGGTAACTCTTTGGGCAGTATGATGACCTATGGGACGTGATTTGCCGCGCCCCACGGCATGATTGCCTTCTGATGCAAGCAAAAGGATCTCTGTCGCCGATGCGGTGGTGATCCCAGAATAATGAACGCGGTCGAATAACGGACGCGAGAAGCAGGGGCGTTAAGCCCGATGAATTGAGGCACTTGTGGTGAGTGAGTCGAGCAGGACACTCCCGACAGTGGCGGTATTGATGGGCGGCCCCTCGGCTGAGCGTGAGGTGTCCCTGTCCTCCGGGCGTGAATGCGCCGCCGCGCTAAGGGGCGAAGGCTATCAGGTGATCGAACTGGACGCGGGTCCAGATCTGTGTGCGCAGCTTGAGGCTGCGGCACCTGACGTCGTGTTCAATGCGCTGCACGGTCGCTGGGGCGAAGACGGCTGCGTGCAGGGCCTTCTGGAATGGATGCGTATTCCCTATACCCACTCTGGTGTGCTGGCCTCGGCGTTAGCGATGGACAAACAGCGCAGCAAATCCCTGTTCCGCAGCGTTGGCCTGCCGGTGGTCGCCAGCGAAATCTTTGCCCGCTCTGAGGTCGAGGCGTCCCACGTGATGGCGCCTCCCTATGTGGTTAAACCCAATAATGAAGGCTCCAGCGTTGGAATCTACCTGGTGCATGAGGCCGCCAATGCGCCGCCGAAACTCTCGGACGACATGCCCGATCAGGTGATGGTTGAAACCTATGCCCCGGGGCGCGAGCTGACCGCGACCGTGATGGGCGACAAGGCACTGACCGTGACCGACATTCTGACCGATGGCTGGTACGATTATGATGCGAAATATCAGCCGGGCGGATCGCGCCATGTGCTGCCTGCGGATCTGCCGCAGGAGATTTTCGATCTGTGCCTGGAATACGCCAAACGCGCCCATGATGCACTGGGCTGCCGCGGTGTCAGCCGCACCGATTTCCGCTGGGACGAAAGCCGCGGCGCCGAGGGGCTGATCATTCTGGAAACCAACACTCAGCCCGGCATGACGCCGACTTCGCTGGCGCCCGAGCAAGCCGAACATTTCGGCATCACCTTTGGGCAGCTTTGCGCATGGATGGTGGAGGACGCCTCATGCGGTCGCTGATCCGGCGCAAGAGCAAGGAACACAGCGGAGCGTCCGATCCGGCGCCTTCGCGCCTGAAATACCGGTTGCAGCGCTGGATGCTGACGCCAGGGATCCGGTTCGGTCTGCGGGTCGGGGTGCCGATCTGCCTGCTGGCTGCGGCGGGAACCGCGTTTCTGGCGGATGAAGGGCGGCGCGACGCCTTGCAGGGCACGATCAATTCGATCCGCGCCTCGATCGAGGAGCGTCCTGAATTCATGGTCAACGTCATGGCCATCGACGGGGCAGGGACCAGCGTCTCCGAAGACATCCGCGAAGTGGTGCCGCTCGATTTTCCGATCAGCTCCTTCGATCTGGATCTGGGCCAGATCCGCGATGTGATCGAAGGACTTGACCCGGTGCGCACCGCCAGCGTGCGGATCCGCCCGGGCGGTATTCTTCAGGTCAATGTGGAAGAACGTAAACCGGCGCTGATCTGGCGTAGCCGCGACGGGCTGGCGCTTCTGGATGAAACCGGCGCGCATGTGGCCGAGTTGGGACAGCGGAGGCTGCATCCTGATCTGCCGCTCATTGCCGGGCGTGGGGCCAATCGCGAGGCCGAGGAGGCGATGCGGCTTCTGGCAGCAGCCAGCCCGCTTGGCGACCGGCTGCGGGGGTTGGTACGGGTTGGCGAACGGCGTTGGGACGTGGTTCTGGATCGCGGTCAGCGGATCATGCTGCCCGAGGACAACCCGGTGCAGGCGCTGGAGCGGGTGATCGTGGTCAGCGAGGTCAAGGATCTGCTGGAGCGTGATGTCGCCGCCGTAGATATGCGGATCGCGGCGCGACCGACGGTCCGGATGACAGAAAATGCAGTGGAAAACTGGTGGCGGATCAGGGAAATGAACGGGGGTGGGCTGTAAGATGACGGATCTTTATCAATCGCAGCGTGCCATGCGGCAGATGCGGCGGCAGGCATTGCAGCGCGGTGTCGTGGCCATTCTGGATGTAGGCAGTTCCAAGATTGCCTGTCTTGTCCTGCGATTTGATGGCTCTGCCCAACCTAATGAAGACAGTGCTATCGGGTCGCTTGCCGGTCAATCCGGCTTCCGGGTTATCGGCGCCGCGACCACCCGCTCGCGCGGGGTGCAGTTCGGTGAAATCTCCGCCATGCAGGAAACCGAACGGGCCATCCGCACCGCCGTTCAGGCCGCGCAGAAGATGGCAGGTGTCCGTGTCGACCACGTGATCGCCTGCTTCGCCGGGGCCAATCCGCGTTCCTACGGTTTGGATGCAAAGGTCGAACTTCAGGCGCAGGAAGTGTCGGAGAACGAGATCGCCCGCGTGCTGGCCGCCTGCGAGGTGCCGGATTATGGCGCCGGGCGCGAAGTGGTCCACGCCCAGCCGGTGAATTTCGCGCTTGATAACCGTTCGGGCCTGTCGGATCCGCGCGGCCAGATGGGGCAGACCCTGTCGGTGGACATGCATATGCTGACGGTGGATTCCGCCACTGTGCAGAACCTGATGCGCTGCATTCAGCGCTGTGATCTGGAGCTGGCAGGCATTGCCTCTTCGGCCTATGCCTCGGGCTATGCGGCGCTGGTCGAGGACGAACAGGAGCTGGGCGCGGCCTGTATCGACATGGGCGGCGGGTCGACCTCGATCTCGGTTTTCATGAAGAAACATATGATCTATGCCGATGCTGTGCGCATGGGCGGTGATCATATCACCAGCGACATTTCCATGGGGCTGGGTGTTCCGATGGCCAATGCCGAGCGGATCAAGACCTTTTGCGGCGGCGTTCATGCCACCGGCGCCGACGACCGCGATATGATCGATATTGGCGGGGATACCGGCGACTGGGAGCACGATCGGCGCACCGTCAGCCGGGCCGAGCTGATCGGCATCATGCGTCCCCGGGTCGAGGAGATCCTGGAAGAGGTGCGGGTCCGCCTGGATGCGGCCGGGTTTGAATACCTGCCCAGCCAGCAGATCGTGCTGACCGGTGGCTCTAGCCAGATTATGGGGCTTGATGCCCTGGCCAGTCGTATCCTCGGCCAGCAGGTGCGCCTCGGACGTCCACTTCGCGTCCACGGTCTGCCGCAATCGGCGACCGGGCCGGGTTTTGCCTCGGCCGTGGGGCTCAGTCTCTTTGCGGCGCATCCGCAGGACGAATGGTGGGATTTCGAAATGCCGGTCGACCGCTATCCGGCCCGCTCTCTGCGCCGCGCGGTGAAGTGGTTCAAAGACAATTGGTAAGGCCTGCGCCCACCCCGGTTGAATTTTGGTGACCTGCACCGCACGCGAGGCGATATTGAGCCTGAAAAAAGTCGCCTTTGTGGGCCTTGCCCCCCGTGACAGCGCCGCCCGAAACCGTTAGTTTCGGGTTAACGGACGCATTAAGCGACGAGTCTGAAGGCCGGGCAGTGGCCAGACCGCGATAACTCAGAATATGAATTCGGTGCCTATGGGCGTCGGGGTTTTCTGGTGTTTGTGGGGGAGCTGCTATTTAACCGCTAGATCTGTCGTCTTAGGCGAAATACCGCAGATTTCCATGGATCAGGGGCCATATTTTGTAGCCGCCGACGCTTTTTGGGATGACGCGACTCCGAGGCTGCGGTACAATTTCCGCAGAAAAGTCAGGAAAAGGCCCTTGCGGGAGGGCTATCAACACAGGCGGAAAGAGCATGACATTGAACCTTTCGTTGCCCGGACAGGAAGAGCTGAAGCCAAAGATCACCGTATTCGGTGTCGGTGGCGCGGGTGGAAACGCGGTCAACAATATGATCGAGAAGGCGCTGGAAGGGGTCGATTTCGTCGTCGCCAATACGGATGCGCAGGCCTTGCAGCAAAGCGCCTCGAAAAGCCGGATCCAGCTGGGTATCAAAGTCACCGAAGGTCTGGGCGCAGGTGCCCGTCCGCAGGTCGGCTCGGCCGCCGCTGAAGAAAGCATCGAACAGATCGTCGATCATCTGGCCGGGGCGCATATGTGCTTCATCACTGCCGGGATGGGTGGTGGCACCGGTACCGGCGCCGCGCCGATCATTGCGCAGGCCGCCCGTGAGTTGGGTGTTCTGACCGTGGGTGTCGTGACCAAACCGTTCCAGTTCGAAGGCGCCAAGCGTATGCGCCAGGCCGAGGACGGCGTTGAGGCGCTGCAGAAGGTCGTCGACACGCTTATCATCATCCCGAACCAGAACCTGTTCCGCTTGGCCAATGAGAAAACCACTTTCACCGAGGCCTTCTCGATGGCGGACGATGTCCTCTATCAGGGCGTCAAAGGTGTCACAGACCTGATGGTCCGTCCCGGCCTTATCAACCTCGACTTTGCTGACGTTCGCGCCGTGATGGACGAAATGGGCAAGGCGATGATGGGCACGGGCGAGGGCGAAGGCGAAGATCGCGCCATTCAGGCCGCAGAAAAGGCCATCGCCAACCCGCTGCTGGACGAAATCAGCCTGCGCGGTGCGCGCGGCGTTCTGATCAACATCACCGGCGCTCACGACCTGACCCTGTTCGAACTGGACGAGGCTGCCAATAGGATCCGCGAAGAGGTGGACCCGGATGCGAATATCATCGTTGGTTCGACCCTGGACACCGAAATGGAAGGCAAGATGCGCGTGTCCGTCGTGGCCACCGGTATCGATGCTTCCGACGTGAACACCGACATGCCGGTTGCACGCCGTCCGATGTCGGCGCCGTTGAAGAAAACCGTCAGCGTTGAAGAAACCCGTGCCGCGCCGCTGGAGTTGGACGAGCCGGTTGAACAGCCTGCCGTCGCAGCCACGGAAGCCTCGCACGAGGAGCCGACCCTGTTCGAAGGTCTGGACGCCACCGCATCGCAGCCCGAAGCAGCCCCGGCTGAGACCGAAGCCTATGACGACGACGGCCTGCCGCCGCCTGCCTATCAGCCGCAGGTTCCGGAATTCCAGCCGCAGGCCGATGCCGCCGAAGGCGGGGCCGACAGTTTTGTCGCGCCCAAGGCTCCGGCGCCGGGCACGCCGTCGCCCGAGGCCATCGTGCGTCTGCAGGCCGCCGCGCAACGGGCTCAGCCGCAGCAAGCGGCACCACAGCCCGCGCCGCAACCGCAACAGCGCCCGGCCGCCGCAGCTCCGCAACAGCAGCAGGCGCCCGCACCGCAGCAGGAACAGCGTCGCTTTGGCCTGAATTCGCTTATCCACCGGATGACCGGCAGCGCTGCCGAAGGCGGTGAGGCGAAGCCTCAGCCGGTGCGTCAGCAGCCGCAGGCCCCGCAGCACGCGCCGCAGCAATCCGCCGCGCCGCAACCGCAGCAGCAGGCCGATCCGGATCAGGAACGGATCGAAATTCCGGCCTTCCTACGCCGTCAGGCCAACTGATTTTTCAGAATATCTCGTGAAGAGGGTCGCCATCTGGCGGCCCTTTTTCCTTTTGTTCCAGAAGGTTGCACGCATCTAGGCAGTGTTTTGCCTATTCGTTACAGGGATGTTTCAATCCGTTACAAAGATTGAGTTGAGCCCGCGTGCCCGTTTCCTTACCTATCATCGGCAACACGGCCCCAGATGGCCGGACCCAGAAGAAAGAGGCACAAGGTGCAGAATACCCTGAAAGCATCGGTGACATTTGAAGGCGCAGGCCTGCATTCCGGCCAGCCTGCGCGGATGGTTCTGAAACCGGCTGCGGCGGATCATGGCATCCGTTTCAAACGGACCGATATCGCTTTGGGCAATTCTGTCATCCCGGCCCGCTGGGACTATGTGGAGCGCACCGCGCTGTGCACCCGTCTGGTCAACGCCGCCGGTGTGTCGGTATCTACCGTTGAGCACGTGATGGCCGCACTGGCTGGTTGTGGTGTGCACAACGCCCTGATTGAAATCGATGGACCCGAAGTGCCGATCCTTGATGGCTCCTCGGCGCTGTTTGTGCGCGGGATCATGCAGAAAGGCGTGCGTCGCCTGTCTGCTCCGGTGCAGGTTCTGCAGGTTCTGAAGGAGGTCAGCGTCGAAAAAGATGGCGCAAAGGCGACCATTCTGCCCTGCGACCGGCTGATGATCGAATTCCACATTGATTTCGCTGAACAGGCGATTGGACGTCAGAGCAAGACGCTGGACCTGCGCAATGGAGCCTTTGCCCGCGAGCTGTGCGACAGCCGTACATTCTGCCGCCGCGCTGATGTCGAGGCGATGCAGGCCAATGGCCTGGCTCTTGGCGGTGTGCCGGGCGAGAACGCTGTTGTTTTCGATGGTGAAGAGGTTGAAAGCGGCGAAGGTCTGCGCCATTCGGATGAGCCGGTCCGTCACAAGATGCTGGACGCGCTGGGTGACCTGGCGCTGGCCGGTGCGCCGCTGATGGGGCGCTATATCGGCGAGCGTGCTGGTCATGCCTTGACCAACACCCTGCTGCGGGCGCTGTTCGCAACCCCCGGCGCGGTGCGTCTGGTAGAGTGTGATGCGGCTATGGTGGCCCGCCTGCCGGGGCAGGGGCTGGTTTGGGGGGAAATCCCCGCAGCCATCCGCAAGGTCGCCTGATCCCTGCAGGGATCAGCGCAATCATCAGGACACCGATGGAAGACGGACAGGGGCACTTAGGTGCCCTTTTTCATTTGTACCTGTGGTCCGGCACCCACCGCTGGGGCGCCGCAGGCTTGACCCGGGCCGACAATCTCTGCCAAGTGAGGGCGAAGTGGGTTAAAGGCGTTTTGCACGCCAATTGAATGTGCTAGACCGGGCATAACCGGGGTGGACACCCGCGAGTCAAATGCGGTGAGGTAAGGCAAAGATGATCGGCATCAGGGCAGGAGCCAAATGGATCGGTGCGGTTGTTCTGATGGCTGCATTGTCGGGCTGCGGCGGCGACGGTGGCGCGGCCGAAAAGGCAGGCGCGCTGGACGGCTATACCCCCAAACAGATCTTTGAACGCGGCGAGTTCGAACTGGAACGCCGCCGGTCCAAGGACGCGGCCTTTTACTTCTCCGAGATCGAGCGCCTCTATCCCTATTCTGAATGGGCGAAACAAGCGCTGATCATGCAGGCCTTTTCCTATCACCGTGCCAAGGATTACGAAAACAGCCGCGCCGCCGCTCAGCGGTTCATCGATTTCTACCCGACCGACGAAGACGCCGCCTATGCGCAATACCTGCTGGCGCTGAGCTTTTATGACCAGATCGACGAAGTCGGCCGCGATCAGGGGCTGACCTTCCAGGCGCTGCAGGCTTTGCGCACCGTAATCGAGGTTTACCCCGACAGCGAATATGCCAACTCGGCAATCCTGAAATTCGATCTGGCTTTCGACCATCTGGCGGGCAAGGAAATGGAAATCGGGCGCTACTACCTGCGCCACAAACACTACACGTCGGCGATCAACCGCTTCCGTGTGGTGGTGGAGGATTTCCAGACCACCAGTCACACCCCCGAGGCGCTGCACCGTCTGGTCGAGGCCTATCTGTCGCTGGGTCTGGTGGATGAGGCGCAGACCGCCGGCGCGATCCTGGGGCACAACTATCAATCGACAGAGTGGTACCAGGACAGCTATAAACTGCTGACGTCGCAGGGTCTGAAGATGCGTGACCGGGGGAACAACTGGCTGAGCCAGATCTATCGCCAGTCGATCAAGGGCCAGTGGCTGTAACAGCGTTTGCAACGGAGCAAAGTAATGCTGCGCGCGCTTGATATCCGCGATATTCTGATCATCGACCATCTGGAGCTGAACTTTCAGGCCGGCCTCAACGTGCTGACCGGCGAAACCGGCGCTGGTAAATCGATCCTGCTCGATTCCCTTGGCTTTGTACTGGGCTGGCGCGGACGCGCCGAACTGGTGCGGCAGGGCGCCTCGCAGGGCGAGGTGGTCGCGGAATTCGAACTGCCCGAGGGCCATCCGGCCCATGCGGTTCTGGAAGAGGCAGGCCTGCCAGCCGGGCATGAACTGATCCTGCGCCGCGTTAATACCGCTGAGGGCCGCAAGACGGCTTGGGTGAACGATCGGCGCTGCTCGGGTGAGGTGCTGCGCGCGTTGTCGGAAACCTTGGTGGAACTGCACGGCCAACACGATGATCGGGGTCTTTTGAACCCAAAGGGGCACCGCAGCCTGCTGGATGCCTTTGCCGGGGTGCCGGATCTGCTGTCACAGACCCGCGCGGCCTGGACGACGGCCGCCAAGGCCCGCAAGACGGTTGAGGCCACCCGCGCAGCACTGGATGCGGTGCGCGCCGAAGAGGAATTCCTGCGTCACGCGGTTGAGGAACTGGACAAGCTGAGCCCGGAGCCAGGCGAGGACGAGACGCTGGATGCGCGCCGCCGCCAGATGCAGGGGGCAGAGCGGGTCCGGGGCGATATCGCCCGTGCTCATGCGCTGCTGAGCGAGGGGGCCGATCCGTCGCTGGGCGAGGCGCAGCGCTGGCTGGAAGGTGTTGAGGGCGCCGAGGAGATCGGGCTGACAGAGCCGCTGGCGGCGCTCAGCCGGGCGATGATTGAACTGGGCGATGCGCAAGATGGCGTCGAACGAGTTCTGTCTGCTCTCGATTTCAATCCCGGCGATCTGGAAGATTGCGAAGAGCGACTGTTTGCGATCCGTGCCTTGGCGCGCAAGCATGACGTTCTGCCCGATGATCTGGCCGCCTATGCCGATACCCTGCGCGAAAAACTGGCGGCACTGGATGCAGGCGATAAGGATCTGGCCGATCAGGAGGCCGCCCTGCGCGACGCTGAGGCGGCTTATGTAGCGGCTGCAGAGACGCTGAGTGCCGCGCGCCGCGACAGCGCGCTGGCGCTGGACACAGCGGTGATGGCTGAACTGGCGCCCCTCAAGATGGAGCGCGCGGTTTTTGAAACCCGGATCACCGCAGGCGCCCCGGGCCCGGAGGGCCACGACGATGTTGCCTTTACCGTGGCGACCAATCCCGGTGCCCCGGCGGGTCCGCTCAATAAGATCGCTTCGGGCGGGGAACTGAGCCGCTTCCTGCTGGCCCTGAAGGTCTGCTTGCGCGGTGAGGATCGCGACAAGACGCTGATCTTTGACGAGATCGACCGCGGGGTCGGTGGTGCCACCGCTGATGCGGTGGGGCGGCGCCTGAAATCCCTTGCCTCGGGCGGGCAGGTGCTGGTCGTCACCCATTCGCCGCAGGTCGCCGCCCAGGGCGCGCATCACTGGCGGGTGCAGAAACGCGTCACCGATGGCATGACCCTGTCCGAGGTGGTGCCGCTGAGCGAGACGGAACGGGTGGATGAAATCGCCCGGATGGTGTCGGGCGATACCATCACCAAAGAAGCGCGCGCCGCCGCCGGAGCCTTGCTGACCGGCTGACGCACGGGTCACGGTCCTGTGTGCTCAGTGTTGGTGGTTTGGCAATTTTTCTCTGCTTTGAGGGGGGCAGGAAACTGAAGGCGAACAATGAAGCATAATTCCCGGACCGGGGCAAAGGTGCTGGCGATGCAGGGTCTTGCATGGCTGCGCGATGTCTGGCGTATTCTTTTGCATCGCGGGCCAAGCCAGTTTCAATTCTGGATGATCGCCTTGCTGATCGGTATCTCGGCCGGTTTTGCGGCCTTGCTGTTCCGAAAGGGGATTACCGCCCTTCAGGCTTGGATCTATGGCGCCGAGGATATTCATTTTCTGCACAGTTTCGCGCAGGATCTGCCGTGGTACATGCTGCTGGTGATCCCCACCGTGGGTGGGCTGGTCGTCGGAATCATCCTGCACAATTTCACCCCCGATGGGCGGGTGCGTTCGGTTGCCGATGTGATCGAAGGGGCGGCAATGCGCAATGGCCGCGTCGAAATCCGCGCCGGGCTTGGGTCGGCCATGGCGTCCTTCCTGACGCTGTCGACCGGCGGATCGGCGGGGCGCGAAGGGCCAGTGGTGCACCTTGCAGGCGTCATTTCCAGCTGGGTCAGCGACCGGATCAAGGCCGATGGCATCACCGGGCGCGATCTTTTGGGCTGTGCGGTGGCAGCGGCAGTTTCTGCGAGCTTCAACGCGCCTATCGCCGGTGCGCTGTTCGCGCTTGAGGTTGTGTTGCGGCATTTTGCTGTGCATGCCTTTGCGCCCATCGCCATCGCCTCGGTCGCGGGCACGGTGATCAACCGGTTGGAATATGGCGATGTTACGGAATTCACGCTGACCACGCCGGGCGCCTTGCAGTTCTATGTCGAGCTACCTGCCTTTTTGATGCTCGGGTTGATTTGTGGACTGGTCGCCGTGGTGCTCATGCGCTCGATTTTTTGGGCAGATCGAGTGGGAACCGATATCCAGACAGCTCTATCGATCCCGCGCTGGCTGCGCCCGGCGGTCTCTGGCTTTCTTCTGGGGGCGATTGCGATCTGGTTTCCGCATATCATCGGGGTTGGCTATGAGACGACGGTGCTGGCGCTTACTGGTGGGTTGGTGCTGTCGCAGGCCATCCTGTTCACCGTGGTGAAAACCGCTGCCGTGGCCATCACCATGGGCGGGCGCATGGGGGGCGGGGTGTTTTCACCGTCGCTGATGATCGGAGCGATGACCGGCCTGTCCTTTGGGCTGATCGCGACATCGGTCCTGCCGGAAGTGTCAGGGACGCATACGCTTTATGCCTTTGCGGGCATGGGGGCGGTCGCGGCTGCCGTTCTAGGGGCGCCGATCTCGACCACGCTGATCGTATTCGAGCTGACCGGAGACTGGCAAATCGGCCTTGCGGTCATGGTTTCGGTCTCCCTGTCGACGGCGCTGGCCTCGCGGCTGGTGGACCGGTCGTTCTTCCTGACCCAGCTGGAGCGGCGCAATCTGCATTGCGCGGCCGGGCCGCAGGCCTATCTGCTGGCGCTGTTGCAGGTGGGTGGGTTGATGCGGCCGCTGGGGGATCCGCGCTGCGCCACGCCAGAGGACTGCGCTCCGCTGATTGATCAAGGACTGATGCTGCGCCCCGATCAGTCGCTGGAGGCGGTGCTGCCGGTGTTCGACCGGGCGGATGTGCCGTTCTTGCCGGTGGTTGCTCCGGATGACGTGCCCGCGCCGAGCGATGCTGAGCAGCAGGGCCGCCTTCTTGGGGTGCTCTACCACGTGGATGCGCTGAAGGCCTATAACCGCGCCCTAGTGGCAACGGCTGCAGAGGAACACAGCTAAGACCCGGGGGCGGTTCTGGTGTGCCTCAGCTGGCGGGCTGTTTCAGGGTTTCGGTGAGAATCTCACGTAGCCATGCCAATCTGGATGATCCATCGAACCGGCGATGCCAGACCAGATCAAATTCTGCATCCGGAACGCTCAGCGGTAGCGGAGAACTGCTGAACCCCCGGAACGCAGAATTTATTAGCATGGCCGGCAGGGTGGCAACCGTGTCGGTGCCACGGATCACCTCGGCCAGCAGCCAGACATTCGGCACGCTGACGGCAATGTCGCGTGACAGGTTGAGAGCCTCCAGCGCGCTCTGCACGGTGCTTTTGTAGGGGCCGCCGAAATCCAGCGTGGCATGGCTGGCGCCAGAGTAGTCGTAGACGTCCTTTATCGGTCCGCGCACCTCAGGATCGTAAAAGACCCGGAAGCCCTCGGAGAAAAGATGCGCATGGCACAGGGTCGCGGGATAGACTTCGGGGCGGGGGGCAATGGCAAAATCGGCAATCCCACGCTCCAGCAGGTTTTCGGCATTCGCGCTGGGGCCAAGCTCGCGGAACACCATGCGTTTTCTGGGAACTTCCTGCCAGATGCGCGTACAGGTTCGGTTGACCTCGGGGACAAGAACGCCGCCGTTTGTGGCGATCACAAACGGATCGGGGTCATTGGCGGGGACGTATTCCCCATGGTCCACCAGCGCATCCATCTGGGCCAACAGGCGTCGAACCTTGGGCACCAGGCGTTCCGCGCGTGGGCTGGGAACGATGCCGCGCCCGGCCTGCACGAACAACTTGTCGCCTATGATGCAGCGCAGTTTTTCCAGGTTATGACTGACGGTGGATTGGCTGATGTTCAGCTGCTCAGCCGCCTTGCTGACGGACATTTCATCGTAAACTGTTAAAAAGACCCGAAGCAGGCGACCACTCAACTGAGATGTATCTACGTCACGCATTTATTAATTTTTTCTTTCGCTGGATTGGATGAACCGCTTTTTTAAGTAAAGTTAACGGCAACGGGCGTAAATGGGGTGCGGAAGGGAAAATATGCGTACTTATAAATTCGACCCGAAAGAGGTCGAAGTACAAAACAAAACGAGCGAGCAGGACAAAGAACAGGCGGCCCTCGAAGCGTTGGTCAACTACGCAATCGAATGCGCCAGAGACGCAAATGTCTTTGGGTCGGGGGAAGCTCTGGAACAGGCAAAACGGCATTTGGTCCGTTCTGTACTGTTGTAGGGCTGATCTGCTTTCAGGCGGATGGGCCACTTTGAAATCCTGATATCGGGGCGGTCCTGATGGGCCGCTTTGACCGGCCGCGGGCGCCGGAATAGGTGCCGACCGTGATCTAGCTTCGAGCCCCTCATTGGCAAGGGCACGGAAGTATAGGCGGTCCAAAATTTTGTATAATTGTTAATGATACGCGCAGGTCGCGCGGTACCGCTGTCGGTCAGTTTAAATTTAATGATTGCTATCGGTTCTTAGTGGCTTTGAAAACGGCACAGCGCCGGTAAAACGCTGTGCCGCCTAGAAGCTGTGCCGTAAAAGGCGGCCCTGCTGACCCGGCAGATTCAAATCTGTTCGATCTTCACCGAGTCACTGGGATAAAACGCCAAATAGCCTTTTATTTCGCCCACGTCACTGATTGGGTCCTCATAGCTCCAGACAGCGTCTTCGGTCACCGAGGATTTGTTTACGATGGAAAAATAGGAGGCATCGCCCTTGTGCGGGCAATGCGTCGTCTTGCTGCTCGGATCGAGAAAGGCCATGGCGATGTCTTCGCGTGGGAAATAGATGACCGGCGCATGACCCTCTTCGCTCAGCTCTAGTGCGCGGCTGGTTTCGCCCAGAACGGCCCCGCCCGAGCGCACCACCCAGGTGCCATCTGCCTTGCGAATTCGGATCTTGCTCATGTTATTTTCCCCATCTCGTCATTGGTATGCATGTCTTGCCCCGGCAATGTAACAGCCGGGTATCAGATCGCCGCAGTCGCCACGTCCAGCCAGGCCTGTGCGGCAGGGCTGATCATTGGGCGGATTTTCTGGGCGACCTGCGCATGATAAGCATTCAGCCAGTCGCGTTCTTCCCTTGATAGCATATCTGCGTCAATCAGCCGCCGGTCGATCGGGACAAAGGTCAGGGTGCGCCAGTCCAGCATGTCCCGCTCTGCGTCGCCGCCGGGCAGGGCAGGGGCCTTTTGCGCGACGATCAGGTTCTCGATCCGGATGCCAAAGGCACCTTCGCGGTAATACCCCGGTTCATTGGACAGGATCATACCTGGCTGCAGCGGTACCGCAGAGGCACGGCTGAGGCGCTGCGGGCCTTCGTGTACGCTGAGGTAGGCGCCGACGCCATGGCCCAGACCATGATTGAAATCCTGCCCGGCCAGCCACAGCGGCATCCGCCCGATGGCCTCGATGTCGCGCCCGGCCAGTCCCTGTGGCCAGCGCAGGCGCGAGATTGCGATCATGCCCTGCAGCACGCGGGTAAAGGCGGCGCGTTCCTCGGCTCCCGGGGCGCCAATAGCAATGGTGCGTGTGATGTCGGTGGTACCATCCAGATACTGCCCGCCGCTGTCCAGAACCAGCAGATCGCCGTCCTGCAGTACCGTGTCGGTCTCGACCGTGACGCGGTAGTGGATCACGGCGCCATTGGCCCCGGTGCCCGAAATGGTGTCAAAACTGATATCGCGGAGCTTGTCGTCGCGGCGGCGCAGCGTTTCCAGCTGCTTGACCACGTCGATTTCTGTGATGCTACCCGGCGGCTGGTCGTCGAGCCAGGCCAGCAGTTCCACCACGGCGGCGCCATCGCGCAGGTGGGCGGCGGCGCTGCCTTCGATCTCTGCCGCGTTCTTGCAGGCCTTGGGCAGGGCGCAGGGGTCGCCTGTCGGCTGAAGACGGGCGCCCAGAGTCTCGGCAACGATCTGCGGCAGGCTGTCCCGGTCCACCGCCACGGCGCCATTGAGCGCGCCCACGGCATTCAGGAAACCGGCAGGTGGATGCACGGTTACGCCTGCGCCCAGGTGATCCGCCAGCCCCTCCAGTTTCGACGGCTCCATGAACAGGTCCACACGCGCATCACTGTGCAGGATGGCAAAGCCATGGGCGACCGGATTGCGTGGAATGTCCGATCCGCGGATGTTCAGCAGCCACATGATGCTGTCGGGTAGGGTGATCAGGGCGGCCTCTTGTCCGGCCTCGCGCAGGTCCTTGGCCAGCCGTCCGCATTTGTCGGCGGCGCTTTCCCCGGCGTACGCCTCGGGGTGGGCGATGACGGGCTCTGCGGGCGGTGCAGGCTGGTCCTCCCAGATGCGGTCCACCAGGTTTTCACAATCGACAAGCATGATGCCGCTGCCGTCCAGCTGTCTGCGTAGGTCGGCGATCTGGCCGGTGGCGTGCAGCCATGGATCAAACCCGACGCGACCGCCATCCGGCAGCTGTTTCTTCAGCCAGTCGTGCAGCTGGACCTCGGGCCAGGGCACTGGGGTATAGACATCAGCGACCTGCTGTTTCACCTGCGTGCGGTAGCGTCCGTCGATGAAGACACCCGCGACATGGGCCATGGCCGCGCAAAACCCTGCAGAGCCGGTAAAGCCGGTCAGCCAGGCAAGCCGGTCGTCCCGCGGGGCGACGTATTCACCCTGATGCGCATCGGCGCGGGGGACAAGGAAGCCATCCAGCGCCTCCCGATCCAGCTCTGCGCGCAGTGCCTGCAGCCGGGGCGGCCCCTGATCCGGGCGGGCGGTGACGTCGAATGACTGAAACATGGGGAGCCTCCTGCGTTGGCGGGTGTCAACCGCGCCAGAGAACAGCGAAGCGGGGCCGGGTGCAACCCGGGAAATTCAGGCCGCGCCGACAGGTGGGTTCTGAAAGGTGGTGTCGGGGAAGGGCTGGCGCAGGCCGAATTCCAGCAGTTCCAGATGGTCCTGTCCGTAATAGGGATCCCCATCCAGCACATAGGTCGGTGAGCCGAACAGATGCATCCGCAGGGCCGCATCGGTATTTGCCTGTAGAACCGCCTGCACATCGGGCGCCATCGCACCTGCAAGCAGCGGTTCGGGGTCAAGCCCGGCGTTTCGTGCAGCCTGTGACAGCTGCTCGGGGTTCATCAGGTCGATGTCATCGCGCCAATGCGCCTCAAGCAACGCATGGGCAAGGGCATCAACGTCCTGCCCCAGACGTTCGGCCATGATCACCATGCCGCTGGAAAGGGTCAGGGCGTTGTCATGGTAGGTCGGACGGTAGGTAATGATCGGAACACCGCGATAGGCGGCCCAGCGTTCGATCTCGCGTCCGAAGAAGTAATCGACATGCGCCTGACTGCGCCCGGCAAAGGGACGCCCGCCTGCCTGCTCCACCACTGGCGACAACAAAAAGGGGCGGTGGATCAGTTGGCAGTCATGGGCCGCGCAGATTTCTGCCAGCCGCCTGGAGCCAAGATAGGCATAGGCGGAATGGGTGGAGTAGAAATATTCGATCTTGCGCTGCGCCATGCCGGGGCTCTCTTAACTGGCCTTCTTGATGCCCATGACACGGGCGCGGGCGCGCGGGTCGCTGTCAAACAGCGCCGCCAGCTGTTCGGTCATGGCTCCGGCGAGTTGTTCGACATCGGTAATGGTCACCGCGCGGTCGTAGTAGCGCGTGACGTCATGGCCGATGCCGATGGCCAGAAGCTCCACCTGCTTTTTCTTCTCCACCATGGCGATCACATCGCGCAGGTGTTTTTCCAGGAAGTTCGCCGGGTTCACCGACAGGGTAGAATCATCTACCGGCGCGCCGTCGGAAATCACCATCAGGATCTTGCGCGCCTCGGGACGGCCGACCATCCGGCGGTGCGCCCATTCCAGCGCCTCACCGTCGATGTTCTCTTTCAACAGGCCCTCTTTCATCATCAGGCCAAGGTTCGGATGCGCCCGGCGCCAGGGCACATCGGCGCCCTTGTAGATGATGTGGCGGAGATCGTTCAGGCGCCCGGGCTGTTGCGGGCGGCCTTCGTTCAGCCAGGCCTCGCGCGCCATGCCGCCCTTCCAGGCGCGGGTGGTAAAGCCGAGGATCTCGACCTTCACGTTGCAGCGTTCAAGGGTGCGGGCGAGAACGTCGGCGCAGATCGCCGCGATCGAGATCGGACGCCCCCGCATCGAGCCGGAGTTGTCGAGAAGCAGCGTCACCACGGTGTCGCGGAACTCGGTATCCTTTTCGCGCTTGAACGACAGCGGGGTGGTCGGGTTGGCGACAACGCGCGCGAGACGGCCTGCGTCCAGAATGCCCTCTTCCAGGTCGAACTCCCAGGAGCGGTTCTGCTGCGCCTGAAGACGGCGCTGCAGCTTGTTGGCAAGGCGGGAAACCGCGCCTTTCAACGGTTCCAGCTGCTGATCGAGATAGGCGCGCAGGCGCTCCAGCTCGGCTGGTTCGGCCAGATCTTCTGCGGCGATTTCCTCGTCGTGGGTGTCCAAGAACACCTTGTAGTCGGGATCCGCTTCTGAGGCAGGCGGCGGCGGGGGCGGGTCCAGCGGCGCCTCGCCATCGGGCATTTCGGTTTCTTCCGACAGCTCGTCCTCAGCCATCTCGTCCATCGAGACCTGGGCCTGGCTTTCGTCTTGCTGCTGCTCCTGCGCCTGTTCGGCATCCGCATCGGCCTGTTCGTCGTCGGAATCATCTTCGCCGGAACTGTCGGGATCCTGCTGCTCTTCGGCGTCCTCTTCGGCCTGGTCTTCCTGATCCTCATCCGGCTGATCGGGGTCATCGCCCAGCTGGTCGCCATAGCCGAGATCGGTGATAATCTGGCGGGCAAAGCGGGCGAATTCCGCCTGATCGGCAATTTTCTCTTCGAGGTCGCCGAGCGTTTCACCGGCTTCGGCCTCGATATAACCGCGCCACAGTTCGGCCACGTTGGCGGCACCTTCGGGCAGCGGGCGGCCCGTGGCCATCTGCCTTACCAGATAGCCCGCAGCAGCAGCCAGCGGCGCCTCGGTCGAGGATTTCATCTGATCATAGCCGCGCCGGATCGCCTCGTTGCGGATCTTGACGTCGATGTTGGAGGCGGTGCCCGGCATGTGGCGCGCGCCCATCGCCTCGCAGCGGGCGGTTTCCATCGCCTCGTACAGATCACGGGCCATCTCGCCTTGCGGTGCGTATTTCGCGTGGACGGCATCGTCGTGGAACTTGTGGCGCAAAGCGAGCGCATCCGCAGTGCCGCGGGCCAACAGCACTTCCTCGCGCGTCATCCGGCGGGAGACCTGCGGCAGGCGCATGGAATCGCCCGAAAGCCCGGCCGGGTCGACCGTGTAGCTGACCGACAGTTCGGAATCGTCGGCCATCACCTTGGTCGCTTCGGCCAGCGCCTTTTTGAACGGATCTGCCGGGTTGTCGGTCGGTTTGCTCATATTTTCGCTCTCACTTCATCGAGGTCGGCTTCATCGGCCGCCAGCCGCGCCAGCAGGTCCACATGCACATCCAGCGCATCTACCACCCTATAGCCCGGATCCTGCCCGTCAAACGCCAGGTTGAGATCGGTGCCCGCCAGCACGATGGCATCGGCGCCTAGACCATCGACCATCCGCTGTCCTGCATCTAGGAACAGCGCCCGCTTTTGCGGCGTGCATACCCCGGCGACGGCCATGTCCTGATAGCTTTGGCCCAGGTCCTCGATCTCATCCTCCAGCGCCACGGCGCGGGTTTTCTTCAATTGCCCATAAAGGCCCGTCTTCATCACCACGCGGGTGCCCAGCAGACCGACGGTGTTCAGCCCCTGTGCCGCAAAATAATCGTCCAGCGGCGTGACGGCCGAGACCAGCGGCAGGGACGACAGCGCCACTGTTTCGTCGAAACAGAAATGCCCGCCCAAAGAGGTGATGGCGACGCAATCGGCCCCGGCGCCGCGCAGACGGTCGATCAATCCTGCATAGATTTCGGCCTGCGCCGCGCGGTTGTCCGACAGATTGTTGCGGATCAGCTCCTGCACATCGGCATGGACGACGGTCAGCTCCAGCGGCAGGCCCCGTGCGGCCATCGCCGCCGTCAGCCGCTGGTAATAAACCACCGTGGCCGCAACGCCGATTCCACCGATCAGGCCGATATGCATGGGAGTGTCCTTACCGGGTTCAGGCGACGTTTGCCGCGCTTTCGGGCAGTTCCTCGTCAAAGCAACGCTGATAGAACTCGGCCACGGTTTGACGTTCCAGCTCGTCGCATTTGTTCAGGAACGACAGCCGGAAGGCATAGCCCACGTCGCGGAAAATCTCGGCGTTCTGCGACCAGTTGATCACGGTCCGCGGCGACATCACGGTGGACAGGTCGCCGTTCATGAAGGCGGTCCGGGTCAGATCCGCAACGGTGACCATCTGGCTGACGATCTTGCGGCCCTTCTCGGTGTTGTAATGCGGTGCCTTGGACAGGACGATGGCTGTTTCGGCATCGTGGCTGAGGTAGTTCAGCGTGGAGACCAGCGACCAGCGGTCCATCTGGGCCTGGTTGATCTGCTGCGTACCGTGGTAAAGGCCCGTGGTATCGCCCAGACCGACGGTGTTCGCGGTGGCGAACAGGCGGAAGAAGGGGTTCGGGGTGATGATCTCGTTCTGATCGAGCAGGGTCAGCTTGCCGTCATGCTCCAGGACCCGCTGGATCACGAACATCACGTCGGCACGGCCCGCATCGTATTCGTCGAATACGATGGCAACCGGATTGCGCAGCGCCCAAGGCAAGATGCCTTCGTGGAATTCGGTGACCTGCTTGCCGTCGCGCAGTTTGATCGCATCCTTACCGATCAGGTCGATCCGGGAGATGTGGCTGTCGAGGTTGACGCGCACCGAGGGCCAGTTGAGGCGGGAAGCGACCTGTTCGATGTGGGTCGATTTACCCGTGCCGTGATAGCCCTGGATCATCACGCGGCGGTTGTGGCTAAAGCCCGCAAGGATGGCCAGCGTGGTGTCGGGGTCGAACTTGTAGGTCGGATCCAGCGCCGGCACCCGGTCAGAGCCTTCGGCAAAGCCCTTGACGGTCATGTCGGTGTCAATCCCGAACACATCACGGACCGAAATGGTCTCGGTCGGTTTCGCATTCATATCCAGCATGCCGTCGCTCATAGCAGTCGATCCTTATCTCTGTGCCCCGGCGGTCTGGGGGCGTAATTCGGGGGATTGGTGCCCGATCTGACGGAGAAGGGCAAGCGAAAGGTATGTGAGCGGTACAATTGCGCGACGTCTCACCGCGGTGGATGCGTGTTTGGCGGGCTGTGGCAGAGGATATGAGCGTATACGGGGAGCGCTGAAACGGGCTTAGAGCGAAGAATGTACGACGGCCAGATCCTGAACGAAAAAGGGCCCCGGTGGGGCCCTGATCACAAAATGCGCAGATCGGTTATTTGAAGCTGCGGCTCTCTTTCAGCTGGTCCCAGGCCCAGACAACCTCTTGCAGCTGTTCTTCCTGACTGCGGTCGCCGCCGTTCATATCCGGGTGCAGAACCTTGATCAGTTTCTTGTAGGCCTTGCGGATCTCAGCCTTGGACCAGTCGTCGCGGGCCTCCAGGATTTCCAGTGCGCGGCGCTCGGTGGCGGGCAGGCGGCGGCCGGATTTCGCGTTCTTGCCGGGGTTGCGGGTGGCATTGGCCCCCAGCACCTGATGCGGGTCCTCGATGCCCAGGCGCGCCCAGGCGCGGGCCTCGGGGTCGCCCATCGGGCGGGTCTGACGTTCCCAGACCTTGTCTTTGGAGGCCTGTGCGTTCAATTCAGCCTCGGTCGTGCCCTGGAAGAAGTTCCATTTCTGATTGTATTCCCGGATATGTTCCTGACAGAACCAGACGTATTCATCCAGCACATCGGGGGCTTTGGGGGCGCGGAACTTGCCGGCTTCCTCGCAGCCGTCCTTGGCGCAGGTTCGCACCGATGTTTCTGAGGCTCCGGATACGGCACGTCGCCCGCGTGGGTTTTTCTTTTTCGCGGAGCGGACGGACATATCGAAACCAAAGGGATCTGATTTGCTCATGGGGCGCACCTTCTAGACGGATCTGCTCGACTCGGAGCAAGCAGTTTAGTCTAAGGGGCAGAAGATAGAAGGGGGGAGGGGAAATTTTTATGAGAGTGAGCGGAAAATGAGCGTGAAGAGCGAAATGGAAATGCGCCTGCAAGAGGCGTTCCAGCCCAGCCATCTGGAGGTCGTCGACGACAGCGACAGCCATATCGGACATGCCGGTCATGACGGCGCGGGTGAGAGTCACTTTAATGTGAAAATCCGCGCTGCGGCCTTCGCCGGGATGAACCGGGTTCAGCAGCACCGCGCGGTCCACAAGGCATTGGGTGATATCGTGCCGCGTATTCACGCGCTGGCGCTGGATATCGGCAGTTAAGCACGGCTTATTGCGCCCCAAGCGGGCGCGGTATCCTCAGCGGGTTCCGGAGTCGTCTTCGGGATCGCCTGTCGGTTTTTCAGGCAGATCGCGTGTCGCTGACAGGCTGGCCCGGGTTTTGAGCGCGGTCGTCACGCCCGAAACCGGGCTGAGTTCTTCGACACCGTCGTCGCCCTGCATCTGCGCTGCGCCGGGGCCGGGAACTGGGGTTGCGCCTGATGGGGCTTCGGGATCGCCAGCCGTGGCCGTCAGCGGCGGGGCGGCCGCGGCTGTGTCCTCTGCTGGGGCCTGCTGCACGGGGGCAGGGGCCAGCGCACGGCGGAAGATCAGCACATTGCGCCAGTTGGTTGTCGATCCGGTCAGCCCGGAACGTTCGTCCGAGGGCAGCAGTTCTGCGCGCTGGTATTCCCAGCCTTCAGCGGCCATCTGGTTAAGGGTGATCTCGACCGAGTGGGCAAAGCGATCCTCGGGGGTTTTCACGCCCTTAGCCTTGGTGCCCTTATGCGGGGCGGGAACCACTTTGTATTCATAAGGCTGCATGCCGGACTCCTGACGACTAGCCCGAAGGTTTAGCGGATGCAGGCGAGGGGTCAAGCTGCGCCGCCGGAACGCGGCGCAGGCCGTGACATTCTCTCTACATCTGCGGCGGCGACAGGGCGCCGCGCGGTGGGGGCGGTTACTTCTTCGCAGCCAGCTGCGCCAGGGTCAGGCAGACGTTCGTCGCCGCGGCCATGTCCTGCACCGAAACCCATTCCAGCGGTCCGTGCACGCATTGCATGCCGCAGAAGATATTCGGCGTCGGCACGCCAAGCTCGGTCAAGCGCGATCCATCGGTGCCGCCGCGGATCGGGATCGAGATCGGCTCGATCCCATTGGCCTTGCAGGCCTCCAGCGCCAGATCCACCGGGGTCATGTCATCCTCCAGCCAGTAACGCATGTTGCGATACTGCGGGTAGATCTCGCAGGTGATCTCCGCGCGCGGCTCGCTTGCCTGCACGGCGTCGCAGACCTTGCGCAGAAGATCCCCCTTGGCGGCCAGCCCGCCCCGCTCGAAATCGCGCAGGATCAGCTTGATCTCCATCTCGGAGGAACCACCGTTCATGTCGGTCACATGCAGGAAACCCTCGCGCTCATCGGTCGTTTCCGGCGTCATCGTGGCCTGGGGCAGGGTCTGGATGATCTTGGAGGCCAGATGCGCTGCGTTGACCATCTTCTCCTTGGCCCAGCCGGGGTGGATCGACACGCCCTTGATCGTCACCACGGCGCGGTCAGCCGAGAAGCTTTCATAAATGATCTCACCCACATCGCTGCCATCCAGCGTATAGGCGAAATCGACGCCAAGATCCTTGGGCAGTTGCGGATCGACGCCGCGGCCGATCTCTTCGTCCGGGGTAAAGGCGATGCGGATGGGGCCATGGGGGATGTCTGGATTGTCGATCAGGTGCTGCGCCAGCGTCATCACCACGGCAACGCCCGCCTTGTCATCGGCGCCGAGCAGGGTGGTGCCCGAGGCGGTGATCAGGTCATGCCCTTCCTTGCCCGCCAGATAGGGGTGGTCCTTGGGCGAGAGCACCAGATCGGGATTGTCGGGATATGTGATGTCGCCGCCATTATAACCCTTGATCACGCGTGGCTTGACCCCTGTGGCGTTGAACTGCGGCGCGGTGTCCACATGGGCGAGGAACCCCACGGTCGGCCCCTCTGCCGTGCCGGGCACGGTGGCGAGTACCGTGCCGTATTCGGTCAGCTCCACATCCTGCGCGCCGATCTCTTTCAACTCCTCGACCATCAGGTTCAGCATATCGAATTGGATCGCGGTGCTGGGGGAGGAAGGCGAGGTCTCATCGCTTTGACTGTCGATGGCGGCATAGCGCACCAATCGGTCCTGAAGGGCCTGATCGAATTGGGTTTTCATGGGGTGCTCCGTAGCGAGGTGTTCGTTGGGCGGCAGGCTGGGCCAGAGCGCGGCAAGGGTCAAGGGCAGGCTTGCAACCTAAAGGGAGTGCGGGTGGCGCGAGTTGGGAGCGGCGGGAGATCTAGGGCGCGCCAATATGAAAGCCTGCAGTCCGCCATTGCAGGGAAATTGCAGGACCGCATCCGAGTCCTGAACAACCGCGGGCCTAGGCCACTTGCTTGGCCAAAGGGGAAAGCAGTTGGAAAAAGCCTGTTGATGTCTGGCTATCAAACAAGAAGGGCAGCGCCCGACCGGGATGGGGGAGAAGCCCCCGCGTTTTGCCGGAGGCAAACCTTTGGTTTGACGGGGCGGGCGGGGGCTGCCCGGTCTGGCGACCGGGCGTTTGGCGCGGTTTGTTGGCTGTAACAAAAAAAAGGCGCCCCGGGTGGAGCGCCTTTCGTAATCGATGTGCTTTGGCTCAGCCCAGTTTCTTGGCGACCAACTCGTTCACCGCCTTGGGGTTGGCCTTGCCGCCGGTGGCCTTCATGACCTGACCGACGAACCAGCCCGCCAGTTTCGGGTTCACTTTGGCCTTTTCCACCTGCGCGGGGTTGGCGGCGATGATCTCGTCCAGTGCGGTCTCAATCGCACCGGTGTCGGTCACCTGCTTCATGCCGCGCTCTTCGACGATCTTCGCGGGGTCGCCACCTTCGGTGTAGACGATCTCGAACAGGTCCTTGGCGATTTTGCCGGAAATGGCGTCCGAGGAAATCAGGTCAATGATCCCGCCCAGTTGCGCCGGGGAGACCGGGCTGTCGGTAATGTCGTGGTCTTCTTTCTTCAGGCGGCCGAACAGCTCGTTGATCACCCAGTTGGCGGCCAGTTTGCCGTTGCGGCCCTTGGCGACCTCGTCGAAATAGGCGGCCGATTCCACGTCCGCGGTCAGCACCGAAGCATCATAGTCAGTGAGGCCGAAGTCCGCGATAAAGCGGGCCTTTTTCTCGTCCGGCAACTCGGGCAGGTTGGCGGCGATACCGTCTACCCAGTCCTGTTCGATCTCCAGCGGAAGCAGGTCAGGATCGGGGAAGTAGCGGTAATCATGCGCTTCTTCCTTGGAACGCATGGAGCGCGTCTCGCCCTTGTCCGGATCGTAAAGACGGGTTTCTTGCTCGACCTGTCCGCCAGCTTCGACGATGGCGATCTGGCGGCGGGCTTCCACCTCGATTGCTTGCTGGATGAAGCGCATGGAGTTCATGTTCTTGATCTCGCAGCGGGTGCCGAGATGCGAGAAATCCTGGGTTTCCTGGTATTTCTCATAGGCGCCCGGCAGGCAGATAGACACGTTGACGTCGGCGCGCAGGTTGCCGTTCTGCATGTTGCCATCGCAGGTGCCGAGGTAACGCATGATCTGGCGCAGCTTGGCGATATAGGCGGCGGCCTCTTCTGGGCCACGGATGTCGGGGCGCGAGACGATCTCCATCAGGCAGACGCCGGTGCGGTTCAGGTCGACAAAGGACATGTTGGGGTCCATGTCGTGGATCGATTTGCCCGCGTCCTGCTCCATGTGGATGCGCTCGATCCGCACCATGCGCGCGGTGCCGTCGCCCAGTTCGACCAGCACTTCGCCTTCGCCGACGATGGGGTGGTAGAGCTGCGAAATCTGATAGCCCTGCGGCAGGTCAGGGTAGAAGTAGTTCTTGCGGTCGAATGCGGACCAGAGGTTGATATCCGCCTTGAGGCCCAGCCCGGTGCGCACCGCCTGTTCGACGCAATATTCGTTGATCACCGGCAGCATGCCGGGCATCGCCGCATCAACGAAAGAGACGTTTGAGTTCGGCTCGGCGCCGAATTGGGTCGAGGCACCGGAGAATAGCTTGGCATTGGAGCTGACCTGGGCATGCACCTCCATGCCGATGACCAGTTCCCAGTCATGCTTGGCGCCCGAGATCACCTTGGGCTTGGGGAGTTCATATGTCAGGTCGAGCATGGGTGCCGGCTCCTAATATCTGGTTTGCCCAGCGTTCTAGGGCTGCCGGGCGCGAGGAGCAAGAGGCAATGGCGGCAGCGCCCCTGTGGCCTGCAGTTTAGTTTAAAGTGTCTCTTTTAAATGTCCGGCCCGGATGGACGCGGATCGTGCCCATCGCTTCGGGCCGTGGCTTTCCCGCCGGGATAACAAAATCAGGGCTATTCGACGCCGGGAAGGAGCCTCTGCCCAGATGACCACCTCGCCCTAAGCGAAAAATTGGAAACATCAAAGACTCGATAAGGTTGTTTTGATGGGTGCAAATGCACCCTGTGCGAGTTTTTGCTGACGCATGGCAAATACCATTTTCAACAGAGGACACCGGCGATATGGCGAATATTAAAACTGGAACAGACGCAGACGATATCCTTTTCGGAACCGCTTTCGATGATGTGATCGATGGCGGTCTTGGCAACGACACCCTCTACGCGGGAAGTGGCTCTGACAGGCTGACTGGCGGTGCTGGTGCTAACCATTTTGCCTTCCGCTCCGGCGATGGGATGGACACCATCACCGATTTTGTCGATGGACAGGATACGCTGGAAATTCGGGGCGCGGCCTGGTCCGATGTCACGATTTCCTCGGTCGAGGGCGGTACCCTTGTGACCTATGGCGAAGGTGACAGTTTCTTCCTGCAAAACGTCGATGCCGCCAATATCGACCAATCGGACTTTACCCTGGTGGATGCCGATAGCGCCGACGTGATCGAATACAACACGCTTTACGGGCCTCTGAACACCGTCGTGATCGGCGGCACCGGGATCGACACACTGAGGTTTGTCGGCCCCTACAATGCCTCCATCGGTGCGAATGCGCAGCTGATCGACATTGAGCAGATCCAGCTGGGCGATGCGGAGACACCGGGCCATTTGCGGCTTGAGTCTGGCGGCCTCTACAATTTCAGCGCGATTACGTTCCTGGACAGCACCGGCGATATCTTTGTCGATGGCACGCTGGCGACCAAAGTCACCGGCAGTGCCCAGGACGATAGTATCATCAGCAACTCTGGCGACGACACATTGGATGGCGGCCTTGGCGATGACTACATCTGGGGTGATGCTGGCGATGATCGCATCTTTGGACGGGATGGCGATGATCACCTGGTCGGCAGCTCTGGCGGCGACCTTCTCTCCGGCAGCAATGGTAGCGACACTCTGGATGGTGGTGAGGGCCGCGATTCCCTTTACGGGGGCGGCGGCGATGATCTCATCCTGCACGAGACGGCGGACGGGCGCCTGGATGGCGTCGTGAGCGGTGGCTCCGGGATCGACACGCTGAAATTCACCGGCAGTGACAACAACCGCATCAGCGCGGATGCAGAGCTGCGCGGTATCGAGCAGATCCAGCTGGGGGTTGCCGGGCAAGACGAAGGCCTGCGCCTGGAGGCCGGCGGCAGCTATGACTTCAGCGAGATGACATTCCTCTACAGCAACCGCTTCATCACCATCGACGGTATCGAGGCGAGCAACCTTATCGGCAGCGCCCAGGACGATATCATCTCCAGCAACTATGGCGCTGACACGCTGGATGGCGGACTTGGCAATGACTACATCTGGGCCGATGGCGGCAACGATGTTGTCTATGGCGGATCGGGGAGTGACGAGCTGCTGGGCAACTTTGGCGAGGATGCGCTGTTTGGTGGCGCGGGTCATGACAGCCTTGACGGGGGTGTTGGACACGACACGCTGGATGGCGGGGCAGGCGATGACAATCTGCTTGGCGGGGATGGTAACGACGTTCTCACTGGTGGTGATGGCTTTGACTACCTGATTGGCGGTGACGGCGACGATGTGATCAGCGGCGGTGCCGACTTTGACTATTTGGCTGGCGGTACCGGCAATGACATCCTGAGCGGCGGCGTCGGTTTCGATGTCTTCGCCTTTGAGCAAGGCGGCAATGCTGACGTCATCACCGATTTCGAAGTGGGTGTCGACTTGCTGGAAATGCAGGTTGTGACCCAGGGGGACATCACCATTACCTCGGTGGTCGATGGCACGCTGGTTGGCTATGGCGCGGGCGATACGGTGCTGCTTGAAAATGTCAGTGCCTCTGAGCTCAGCTGGGATGACTTCATCTACTTCTGAGCGCCCTGACGGCTGAAAAATGGCGGATGCGCGCAGGTGCATTCGTCACCCCCTTGGCGGCTCCTGTCGCCAAGGCTAAGAAGGGTCTCCCCGCGCCATGACCGCGCCAAGGAAGAGGACCCCGCCCGTGGATACATCGCCCGAGATCAGCGCCCGCATCGCCCAGACCATCGCAACCGAAATCGGCGCTGCCGCCAAACAGGTCAGCGCCGCCGTGCAGTTGTTGGATGAGGGTGCGACGGTGCCCTTTGTCGCCCGCTACCGCAAAGAGGTGACTGGTGGGCTGGACGATACCCAGCTGCGGACCCTGGACGAGCGCCTATCCTACCTGCGGGAGCTGGAATCGCGCCGGGGAACCATTCTCGAATCGATCCGCAGTCAGGACAAGTTGACCGACGATCTGGCAGCCAAGATTGCCAAGGCTGAGACCAAGGCGCAGCTTGAAGATATCTATCTGCCCTACAAACCCAAGCGTCGTACCAAGGCGATGATCGCGCGGGAAAACGGGCTGGAACCATTGGCCGAGGCGATCCTTGCCGACCGCAACCTTGAGCCCGAGGCGTTGGCCGAAGGCTATATCACCGAGGCGGTGGCGACGGTGAAGGATGCCCTGAACGGTGCGCGCGATATCCTGACCGAGCGCCTGACTGAGAACGCCGACCTTCTGGGGCGTCTGCGGGAGTTCCTGCAACGCGACGCCCTGCTGACCGCACGGGTGGTCGAAGGCAAGGAGCAGGAAGGCGCCAAATTCTCTGATTACTTCGATCATCGCGAACGCTGGGCCGATGTACCCTCGCACCGGGCGCTGGCGATGCTGCGCGGCTCGAACGAAGGCGTGCTGACGCTGGATATCGGCCCCGACCCGGAAGAGGGCGTGGCAAAGGCCGAGGCCATGGTGGCCGCGGTTCTGGGGGCTGGCGGCGATGGGCCCGGCGACAAATGGCTGCGCAAGGTCGCAGGCTGGACCTGGAGGGTGAAACTGTCGCTGTCGATGATGCTGGAACTGATGGGCGATCTGCGCGCCCGGGCGCAGGAGGATGCGATCCAGGTCTTTGCCCGCAACCTCAAGGATCTCCTCTTCGCAGCGCCAGCCGGTGCGCGGCCGACCCTCGGGCTGGACCCGGGCATTCGCACCGGCGTCAAGGCGGCAGTGGTTGATGCGACCGGGAAATTGGTGGCCACAGAGACGCTGTATCCGTTTCAGCCCAAGAACGATCTGCGCGGGGCGCAGGTATCGATCCTGAAGCTGATCGCGGAGCACGGAGTCGAGCTGATCGCCATCGGCAATGGTACCGCCTCTCGCGAGACCGAGCGGATGGTGGCCGAGGTGCTGAAGAACCTGCCGGCCAAGATCAAGGCGCCGACCAAGGTGGTGGTCTCCGAAGCGGGCGCCTCAGTCTACTCGGCTTCTGAACTGGCGGCGCGGGAATTTCCCGATCTCGATGTTTCCTTGCGCGGCGCGGTTTCCATTGCCCGCCGACTGCAGGACCCGTTGGCCGAATTGGTGAAGATCGAGCCCAAGAGCATCGGCGTTGGCCAGTACCAGCACGATGTGGATCAGCACAAACTGTCGAAATCACTGGAGGCGGTGATCGAGGATGTGGTGAACGCCGTCGGCGTCGACCTCAACATGGCTTCGGCGCCGCTTCTGGCGCATGTCTCGGGGCTTGGCCTCGGGCTGGCCGAGGCGATCGTGGCGCATCGGGATGCCGCCGGGGCGTTCCAGTCCCGAAAGGAGCTACTGAAGGTTGCGCGGCTTGGCCCCAAGGCTTTTGAACAATGCGCGGGCTTCCTGCGTATCCGGGACGGCAAGGAGCCGCTGGATGCATCCTCTGTGCACCCCGAGGCTTACGGCGTTGCGCGCAAGATTGTGACGGCCTGCGGGCGGGATATCCGTCAGATCATGGGGGACAATACCGCCCTGCGCGGCATCCGCGCCGAAGACTTCGTCGATGAGAGCTTTGGCCTGCCTACGGTGCGCGACATCCTGAGCGAGTTGGAAAAACCCGGCCGCGATCCGCGCCCCAGTTTTGTCACCGCTTCCTTTACCGACGGGGTTGAGGAGATCACCGATCTGAAACCCGGCATGGTGCTGGAAGGTACGGTGACCAATGTCGCGGCCTTTGGCGCCTTCGTGGACATTGGCGTGCATCAGGACGGCCTGGTGCATGTCAGCCAGTTGGCCGACCGGTTCGTGAAGGACCCGCACGAGGTGGTGAAAGCCGGGCAGGTGGTGAAGGTCACCGTGACCGAGGTGGACGTGCCGCGTAAACGGATCGCCCTGACGATGAAAAAGGACGGCGGCGCGTCGGCCCGGGAAAACCGCAAGGAACGCGGCGCTGGTCCGGGGCAGGGGCCGGGCAACCGTCGCGGTGGCAAACCGCCTGCGCGGGGGAAGATGACGGCAGGCCCCAAGGGGAAACCGGCGCAGGATAAAGGTGGCGCCACCGGCGCGCTGGGCGCAGCACTGATGGATGCCTTCAAGAAAACCTGAACGTCGGGTGAAGCCGCAACGCAAAAGGCCGGGCATGTCCCGGCCTTTTCTGTGTCTGTTGACAGTGCTGCGTTGCCCGAGGGCGCGCGCCTAGCCGGTGGTCACATGCAGCCCGTCCGGAGTGATGGCGATCTTCTGGCCATGGGCGATCTCATCCCGGAAAATCTGCGCGATAAAGCTCATAGCCTGTGCCTGCCCGCGGGCCGAGAAGCGGCGCAGCGAGGTAACTCGGGCGCTGTTGTCAAACCCGTTCGCCGCATGGGCCCAGATCAGGGGATGTACTTCGCGCAAGTGGTCGCGGATCAGCCAGCTGGCGGCGCTTGCGATTTCCTGCCGGGGCGTCTGCGGCGTCGTGCCATCCATCTGCGCGCCGCCCAGTGCCACCGCGCAATAGGCGCTGAGAAGGTTCGCCATATCCTGCGAGGGATGGGTGGCCAGGATGTCCTTCAGCCCGTCGATGAAAAACTGCGGATCGACCAGGGCCCCGGCTGCCGAGTCGGTGGCAAGGGCGTCGAAATAGACCCAAGTGTAGCCACCGGAGCCCCAGATATCCTGCGTGCGCGAAGCGGTGCGGCGGGCCTCCAGCTCCAGCGCCGGATAGGAACCGGAGCAGCGTGGCAGCATCTGAAGCCCAAGGGCGCGCATGGGGCGGTGGTTCTGCGGTGCCAGATCGATCAGCCGGGCATAGGCATCGGCCACATGCAGCGTTTCGGCGCGGCGGGCGGCAAAGAGCGCGCAGTCCGCCGCTGCAAGGAAGGCGCTGCCGGGCAGACCGGGCGCGATGCCCGATAGCAGCGTGGCAGCGCGTTCAAAATGGGCGGCGCAGCGCCGTAGGTGTACCTTGGAGACGGTTTCCTCAAGTCCCGGACCTCGCCAGACCCAGCCGATATCGATATGGGCCAGCGCGATCAGCGCGGTCAGATAGGGGTCTTTGCGGTGATCCTTGCGGATGGCCTCTAGTGCCATCACCCCGTCGATAAGCTGCCGTTGATCGCGGGGCTGCCCATCGTTCAGGGCATGTTCCACCGCGTTGACCACATCGGCGCGTGCGCCATAGGCCAGAAGCTCGGCTTCGGGCATGCCGCCGGGAGTGGTGAACCGTGCCTGATCGGCCTCTGCGATCCGGTCCGAGAGCTCCTGCCAGCGCTCTTGTCGGGCAAGGAACTGCCCCTCCTTCTGCAAGGCACAGCAGGCGGTATCCTCGTCGCTCTCAGTGCAGATCGAGATCGACAGGCTATCCTCCGGACGCGCATAGTGGGCCGCTGGCTCAGCGCGCACTGAGGCCGGTGCCGCAACGGCGGTCGTGGCGTCGCGTCGTTTCAGCCGGTCAGGCAGGGAAACGGGGAGGCGGGACAGGATATCCGAAAGTTGAAAGGGGGATCTTGGCATTCTCGTTTCCGGCGAATTGGTACTGCTTCGTCCCTCGCAAACTGATGGCGCATTGCGGCGCAAAAATGGCAGCTCTGGGGAACTGAAGGAGCCGATCTGGAAAAACGGGAGAGGTCCTTTCGAAAAGGTATAATGAACAGGGTAAACCTGTAAAATAATACTAAAAAAGTGAGAAATGATGCCGCTCATGGGCGATGCTGCGCTGATCCAGCGCGTGGGTCAGCTCGGCCACAGGCGGCACGACGGGCTGCGGCAGTCGCAGCTTTTCACCCGTGGTCAGGATCAGAGTTGCGCGGATCGAAAGATCCAGCCGGGTATCAAGCCGCAGCTGCGCGATGCGTGACAGCGGCAGGTCCGTCCGCTCGCCGCCGGTGAACCAGACGATCTGCTCCGCCGTCACATCAAGGCCGGAGCCCGGGTTCTTTACCAGATCGAACAGGCCGGGAATGACCGGCAGGAACAACAGCGCAATCAGCCATGGCGTTGCCTGCGCATAGAAATACAGCCCGGCCAGCGCCGCAAGCCAGGCTGTCAGCGCCAGAACCAGTGCGGGAGACCGCCCCTTCCGACGGAAGTGATAGTCTTCCACGGGGGCGGTTTTCGGCATGGGAGGAGAGTTCCCCTTAGGCATCCAGGATCCGGGTCACCATTTCGGTGGTGTCACGGCTCAGCCCCTCGGTGCCCGCGATCCGCTCCAGCTCCGTCCGGATCAGCGCCTGACGGTCTGCGTCGTAGCGTTTCCAGGTCTGGAAGGCGGCGCACATACGGGCGGTGGTCTGCGGGTTCAGCTTATCAAGGGCGATCAGGTTCTCGGCCAGCAACCGATAACCCGCGCCCGAGGCATGGTGGAACCCGGCGTGATGGCCTGCCAGTGCGCCCATCACCGCGCGGAACCGGTTGGGGTTCTTCAGGGTGAACAATTCATGCTGGGTGAGATCGCGCGCAACGGACGCAGCGGTTTCCGGCGCTGCAGAGGCGATCTGCAAGGCAAACCATTTGTCCATCACCAGCCGGTCGCCTTTCCATTGGTCAAAGAAGGCCTGCGATTGCGCATCACCTTTTTCAGCCTTCAGCAGGCAGGCGAGGGCTGCGTATTGCTGGGTCATGTTGTCGGCGTCTTCATACTGGCGCGCCGCTTGCTGACCGCCGTCAAGCCGGGTCAGAAGCGACAGGATGCGCCCGTTGAGATCCCGCTTGCCGCTGCTTATCGCATCCGGGGAATAGGCGTCTGAAACGCTGGTATCCGCATAAAGCCTGGGCAGGCTGTCGGCGAGTCGCTGTGCCAGGGTCTGGGCAAAGGTTTCCGCCGCATCAAAGATCTTTTGCGGATCCGGCACATGGCCGCGCTCAAACAGGGTCTGGGCGATGTCGGACTGGCTGGGTGGCGACAGTACCAGCGCGCGAAATGCCGGATCCTGGCTGTCGTCGCGCAGCAGTTTCTGTAGCGCATCCAAGTAATCGGCATCCGGCGCGGCGCCTTCGAGCACCATGGCAACCCGCGCTTCGCGGGCAAGCGCATTGCCGGCCTCCCAGCGGTTGAAGGGATCGGTGTCATGGGCCAGCAAAAAGGCGCGCTCGGCGTTGGATGTCTCGCGCTCCAGGATCACCGGCGCCGAGAATTCGCGCAGGATCGAAGGAACCGGCTTTGCGGCCAGTCCATCGAAGGTAAAGCTTTGCTTTGCCCCGGTCATTTCCAACACCCGGGTGGCGCAGACTTCATCGCCGTTCGGACCGAGCAGGCCGACCGCGATGGGGATCACGCGGGGATCCTTTTCCGGCTGACCTGGGGTGGGCGGCGTGCTTTGCTCAAAGGTCAGCGTGTAGGTGCCATCTGCATAGTTTTCCGACACTTTCAGATGCGGCGTGCCTGCCTGGCTGTACCAGCGTTTGAATTGAGACAGATCGCGTCCGGTGGCGTCCTCAAAAACTTTCAGCCAGTCTTCGATGGTGCAGGCCTGCCCGTCGTGGCGGTCAAAATACAGCGTTACCGCCTTGGCGTAATCTTCATCGCCCACCAGACGTTTCAGCATACCGATCACCTCGGCGCCTTTTTCATAGATGGTGGCGGTGTAGAAGTTGTTGATCTCCTGGAACTGCTCCGGGCGCACCGGGTGGGCGAGCGGACCGCCGTCCTCGGGGAACTGGCGGGCGCGCAGGTCGATCACGTCCGAAATCCGCTTGACCGGAGCGGAGCGCATATCGGCGGTGAACTGGGCGTCGCGGAAGACGGTCAGACCTTCTTTCAGGCAGAGCTGGAACCAGTCGCGGCAGGTGATGCGGTTGCCGGTCCAGTTGTGGAAATACTCATGCGCGATGATCGCCTCGATGCGTTCGAAATTGGCATCGGTCGAGGTCTCGGGCGAGGCCAGAACGCAGGAGGAGTTGAAGATATTGAGGCCCTTGTTCTCCATCGCACCCATGTTGAAGTCATCCACGGCCACGATGTTGAAGATATCTAGGTCATATTCGCGGCCATAGACATCCTCGTCCCATTTCATGGACTTCTTCAGCGCCTCCATGCCAAAGGCGCATTTCCCCTCATCCCCCGGGCGCACCCAGATGTTGAGTTCGACCTCCTTGCCGGACATGGTGGTGAAACTGTCGGGATGGTTGACCAGATCGCCCGCCACCAGAGCAAAGAGATAGGCAGGTTTGGGCCAGGGATCGTGCCATTCGGCCCAGCCCGCGCCGCTGTCGGTGGGGTTGCCGTTTGAGAGTTTTACCGGCTCATCTCCTTCGATGCGGACCTTGAAGGTGGACATCACATCGGGGCGGTCGGGGTAATAGGTGATCTTGCGAAAACCCTCGGCCTCGCATTGCGTGCAATACATGCCGTTCGACATATAAAGCCCTTCGAGTGCGGTGTTCCCCTGTGGGGCGATCTCGACCTCGGCCTCCCAGACAAAGGGCTGGTCTGGCACATCGCAGGTCAGACCGCCCTCGGTAAGTGTGGGGGTCACGGGGGCGCCATCCACTGCTGCGCTGATCAGGCTCAGCTGTTCGCCGTGCAGGAAGAATTCGGGGTTTGCCGCGCCGGGCTTCGGGGCAAAGTGGATCCGGCTCAGAACCCGTGTCGCCCCGGGCGCCAGCCTGAAGGTCAGCTCGACGCTTTGCACCTCGAACCCAAAGGGCGTGTAGTCCTTCAGGTAGAATGTCTCGGGCGCGGTTTCGGGTGCGGCATCTTTCATGGCGGGCTCCTGTGGATCTGTGGCGCGGCGCGTTTCCTGCCTGGATTGTTTTGAACCGGCAGGCAGGGGCGCCCGTATCTTGAGCATAGTGGTATGCAATGCAGCCCGGAGCAGCAAGCGCAGAGCGCGCAAATCGCGCCCGGCCCTTGGCGCGGGGCAGCAGACAAGGAGGCGCCGCCCGGCAATGACGACAATCCTGTGGTTCAAGCGCGACCTGCGCATTGAGGATCATCCGGCGCTGGCACATGTGGTCGCCTTGGGCGGGCCGGTCCTGTGCTTATATGTTGTCGAACCGGAATTGTGGCGGCTGCCGGATGCCTCTCTCCGACAGTATGATTTCCTGCGGCAAAGCCTGCCCGGCCTGCGTGAGGCGCTGCGCCGCTGTGGTGCGGATCTGGTTCTTCGTGTTGGAGATGCGGTTGAGGTGCTGGACGGGCTGGCGCGGCAGTACGCTGTCGACCATCTGGTCAGCCATGAGGAAACCGGCAACGGTTGGACCTATGCCCGCGACAGGCGCGTCGCGGGGTGGGCGCGGGCGCGTGGCATCCGCTGGATCGAGTTGCCACAATGCGGAGTGGTGCGCGGTCTGATGGCGCGGGACGGCTGGCAGCGGGCGCGGAACGGTTTCATGGGGCAGGCGCCGGTCAGTGCGCCCGATCACATCGAGGGGATACGCTGCGACAGCGATCCGATGCCTGCGGCCGCAGACCTTGGTCTGATGCCTGACGGGGCTGTCGATGCGCAGCCGGGCGGACGCCGGGCGGGGTTGCGCTGCCTTGACAGTTTTTTGGACCATCGCGGCCAGCACTATCGCCGCGCCATGTCATCGCCTCTGGAGGGGGCGACGGCCTGTTCCCGCCTGTCGCCGCATTTCGCCTTTGGCACGCTCTCCGTGCGCGAGGTGGTGCAGGCCACGAAAGCCCGGCAAGAGGTGGGGCGCAAGGCCGGTTGGTCCGGGTCGTTGAAATCCTTTCAGGCGCGTCTGGCCTGGCGCGATCACTTCATGCAGAAGCTGGAGGACCAGCCCGATATCGAACACCGCTGCCTGCATCCGGCGTTTGAAGGGCTCAGGCCCATGGAGCCGGATGCTGCTCGACTGGCGGCCTGGCAGAGGGGCGAAACGGGGCTGCCCTTTGTTGATGCCTGCATGCGCAGCCTGACCGCCACCGGATGGCTCAATTTCCGTATGCGGGCGATGGTGATGTCGGTAGCCTCTTATCATCTGTGGCTCGATTGGCGGGCAACCGGCCGACATCTGGCGCGCATGTTCACCGATTACGAGCCGGGCATCCACTGGAGCCAGGTGCAAATGCAGTCAGGCACTACGGGCATGAACACCCTTCGGATCTACAACCCGGTGAAACAGGGGCTGGATCAGGACCCCACAGGCGCCTTTACCCGGGCATGGTTGCCGGAACTGGCCGAGGTGCCGGACCGGTTCCTGCAGGAGCCGTGGAAGTGGCAGGGTGCTGGGCGGCTGTTGGGGCAGGCATATCCGGCCCCTATCGTCGATGTGCAGACGGCGGCGCGGGCGGCGCGCGATGCGGTCTGGGCTGTGCGGCAGCAGGACGGATTTCGCCCCGTCGCCCGCCGCATCGTCAAGAAACACGCCAGCCGCAAATCCCCGCGCGCCCGGGGCGGGCAGGTAAAACAGCCTGCGAAGGGCGCTGATCAGCTGAGTTTTGATTTCTGATGGCACGTATGAGGAAGAAAACAGAGCTACCTACGAAAACCTGCCCGGTTTGCGCGCGCCCCTTTGCCTGGCGGCGCAAATGGGCGCGGGACTGGGAGCAGGTCATCTACTGCTCGGCCCGTTGTCGCGGCATGGCAAAGGGCGCATCTGCAAAGAAGATTTGAAACAGCTGCGCTTAAATTGGTAAAAAAGGTTTACCACCCTTGTTGCCGATAGGAAACTTTTCCTGTATCGGGGAAACTGACCAACGTTTACCTGCGAGGAGAGAGCCGATGGCAGACATGAAAGACATTCACGGGATGCAGGTCGCATCCGAGCTGGCTGACTTTATCGAAGCCAAGGCTTTGCCGGGCACCGGTGTCAGCGCCGATGCTTTCTGGGCGGGGCTGTCCGGCCTTGTGAATGGCATGGGCGATGAAAACCGCGCCCTGCTGGCCAAACGCGAAGACATCCAGGGCCGCATCGACGCCTGGCACGTGGAGCGTCGCGGCCAACCGCATGACGCCGAGGCCTATACCGCCTTCCTGCGCGAGCTGGGCTACCTGGTGCCCGAAGGCGATGATTTCGAAATCGAGACCGAGAACGTCGACCCCGAGATCGCCCATACCCCGGGCCCGCAGCTGGTGGTGCCGATCACCAATGCGCGCTTTGCGCTTAATGCGGCGAACGCCCGCTGGGGATCGCTTTATGATACGCTTTACGGCACCGATGCCATGGGCGATCTGCCGACGGCGGGCGGTTATGATGCGGCGCGCGGCGACCGGGTGATTGCCTGGGGCCGGGCGTTCCTGGATGAAACCTTCCCTCTGGCCGCGGGCTCCTGGTCCGATATCGACGCCCTGTCGGTTGCGGATGGTGCGCTGGTTCCGGCGCTGAAGGATGCGGCGCAATTCGCGGGCCACGCCGGAGAAGCCTCGGCCCTGTCGCGAATTTTCTTGAAAAACAACGGGCTGCACGCGATCATCGAGATCGACGCTACCGGTAATATCGGCAAGGGCGACAGCGCAGGCATCAACGACATCACCTTGGAATCGGCGCTTTCCACCATCATGGACTGTGAAGATTCCGTCGCCTGCGTCGATGCTGCGGACAAGGTTCAGGCCTATTCCAACTGGCTGGGCCTGATGAAACGCGATCTGGCCGAAGAGGTCAGCAAGGGCGGCAAATCCTTCACCCGCGTACTCAACGATGACATCTCCTACACCACGCCCGCGGGCGAGGCGGCTGTGCTGAAAGGCCGTTCGCTGCTGCTGATCCGCAACGTGGGCCACCTGATGACCAACCCGGCGGTTCTGGACAGCGCAGGCCGCGAAGCGGGCGAGGGCTTCCTGGACGCCATGATCACCGTGCTGATCGCCATGCATGATCTGAAGTCCGAAGGCGGTAACTCGCTGCACGGCTCGGTCTACGTGGTGAAGCCGAAGATGCACGGCCCCGAAGAGGTCGCCTTTGCGGTGAAGATCTTCGACCATGTCGAGGACGCGCTGGGCCTGCCGCGGAACACCGTCAAGATCGGCATCATGGACGAGGAACGCCGTACCTCTGTGAACCTCAAGGAATGCATCCGCGCCGCCAAATCCCGTGTCGCCTTTATCAATACCGGCTTCCTTGACCGGACCGGTGACGAGATCCACACCTCGATGGAAGCAGGCGCCATGCTGCGCAAGGGCGAGATGAAATCGACCCCTTGGATCGCGTCCTATGAGGATCGCAACGTCGATATCGGTCTGGCCTGTGGTCTGAAGGGCCGCGCGCAGATCGGCAAAGGCATGTGGGCCATGCCTGACCGCATGGGTGAAATGCTGGAGGCGAAGATTGGCCATCCGCAATCAGGCGCCACCTGCGCCTGGGTCCCGTCTCCCACTGCTGCGACCCTGCACGCCACGCACTATCACAAGGTTGATGTGCTGGCGCGTCAGGACGAACTGAAAGCGGGCGGTGCTCGTGGCAGCCTTGAGGACCTGTTGACCATCCCAGTGATGGAAGGGCAGAACCTGTCGGATGATGAGATCGCCAAGGAAATCGAGAACAACGCTCAGGGCATCCTCGGCTATGTGGTGCGCTGGGTCGATCAGGGCGTCGGCTGCTCCAAGGTGCCGGACATCAACAACGTTGGCCTGATGGAAGACCGCGCGACCTGCCGGATTTCCTCGCAGGCGCTGGCCAACTGGCTGCACCACGGCATCGTGGACGAGGCGCAGGTGATGGCAGCGATGCAGAAGATGGCTGCCGTGGTGGATGGGCAGAACAAGGGTGATCCGGCCTATCGTCCGATGGCGCCTGGATTTGACGGCATCGCCTTTCAGGCGGCCTGCGATCTGGTCTTCAAGGGCCGCATCCAGCCCTCTGGCTATACCGAGCCGGTGCTGCACGCCCGTCGGCTTGAGCTGAAGGCGGCTGGCTGACCCATACGATTGATCGGACCGGGGCCTGTCCCCGGTCCTTTTCTTTGAAACACACTCATCAGAAGGAAACCGCAGATGACGATTTCACTCAGACGCGCCCGCACCATCATCCGCAAGGCGCTGGAAAAGGGCCGCGAGCTGGACCTCAAACCGCTGTCGGTGGTGGTGCTGGATGCGGGCGGGCACGTGCAGGCCTTTGAACGCGAAGACGGCGCCGCACCGGGTCGCTTTGCCATCGCCCACGGCAAGGCCTATGGCGCCGTCATGCTGGGCATGTCCGGTTCGGCCCAGATGGCCCGGGCCGAACAGCAGGCCTATTTCATGGCGGCCGTGAACGGTGTCTACGGCGGTCAGGTTGTACCTGTCCCCGGCGGCGTTCTCTTGCGCGACAAGAAAGGCACCGTGCTAGGCGCCGTGGGCGTCACCGGTGATACCTCGGATAACGATGCTGCAGCGGCACTGGCCGGGATCGAGGCCGTGGGGCTGGTCGGCGAAGCCTGATTTGCCGCCTTTGTGCAATGGCGAACAATGATCCGGCCTGTACCCGTTCCGGGGTGCGGGCCGTTTCGTTTTGACGCGGCGTTACCGCAGGATTGCGTTAAAAATCATCGCTTTGTCCCCTGTGCGCACCTGAACAAGCGCCTGCGCCACCCTGACGAGTTGAATGCCCGGCGCTGCGCCGCTAGGGTCACCAAAAGGCAATAACTCGCGAGTGGATCATGGCGCGGCCCAAAGTTGGCATTATCGGCAATTCCTATCTGATGAACGATCAGTACCCCACCCACGCCGGTGGTACTATGAACTCCGAAGCGGTGGCCGACGTGTCCGGCTGCATGCCGCTGCTGATCCCCTCGGATCCGCGTTTCCTGTCGGTGGAAGAACTGCTTGAGACCTTTGACGGTTTCCTGCTGACGGGTGGACGTCCGAACGTGCATCCCAACGAATACGGCGAGGAAGAGACCGAAGCCCACGGCGCCTTTGACCGCGCCCGCGATGCCATCGTCCTACCGCTGGTGCGCGCCTGCGTCGAGCGGGGCCAACCCTTCCTTGGCATCTGCCGCGGCTTTCAGGAGGTGAACGTCGCCATGGGTGGTACGCTATACCCCGAGATCCGCGATCTGCCGGGCCGGATGAACCACCGCATGCCCCCCGATGGCACCCTGGAAGAGAAATTCGCCCTGCGCCATTCGGTAAAGCTGACCAGCGGCGGCGTGTTCCACCGCCTGTTCGGCGCTGAAGAGGTAATGACCAACACGCTGCACGGGCAAGGCATCAAACAGCCGGGCACCCGCATCGTGATCGACGGCTACGCCCCCGATGGCACGCCCGAGGCGATCTATGTCGAGGATGCGCCCGGATTTACCCTCGCGGTGCAATGGCACCCGGAATGGGACGCGGCGAACGACCCCGTGTCGCGCCCTCTGTTCCAGGCCTTTGGCGAAGCGGCAAGCGACTGGGCGGATGGCGCGCGTCCTAAACCGTTGCAGAAGTCGGCCTGATCGGGAGCGCGTCTCAGTCGAACGTGGGGGAGAGGGTGAACGAAATATCCCCTCCCAATCGCGTTGGTCCGCTTTGAGCCCAAAGAAGAATTGCTTTCCGCGGTATCTCGACTCCGCCATCGATTGAACTTGTCAACTCATGGTAGATCATGACGCAATGAGAACGGCGGCGCCCCAAATCAATGCTACTGTCCCGAATACCATTGCCAACACACGATAAGCGACCATCGACACAAAGTGAAACCTTGGCGATTTGTTCGACAGATACCTGTATATAGGGTTGATTTTCAAAGACTTTTTATCACACTGAATCCAAGCAGTCTTTATTGACGTCAAGCATAATATTGACCCCACGAAAAACAAAATGGATCCAAAAGCTAATGTGAAGAACTGGTCCAAGCCGCTCAGATCCTGTTGGTGAAAATTTGCGCAAAACGTACGGAGATCACGTAGTCAGTGCAACCATGCTGGTCGGTTAGGTGCGGATTGTCGACCATCAAGGCTAGCACGCGAAAAAGCCCGCCGGGTCAGCGGAGGGCTCTTCTTATTTATATTCTTGCCACGCCGGATCAAACCAACAGATCGAACTCATGCATCAGCGGCAGGCTGCGGGCGCGTTTGCCGGTGAGGTCGAACAGCGCATTGGCCAGTGCCGGGGCTGCCGGGGGCGTGCCCGGCTCGCCTGCGCCGCCCATGTGGGTCTGGTTTTGCAGCACGGAGACCTCGACCGCTGGCATGGTGTGCATGCGCATGGCGTCGAAATCGGGGAAGTTCTGCTGCTCCACCGCGCCATCCGCAAAGGTGATCTCGCCAAAACAGGCGGCTGACAGACCGTAGGCGAGGCCGCTGAACATCTGCGCCTCGACATTGCGCGGGTCGATGGCGCGGCCGATGTCAGCGGCGATCCAGGCCTTGTTGATACGGATCTGGCCGTCTTCATCGACCACCTCGATCACCTCTGCCACGGGGGTGCCGAAACTATAGGCCAGCGCCACGCCGCGCCCGACGCCCTCGGGCGTTTCGCCGGTCCAGCCGGACATCTCGCGCACCTGTTCGAGGACCTTGGCCGCTGGTTCCCATTCTGCGCGGGCCAGCTCCAGACGGAACTCCAGCGGATCGCGGCCTGCGGCATGGGCCATCTCATCCAGAATGGTGTCCGAAAAGAAGCCGTTGAACGACGCCGCAACCGAGCGCCAGAACCCGACCGGGATCATTGGTTTCACCAGATAGCCTTCGACGCGGAAATTCGGGATCGCCAGCGGTTGGTTGAAGGCGGCATCGACGTGGCCCTTGTCCGGTCCACCCATCGGCAGGCCAAGCATGCGGCCTGCGCCCTCCACCGTGGTGGACTGGGCGGCGATCTTGCCGTGTACCATCACCGCCTTGCCGTCCTTCACCGCCGCGCGATAGCGCGCCACGGCGCCGGGGCGGTAGAAGTCGTGGGTCATGTCTTCTTCGCGGCTCCAGGTCAGTTGCACCGGGGTGCCGCGCATCTGCATCGCGATCTCTACCGCGCGGTTGGTGTAATCCACCTCGATTCGACGTCCGAAACCACCACCCAGATAGGTGGTGTGGACCTGCACGGCTTCCTTCGGGAGGCCAGCAAGGTCGGCTGCGGATTTCTGCACCACTGTCGGACCCTGATTGGGAGCCCAGATTTGCAAGGCGTCACCGGTATAAAGCGCGGTGGCATTCATCGGCTCCATGGTAGCATGGGCCAGATAGGGCAGGCGGTATTCGGCGTCGATGATCTGCGCCCCCTCGGGGAGGCTGTCGACATCGCCATCGTCGCGCAGGACGGAGTTTGAGCTGTCCTCGAATGCGCGGTCGATTTCGGCAAAGATCGCATCGGTGGTTTCAGGGTAGGGAGCGGGCTCCCATGTCACGTCGATCGCATCCACCGCCTGTTGCGCCAGCCAGGTGTTGGTTGCCACCACGGCAACTGCATCGCCCAGATCCAGCACCTTTTCCACGCCGGGCATGGTTTCTGCGGCGCTGGCATCAAAGGCACTCTTTCCGGCGCCAAAATGCGGGCTCTGCCGGATTGCGGCGAACTTCATGCCCTCAAGGCGCACATCGACGCCAAAGCCCGCGGTGCCGGTCACCTTGGGAACCATATCAAGGCGCGGCATGTCCTTGCCGACGTACTTCCACTGCGCCGCCGGGCGCAGCTCGGCATCCTGCGGGTCGATCCCGGCGGCTTCCACCGCCAGATCGGTATAGGGGATTCGGCTGCCGTCCGGGGCGATCACATGGCCGTCTTCGGTATCCAAAAGTGCGCGCGAGGTGCCAAGGCGCTGGGCCGCGGCCTCTTTCAGGGTTTCACGCGCGGTGGCCCCGGCCATCCGCATGCGATCGAACCCGTCTTTCATGGATGAGGAGCCGCCGGTGACCTGCAGGTCGAGGAATTTCGACATATGGCCGACGATCTGCCCCAGCGAGTGCTGGAAGTTGCTGGCGTCATAGCCGCGCCCGGGCAGGGCCTCGGCCATCATGGCGCTGTTGTAATAAGCCTTGGCGGCGGGGCCGTGGATGACCTGCACCGCTTCGGGGCGCACATCCAGTTCCTCGGCGATCAGCGCTACCCAGGAGGTGCGCACCCCCTGACCCATTTCGGCGCGGGGGGCGACCAGGGTCACGCCGGACTGATCCACCATCACAAACGGGTTGAGTGCGGCCTGACCTTCTTTCGGCGACAGGGGATTGGGCGCGGGCTGATGGTACTTGTAGGTGCCAAAGGCCACACCACCAAGGATGGCGGCAGAGCCGATCAGGAAACTGCGGCGGGCGATTTTCTTGAAGCTGGCCATGGATCACGCCTCCTGCATCATTTTGGCCGCGGTATGGATGGCGGCGCGGATGCGGGGGTAGGTGCCGCAGCGGCACAGGTTCCCCTGCATGGCGTCGTCGATATCGCTGTCGCTCGGCGCCGGGTTCTCGGCCAGCAGGCTTGCGGCTTGCATGATCTGCCCCGACTGGCAATAGCCACATTGTGCCACCTGATGATCGACCCAGGCTTGCTGGATTGCAGCCATGGCTTCGGGTGTGCCGACGCCTTCGATGGTGGTGACCTCACCCCAGACATCGCCAAGCGCCACCTGGCAGGAGCGCGTCGCCACCCCGTCGATATGCACGGTGCAGGCACCGCAGGCAGCGATGCCGCAGCCGAACTTGGTGCCCGTAAGGCCGATTTCATCACGCAGGACCCAGAGCAGGGGCACCTCCTGCGGCAGGTCCACCTCGTGGTCGCTTCCGTTGATCCTGAGCGTGGTTGGCATGGGGCTGACCTCTGTTTGTGGATGTTGTGACAAAATGCGTTAATTGTGTCAGCGTGTCAATTGACAAAATCAGGCAATAGTGTCAGTAGCCTTGGGTATGAACCGTCTTACCGCTGATCCCATGTTGTCCGACCCAAAGGCCCAGACCATACTCGAGTCTGCCTGGCAGGCTTTTTCGGCCTATGGGTTCCGCAAAACCTCTATGGACGACATAGCGCGTGGGGCAGGGATGTCCCGTCCGGCGGTCTATCTTCACTTTCGCAACAAGGAAGCGATCTTCACGGCTCTGGTCGAAGCCTATTACCGGCAGGCGCGCGAAGACATCCGCGCGGCGCTAGAGGGAGAGAGCACTCTGGCCGACCGCGTTGCGCATGCCTTTGCCGCCCATGGCGGGGCAACGATGGAGGCAATGATGTCCTCGGCGCATGGCTTGGAGCTGTTCGAGGCTGGTGTGAGCGTCGCGCCAGAGGCCATCGAGGCGGGCGAGGCGGCGCTGGCTGGGGCCTATGCCGACTGGCTGCAGAAAAGAGATCTGCCCGAAGCCGTAGGGACGGCCGAAGAGGTGGCGCAGGTGTTCTGCGCCGCTCTCAAAGGGATCAAGCATACGGCGCCCGACTACCCAACTTACCGCATGCGTGTTTCGCAGCTTGCCGCGCTGATGGCACGGGCGCTCGAAGGCCTTTAATAACAGATGAGCAATCGCGGGGTGTGCTGCAGAAGGAGCAGGAGGCTCCCGCGGCTGACGCAGACCCTGCCTCTGGCAGAGCCCGCTTACAGTCTTGAGCCCGGCGCCGCGCCTATGGCGCGGCGCCGGGCTCAACTGGGCGAGGGTTTCGCATGAAATCCGAGGCCGGGCGGGAGAACTCCCTGACCTGCGGTGGGGACTGGGCCTAGAGTTCGGTGCGCAGGTGCCAGAGTTCGGGGAAGAGCTCCACCTCCAGCATGCGTTTCAGGTAGCTGACGCCGCCGGTGCCGCCGGTGCCGCGTTTGAAGCCGATTACTCGTTCTACGGTGGTCACATGGTTGAACCGCCAGCGGCGGAAGTAATCCTCGAAATCGACTAGTTTTTCGGCCAGCTCATACAACTCCCAATGGGTCTCGGGGGCCTGATAGACAGTGGTCCAAGCCTGCATAACCGCGTCGCTGGCTTGGTAGGGCAAGGAGACATCCCGGCTCAGCACCTGGGCAGGCAGCGGCAGGCTGTTCGACAGAAGCCGCAGGGCCACATCGTAAAGCGAGGGCTGCGACAGTTCATTCTCCAAGAGGGCTGTCACATCCGCATCATGGGCATGGGGGCGCAGCATGGCTTTGTTTCGGTTGCCCAGCATGAACTCTATCAGCCGGTACTGATAGGATTGAAAGCCCGAACTCTGCCCCAGTGAATCCCGGAAATGAGTGTAGTCCGAGGGCGTCATCGTGCGCAGCACATCCCAGGCCGAATTCAGTTGCTCAAAGATCCGCGCCACTCGGGCCAGCATCTTGAACGCCTGCCGGGAATCACCGGCCAGCAGGCAATCGCGGGCGGCGTTCAACTCGTGCACCGCAAGGCGCATCCACAATTCGCTGGTCTGATGCTGGATGATGAACAGCATCTCGTCATGGGCGTCGCTCAGCGGCTTTTGCGCTGTGAGAATCGCGTCCAGCGACAGGTAGTCGCCATAGGACATGCGCCCGTCAAAGGACATTTCGGCGCCGTCCTCGGCCGGGTCAAAGGGAGAGTTAAGAGGGCATTTGCTCATTGGATCTTTCCTGTTCCTTGGTCTTTTATACATCAGGGAAAGGAAAGCGTCCTCCGGTTTAGCCGGCAGCACTGAGCCAGGCGGCGCCAGAGCGCCACCCAGCCCGCAGGCCTGCACAAAGGAAGGATATGCGTCGCCCCACTCACGATCAGGTCACGGCGGCGCGCTGTTTGTAGGCTTCATTGTCCCACAAATCGTTGGTCATCACGTCTTTCACTATCGCCACGGCGGCGCGCACGTCATCGGCGTCGATGTAAAGCGGGGTAAAGCCAAAGCGCATGATGTCCGGGGCACGGAAATCACCGATCACGCCGCGTTCGATCAGAGCCTGCATCGCGGCATAGCCTTCGCGGAAGCTGAAGGAGACCTGACTGCCGCGCTGGTTTCCATCGCGGGGCGAAGCAAGCTCCAACTCGGGGCAGGCGGCTTCGACCTCGGCGATGAACAGATCACAGAGTTCGATGGATTTTGCCCGCAGATCCTGCATGTCGACCTGGTCCCAGATGTCCATCGCTGCTTCCAGCGAGGTCAACTGGATCACCGGTGGCGTGCCGACCCGCATGCGTTCGATGCCGCGGCCTGGCCGATAATCAAGATCAAAGGCAAAGGGCGCCTCGTGTCCCAGCCAGCCAGAGAGCGCCGGACGGGCAACCTCGGCGTGGCGCGGCGCCACATAGATGAAGGCAGGGCCGCCGGGGCCGCTGTTGAGGTATTTGTAGGTGCAGCCGACCGCGAAATCAGCCTTGCAGCCTGCCAGATCCACCGGAAGGGCACCTGCGGAATGCGCCAGATCCCAGACGGTCAGGGCGCCTGCCTCATGGGCCTTGGCGGTGAGGGTCTTCATGTCGTGCTTGCGTCCGGTGCGGTAATCCACCTCGGTCAGCATCAGCACAGCGACATCATCGGTGATGTTCTCGGCAACCGCCTCAGGGTCGACGACGCGCAGTTCATACTCGGCGCCAAGCGATTTGAGCAGCCCCTGCACGATGTAGAGGTCAGACGGGAAGTTGCCGTTGTCCGACAGAACCACCTTGCGGCTCGGGTTCATTTCCAGCGCCGAGGCGACGGCCTGATAGACCTTGATCGACAGGGTATCCCCCATGATCACGTGATCTTCTTCGGCGCCGATCAGCCGGGCGATGCGGTTGCCGACAGCCGTGGATTTCTGCATCCATCCGGCCTTGTTCCAGCCGGTGATCAGCATCTTGCCCCATTCCTCGGTCATCATGTTGGCGACGCGGTCCTTGGCGGCGCTGGGCAGGGGACCGAGTGAGTTGCCATCGAGGTAGATCACCCCTTCGGGCAGGTCGAACATGGCCTTGGTGGCGGCAAAATCGGTCATCGGAACCTCGTCTGGCGGGCTGAAAAGAAGGGCCTGAACTGTTTCAAGCTTGAAGGTTTCGGATTTTGTATCCGATATTCAAAAACCTGTCCAGTGCGTGCGGTATTTCTGTAGGACACGCAAAAACGCCGCCGGAAATCCGGCGGCGCAATCTGGTGCGAGGCTATTGCTGCGATCAGGTCTGGCCGCCGGAGATTTCGATGGTCTGCCCGTTGATGGATTGTGATCCGGGACCGCAGAGCCACATGGCCGCAGCCGAGACTTCTTCCGGCTCGATCAGACGCTGGTGGCGGTTCGCGTGTGTCATGATCTTCAGCGCTTCATCTTCGCTGACACCGGCGCGGGCCGAGATCGAGGTGATGTTTCGCTCCACGATGGGGGTATCTACGTAGCCGGGGCAGATCGCGTTGAAGGTGAAGGCCGTGCCGAGGTAATCCTCGCTCAGCGCGCGGGTGAGGCCGATCATGCCGTGTTTGCTGGCGGAATAGCAGGCACCGCCCTTGAGCCCGCGCAGACCCGCGATTGAGGAAACGGTGATTACCCGGCCCCAATCGGTTTCGCGCATGGATTTCAGACACTCGCGGATGGTCAGGAAGGCACCGTCCAGATTGGTCGCCATCATGTTGCGCCAGAAATCGAGCGTGGTCTTGTGTAGCGCCTTGCCTTCGGCAACGCCGGCATTTGCGACGCAGATCTGGATCGGGCCCCGCGCATCGACGGCGGCCTGGATCTTGGTCACGATGTCGTCTTCGTCGCGCACATCCATCGCCATGGGGTGCAGCCCCTTGGTGGCGACCTCCTCCAGCACCTCCTGGCGGCGCCCGGTGATGGTGACTTCGGCGCCTTGCGCGGCCAGGGCGCGGGCGATGGCCAGGCCGATCCCGGTGCCGCCGCCCGTGACCAGCGCATGTTTTCCTGCCAGCGATGTCGTGTCTTGTGATGTCATGTTGTTCGGTCCTCCCGTGTTTGCGTCCAGCCTAACGGCATGCCGGGGCAGGGCAAGAAAGCCGTCCCGTCACAATTCCGTGTCGGTACTCTTGGGCAAAGGTTTTCCACCGGGACCATTTACAATCATATTCATAAGTGTGAATTATTGCGCAGCTGTTTTGGGAGGACACCATGAAACCGATTTTTTCCGCTGCATTGATTGCGACATTTAGCGCAGGCGCCGCATGGGCCAGCGAGGACATTGCCGATCAGTACCCACAATCCGAGCTGTACTCCAAGCCGGTCGAGGTGATCCCGCATGTGTTTTCCGCCATCGGAGCCACCGCGCCGCCGACCTACGAGAACTCAGGACACAACAACAATTTGTCATTTATCGTGACCGACGAGGGCGTCGTGGTCATCAACGGCGGCGCTTCGGTGCGTCTGGCGGCGGCGCTTCACGATGAGATCAAGGCGGTCACCGATCAGCCGGTGGTTCTGGTGATCAATGAAAACGGCCAGGGCCATGCGATGCTCGGCAATTCCTACTGGGTCGATCAGGGCGTCGATATTTTGGCGCATGTGGATGCGATCGAAGCCTTCACCGAAGAGGCCGATTTCATCCTGCAGGGCATGGAGCGCTACAACCGCGACAAGGCCGAAGGCACCCGGATCGTGACGCCAAACCTAAGTTTTGAGGACAATTACGACCTGACTCTTGGCGGAGTAGAGATCAGGGTCATGCACATGGGACCGGCGCATGACCCGGGGGATACGCAGGTCTGGCTGCCGCAATGGAACATGCTGATCGCCGGTGACATGGCCTTTCATGAACGCATGCTGCCGATCTTTGAAGGGACCTGTACCTCCTGCTGGCTGGAGACCTGGGAGACCAAGATGGAGCCGCTGAACCCGACCTATGTGATCCCGGGGCACGGCCATCCGACCAACCTCGCGCAGGTGCGCCGCTACACCTACGACTACCTCACGGATCTGCGAGCGAAGATCGGCGCCCATATCGACGAGGGTGGTGATCTGGCTGGCGCTTACTATGTGGACCAGGAACGCTGGAAGGGGCTCGATACCTTCGAGGAACTCGCCACCAAGAACGCCGGGCGGGTCTTCGAGGAAATGGAGTGGGAATGACCCCGCACCCGGTCAGCATGCAAAAGTATACGTAGGAAAGCCCGTAGAATTGTGCAGGATCATGCCGCATCCCGGAACAGATTCGCCGTTTTGGGGCCATTTTGGACATTTTGTCCTTTTCTTTGCGCACAACGGCGCCGCGGGCTGGACCTGTCGGCCGGATAAGAGGACTTTGCGCTCGATGAACTTGTACTCTGCCCCGGATATCGCGATGGTGTGCGCCTGATGCGCTGGATTGATATGCCTCCCGTCTGGTTGTTTGCCTGCCTTATCCTGGCGTGGCTGCAGGCCAGTTATCTGCCCTATGGGCTGACCTTTGGCGGGGCGTGGGCGGATTTCCTTGGTGGGATATTGGTCGGGGGGGGCATCCTTCTGATGCTGCTTGCGGTGGTCGAGATGCGGCGCCAGCACACCACCATCATTCCCCACCAGACACCAAGCCGCTTGGTGCAATCGGGGATCTTCAGCCGCAGCCGCAATCCCATTTATCTGGGCGACATCCTGGTTCTGGCCGGGCTTATCCTTCGGTTTGACGCGGTGCTGTCCTTGCCGCTGGTGCCGATATTCGTCTGGATTCTGGAACGGCGCTTCATCGAACCCGAAGAAAACAGAATGCGGCGGACATTCCGTCAGGACTGGGCGCGCTACGAAGGAAAGGTACGCCGCTGGGTCTAAAGTTCATGCGGCGTCGCGGCAAAATGATGCGGCGACGCGGCGAAACGCTTGCGCAAAAATGTTGCGCAGGATAATCAAAATATTTGCGATCCGTACCCGGTGCTTTGCTGGCACGGGCAAGACGAGGGGGACCGACAAGGTGAGAATAGGTACACCAAAGGAAGTAATGAAAGGCGAGGCGCGCGTCGCGATGACGCCGGACTCTGCCAAGCAGCTGCAAAAGCTGGGCTATGACTGCGCCATCGAAACCGGTGCCGGTCAGCTGGCCGGTTTCAGCGATGCCGCCTATGAAGAGGCTGGCGTCGAAATCGTGAAAACCGCAGCCGCGCTGTGGAAGACATCGGATATCGTCGCCAAGGTGCGCATTCCGACTGACACTGAATTGAAGCGGATGACAGCGGGTAAGACGCTGATCTCCTTCTTCAACCCCGGTGGCAACGAGGAAGGCCTGGAACTGGCGCGCTCCAAGGGCGCCAATGTCATCGCCATGGAAATGGTGCCGCGCATCAGCCGCGCGCAGAAGATGGACGCGCTGTCCTCGATGGCGAACATCGCCGGCTATCGCGCTGTGATCGAGGCAGGCAACAACTTTGGCCGCTTCTTCACCGGTCAGATCACCGCTGCGGGCAAGGTGCCCCCGGCGAAGGTTCTGGTCGTTGGCGCAGGTGTGGCCGGTCTGGCAGCCATCGGCGCTTCCACCAGCCTTGGTGCGGTGACCTATGCGTTTGACGTGCGCCCCGAAGTGGCGGAGCAGGTCGAATCGATGGGCGCTGAATTCGTCTACCTCGATTTCGAAGAGGAACAGCAGGACGGTGCGGCAACCGGCGGCTATGCGGCCGTCTCCAGCCCCGAGTTCCGCGAAGCACAGCTCGCGAAGTTCCGCGAACTGGCCCCGGAAGTGGACATTGTGATCACCACCGCGCTGATCCCCAACCGCGAAGCGCCCAAGCTGTGGCTTGAGGACATGGTTGCGGCGATGAAGCCGGGTTCGGTCATCGTCGACCTTGCAGCCGAAAAGGGCGGTAACGTCGAAGGCACCGTGATGGATGAGAAAGTTGTCACAGACAACGGCGTCACCATCATCGGCTACACCGACTTCCCGAGCCGTATGGCCGCGCAGTCCTCGACGCTTTATGCGACCAACATCCGCCACATGATGACCGACCTGACCCCTGAAAAGGACGGTCAGATCGTGCATGACATGGAAGACGACGTGATCCGCGGCGCAACGGTAACTTTCGACAAGGAAATCACCTTCCCGCCGCCACCGCCAAAGGTTCAGGCCATCGCGGCGCAGAAGAAGCCCGAGGCGCCGAAAGAACTGACCGCGGAAGAAAAGCGCGCGCAGGAAATCGCCGCCTTCAAGCAGCAGACCAAGCAACAGGTCACCCTCTTGGTGATCGGCGCAGCGCTGCTCTTGGGCGTGGGGCTCGTGGCTCCAGCCAGCTTCATGCAGCACTTTATCGTCTTCGTTCTGGCGGTCTTTGTCGGCTTCCAGGTGATCTGGGGCGTGGCGCACAGCCTGCACACACCTCTGATGGCGGTGACCAACGCGATCTCCTCGATCATCATCCTGGGCGCGCTGATGCAGATCGGCTCCGGCTCCTTCCTGGTGATCCTGCTGGCAGCGCTCTCGGTCTTCATGGCCGGTATCAATATTTTCGGCGGCTTCCTTGTGACACGGCGCATGCTCGCCATGTTCCAGAAGTCTTAAGAGCGAGGGAAAACAGATGGAATACGGATTTACCACGGCGGCCTATGTGGTCGCGGCTGTTCTCTTCATCCTCTCGCTGGGTGGTCTGTCGGGACAGGAAAGCGCAAAACGTGCGGTCTGGTACGGGATCGCGGGCATGGCGCTGGCGGTTTTCGCTACGCTGATCGGCCCCGGTTCGGGCCTGTGGCTGCTGTCGCTGGTGCTGATCGCAGGTGGCGGCATCATCGGCTATTTCCTGGCCAACCGGGTGCAGATGACCCAAATGCCGGAACTGGTTGCGGCGATGCACTCGCTGGTCGGTCTGGCGGCGGTTTTCGTGGGCTTTATCGCCCATGTAGAACTGGGGCGCGTTATGGCCATGGACGACAGCGCCAAGTCTTCGCTTGAGGGCTTTGCCAAGCTGCTGGCCAAGAAGGACGGCGTCGAGATTGCTATCCTGCGGGTCGAGCTGTTCCTCGGTATCTTCATTGGTGCTGTGACCTTTACCGGCTCTGTCATTGCCTATGGCAAACTGGCGGGCAAGGTTGGCTCGGCAGCGACGAAACTGCCCGGCGGTCACATGCTGAATGCAGGCGCGGCGGCGATCTCTTTGCTGGCTCTGATCTGGTACTTCAACACCGGTGCGCTGTTGCCGCTGTTCCTGATGACCCTGATGGCGCTGTTCATCGGCTACCACCTGATCATGGGCATCGGCGGCGCCGACATGCCGGTGGTTGTTTCGATGCTGAACAGCTACTCGGGCTGGGCTGCGGCTGCGATCGGTTTCTCCCTTGGCAACGACCTGCTGATCGTTGTGGGTGCGCTGGTTGGCTCCTCGGGTGCGATCCTCTCTTACATCATGTGTAAGGCGATGAACCGCTCCTTCATCTCGGTGATCCTGGGCGGCTTTGGCGGCACTTCGGGTCCTGCGATGGAAGTCGAGGGCGAACAGGTTGCGATCGACGCCGACGGTGTTGCGCAGGCTCTGGAAGAGGCCGACAACATCATCATCATCCCGGGCTACGGCATGGCCGTTGCACAGGCACAGCAGTCGGTTTCCGAGCTGACCAAGCGTCTGCGCGCCAAGGGCAAGAACGTGCGCTTTGCGATTCACCCGGTTGCGGGTCGTCTGCCGGGCCACATGAACGTTCTCTTGGCCGAAGCGAAGGTGCCTTATGACATCGTTCTGGAAATGGACGAGATCAACGAGGACTTCCCGGAAACTGATGTGGCCATCGTTATCGGTTCCAATGACATCGTGAACCCTGCTGCGCAGGAAGACCCCAACAGCCCCATCGCCGGTATGCCGGTTCTAGAATGCTGGAAGGCGAAGCAGGTCTTCGTGTCCAAGCGCGGCCAGGGCACCGGCTACTCCGGCATCGAGAACCCGCTGTTCTACAAAGAGAACACCCGGATGTTCTACGGCGATGCGAAAAAATCGCTGGACGATCTGCTGACCAAGATCAGCTGATCAACTCCACAGGCCTGCGGGCTGTAACACTCGGGAAAGGCGTCTCTTGTGGGGCGCCTTTTCTGCATTCTGCGGCTAGCCTGTGCCGCATGCGGCCGCGTTGTATACTGTTGTATCCTGCTAAGGTATTGAATTACATGTATTCTTTACAGGTCTTGTGGTTTTGGCTATGGTCGCCCTGTACCAGTGGAGACCGTGATGCCCCCGATCCAGGATCACCCGTTGCGCTATCAGCTTGCCAATGAGCTGCACGCGCGTCCTTTTCCGACCATGAAAAGCCCAAGCACCGTGATCTATCTGGCGGTGAAACAGCCCGAGGAAGCCGTGCACCGGGACCGCGGCTTGGATCTTGCGCATCTGATCGATCTGCTGGACCGCCACGGCGCGCCGCACCCGAAACCGGGCGCCACCCATCATGCGGCCCAGCTGGGGCGCCACACCCTGAAGTGGGAACAGCACACCGAATTCGTCAGCTACACGCTCTACAGTGACGGTGTCAGCGAACGGCCCTTTGACCCGGTTGATTTCGAGGTGCTGCCTGGCGATTGGCTGGAACAGGCGCCGGGGCAGCGGATCACCTCACTGATGCTCCGTGTCCTGCCACGTCCTGACACGGCGGAGATCAAATCAAAGCTGCAGGACTGGCTGGTGCCCGAAAGCATGGCGGTGTCGCAGGTGCTGGATGACAATGCGGTGGTGGCCGGGGATTTCCGGATCGATCCGGCGGGGCACATGCGGTTTGCTGCCTTCGTGAACCGCGAAACCGGCAGCCGCAGGATTGGCCGCATCGTGCAGCGCCTGTGCGAGATCGAGACCTATCGCGCCATGTCGATGCTGGGCTTTTCCCGTGCCCGGGGACTGTCGCCCACCATCGGCGGGCTTGACACCCATCTGAGTGAAATTATGGCGGAAATGACCGGCAGCAGCGTTCCGGCAGAACAGACCCTGTCGCACCTTCTGACGGTCTCGGCCGAGCTGGAGGCGATGGCCGCCCGGGCGGCCTTCCGCTTTGGCGCCACCGGCGCTTATGAGGCGCTGGTGAACCTGCGGATCAGGCTGTTGCGGGAGGAACGTCTGGAAGGCTTCCAGACCTTCGCGGAATTCATGCTGCGCCGCTATGAGCCGGCCATGCGTACGGTGAAGTCCACCGAAAAGCGGCTGGTGACGCTGGCTGATCGGGCACGCAGGGCGGGGGAGCTTTTGCGCACCCGGGTGGATGTGGAGCGCAGCGCGCAGAATCAGGCCTTGCTGGAAAGCATGGACCGCCGCGCCGATATGGCGCTGCGGCTTCAGCATACGGTCGAGGGGCTGTCTGTGGTGGCAATCAGCTACTATGCGGTGTCGCTGGCGTCCTATGCGCTTTATCCCCTTGCCGGGCCGCTGGGGCTCAGCAAGGGGATGATGACCGCGCTGATCACTCTGCCGGTTGTGGGGCTGGTGTGGCTTGCCGTCCGGCGGATCCGGAAGGGTCTGCACTGAGCAGCACCTGGGTGAGGCTGCCGCCCAGCAGGATCGACAGGATCGCCAGCAGGGCAGCCACGCCAAGGGTGGGAACCCCGGCCAGACCGGCGCCAACGGTGCAGCCACCGGCCAGCACGCCGCCGATGCCCATTAGCACGGCACCTGCCAGATAGCGTCCTGTCTGGGCGGGGCTTTCAAAGCTCTGCCACTTGAACTGTCCGGTCAGCAGGGCCGCAACAAGTGCGCCGACCAGAACGCCACCCACCAGACCGGTGCCAAAGCTGCCGGAGACGGCGCTGGAGGCGACGACGTAGAACAGGGTGTCAGCAGACGGCGCGGTGAAGGACAGGCTTTCCATCGCGATGGGATCGAATTCGTCAAACAGCACAAAGCCAGTGCCGACCCAGGCCAGCGGGACCAGCAGGCCAATCACAGCCGCGCCAGCCAGCACGGGGATACGGTTGCCGGAGCGCAGGGCAATGGCAAGTGCGGCGAGCGCAATCAGCAGTCCCCAGACGAGCGCGCCGCCGGGCAGGGCCGCCAGCGTCGCGTAATCGCCAAGCGGAACAGTGACGGCGCCAAGGCTGGTGCGCAGTGGCGCCAGAACACCCTTCAGCGTGGCATGGGCGGTGATCGCAAAGACCGAGATCACCAGCAGGGCGCGCAGGTTGCCACTGCCGCTGAGAACCATCAGCCGGGACACGCAGCCCCGGGTCAGGATCATGCCGGCACCGAACATCAGACCACCGGCGATGACGGCCAGCACCGACAGATCTGCGGCGAGTAGGCGGTGATCGTCAAAGCTGATCCAGCCCTGCAGGACAGCGGCCTGGGTGCCGAGCACAGCAATGGCCAGCGCCATGGCCCAGACGCCAGCGGCTTCGCGGCGGTCACTGCCGTCAATGGTGCGCCGCAGGCAGAACCGGGTCAATTGCGCCAGCGCGCCAAAGACAAGGCCCAGCCCCAACGCGAACAGGACAGAAGCCTGGCGTGCGGTGGTCTCTTCAAAACCGAACGTTTCGAACATGATACTCTCCATACCGGAAATCGGAACTTATTCCCGAAATGGCGCGAAATATCCAAGCGAGCAAGGCCAGTATCGCAGTTGTCGACGGGTATCTGCAGGACAAAGTTCCCGGTAGCGGAGGGCTGGCAGAAAATGAATCCAGATGGGGCGGGGTGCCCCAAAACAAACCGGCCGCCCTGTTGGGGCGGCCGGTGGTTATGTTCTTATTTGAATATGTGCGGGTGTGTCCCGTCTGACTTGCGGCTCAGCGGCCCCGGATACGCGGATCCAGCGCATCACGCAGGCCGTCACCCAGATAGTTGACGCTGAGAACGGTCAGCGAGATCGCCATACCGGGCCAGAACACGCGCTCAGGGTACTGCTGCAGATAGTCGGTGGCATCAAACAGCAGACGGCCCCAGGTTGGGAAGTCCGGCGGGAAGCCAAGACCAAGGAACGACAGCGAGCTTTCGGTGATGATCGCGGTGGCGATCCCCAGCGTCGCGGAGACCATGATCGGCGACAGCACGTTCGGCAGGATGTGTCGGGTGATAAGCTTGCCATCCGAGGTACCGATGGAGCGGGCCGCCAGAACGAATTCACGCTCCTTGATGGCCAGCACATCGCCACGCACGATCCGCGCCGTGGGCATCCAGCTGGTCACGCCGATCGAGGTCACGATCAGGATGAAGATCCCCTGTTCGGGGCCAAAGGCCGCGTTCAGCGGTTCGCGGAACAACAGCATCATCACCAGCAGAAGCGGCAGCAGGGGCAGCGCAAGGAACAGGTCGGTGAGACGCATCAGCGGCCCGTCCAGCTTCTTGAAAAAGCCCGCGACAACACCCACGAAGGAGCCCAGGAACAGCGCCAGCAGCATGGCCGTCAGACCCACCGAAACGGAGGTCGATCCACCGGCCATCATCCGGGCCAGCATATCGCGGCCCAATTGGTCGGTGCCGAAGGGATGCGCCCAGCTTGGACCCTGGTTCCGCGCGCGGATATCGATCCGGGTGGCTTCGATATCCCAGAACATGGGGCCAAGATACACGGCCAGAATGATGAACAGGAACAGCGCCCCACCCATCAGGGCGCCACGGTGAGATTTGAACTGATCCCACACGTCCAGCCATTGGCTGCGCGGCGGGTTGCTCGGGACAGGATTGCTCAGCTCAGTCATAGCGGATCCTTGGGTCAAGAATGCCGTACAGTACGTCGGCGATCAGATTGAACATCACGATCAGCACCGCGAAGATGAAGGTCAGGGTCTGCACCATCGGCAGGTCATTGGCCTGAATGGCGCCGATCAGAAGCTGACCGATTCCGTTCACCTTGAACACCTGCTCGGTGATGATGGCGCCGCCGAAGATCGCTGGGATCCCCAGTGCGATCACAGTGACAACCGGGATCATCGAGTTGCGCAGCACGTGCACCATGACCACGGTATATTCGCTCAGACCCTTGGCACGGGCGGTGCGCACGTAGTCCTGATTGAGGTTGTCCAGCATCGAGGCCCGCATGAAGCGGCTCAGCTGGGCGGTGATCTGCAGTGCCAGCACCATGACTGGCATGATCATCTGTTGCAGCTGTTTGACGAAGGCGTTCCAGCTGTCAACGACCAGGGTGGTGTCATAGATCGACGGGAACCATCCAAGCTGCACCGAGAAGATCACGATGACCAGCACGCCGGAGAAGAACGGCGGCACGGAGAAGCCGACCATGGACACGAAGGTGCCCATTTGGTCGAACCAGCTGTATTGGCGGTAGGCCGAGTAGATCCCGATGGGCAGGGCGATCAGGATTGCAACCACATAGGCGGTACCGACAACCCACAGGGTCTGCGGCATACGCTGGATCACGATGTCCATGACGGGCGAACGGGTCTGCCAGGAAATCACGCGCAGATCGCCTTCGGAAAAATTGGAGCCGAAGTAGTGGTCAATCATGACCTGCGGCTCGATCCAGAAGAACTGCACAAGCCACTTCCAGAACCGGATATGGGCGGGTTGGCCAAGGCCAAGGGCCTCGCGCATCTTTTCTTTTACTTCGGGGGGGACGGTCAGCGGGACCTGCGCCATGGGATCGCCAGGGGCGAGCTCCAGCAGCAGGAAAATCACGAGGCTGATGAACAGCAGCGTCGGAACCGATAGGATCAGTCGCCTGATTGTAAAGGTCAGCATCAGGTGGGCGCCTTTGATGTTCGATTTCAGAATTAGGAAGCAGGGCCGGAGGCCTCGGGTCCATTATGCCCGCGCGCTAAAGCGGATCTGGGCGTAAATGGCAAGAGGCCCCGGTGGAACACCGGGGCCTCAGGAGAGGCTAGCCTGCCTTACTTGATGCGGTACCAGTCAGCCGCATCCCAGAGTTCGCTGTCCCAGACGTTCAGGACGTGGCCACCCAGGGTGTTGGATTGACCGGACAGACGACCACGGTGAACCAGCGGGATCATGCCACCTTTTTCGAAGATCATCGTGTTCAGCTGCTGGCCGATTTCGGCGCGCTTGCCTGCATCGGCAGTCTTGGTCAGCTCAGCGTGCAGAGCGTCGAACTCTTCGTCACAGAAGCGGGAGATGTTCTCACCCTGCCACTGGGATGCCGGAGTCGGTGCCTTGTCGCACAGGCCGTTGCCGAAGTAGGACTGCGGGTCGGTGCCGTTGAAGGTGTTGGCGTACATTTCCACGTCCGCGTAGAACTTCTGGAAGGTGTCCGGGGAACCCGGGTCGCCACCGAAGAAGACGGATGCGTTGACGTTACGCAGTTCGGTTTCGATACCGATCTCGCTCCACCACTGTTTGATCAGGGCCTGGAAGTCCTGACGCACGGCGTTGGTCGAAGTCTGGTACAGAACCTTCATCGGCTTGCCATCCGGAGTTTCGCGAACGCCGTCACCGTTGGTGTCTTTGTAGCCTGCTTCGTCCAGCATCTTGTTGGCGCCAGCGATGTCCTGAACGTCACAGCCAGCAATATCTGCTGCGTAGACGGCAGGTGCGGGAACCCAGTTACAGGTCACTTTACCGGCTTTGCCGTAACCGATTTCAACCAGCAGCGGGCGGTCGATCGCCATGGACATGGCTTTGTAAACCGCAGGATCGCTCAGGAAGGGGTGCGGGCGTACAACCGAACGCTCGTCCGGGCCAAGCGCCGGATCAGGGTTGGTGTTGTTCAGCATGATGCGCTCAACCAGCGGGCCAAAGCCTGCCACAGCAACACCTTTGCCGCCTGCTTCCATCTGGGCAATCACATCGGGTGCCAGCTGCAGGTTCCAGGCGTAATCGAATTCGCCGGTTTCCATCACGGCACGACCGGCCGCAGTTGCGTCGCCGCCACCTTTGAACAGTACCTTGGCGAAGGCCGGTTTGGCCGGGTCACGGTAGTTCGGGTTGGCCGACAGGGTGATCACGTCGTTCGGTTTGAACTCGTCGACCACGAAGGGACCGGTGCCGATCGGGCTGAAGTTGGCCTCGGTGCACTCGGGGGCTTTGGCGCCCAGGCATTCGGCGAACTGAGCGGCCTGGATGATCGGGCTTTCACCGCCAACGAAGGGGCCGTAAGGGAAGGGGGTCGGGCCTTCGAAAGTGACCTTGACGGTCAGATCGTCGGGTGTTTCGACCGAGGTCACGCCTTCGAATTTGGTGACCTGCGCGCAGCCGCCTTCGGGATGGGTGCAGTAGTCGTAGGTGAACTTCACGTCTTTGGAGGTGAAGGGGGTGCCATCAGACCAGGTGAGACCCGCCTTGATCTTCCAAGTGATGGAAGTCAGGTCTTCGCTCACACCGCCATTGGCGACGGTCGGGATCTCTTCGGCCAGGAAGGGAACCATTGCACCGTTGGGGTCGTAGCGCGCCAGAGGTTCGATGACCAGCGAGGAGGCTTCAACGTCTTTGGTGCCGCCCGACAGGAACGGGTTCATGATCGAGGGCGCCTGCCAGTAGATGATGTTCACCTGACCGTCGGCGCCACGCTCGGCAAACGCTGCCGGAGCAAGCGCTGCAGAAGCAATAGCCCCCATCAAAAGGGTCTTGAGTTTCATTTTCACACTCTCCTTGTCGAACACAGAAACGGTGTTCTTGTGTCTTTTTGCGGCCGGGCGATGCGTGGCCCAGCCTGTTGCCGCAAGATTGCGGATGGTTCGTCGTTCCGCCCCACGCGTTAAACGATTGAAATCTAATGCGCCAGCTTCGGCCATGGCCGGTCCTGCGCGCCAGATTGCTCGGGCAGACACTGGGAGGTATCGAAACAGAGTTTGCGGAAATTGCAAGCCTTCGGATCCAAAATTTCGCTTAACGCCGCCCATTGGTTTGACGAAGCTTCAATGATCAGCTTACATCTCGGCCTTGAAAGACTGCCAACGATGCAGCGGATAACGATTTACCGATAAGGGGACGACTGGGGTGCTGGACCAACCAATTGCACAAATTAAGGGCTTGCGGGTCGAATTTCAGACCAAGGACGGCCCGGTCGTCGGGGTTGAGGATGTCTCGTTTGACGTCAATCCGGGCGAAACCGTTTGTATCGTGGGCGAATCCGGTTCGGGGAAATCGGTTTCTTCCCTCTCCCTGATGCGTCTCGTCGAGTTCGGCGGCGGCGAAATCGCGGGTGGGGAACTGCTGTTCAATGGCCGTGGCGGTGAAACCACCGACCTGGCCAAGGCCGAACAGGAGATGATGAAGCAGATTCGCGGCAACGAGATCGGGATGATCTTCCAGGAGCCGATGACTGCGCTCAATCCGGTGTTCACTGTGGGGCGCCAACTGACCGAAGGTCTGCGCATCCACAAGAACATGACTAAAAAACAGGCAGAAGAGCGGGCGCTGGAACTTTTGCGTCAGGTGCGCATCCCCGAACCCGAACGGCGCCTGAAGCAATACCCGCATGAGCTGTCCGGGGGTATGCGTCAGCGTGTGGTGATCGCGATGGCGATGGCCTGTGAGCCGCGCCTTCTTATTGCGGATGAGCCGACCACCGCGCTTGATGTGACCATTCAGGCCGAAATTCTGGCCCTGATGGACCGGCTGAAGCGGGAAACCGGCACTGCGGTGATGTTCATCACCCACGATATGGCGGTTGTGGCGCAAATGGCGGACCGCGTGGTGGTTATGTTCCGCGGCAACAAGGTCGAAGAAGGCACCGTCACCGAGATCTTTGAAAACCCGCAGCACGACTATACCCGCGCCCTGCTGGCCGCCGTGCCAAAACTGGGCGAAATGATCGGTAAGGACTACCCCGAACCGATGAAACTGATGGGCGTCGAGGACCAGAAGATCGAACCGATCAAGGGCACCGATGAGGTGCTTCTTGAGGTTAAGAACCTGACCACCCGTTTCCCGGTCAAAGGCGGGGTGCTGCGCCGTACCGTTGCCAATGTGCACGCGGTCGAGGACGTCTCGTTCAAGGTGTTCAAGGGCCAGACCCTGTCGCTGGTCGGCGAATCCGGTTGTGGTAAATCCAGCGCCGGACGCTCGATTCTCCGTCTGGTCGAACCCATGTCGGGGCAGGTAAACTTCGAGGGGCGCGATATTCTGGGGCTCAGCAACTCGCAGATGCACAAGGCGCGTCTCGACATGCAGATGATTTTCCAGGATCCCTTTGCCTCGCTCAATCCGCAGATGCAGCTCTTGGATCAGGTGGCTGAACCGATGCGCAACTACGGGCTCGCCTCGGGCTCGGAACTGCAGGATCGCGTTGCCTCGCTGTTCGACCGTGTGCACCTGCCGCGCAGCTTCATGCGCCGCTATCCGCATGAAATGTCTGGTGGTCAGCGGCAGCGAATCGCCATTGCCCGGGCGCTGGCGCTCAATCCCAAACTGATCGTCGCGGACGAGGCTGTCTCGGCGCTGGACGTGTCGGTGCAGGCGCAGGTTCTGAACCTGATGATGGAACTGCAGGCCGAATTGGGGCTGTCCTTCTTGTTCATCAGCCACGACATGGCCGTCGTCGAACGCGTCAGCCATCAGGTGGGCGTGATGTATCTGGGCCGGATCGTTGAAATCGGCCCGCGCGACCGCGTCTTTGCCAACCCGCTGCACGCCTATACCCAGGCGCTGATGAAGGCCGTGCCTATCGCCGATCCACGCAAGCGCAAGAGCGAGAAGGATCTGAACTTCAAACCGATTCCCTCGCCCATTCACGGCACGGACTACAAGCCGGAGCCGTCAGAGTACCTTGAGCTAGAGCCGGGCCATTTCGTTCTGACCACCGACAGTGGGTATTGATCCTGTGGCTGATATTCTGACGCCGCTGGAGCTGATGGAGAAACTGGTTTCCTTTCCCACCGTCAGCCGGGACACGAATCTGCCGCTGGTCGAATGGGTCGAAGAGTACCTGAGCAGCCATGGCATCACGCCGCACCGCTGGGTCGATCCCGATCAGCCGCACAAGGCTGCGGTCTTTGCCCATGCCGGACCGATGGTCGAAGGGGCGGTGGTCCTGTCCGGCCATACCGATGTGGTGCCGGTCGACGGCCAGCCCTGGGACAGCGATCCTTTCACCGTGGTGGAGCGTGACGGCAAATACTACGGGCGCGGCTGCTGCGACATGAAAGGCTTCGACGCGCTGGCGATCTGGGCTCTGGTCGAGGCGCACCGGCGCGGCGTCAACCGTCCGCTGCAGTTGGCGCTGTCCTTTGACGAGGAAATTGGCTGCACCGGCGCCCCGCCGATGATCGAGGCCATGCAGCCCGTGCTGCCCAAGGGCGGCGCGGTCATCGTCGGCGAGCCGTCGACGATGAAGGCGGTGACCGGCCACAAGGGCGGTATCGGCTATGACACGCATCTGATCGGTTTTGAGGTGCACAGCTCGCTGATGCACACCGGGGTCAGCGCGGTGATGCAGGGGGCGCGGTTGATCGACTGGGCTAACCACCGTAATGCGGAAAATGCGGCTGCCGAGCCGGAAGAGATCCCGGCGATGTTCACGCCGCCCTATACCACCTGCCACGTCGGCATGATCGAAGGTGGCACGGCGCATAACATCACCGCCAAGGATTGCCGGTTCGTGATGGATTTCCGCGTGGTGCCTGGCGAAAACGCTGCCGATTGGGAAGAGGCTTATCTGGCCGAGGTGCGCCGCATCGAAGCCGAGATGCAGGCGGTGCATCCGGAGGCGCGAATCGAGATCGAAAAGAAGTTCAACGTTCCGGGCCTCGTCCCCGAACAGGAGGGCGCAGCGGAAACGCTGGTGCGGATGATCACTGGGGACAATGGCACCCACGTGGTCAGCTATGGCACCGAAGCGGGGCAATTCCAGGAAGCGGGCTATTCCGCTGTCATCTGTGGCCCCGGCGATATTGCCCAGGCGCATCAGCCGAATGAATTCATCACCGTCGCTCAGTTCAACGCCGGTCACGATTTCATGCGGCAGTTGGTGGACCGGCTGGCGGCCTGATCCAAGGGCACGGTGCTTGGGCGCCTGATGCATATTCTGAACACGGACGGGCTGTATCGCAGGGCGATGCAGCCCGTTTTCATTAGCCCACTCCCTGGGCCGCTATTTCGTGCAAATACAAATATTTTTGCGGGGGCGAACCAATGCAGTAGTGCAAATCTGCAAATTGGTTCGGGTTAAATCATTGATTTAATGGGTGTGAAATTTCGGAGGCCAAAATTGGTTCGCTTTGCCGCGTTTTGCATGGCAACTCGTCTGCTTGTGATACTTGCTAACGCAACTTAATTGACTGACAGTGCCCCGGAACCGCAGCCGTGCGGGCACAACGCAAGAGGAACAGGATGCCAGTCAAAAACCGTTTTGCCGATCTGCAGGATGAAATCACCAAATGGCGCCGCCACCTGCATGAGAATCCGGAACTGATGTACGAGGTTCACAAGACCGCCGGATTTGTGGAGGAACGGCTGAAGGAATTTGGTCTCACCGATATCACCACCGGCATCGGCCGCACCGGCGTCGTCGCGGTGATCGAAGGCAAGACCAACACCTCGGGCCGGGTCATCGGATTGCGCGCCGACATGGACGCGCTGCCCATCACCGAAGCCTCGGGTGTCGACTATGCCTCGAAAACGCCGGGCGTGATGCACGCCTGTGGCCACGATGGTCACACCTCGATCCTGCTGGGGGCGGCGAAATACCTGTCCGAGACGCGCAACTTTGATGGCAAGGTCGTGCTGATCTTCCAGCCTGCCGAAGAAGGTGGCGCTGGCGGCAAGGCGATGTGCGATGACGGGCTGATGGAGCGTTGGGGTATTCAGGAGGTCTATGGTCTCCACAATATGCCAGGCCTGCCCGTCGGGCAGTTTGCTATCCGCCCCGGGGCCCTGCTGGCGTCCTCGGATGAATTCGAAATCACCGTGACCGGCAAGGGCGGCCATGCGGCGGCGCCGCATGATGCCATCGACACGACTTTGGTGGCGTCGCAGATCGTGGTGTCGCTGCATTCCATCGTGTCGCGCAATGTGAACCCGGTGAAACGCGTGGTCCTGACCGTCGGCACCTTTGAAACCGACAGCACCGCCTCCAACGTGATTGCGCATTCCGCCCGTCTGCAGGGCACCGTGCGCACTCTCGATACCGAGTACCGTCAGCAGGCCGAAGGCTGGGTTCGCCAGATCGCGGAAAACGTCGCTGCCGCCTATGGCGCCGAGGCAAAGGTCGAATGGTCGCCGGGCTATCCCGTCACCATCAACACCGAGGAAGAGACAGGTTACGCCGTCGAAGCTGCCCGTGCAGTCTCTGCCGATGTGGTCGACAACACCGACCCGATCATGCCGTCCGAGGACTTCGCCTATATGCTGGAGGAGCGCCCCGGCGCCTATATGTTCCTCGGCAATGGCGACACCGCCATGTGCCACCACCCGGCCTATGTGTTTGACGACAATGCCATCCCGCTGGGGTGCAGTTGGTTCGCCGAACTGGTCGAACGACGTATGCCCGCCGCCTGAGGAGATCGAGAATGCCAGTCAAGAACCGCGCCGCAGAGTTTCAGAAAGAGGTCGCAGCCTGGCGCCGCGACATCCACGAAAACCCCGAGATCCTTTACGACACCCACCGCACCTCTGCCCTGGTGGCGGAAAAGCTGAAAGAATTTGGCTGTGATGAGGTCGTGACCGGGATCGGCCGCACCGGCGTCGTTGCGGTGATCCGCGGCAAGAGCGACAGCAAGGGGCGTGCCATCGGTCTGCGCGCCGATATGGACGCGCTGCCAATGCAGGAACAGACCGGCCTGCCGCATGCCTCCAAGATCCCCAACGCGATGCACGCCTGCGGCCATGACGGTCACACCGCAATGCTGCTGGGAGCAGCCAAATACCTTGCGGAGACCCGCAATTTTGACGGTACCGCTGTGATGATTTTCCAGCCTGCCGAAGAAGGCGGCAATGGCGGCGAGGCCATGGTCAAAGACGGGATGATGGAGCGTTTCGGCATCGACGAAGTCTATGCCATCCACAACAGCCCCGGCATCGAAGCAGGCACATTTGCCATCCGTCCCGGGCCGATCCTGGCTTCGGTCGACGAATTCACCCTGCATCTGAGCGGGCGCGGCGGCCATGGCGCCAAGCCGAACATGACCGTCGATACCACGGTGATGATGTGCCATATGATCACCGCGTTGCAGACCATCGTTTCGCGCAACATGGATCCGGTGGAGAAGGCGGTGATGTCGCTGACCAGCGCCGAAACCTCTTCCAAGGCGTTCAACGTGATCCCCGACAAGGCAGAGGTCCGCGGCACCATCCGCACCCACTCCGAAGACGTGCGCGCGATGATCCCAAAGCGGATCAAGGAAATCGCCGAAGGCGTGGCAGCGACCTTTGGCGGCTCGGTCGAGCTGGAAATGCGCATCGGCGTGCCGGTCACCATCAACGATGATGCGGCCACGGAATACGCCCGCGCCGCGGCGCAGGCGGTTGGTATCTGCGAGGATGTGCCGATCCTGATGGGCGGTGAGGACTTTTCCTTTATGCTGCAGGAGCGCCCCGGGGCGATGATCCGTCTGGGCAACGGCCCCAGCGCGGGCCTGCATCACCCGGAATACGATTTCAACGACGAGATCATCCCGGCCGGCATCAGCTGGTTTGCGGAAATCGTCGAAGGCAGAATGCCCGCGGCCTGATCCGGCCGCGGACCCTCGCGGGTGCCTATGGCGCCTGCGACAGCAAACCCGGCGGCGCATGTGGCGCCGCACATGATAAAAACAAGGAGTGACACTATGCCGGTCAAGAACCGTTTTGCCGAGCTTCAGGAGGAAATCACCGCCTGGCGCCGTGATCTTCACGAGAACCCCGAAATCCTGTTCGAAACCCACCGCACTTCGGCGCTGGTGGCAGACAAGCTGAAGGAATTCGGCTGCGACGAGATCGTCACCGGCATCGGCCGCACCGGCGTTGTCGGCGTGATCAAGGGCAAGTCCGACACCTCGGGCAAGGTCATCGGGTTGCGCGCCGATATGGACGCGCTGCCGATCCACGAGCAGACCGGGCTTGAGTATGCCTCCAAAACCGCCAATGCCATGCACGCCTGCGGCCATGACGGCCACACCGCAATGCTGCTGGGCGCTGCCAAATACCTGTCCGAGACCCGCAACTTTGATGGCACCGTTGTGGTGATCTTCCAGCCCGCCGAAGAAGGCGGCGGCGGCGGCAAGGAGATGTGCGACGACGGCATGATGGAGCGCTGGAACATCCAGGAAGTCTACGGCATGCACAACTGGCCGGGTAAACCGATCGGCAGCTTCTCGATCCGCCCCGGTGCCTTTTTTGCCGCGACCGACACCTTTGACATCACCTTTGAGGGACGCGGCGGCCATGCGGCGAAACCGCATGAGACCATCGACACCACCGTGATGACCGCTCAGGCGGTTCTGGCGCTGCAGACCATCGCATCGCGCAATGCCGATCCGGTGGATCGCGTGGTTGTCTCGGTGACCTCATTCGAGACCTCTTCCAAGGCATTCAACGTGATCCCGCAGCGGGTTCAGATCAAAGGCACCGTGCGCACCATGTCGAAAGAGATGCGCGATCTGGCCGAAAAGCGGATCAAGGAAATCTGCGCAGGCGTTGCAGCGACCTTTGGCGGCACGGCCGACGTCACCTACAACCGCGGTTATCCGGTCATGGTAAACCACGAAGAGCAGACCGAATTCGCAGCCAAGGTTGCGTCCGATATCTCCGGCAACTGCGATGAAGCGCCGCTGGTCATGGGCGGCGAAGACTTCGCCTATATGCTGGAAGAGCGTCCCGGCGCCTATATCCTGGTTGGCAACGGCGACAGCGCCGATGTGCACCACCCGGAATACAACTTCAACGACGAGGCCATTCCGGCTGGTTGCAGCTGGTGGGCCGGCATCGTCGAGCAGCGCATGCCCGCCGCCTGATAGAGGCTGAGTTTTTTGAAAGAAGAAGGCCCGGCAGATCGTCGGGCCTTTTTCATGTTCAGCCTTCGGACCAGAGCGCCTGATAGACCGCTTCGATCCCATCTGCTTCAGTCCGGGCGCTGAAACTGTGCAGGGCGATGTCGCGGGCATCCCGTGCCATCTGCACATGGCGCGCCGGATCGCTTAGGATCGCGCGGGCAGCTTCGGCTCCGGCTTGCGCGGCCTCAAGCGGTACGATCACGCCGCTTTTGCCCTGGGCCGAAAAGGCGCGGTAGTATCCAGCCTCGGCCCCCACAAAGGGCACGCCGCTGGCCATACCTTCCAGCGGAGCCATGCCATAGCCTTCGTAGCGGGGCAGTTGCATTACCAGTGACAACGCCCGCATCAGCGGCGGCAGATCTGCGGCGGGGATTTCGCCGGGAAACAGGATACGATCACCTAGACCCGCAGCAGCGATGCGGGATTTCAGATCCTTCAGAAATCCCTGATGTTCACGCGCCGCGCGGCCAATCACCAGCGCCACGGCGCCGGGCAGGGTGGGCAGGAGGTCGATCATCGCATCGACAAAGACATCGGTGCCCTTTTCCGGGCGGATACGGCCAACCGTAGCGATGCCGCGGGTTCCGCCATATCCCAGCGCCGCCCAGGCGGTGTCGCGGTTGTCTGCTGGCTGGAACAGATCGGTGTCTACCCCATGCGGCACCACCGCGCGCACGTGCGGTACGAATTCAGTAGCCTTGTCCGTGGTCGCCACCACCGCATCCATCCGGCTGATCAGCCAGCGCGGCAGGGCCGAATGCCGCCGCTGCGCCGCCGAGGTAAAGACGATGCGGATCGGAAGGCGCAGCACATCCCGCGCCCAGATCGCCGCGCGCATTTCCGTATTGCGCCGCACGTGCCAGATGGCGAAGGGTTTGCCGTCCGGGGCGTTCCTGCATAGGCGCCGCGCCTCGGCCGTGGTAATCGGGGCCGGGCAGCCGGGCAGGGGGCGGCCCACCAGCCGCAGATCATGGGTGTTTGCCTGCTGGCGGATCACATTGGCGGCGGTGGCCGAAACCCCGGTGAAATTACGGTTGAAATTGGTGACGAAGAGCTCAGGCATCGGGATGTGTCCCTTTGGCCCCAAGCCCCAGCCGGTCGATCAGAAGATCCGCCACGCCATCCAGCTCCTGCGCTTGTGATCTGGCAAAGCCGGAGGCAGCCGTGCAGGCGGTCTGAAGGGCTTTGGGGTCATCCAGCCAGTGCTGTACGGCCCCCGCCAGTTGGGGTGCGTCCTGCACTTCGACCGCACCGCCAGCGGCGATCAGCGGCGGGAAGGTCTCGGTGAAATTACTGGTGCCGGGACCGGTGATCACGGCGGCGCCTGCCTGTGCCACTTCAAACGGATTATGCCCGCCAATAGGCCGCAGAGAGCCTCCCAGAAACACCAACGGAGACAGCGCGTAGAATGTGCCCAGCTCGCCCAGCGTGTCGGCCAGATAGACCTGCGTCCGCGGGGTGATCGCTTCTCCCTTGCTGCGCCGCGCGAAGGTCAACTCGGCGTCGCGGATGAGTTCGGCAACCTTGTCACTGCGTTCCGGGTGGCGCGGGATCAGCACCAGGCACAAATCGGGAAAACGGTCCAGCAGGGTGCGATGAGCAGCAAGAATAGTCTCTTCCTCGCCGTCGTGGGTCGATGAGGCAATCCACACCGGCCGCGCACCGACGTCGGATCGCAGTGCCTCCACCGCCGCCGCGTCAACCGGCAGGGCGGCAGCCCCGGCCTTGAGGTTGCCACCGGGCTGCACCCGCGCGGTATCGGCGCCAAGCGAAATAAGGTTCTGTGCCATGTGATCGTTCTGGCTTAGCAGCAGATCGAAACGCGACAGGATGAAACGGGCGGTAGCGGCGCGCTTCTGCCAGCTGCGGACCGAGCGGTCGGACAGACGGGCATTGACCAGCGCCAGCCGGGTGCCGCGCTTATGAGCGGCGCTGAGGGTGACAGGCCAGAGTTCGCTTTCGACGAAGATCCCGGCATCGGGGCGCCAGTGATCGAGGAACCTGCGCACCGGTCCGGCCGCATCCAGTGGGGCAAACTGATGTATCGCGCCCTTTGGCAACCGCTTTTCAGCGACCGCAGCCGAGGTGGCGGTGCCCGAGGTCAGAAGGAAGCGCGCGTCGCTGCGTTTTTCCGCGAGCCGGTTGATCAGGGTGATCGCGGCCAGGCTCTCCCCGACCGAGGCGCCGTGAAACCAGATCAGCGGCGCACCGGAGGGCAGGGTGGGGCGTGGCTGGCTGGCATGGCCCAGACGCTCGCGCTGGCGCTGCGGGGACACACCCTGCGCCGCCAGTTTTGCGGCAACCTTGCGGTAGGCAAAGGGCGCAATCAGCGCGGTGACGGCCTGGTAGGCGTGAAACAGAGCCGTCGCCTTGCCGCCAGAACCTTGGCTGGTCATCTCAGCCGCCGGTGTGGCTCATGTGGCGGGACATCTGGCCGCCGGGCGTCTGCCGGGAGTAATCGAAATCATGGCCCTTGGGTTTGAGGTTGATCGCGGCGCGGATCGCTTCTTCGAGCGGGGCCTCGCTGTCCGGGTGGTCGCGCAGGGGCGCGCGCAGATCGGCCATGTCTTCCTGACCCAGGCACATGTAAAGCTCGCCGGTGCAGGTCAGGCGCACCCGGTTACAGCTTTCGCAGAAATTATGGCTAAGCGGGGTGATGAAACCGATCTTCTGACCGGTCTCTTCCAGCCGCACATAGCGGGCCGGGCCGCCGCTGCGTTCCGCCAGATCGGTCACGGTATAGTGATTTTCGTATTCGCGCCGCACGTCCTTGAGCGACCAGTATTGGTCCAGGCGGTCCTCATTGCCGATATCGCCCATGGGCATGACCTCGATCCACGTGAGATCAATATCGCGCGAGGCGCACCAGCGGGTGATCTCGGGCAGCTCCGGTTCGTTAAAACCTTTCAGCGCCACGGCGTTGATCTTGACCCTGAGGCCCGCTTTTTGCGCCGCATCGATGCCACGCATGACCTGCGGCAGGCGGCCCCAGCGGGTGACTGCCGCGAATTTCTGCTCGTCCAGCGTATCGAGCGAGATATTGACCCGGCGTACCCCAGCATCAAACAGATCCTGGGCGTATTTCTCCAGCTGCGAGCCGTTGGTGGTCAGCGTCAGTTCCTTGAGGGCGCCGCTGTCCAGATGCCGGGTCATGCCGCGGAAGAAGGTCATGATATCGCGCCGCACCAGAGGCTCACCGCCGGTGATGCGCAGCTTTTCCACGCCCATGCCGACAAAGGTCGAACACAGCCGGTCCAGTTCCTCCAGCGTCAGCAGTTCTTTCTTGGGCAGAAAGGTCATGTTTTCCGACATGCAATAGACGCAGCGGAAGTCACAACGGTCAGTAACCGAGACGCGCAGGTAGGTGATGGCGCGGGCGAAGGGATCGATCAGCGGAGCAGTCATGACAGCATAGGTAAAGCGGCGCCTTGCCTGCGACAAGAGGGGAGTGCATTTTCCTGCTGGTAAAGATCTGTGTGCGCCAATAGATTTACGGCCATGCGTATCACAGTCTCATGCTCCGCCGCCCTGCCATTGTCCCTGTCCCTGCTGCTGCTTGCCGGTTGCGGGAATTTGGACTTTCCCGACCTGCGTGGACAGGCCGCAAGCAGCACCCCGGCGCCGACCGCAGCGCCCGTGACTGGCGCGCCGCTGGATGCAACCGGTGGCGCCCTGACGGTGCCGGATGCTGTGGAGGAGGATATGGTGTCCGAGGCTGAGGCGCCTGCGGCGTCCTCAATCTTCACCGGCACCGAGCAGGTGGTCGCCTCGCTGGGGGATCCGGCGGTTCCGGGACTGTGGATGGAGACCTCTTTGGTCGGCACCGAGCAACAGGCGGTATTGCGCAGCGCCAGCGGTGCAGAGGTGCAGGTGACGCTGAAACCGGCGGCAAACGGGGGCAGCGCCCGGGTGTCCATCGCTGCAATGCGGGCGCTTGGTCTGCCTTTGACCGAGCTGGTTGAGCTACAGGTGCGCCCGGCCAACTGACGGGCCAACTGACCGGTGAACCAAACCCGTGGATTAGCCTGCCTTTGGCGCCTCGTTGCGAAGGTATTTCCCGGCTTCCTTGCGGGCAAAGGGTTTCATCGCATCGCCATGGGTCGCCAGAAAGATACGGGTGGCCTCTGCATCGTGTTTGCTAAGATCGCGCAGCCACCAAGCGATGGCTTTCTGAATGAACCAGTCGCGGTCTGGCACATAGCCTGCCGCCCATGTGATGATCCGCGCCCGCCGGGCCTGATCGGCGGGTTTGAGATTGTTCATCTTGGCCCAGGGCAGGGTGGCGACCAATGCGGCCCGGCGGGTCCACATATGTTCGGACTGCGTCCAGGTCTCAACATCGTCCAGCCGGGCGGGATGCGCCACCAGCCGTTTCTGCGCCGCCATGCAGGCATGGTCGGCGATGGCCCAGCTATCGAACTGTGGCACCCAGGAACAGATCAACGCCCAGGCGGCGTCGTCGCCCTTGATCCGGGCCTGGGTTAGCAGTTTGGCGGCAGCGAGGCGCCCCTCGAAGATGTCCGTATTCCACAGGGCATCGGCAAGGGCGACGCGCTCTTCCACCGTGAGGCTCTGCCGCCAACCCTTGGTCAGTTCGTTGAGCGCCGGGTTCGGGATACCCAGAACCTCCCGGTTCTGCTTGTGATAGGCCGCCATCTGCTCGGCGCGGCCCGGTTCGATCAGGGCGCGCAGCTGCGCCAGCGCCTCGTCCAGCGTCATCGGATCATTCCACTGTCACGGATTTGGCGAGGTTGCGCGGCTGGTCCACATCGGTGCCCTTGGCCACGGCGGTGTGATAGGCCAGCATCTGCGCGGGCAGGGCGTAAAGGATCGGCGACAGGCTGTCGTGGACCTGCGGCATGCGGATTGCCTGCCAGACCTCGTCACCCGCCTCGGCCAGACCTTCGGCATCCGAGACCAGCATCACCTTGCCCTTGCGCGCCATGACTTCCTGCATGTTGGAGACCGATTTGTCGAAAAGATCGTCCCGCGGGGCGAGAACCACGACCGGCATGTTGTTGTCGATGAGCGCGATGGGGCCGTGTTTCAATTCCCCCGAGGCATAGGCTTCGGCGTGGATGTAGCTGATTTCCTTCAGTTTCAGCGCGCCTTCGAGCGCCAGCGGGAACATCAGCCCCCGGCCCAGGAACAGCACATCCCGCGCTTCGCTGAGCTTCAGGGAGGCCTGACGGATCGCCTCGTTCTGCTCCAGTGCAGCAGACATGACGTTCGGAAGCCCGCGCAGAGCGGAGACATGCGCCTGCAGCTCCTCTTCGCCGATTTCGCCCCGGTCGGTTGCGGCCTTGAGGGCCAGCATCAACAGCACGCTCAGCTGGCAGGTAAAGGCCTTGGTCGAGGCGACCCCGATTTCGACGCCAGCATGGATCGGCAGGGCCAGATCGCTCTCGCGGGCGATGGAGCTTTCGGGGACATTGACCACCGACAGGATCTGATCTGCCTTGTCCTTGCAATAACGCAGGGCGGCGAGGGTATCTGCGGTCTCGCCCGATTGGGAAACAAACAGTGCGGCAGTGCGACCGGGGATCGGTGGTTCGCGATAGCGGAACTCGGAGGCGATATCGACCTCGACCGGAATGCGGGCCAGTTTTTCGAACCAGTATTTCGCAGTGAGGCAGGCATAAAAGGCGGTGCCACAGGCGACCAGTGTCAGCCGGTCGATTTTTGTGAAATCGATCCCGTCGCCTGGCAGGTGCACCGCGTCTTCGCCGACTGGCAGGTAGTGGCGGATGGCTTCGGCAATGACCGTGGGCTGTTCGGCGATTTCCTTGGCCATGAAATGCTTATGCCCGGCCTTGTCGACCTGTGCTGCGTCTATCTGAATGGTGCGCATTTCGCGGTTCGCCAGATCCCCGTTTGCGTCGCGGATCTCCAGGCTGCTGCGGGTCAGGACGGCGCAGTCGCCTTCCTCAAGATAGGTGATCTTGTCCGTAAGCGGCGCCAGGGCGATGGCATCGCTGCCGACGAACATTTCGCGGGTGCCATGTCCGATAGCCAAGGGCGAGCCCTTGCGGGCGGCCACCATCAGATCCTCTTCGCCGTCGAACAGGAAGGCGAGGGCGAAGGCGCCCTCCAGCCGTGACAGGGTTTTCTGTGCGGCCTCGGCGGCGGACAGCCCACCGCGCATGTAGCGCTCTGTCATCAGCGCGACGGTTTCGGTATCGGTTTCGGTCTGAAACTCGATCCCTTCCTTGGCCAGTTCCGCGCGCAGGTCGCGGTAGTTTTCGATGATGCCATTGTGCACGACCGACACTGCGCCGGCACGATGCGGGTGCGCGTTGTTGACCGAAGGTTCGCCGTGGGTGGCCCAGCGGGTGTGGCCGATGCCGGATTTTCCCGCCAGCGGCTCATGCACCAGCAGGTCGCTGAGGTTGACCAGCTTGCCGACAGCGCGGCGGCGTTCCAGCTTGCCGTCGTTGACGGTGGCAATACCCGCACTGTCATAGCCGCGGTATTCCAGCCGCTTCAGCGCCTCCACCAGCAGGGGCGCGGCTTCATGATTGCCAAGAACTCCGACGATTCCGCACATTACGCGCCTCCTTTTGCCTTGCGGGCCTTCTTGGCGCGCAGCATGTCCATCAGTTTTCGCGCGCGGCCGGGTTTGTTTTCCTGGGCGCTGCGCGAGATTGCCAGATCACCATCGTCAACGTTCTTTGTCACCACGGTGCCGCTGGCGGTCATTGCCTCATCGCCGATGCGCACCGGCGCCACCAGAAGGGTGTTGGAGCCGATGAAGCTGCGGGCGCCGATTTCGGTCCGGTGCTTCATTACGCCATCATAGTTGCAGGTGATGGTGCCGGCCCCGATATTGGTGGCTTCGCCGACCGAGGCATCGCCCACGTAAGAGAGATGATTGACCTTGGCACCAGCAGCGATTTCGGCGTTCTTGATCTCGACGAAGTTGCCGATATGGGTGTCTTCTGCCAGTTCGGCGCCGGGGCGCAGGCGGGCATAGGGGCCGACCTTGGCGCCGCGGCTGACGTGGCAGCCTTCGAGATGCGAAAAGGCGCGGATCAACGCGCCGCTTTCCACCGTGACGCCAGGGCCGAACACCACGTTGGGTTCGATGACCGCATCGCGGCCGACCACGGTGTCAAAGGCGAAATAGACGGTTTCCGGCGCCATCAGGGTGACGCCATTTTCCAGCGCCTCGGCGCGGGCGCGGCTCTGGAACAGCGCATCGGCCTGGGCCAGTTCCGCGCGGCTGTTGATACCCAGCGTTTCAGCCTCGTCGCAGGCTACGGCGGTGACGCGCAGGCCCTTGGCGCGGGCCAGTTCCACCAAATCGGTGAGGTAGTATTCGCCCGCCGCGTTGTCGTTGCCGATCTCGGCGATCAGGTCGAACATCAGCTGCGATGCGCAGGCCATCAGGCCGGAATTGCAGAAGGTGATTGCGCGTTCGGTCTCGCTCGCGTCCTTGAACTCGACGATCCGCTCCAGGCTGTCGCCGTCCATCACAAGCCGCCCATAGCGGCCAGGGTCAGCAGCCTCGAAACCCAGAACCACCAGATCGGCCTGTGCGCGCGCTTCGATCATGCGGGTGATGGTCTCGGCGCTGACAAAAGGCGTGTCGCCATAAAGAACCACCGCATCGCCATCAAACCCGGCCAGCGCCTCCCTTGCCTGATCCACTGCGTGACCCGTGCCCAGCTGTTCCTCTTGCAGCACAACCTCGGCGCTCTCGTCGATGTCGGCCACGGCGGCGCGCACGGCTTCGGCGCCATGACCGGCAACCACGACGATCCGCTCCGGCTCCAAAGCGCGCCCGGCGGACATGGCGTGTTCCAGCATAGGGGCCTGGGCGATGGGATGCAGGACCTTAGGCAGATCCGAATTCATCCGCGTGCCTTTGCCTGCGGCCAGGATGACGAGGGCTGTGCTCATGTTATGTTTCTCTTTGTCTTTTCAGCGCCCCCGTTTTATCCGCTAACAGTGGGTGCGCAAGCCATTGCGCCATCAAACTAGGTTGCGGCTTGCAACATCATGCGGCGGAAATGCGCCGAAAGGGGACGATATGCGGACAGTGATCTTTGATCTGGATGGTACTCTGGCGGACACGTCGGGGGATTTGCTGGCAGCGGCCAATGCCTGTTTCCGCCAGATGGGCCATGGTGATCTGCTGACCCGTCCGGGCGACGCGGCGATTGCCCTGCGCGGCGGCAAGCGGATGCTGACCGAGGGGCTGAAGCGGGTCAATGAATACGACGACGCTACCGTCGAAGCCTTTTATCCCGTGCTGCTGGAGGCGTACAAAGGCGCAATCGATCACCACACCGTTCTGTATCCCGGCGCGATGGATGCCGTCGAGGCGTTGAAACTGGCGGGATATGGTGTGGGCATCTGCACCAACAAGCCCGAGGCGCTGGCCGAGCAACTGATGCAATCCCTTGGCGTGCGCGGTGCCTTTGCCTCGCTTGTCGGTGCCGATACGCTGCCGGTGCGCAAACCCGATCCCGCGCCGTTGTTCGAAGCGGCCCGCCGCGCGGGCGGTGACCCCGCGCGCACCGTTCTGATTGGCGACAGTGATACCGACCGCAATACATCCGCCGCTGCGGGCGTGCCCTCGGTTCTCGTCACCTTCGGTCCTGCAGGCGATGACATGGCGGCGCTGAAACCCGAGGCGCTGCTGCACCGGTATGAAGATCTGCCCGGGGTGGTGGCGGAATTGCTGCCCTGATGATCTGATGGCCTTCCGCGCGCGTCTGAAACCGGGCGCGACAGCGGCTTCCCCCTTGACCCCGCAGCTGGCCGCGCTCACAAACAGGCCATGAGCGAGATTTTCACTGGCAGTTTCACCCAGCAGGAACCCATCCCAGAAGAGGCGATTTCCGCCGCGATGGAGGTACTGCGCCATGGCCGTCTGCACCGCTACAATGTTGCGGGCGACGAGGCCGGAGAGACCGCGCTGCTGGAGCGCGAATTCGCCGATCAGATGGGGGCGAAATACTGTCTGGCGGTTGCTTCGGGCGGCTACGCACTGGCCACCGCGCTAAGAGCGGTTGGCGTGAAACATGGCGACCGGGTGCTGACCAATGCCTTTACCCTCGCGCCGGTGCCGGGCTCCATCGCAGCTGTCGGCGCCACGCCGGTCTATGTGGATGTGACCGAGGATCTGACCATCGATCTGGAGGATCTGGCCGCCAAGGCGGATCAGGCGGATGTGCTGATGCTGAGCCATATGCGCGGGCATCTGTGTGACATGGACCGGCTGATGGAGATCTGCAACGACGCCGGGATCACCGTGATCGAGGATTGCGCCCACACCATGGGGGCGGCCTGGAATGGCACGCTTTCGGGTCGGCATGGCGCGGTGGGCTGCTATTCCTGCCAGACCTACAAGCACGTGAACTCGGGCGAGGGCGGGCTGCTGATCACCGATGATGAGGAGATCGCCGCGCGGGCTATCATCCTGTCTGGTTCCTACATGCTTTATGGCCGTCATCTGGCTGCGCCGGAGCCCGAGGTGTTCGAACGGGTGAAATATGAAACCCCGAATATTTCCGGACGGATGGATAATCTGAGGGCCGCGATCCTGCGGCCCCAGCTGCGCGATCTGGAGGTGCAGGTCGCCCGCTGGAATGAACGCTATAGGGAGGTCGAAGCCGGGGTGCGCGGCACGCCGGGTCTGACCGTGGTGGAGCGCCCGGCTGCGGAAACCTATGTCGGCTCCTCTATCCAGTTTCTGTTGCTGGATTGGGCTGCGGACCGGGTGCAGGAAGTCCTGCGCCGCTGCGCCGCCCGAGGGGTTGAGCTGAAGTGGTTTGGTGAACCGCAACCCGTGGCCTTTACCTCCCGCTATGACAGCTGGCGCTACGCCGAGACGCCGTCGCTGCCCAAAAGTGATCGCATTCTGGCGGGGATCGTCGATATGCGGGTTCCGCTGACTTTCAGCCTTGAGGACTGCGCCCAGATCGCTCGCATCATCCGCGCCGAGGTTGGCGCAGTGTTTCAGGGCGCCTGATCCACAGCTGAGGCTGTTTCCTGCAGCAATCAACTCCGACTGGCCGGGCCCCGACAGGGTCCGGCCTTTTCGTGTCCCAACGTGACCTCTTGACCTGTGGTGGCTTGCCGGCAATAAATGAACACATGTTCAAATAATTCGCGATGACTCGGGAGGAGACGCGAGATGTTCAACGCAAGCATGACTTTTGATCTGGGCGAAGATGTAAACGCCCTGCGCGACATGGTGCACCGCTGGGCGCAAGAGCGCGTCAAGCCGATGGCGCAGGAGATCGATCAGAAGAACGAATTCCCCGCCGAGCTGTGGCAGGAGATGGGTGAGCTCGGTCTTCTGGGTATCACCGTCCCCGAGGAATTCGGCGGAGCCGGGATGTCCTATCTGGCCCATACCATCGCGGTCGAGGAAATTGCCCGCGCCAGCGCCTCGGTGTCCTTGTCCTATGGCGCGCATTCCAACCTCTGCGTCAACCAGATCAAGCTGAACGGCAATGCCGAGCAGAAGAAGAAATACCTGCCCCGGCTGATTTCGGGTGAACACGTCGGCGCGCTGGCCATGTCCGAAGCGGGCGCTGGCTCTGACGTTGTATCGATGTCCCTGCGGGCCGAAAAACGCAACGATCACTATCGCCTCAACGGTAACAAATACTGGATCACCAACGGCCCCGATGCCGACACGCTGGTGGTCTACGCCAAGACCGATCCCGAAGCAGGCTCCAAGGGCATCACCGCCTTCCTGATCGAGAAAGAGTTCAAAGGTTTCTCGACCTCGGTGCATTTCGACAAGCTGGGCATGCGCGGCTCCAACACCGGCGAGCTGATCTTTGAGGACTGCGAAGTGCCGTTTGAGAACGTGCTGGGGGAAGAGGGGAAGGGCGTTCAGGTTCTGATGTCCGGCCTTGATTACGAACGCGTGGTTCTGGCGGGCATCGGCAGCGGTATCATCGCCGCCTGCATGGACGAGATGATGCCCTACATGAAAGAACGCAAACAGTTCGGCAAGCCGATCGGAAGCTTCCAGCTGATGCAGGGCAAGATCGCCGATATGTACACGGCGATGAATTCCTCGCGCGCCTACATCTACGAAGTGGCCAAGGCCTGCGACAATGGCACGGTGACGCGCCAGGACGCGGCGGCTTGCTGCCTTTATGCCTCTGAGCAGGCAATGGTGCAGGCGCACCAGGCGGTGCAGGCCTTTGGCGGTGCCGGTTATCTGTCTGACAATCCGGTGGGCCGGATCTTCCGCGATGCCAAGCTGATGGAAATCGGCGCGGGCACTTCGGAAATCCGCCGCATGCTGATCGGCCGCGAGCTGATGGCAACCATGTAAAAGCAGTAAGCCCGCGTGACCGAGGGAAGGCACGCGGGCTTGTCTGTGGTCCGGGCAGGCGGCAGCGCCCGCCCGGGAAACCGGATCAGAGGGTCAGAAGCGGTGGACGTAGGCAACACCCACAACAACCGGATCAATCTCGGCGGTACCGATCGCGGCACCGTTCAGGAAGGCGTCGGTCTCGATATCCATGTAGCGCACGTTCAGGCGCAGCGCACCGTTGTCCGACACTTGCCAGTCCGCACCAGCGTTGAGCGCAAGGCCCCAGCTGTCATCAAGGTTCAGCACGCCAAGCGGCGAGCTTTCTTCAAAGAAGGTGGTGTAGTTCACACCAATGCCGACGAAGGGCGTGATCTTGCTGTTGGTCGGGAAGTGGTAGTTCAGCGACAGGGTCGGCGGCAACTGCTTGGTCGAACCGGCATAGCCGACACCGGCGATGGTGACGTCATGCTCGAACGGGGTCGCGACCAGGAGTTCGATGCCAAGGTTGTCGCGGATGAAATATTCAACTGTCAGCGACAGTTGCGTTTCATCGCTGACCGTTGCGGCACCCCCGGCCAACGTGCCGTTGTTCGATTTGGGGTTCACGTTGGCGATCCCTGCACCGAAGGTCCAGTCGCCTTGCGACTGGGCAAGGGCCGGGGCCGCAAAGGCGGCGCATGCAGCAGAGAGGGCGAGGGCGGAAACGATGCGTTTCATGGGGAAGATCCCTTTTCTTTCGAGTACGCCGGGATCATGCGCCATGGAGGCGAAAACGTCTCTGATCTGGATCAAGCAGGTTTGTGCCGAGCCTTTGAAATGCACCACAAAACGCGCATGCCTGCCATGCATTTTAGGAAGATCTGACTATGCAGGACTACAGTAGCATACCGGGGCTGACGCCCGATGGTCGCTGGGATCTGCCAGAGCGGCTCAATATGGCGGCACAGGCCATGGATCACCCGGCAGAGGCGCTGGCGCTGATCGATCTGACCGGCGCCGCGCGGCGCGACATTTCCCATGGGGAACTGGCGGCGATGGTCGATGGTCTGGCGCGCTATCTTCTGTCGCGGATCCAGCCGGGCGACCGGGTGGGTGTGCTGCTCAGCCAGTCGCCCTGGTGCGCTGCGGCGCATCTGGCGATCTGGAAGGTCGGCGCCATTTCGGTGCCCTTGTTCAAGCTGTTCCAGCACGATGCACTGGCCTCGCGCGCCGGGGATGCGGGGGTGCGTTTCGTGCTGACCGATCCCGAGGGTGCGCTGCTGCTGGGTGATCTGGCCGAGGCGGTGATGGTGCGGGACGCAGGCATTGACGGGGCCCCGGTGCCCTTTGCCGCGACCGGCCCGGAAACCCCGGCTGTCCTTATATATACCTCCGGCACCACCGGCAGCCCCAAGGGCGCGCTGCACGCCCACCGGGTGTTGACCGGCCATCTGCCGGGCGTCGCCATCAGCCATGATCACCTGGGCCAGCCGAGCGACTGTATCTGGACCCCTGCCGATTGGGCCTGGATCGGCGGGCTGTTCGATGTGCTGATGCCCGGTCTGGCGCTGGGCGTACCGGTTGTCGCCGCGCGGCTGGATAAATTTACACCCGAGGCCTGTGTAGATCTGATCACGCGGGGCGGCGTGCGCAATATCTTCTTCCCGCCCACCGCGCTCAGGATGCTGAAGGCCGCCGGCAAGGCTGTGCCCGGTCTGCGCTCGGTCGCTTCGGGTGGTGAGCCCTTGGGGGCCGAGATGCTGGCCTGGGGGCAGGAGGCTTTTGGTCTTACGATCAACGAATTCTACGGGCAGACCGAATGCAACATGGTCGCCTCCTCTTGCGGCGTGGATTACCCGCCCCGTCCGGGCTGCATCGGGAAGGCGGTGCCGGGGCATGAGGTCGCCGTGATCGACGCCGATGGCAATCCCACCGATCAGGAGGGCGATGTTGCAGTGCGGCGTGGCTCTGCCTCGATGATGCTGGAATACTGGAACCGACCCAAGGAGACGGCCGAGAAATTCCACGGTGAATGGCTGATCACAGGTGATCGCGGCATCTGGGAGGGCGATTACCTGCGGTTCGTGGGCCGCGAGGATGATGTGATCACCTCCTCCGGCTATCGGATCGGCCCGGCCGAGATAGAGGACTGCCTGCTGACCCATCCCAGCGTCGCCACCGTCGGCGTCGTCGGCAAGCCCGACCCGATGCGCACCGAGATCGTCAAGGCCTATGTGGTGCTGAAGGAGGGCGCTGCGGCCACCGAGAAAGAGTTGCAGGACTACGTCAAGGACCGTCTGGCCCATTATTCCTACCCCCGTGAAATCGCATTTCTGGACGCCTTGCCGATGACCGTGACCGGCAAGGTGATCCGCAAGGAACTGAAGGCGCGGGCAGCGGCGGAGGGGAAAGCATGAAGCTGTTATTTGCAGTTTGTGCGGCACTTGCCGTAATGCCGCGCCAGGCGCAGGCGGAGGCTGATAAAACGCCTCCGTTCGACACTCCGGGTTTCCTGGCAGAATGCACGAACCGCATTCCCAATGTGGCAATGCAGATCCCCATGAACCAGCTCTGTGTCTCCGCTGCCAGGCAACTCTGCGATCTCAGCACCGGCGGGCAGGGCGCAAGCCAGTGTCTGTCTACGGTGACAGAATGGTTGGAAACGGACATCACACGTATTCGATCGAGTTTTCCTGACGCGGCAGAAATGGTGGAGAAGCCTAGCGGCATGTCTCCTTTGCCCATGGGGGCCGCGCAGGCCATAGATTGTTCTCAGCTCAAAGTGCCGAATGTGTCTTCTGAGGGGGGCTGTTCCTATCAGGAAGCGGTGTCTCGATGGTTGAAATTCAGGGTGGTTGAGCTGAGCAGCCAACCCCGCGAAGATTGAAAAGGATGTAGGTATGAAACTTCAATCCAAGGCAATGCCTTCCTCCGAAGGCTTCAAACAGAACCGCGAGGCGCATCTTGAGGCGCTGGCACAGATCAACGAGGCGGCGGAGGCCGCACGTCTGGGCGGCGGGGAGAAATCCCGCGCCCGTCACGAAAGCCGGGGCAAGATGCTGCCGCGCCGCAGGGTGGCGAACCTCTTGGATCCGGGCTCTCCCTTCCTTGAGGTCGGCGCGACGGCGGCCCACAATATGTATGACGGCGCAGCCCCGGCTGCGGGCGTCATCGCGGGCATTGGCCGGGTGCATGGGCAAGAGGTCATGGTGGTCTGCAACGACGCCACTGTGAAGGGCGGCACCTATTATCCGATGACGGTGAAGAAACACCTGCGCGCGCAGGAGATCGCCGAGGAAAACCGCCTGCCGTGCATCTATCTGGTGGACAGCGGCGGGGCCAACCTGCCCAACCAGGACGAGGTCTTCCCGGATCGCGACCACTTTGGCCGCATCTTCTACAATCAGGCGCGTATGTCCGCAAAAGGCATCCCGCAGATCGCCGTGGTCATGGGATCATGCACCGCAGGCGGCGCCTATGTGCCCGCGATGTCGGATGTGACAATCATCGTCAAGGAACAGGGCACCATCTTCCTTGCTGGCCCGCCGCTGGTGAAGGCCGCCACCGGAGAGGTGGTCAGCGCCGAGGATCTCGGCGGCGGTGATGTGCACACGCGTCTTTCCGGTGTGGCCGATTATCTGGCCGAGGATGATACCCACGCGCTGGCACTGGCGCGTCGCGCGGTGCAGTCGCTCAACATCACCAAACCGCTGGGCGTTAACTGGGCCAGCCCGGAAGAGCCCGCCTATGACCCTGAAGAGATCCTCGGCGTGGTGCCTGGCGATCTGCGCACGCCTTATGACATCCGCGAGGTGATTGCGCGCCTGGTGGATGGGTCTCGCTTTGACGAGTTCAAGCCGCGCTTTGGTGAGACGCTGGTCACCGGCTTTGCCCATGTGAAGGGCTGCCCGGTGGGCATCATCGCCAACAACGGGGTTCTCTTCTCCGAGGCCGCACAGAAAGGCGCGCACTTCGTTGAACTGTGCAGCCAGCGCAAGATCCCGTTGGTCTTTTTGCAGAACATCACCGGCTTCATGGTGGGCCGCAAGTACGAGAACGAAGGCATCGCCCGCCATGGCGCCAAGATGGTGACGGCGGTGGCGACGACAAATGTGCCCAAGGTGACGATGCTGGTGGGCGGCTCATTCGGGGCCGGCAATTACGGCATGTCGGGGCGCGCGTATCAGCCGCGCTTCCTGTGGACATGGCCGAATTCGCGCATTTCCGTGATGGGCGGCGAACAGGCGGCGGGGGTTCTTGCCACCGTGAAGCGCGACGCCATCGAACGCCAGGGCGGGGCTTGGTCGGCCGAGGAAGAGGCCGAGTTCAAGCGCCCCACCATCGAGATGTTCGAGGAGCAGAGCCATCCGCTCTATGCCTCGGCGCGGCTTTGGGACGATGGCATCATCGACCCGCGCAAATCCCGAGAGGTGCTGGCCCTGTCGCTGAGCGCCGCTTTGAATGCACCGATTGAAGACACGCGCTTTGGCGTGTTCCGGATGTGAGGTAAGGCAACGATGATCCCCCTCGAAGAGGCCCTCGCAGCATTTCCCGTTGCGCAAAGCTATCGCCCCGGCGATTCATCTGCCTTGAATGCCGAAATCATCGGCCTGATCCGCTCGGGCGCAAAGACCGTCAGCTGCGAGGCTTGGTCGGTCTTCGACGATGGCCTGGAAAGCTTTCCCGAGGCGGGGCGCGTGGATATCGTGTTGAACTGGGACGGAACGGCCGCCTGCGCCACCGAAACCGTGAAGGTGGACAAGGTCCGCTTTTGCGACGTAACGGCAGAGATGGTTCCGCCTCAGGGAGAATTCAAAGACTTGGAGCACTGGCGGGCGGGGTACGAAAGCTACCTGACCCGTACGGGTCGCTTTCACCAAAACGCACCGATGATGGTTGAGACCTTTCGTCTGGTCCGTGATTTCGGAGACCACAAAGATGTTTGACAAAATTCTGATCGCAAACCGGGGCGAAATTGCCTGCCGCGTTATGGAAACCGCCCGCGCCATGGGTGTGAAAACCGTTGCCATCTATTCGGATGCCGACCGGGCCGCGAAACATGTGGCCATGGCGGATGAGGCCTGCCACATCGGCACCGGATCTGCGCCCGCCGACAGCTACCTTCTGGGGGATGAGATCATCGCCATCGCCAAGGCGGCCGGCGCTCAGGCGATCCATCCGGGCTATGGTTTCCTGTCGGAAAACCCCGAGTTCGTCGACGCGGTAGAGGCGGCTGGCCTTGTGTTCATCGGTCCTTCGGCGGATGCGATCCGCAAGATGGGCCTGAAAGACGCGGCCAAGGCCCTGATGGAAGAGGCTGGCGTGCCCGTCGTGCCCGGCTATCACGGCAAGAACCAGGACCCAGAGCACCTGTCGGGCGCTGCCGATACCATCGGCTATCCCGTCCTGATCAAGGCGGTCGCCGGTGGCGGCGGCAAGGGTATGCGTCTGGTCGAGGATCCAAAGGATTTCGATGAGGCGCTGAAAAGCGCGCAGGGCGAAGCCACCACGGCCTTTGGCAACCCGGATGTCTTGATCGAGAAATACATCCAGCAGCCCCGCCATATCGAGGTGCAGGTCTTTGGCGATGGCACCACGGCGGTGCATCTCTTTGAACGGGACTGTTCGCTCCAGCGGCGTCACCAGAAGGTCATCGAAGAGGCACCCGCGCCCGGCATGACCGAGGAAATGCGCGAGGCCATGGGCCGCGCAGGTGTGCGCGCGGCCGAGGCGATTGGCTATAAAGGCGCCGGTACGGTGGAATTCATCGTCGATGGCTCCAACGGGCTGCGCCCTGACGGGTTCTGGTTCATGGAAATGAACACCCGCCTGCAGGTGGAACATCCGGTCACCGAACTGATCACCGGCGTCGATCTGGTGGAATGGCAGCTGCGCGTGGCTTCGGGTGAAAGCCTGCCGCAACAGCAGGACGAGCTGACCATCACTGGTCACGCCTTTGAAGCGCGGCTTTATGCCGAGGATGTGCCAAAGGGCTTCCTGCCGGCAACCGGCACGCTGACGCATCTGCAATTCCCCGAAAGCTGCCGCGCCGACAGTGGCGTGCGGGCAGGGGACACCATCAGCCCTTGGTATGATCCGATGATTTCCAAGGTGATCGTGCATGGTCCCACCCGCGCTGTCGCCCTGTCGCGCCTGTCGCAGGCTTTGGCGGAAACTGAGGTCGGCGGTACGGTGACCAACCTTGCCTTCCTTGGGGCCTTGGCCGCGCATGAGGGCTTCTCTGCGGGGGATGTCGATACCGGCCTCATCGCGCGGGATCTGGATCAGCTTGTCGAGGCGCCCGCCGTGACGCCCGCACACAAGGCTGCCGCCGGGATGCAGGCGCTGGGTCTGACCGACACCGATTGGGACACCGGCTTTACCCTGTGGTCCGACATGCACCGCTCGGTTCATCTCAGCCTTCAGGGCGAAGAATTCGAGGCCATGGTCGAGGTGGACGGGCCGGATCGGCAGATCTGGACCATAGGTGAGGATCAGGTCACGGCAAACCGCATCGGTGGTGCATGGGTTCTGGGCGGCGACCGGCTGCCGCCGATGGCGCAGGCTGGGAACACGATCACCGTTTTCGACGGCTACGGGATCCAGTTTGAGGTGATCGATCCGCTCGACCGGGCGTCGGCTGCCGGGGGGGACATGAACCTGATCGAGGCGCCGATGCCGGGGCTGGTCAAGGCGGTATTCGCCGAAGCAGGCCAGAAGGTGAAGGAAGGTGATCGCCTTGCCGTTCTCGAAGCCATGAAAATGGAGCATTCGCTGCTGGCGGCGCGCGATGGCACCGTGGCTGAGGCTCTGGCCGCAGCAGGCGATCAGGTCGAGGCTGGCGCTGCGCTGGTGCGGCTGGAGGATGCCGACGACTGATCGGCTCTCGTGAAGAAACTGCGTTGGCGGCAGAGTGCTGCCAACGCGACTGAATATCGAAGGCAGGATTGCCGGGGAGGGCGCGCCATGACGCAATGCGTTGAAATCTTCGAAATGGGTCCGCGCGACGGGCTGCAGAATGAAAAACGGGCCATTCCCGTGGCGGAAAAGATCGCGCTGGTGGATTGCCTGTCCCGCGCAGGCTTCCGGCGGATCGAGGTGGCGAGCTTTGTCTCCCCCAAATGGGTGCCGCAGATGGCGGGCAGCGGCGAGGTTCTGGCGGGCATCAAACGCGCGCCCGGTGTGTCCTATGCGGCGCTGACGCCCAACATGCGGGGATACGAGGACGCGGTAGCCGCCAAGGCGGATGAGATCGCTGTCTTTGCCTCCGCCTCCGAAGGGTTTTCCAAGGCCAATATCAACGCCAGCATTGCCGAGAGCATCGAGCGCTTCGTGCCCATCCTTGAGGCGGCGAAGAAGATCGACCTGCCGGTGCGGGGCTATGTCTCCTGCGTGACCGATTGCCCCTATGATGGCGCGACGCCGCCGGAGCAGGTGGCTGAGGTGGCCGAACGGCTGTTCGCGCTGGGCTGTTATGAGGTCTCGCTGGGGGACACGATCGGGCAGGGCACGCCGGAGACGATCACGAAGATGCTGGAAGCGGTGAAATCGCGTGTGCCTGTCGAGAAACTGGCTGGCCATTATCATGACACCGCCGGGCGGGCGATTGCCAATATCGACGCCTCGCTTGCGCAGGGCGTGCGGGTGTTTGATGCCGCCGTCGGCGGGCTGGGCGGTTGTCCCTATGCGCCGGGCGCTGCGGGCAACGTGGCGACGGAAACGGTGCACGCGCATCTGACGGCACTGGGATATGACACCGGGCTCGATGCCCGGGTGCTGGATGAGGCTGCCGAGGTGGCCCGTGCCATGCGCGGCGCGGTCTGATTGGGCGAATTTAGGAAAGAGAGCGATACGATGTTCAATACGATTACCCTTGAGACCGATGCGCGCGGCGTGGCGACCCTGACCCTGAACCGGCCCGAGAAGCATAACGCCATGTCTGGTGAGATGCTGCTGGAGCTGAAACAGGCCGCACAGGACCTTGCCGCTGATGACAAGGTGCGGGTCGTGGTGCTGACCGGCGCAGGCAAAAGCTTTTGCGCGGGCGGCGATCTTGGCTGGATGCAGGCGCAGATGACGGCCGATGCGGAAACCCGCGCGAAAGAGGCGCGGGTGCTGGCGGAAATGCTGATGCTGCTCAACACCCTGCCTAAACCGTTGATCGGGGCCATTCAGGGCAATGCCTTTGGTGGCGGTGTTGGCATGGCCTCAGTCTGTGACGTGGCGATTGGTGTCGATCATCTGAAGATGGGGCTGACGGAAACCAAACTGGGCCTGATCCCGGCCACCATCGGCCCCTATGTGATTGCCCGCATGGGCGAAGCGCGCGCGCGCCGTGTCTTCATGTCGGCCCGTCTGTTTGGCGCGGCCGAGGCGGTCGATCTGGGGCTGCTCGCCAGAATCGTTCCGGCCGATCAACTGGCCGAAACGGTCGAGGCAGAGGTCGCCCCCTACATGGCCTGCGCCCCGGGCGCGGTCGCCGCAGCGAAAAAACTGACCCGCGATCTGGGTCCGCGTCTGGACGACGCCACCATCGACCACACCATCAAGGCGCTGGTTGACCGCTGGGAAGGCGGCGAAGCCTCCGAGGGCATCGCGGCGTTTTTCGACAAACGCAAACCCAGCTGGCAGGTCTGAAACGGGTCTGCGAGGGGCCTCAGACACGGGTTTAAAGGCGGTTTCGCGGCCTTGCCAAAGACCGAGTATTTCCCTCAGGCGCGCCCAAATTTTGGGCGCGCTGTTCTTTTCTTATACATAGAAAAATATGCATATTTATATGCGTTTGCGGGCCATGTGATGTGCCCACGCCGCGCTGTTAAAGGAAGCTTTAGCCAAACCAAATGCCTGTGTTGACGGTCGGGGGGCAGGGGAGTAGACACGGCCCCAAGTCAACACGCCAATTGACGGCGCGCGAGAATCCGCGCGCGCGGAAAGGAGCCACTCGTGGAAGAGATGTTGCGGGAATACCTCCCGATCCTGGTGTTTCTGGCCGTCGCTATCGGCCTTGGAATTGTTCTTATTCTGGCAGCAGTTGTGCTCGCCGTACGCAATCCCGACCCGGAAAAAGTAAGTGCTTACGAATGTGGTTTCAACGCCTTCGATGACGCCCGTATGAAATTCGATGTGCGCTTTTACCTGGTGTCGATTCTGTTCATCATTTTCGATCTGGAAATCGCCTTCCTGTTTCCCTGGGCCGTCGGCTTCAAGGACATGAGCGACGCAGGCTTCTGGTCGATGATGGTGTTCCTGGGCGTGCTGACAGCCGGCTTTGCCTATGAATGGAAGAAGGGGGCCCTGGAATGGGAGTGATGACCGGAGCCAATACGGCGGGCGTCGACAAGGAAGTCGTCACCCAGGCCCTGAACGCCGAACTGCAGGACAAAGGCTTCCTGCTGACCTCGGCTGAGGACATCATCAACTGGGCCCGCACCGGGTCGCTGCACTGGATGACCTTTGGTCTGGCCTGCTGCGCCGTTGAAATGATGCACACCTCGATGCCGCGCTACGACGCCGAACGCTTCGGAATCGCGCCGCGCGCCTCTCCGCGTCAGTCGGATGTGATGATCGTCGCGGGCACGCTGACCAACAAGATGGCCCCGGCACTGCGCAAGGTCTACGATCAGATGCCCGAACCGCGTTACGTGATCTCGATGGGATCCTGTGCCAACGGTGGTGGTTACTATCACTACAGCTACTCGGTTGTGCGCGGTTGCGACCGCATCGTTCCGGTTGACGTCTATGTGCCCGGCTGCCCGCCGACCGCAGAGGCTCTGCTCTATGGTCTGATGCAGCTGCAGCGCAAAATCCGCCGCACCGGCACCCTGGTCCGCTGATCGGCTTTGGTTGGAGAATTGATGATGACTGAAGCACTGAACGAGCTCGGGACCCAAATCGCGGCCAAGCGCCCCGAATGCGTGCTGTCCTGGGATGTGTGCCATGGTGAGCTGAACGTGGACGTGGCACCTGCGAATATCGCGGCGCTGGTCGACTTTCTGAAAGCGGATGCGACCTGCAAGTTTTCCACCCTGGTCGATATTACGGCAGTCGATTACCCCGAGCGGACCAAGCGGTTCGACGTGGTCTATCACTTCCTGTCGATGTACCAGAACCAGCGTATCCGCCTACGGGTTTCCGTACGCGAAGATGAAATGGTTCCCTCGATTGTCGATCTGCACCCCTCGGCCAACTGGTTCGAGCGCGAGGTCTTCGACATGTTCGGGATCCTGTTCACCGGTCACCCCGACCTGCGCCGGATCCTGACGGACTATGGCTTCCGCGGCCATCCGCTGCGCAAGGATTTCCCGACCACCGGCTATACCGAGGTCCGCTATGACGAGGCGCAGAAGCGCGTGGTCTACGAACCCGTAAGCCTGGTTCAGGAATACCGCCAGTTTGACTTCATGTCCCCGTGGGAGGGTGCCGAATACATCCTGCCCGGCGATGAAAAAGAGGGGGCGAAATGATGGACGGCTCCAAAGGTTTCGAAGACGCCCTGACGGGCGAACAGAAGATCCGCAACTTCAACATCAACTTCGGTCCGCAGCACCCGGCGGCGCACGGCGTGCTGCGTCTGGTGCTGGAGCTGGACGGCGAGATCGTTGAACGCTGCGACCCGCACATCGGCCTGTTGCACCGTGGCACCGAAAAGCTGATGGAAAGCCGCACCTACCTGCAGAACCTGCCGTATTTCGACCGCCTCGACTATGTGGCGCCGATGAACCAGGAACACGCATGGTGTCTGGCCATAGAAAAGCTCTGCGGTGTCGAAGTTCCCCGCCGCGCCTCTCTGATCCGGGTGCTCTACTCGGAAATCGGCCGCATCCTGAACCACCTCTTGAACGTCACCACACAGGCGATGGACGTTGGTGCGCTTACCCCGCCGCTTTGGGGCTTTGAAGAGCGCGAGAAGCTGATGATCTTCTACGAGCGCGCCTGCGGTGCCCGCCTTCACGCGGCGTATTTCCGTCCCGGCGGTGTGCATCAGGATCTGCCGGATGAACTGATCGACGATATCGAGGAATGGGCGATCGAATTCCCCAAAGTTCTGGCTGATATCGACGGGCTTCTGACCGAAAACCGCATTTTCAAGCAGCGTAACTGCGACATTGGTGTGGTGAACGAGCAGGAGATCCAGGACTATGGTTTCTCCGGCGTCATGGTACGCGGTTCCGGCCTTGCATGGGACCTGCGCCGTGCGCAGCCCTATGAATGCTATGACGAGTTCGAGTTCCAGATCCCTGTCGGTAAGAATGGCGACTGTTATGATCGCTACCTCGTCCGTATGGAGGAGATGCGCCAGTCGCTGTCGATCATTCGTCAGGCCATCCACAAGCTGCGCGAAGCCACCGGCGATGTGCTGGCCCGTGGCAAGCTGACCCCGCCGAAGCGCGGCGACATGAAAACCTCGATGGAAAGCCTGATCCACCACTTCAAGCTTTACACCGAAGGGTTCCACGTGCCCGAGGGCGAAGTCTACGCCGCTGTCGAGGCGCCCAAGGGCGAATTCGGCGTCTATCTTGTGGCGGACGGGAGCAACAAACCCTACCGCGCCAAGCTGCGCGCGCCGGGCTTCCTGCACCTGCAAGCCATGGACCATGTGGCCAAGGGTCACCAACTTGCCGACGTGGCTGCCATCATCGGCACCATGGACGTCGTATTTGGAGAGATTGACCGCTAATGCTTCGTCGTCTGCATTCCGAACAACCCGAAAGCTTTGCCTTCACGCCCGACAACCAGAAGTGGGCCGAAGCGCAACTCACCAAATACCCCGAGGGGCGTCAGGCCTCTGCGGTTATTCCGCTGCTGTGGCGTGCCCAGGAGCAGGAAGGCTGGGTCACCAAGCCCGCGATTGAATATATCGCGGATATGCTGGGCATGGCCTATATCCGCGTTCTTGAAGTTGCCTCCTTTTACTTCATGTTCCAGCTGGTCCCGACCGGATCCGTTGCCCACGTGCAGGTCTGTGGCACCACTTCCTGCATGATCTGCGGCGCCGAGGATCTGATCGCAGTCTGCAAGGAAAAGATCGCGCCGAAGCCGCACACCGTGTCTGCCGATGGCAAGTTCTCCTGGGAAGAGGTGGAATGCCTCGGGTCCTGCACGAACGCGCCGATGGCGCAGATCGGCAAGGATTACTTCGAGGATCTTACCACCGAAAGCTTCACCAAGATCCTCGATGATCTGGCAGCAGGCAATCCGGTTGTTCCTGGGCCGCAGAACGGGCGTTACGCGGCCGAGCCGAAATCGGGCCTGACGTCGCTCACCGAATACGACAGTGGCAAGACGCAGTATAACGCCTCTGTGCAGCTGGCCGTGGATCTGGGCGACAGCGTCAAGCGCATTCAGGGCGATGAAGTTCCGATCTTGACCCCTTGGGTTGGCAAGGACGGCGTCGTCGCTGGCCGCGCTGCCGAAGGTCAGCCTCCGAAGGCGCCCGAAGCGGCTAAACCGGCTGCCAAACAGGCTGCCGAGGCTAAGCCCGCACCGAAGAAAGCTCCGGCCAAGAAAGCCGCTGAGCCTGCATCGCCCGAAGGGGCAGCCGCCAAATCGGTTGAAGAAAGCGCGCCTGAGACGCTGAGCGAAGCCCGCGGTGGCAAGGCCGACGATCTGAAGATGCTGAAAGGCGTTGGTCCCAAGCTGGAAGAGACGCTGAATGAACTCGGCTTCTTCCACTTTGACCAGATCGCGAAATGGACCGAGGCCGAAATCGCATGGGTCGACAGCCGCCTCAAGTTCAAGGGCCGCATCGAACGCGATGGTTGGATCGAGCAATCCAAACAGCTGGCTGCCGGTGAAGAGACCGAGTTCGCAAAGAAGGCCAAGGACGACGGCCGTTACGAAGATTAACCCGTCTTCCGCCTCTGATACCGGGGGCGGGGGAGCAGACATTGGGACCCAATGAGCGCTGAACAGGACAAAGCCATCGCAGCCAAGGGGCGCCATATCGCCCTGGTGATTGCCGGAACCATGCTGGCATGGCTCGCTTTGTCCCTGATCATTGGTCCGGCGATGGGATTGCCGGGCCGTTACGCGCTTCTGTTCGATTTTCTCGCGCTGGCGGGGATGATCTATGCAGGGGTCAACATCGTTCAACTCTGGCGCATGCGTCAGGACAACCAAAGGTAGGCAGACATGCTGAAGGACCAGGACCGGATCTTTACCAACCTGTACGGTATGCATGAGCGGACGCTCAAAGGCGCTCAGGCGCGCGGCCACTGGGATGGCACCGCCGGTCTGATCGAAAAGGGGCGGGACTGGATCATCCAGACCATGAAGGACTCCGGTCTGCGTGGCCGTGGCGGTGCGGGCTTCCCCACTGGCCTCAAGTGGTCCTTCATGCCCAAGGAAAGCGATGGTCGCCCGGCCTATCTGGTGATCAATGCGGATGAATCCGAGCCTGGCACCTGTAAAGACCGCGAAATCATGCGCCACGATCCGCATACGCTGATCGAAGGTGCGCTGATTGCCTCTTTCGCGATGAACGCCCACACCTGCTACATCTACCTACGCGGCGAATACATCCGCGAGCGCGAGGCCCTGCAGGCGGCCATCGACGAATGCTACGACAAGGGCCTTCTGGGCAAGAACGCGGCCGGATCCGGCTGGGACTTTGACGTCTTCCTGCACCACGGGGCGGGGGCCTATATCTGCGGCGAGGAAACCGCCCTGATCGAAAGCCTTGAAGGCAAGAAAGGCATGCCCCGCATGAAGCCGCCGTTCCCGGCGGGCGCGGGTCTTTATGGCTGCCCGACCACGGTGAACAACGTCGAATCCATCGCGGTTGTTCCGACCATCCTGCGCCGTGGCGCCGAGTGGTTCGCAGGCTTTGGCCGCCCCAACAACGCGGGCACCAAGCTGTTCGCGATCTCGGGCCACGTCAACAACCCCTGCGTTGTCGAAGAGGCGATGTCGATCTCCTTTGAGGAACTGATCGAAAAGCATTGCGGCGGCATTCGCGGCGGCTGGGACAATTTGCTGGCGGTGATCCCGGGTGGTTCCTCGGTGCCTTGTGTGCGCGGTGAAAACATGCGCGATGCGATCATGGATTTTGATTACCTGCGCGGTGAGCTGGGTTCCGGCCTTGGCACTGCGGCGGTCATCGTGATGGACAAGCAGACCGACATCATCAAGGCGATCTGGCGTCTGTCCAAATTCTACAAGCACGAAAGCTGCGGCCAGTGTACACCCTGCCGTGAAGGCACCGGCTGGATGATGCGCGTGATGGATCGTCTGGTCAAAGGCCAGGCGGAACCGGAAGAAATCGACATGCTGTGGGATGTGACCAAGCAAGTTGAAGGCCACACCATCTGCGCCCTTGGCGACGCGGCTGCATGGCCGATCCAGGGCCTGATCCGCAACTTCCGCGAAGAGATCGAAGACCGCATCAAGGCGCAAAAGTCGGGCCGCATGGGCGCGATGGCGGCTGAATAATAATAAAAGACAGGCAGATAGCAGATCCCATGATGAGCAATTTTACCCTCACAATGACATCCGGCCAGGCAGACGCTTCTGCCCGGGCGGCTGTGCTTTGTCTGGGGGCATTGGGTCTGTGCAGTTGCGACGGGGAGGGGGCACGATGAACCGGAAACTGAAATCCGCAGGTGTCCTGTTGCTGTCGGCGGCAGTTCTTGCTGGCTGTGGCAGTTCCTTCAGCGACCGCACGCTTTATGATGGCGTAGCGTTCAAGGCGAAGGCCAAACCGGTGGACAAGAAGGTCACGCGGGCCGATTTCCGTGTCGAGGTCTCCAAGGCGTCGCAATCCTTCAAGGGCGCGCGTATGGCTGCGCATCACGCTGGCGTCACCTATTGCCTGAGTGAAGCCGGTTACGGCACTTCCGACATCATCTGGGACGTGGATCCCTACGACCCCGAGGCCGAGTTGCGCCTTGATGGCGATACCGCGATTTTCCACGGGACCTGCGACACGTGATCGGTATGGCCTCATATCCTGGCCCGGCGTTATTGCATAACGACGCAAGCTCCCCGTTCCATTGGCGCTCCGCAAAGAAGGAGAGTCATGTGAAACGGGTTGTTCTGTCATTTGTGTCCGCTGTCGCGCTGGCGCTGGTGCCATCGTCGCTGCTGGCGAAGCCGCCGCTGCGCTCGGTCGCGGAAATCGAAGAACCGCTGTTTGCCGTCGCTGTCGCCAAAGAGATCGCCGATCACTGCGACAGCCTGAGTGCGCGATTCTGGAAGGGCGTCGGAGAGTTGCGACGCCTGCGCGCGCGGGCCAATGACCTTGGCTATTCGGACACTGAAATCCGCGCCTACATCGGCTCGGACACGGAAAAGGCCCGGATGCGGGCAAAGGGAGAGACGCTGTTTGCAAGCCGTGGCGTCTCATACGGAAAACCGGAATCCTTCTGTGCGTTCGGACGTATGGAAATCAAGAACAACAGCGCGATCGGCGTTTTACTGAGGGCGAAATAGACCATGTCTGACCTCCGCAAGATCAACATTGACGGAACCGAGATTGAGGTGGACGGGGCCATGACCCTGATCCAGGCGTGCGAGGAGGCCGGGGTAGAGATCCCGCGTTTCTGCTATCACGAACGCCTGTCCATCGCCGGCAACTGCCGTATGTGCCTGGTCGAAGTCGTTGGCGGCCCGCCCAAGCCCGCAGCCTCCTGCGCCATGCAGGTCCGCGATCTGCGCCCCGGCCCCGAGGGTCAGGCACCGGTGGTAAAAACCAATTCACCGATGGTGAAGAAGGCGCGCGAAGGTGTGATGGAGTTCCTCCTGATCAACCACCCGCTTGATTGCCCGATCTGTGACCAGGGCGGCGAATGCGACCTGCAGGATCAGGCGATGGCCTATGGCGTCGACTTCTCCCGCTTCCGCGAAGCGAAGCGTGCAGTCGATGATCTGGATCTGGGTCCGCTGGTCGGCACCGCCATGACCCGCTGCATTTCCTGCACACGCTGCGTGCGTTTCACCACCGAGGTCGCGGGCATCAGCCAGATGGGCCAGACCGGGCGCGGCGAGGATTCGGAGATCACCTCCTATCTGAACGAGACGCTGGATTCGAACCTGCAGGGCAACATCATCGACCTTTGCCCGGTTGGCGCGCTGACCTCGAAACCCTATGCGTTCACCGCGCGCCCGTGGGAGTTGACCAAGACCGAAACCATCGACGTGATGGACGCGCTTGGCTCCAACATCCGCGTGGACACCAAGGGTCGCGAAGTGATGCGGATCCTGCCGCGCAACCACGACGGCGTGAACGAAGAGTGGATTTCGGACAAGACCCGGTTCGTCTGGGACGGTCTGCGTCGCCAGCGTCTGGACAAGCCCTATGTGCGTGTTGATGGCAAACTGCGCCCCGCCACATGGCCCGAGGCGCTGGACGCCGTGGCAACTGCAATGAAGGGCAAGAAAGTTGCCGGTCTGATCGGCGATCTGGTGCCGGTCGAGGCGGCCTTTGCTCTGAAACAACTCATCGAAGGTCTGGGCGGTTCGGTGGAATGCCGCACCGACAATGCGCGCCTCGCCATCGGAAACCGTTCGGCCTATGTGGGCACTGCGGCGATTGAGGATATCGACGCGGCGCAGGCGATCCTGCTGGTCGGCACCAACCCGCGCGACGAAGCGCCGGTTCTGAACGCCCGTATCCGCAAGGCCTGGCTGAAGGGTGCCAATGTGGGGCTGATCGGCGCCGCTGCGGATCTGACCTATGATTACGAACACATCGGCACCGACCGCGCTGCGTTGGACGCTGCTGTGGCAAACGCCCATGACATTGCGGATAAGGCGCCGGTCATCATCGTGGGGCAGGGCGCCCTGCGTGAGGCGGACGGTCTGGCCGTGATGGCCAAGGTTCAGGAGCTCGCCGCCAAATCCGGCGCCAAGGTTCTGGTACTGCACACCGCCGCAGCCCGTGTTGGCGCGATGGACATCGGCGCCGTGACCGAAGGCGGCATGGCCGCAGCCATCGATGGCGCCGAGGTGATCTACAACCTGGGGGCGGATGAAGTCGAAATCGATCCGGGTGCCTTCGTTGTCTATCAGGGCAGCCACGGTGACCGCGGCGCACACCGCGCCGACGTGATCCTGCCGGGCGCAGCCTATACCGAAGAAAACGGTCTTTTCGTCAATACCGAAGGTCGGCCGCAGCTGACCTTCCGCGCTGGGTTCGCACCGGGCGAGGCGAAGGAAAACTGGGCCATCCTGCGCGCGCTGAGCGCTGAGCTGGACGCGAAACTGCCCTACGACTCGCTGGCGCAGCTGCGTCAGGCGATGGTCGGCGAAGTTCCGCATCTGGCGAAAGTGGGTGAGGTTATCGAAAACGAGGTTGCCGCGCTCGAAGGCGAACCGCTGGGCAAGGCCGACTTCCTGCCTGCGGTGAAGGACTTCTACCTGACCAACCCGATTGCACGTGCATCGCAGCTGATGGCCGAACTCTCGGCCGCAGCAAAAGCCCGCAAGACAGACAAGATCGCGGCCGAGTGATCCGCGCGGCGCTCATATCGTCCTTGCTGCTGGGGGCCTGCGCGCAGGTGCCCGGTACCGGCGTGGCAGACGGGTCCACCCCTGAATACAAAGGGGTCGAGACCAGCCTGCTGAACGGCGATCTGGTGCGTTTCAACGTTGCTATGTCCGGTGCCCGCTCCGAGGCGGACCTGGATGACTATGCCGAATGTGCGGCCGCGCAATATGCGCTGATCCGGGGCTACGGCTTCGCGCGTCACGTGCGCACAAAAATGAAACAAGAGGGTGGCGTTCAGACTGCAGATGCTGTCTACACCATCTCGCCCTCCCTCCCGCGCGGTCTGCGCACCATCGACGCTGAAGTCGTGGTCGCCGACTGTGAGGCAAACGGAATACCCACGGTGTGAGGACCTATGGCTGAATTCTTTAACACCCCAGGCGGCATCGCCATTCTGATACTGGCGCAAGTGCTTGCAGTTGTTGCCTTTGTCATGATTTCGCTTTTGTTCCTCGTCTACGGGGATCGCAAGATCTGGGCGGCGGTGCAGATGCGCCGGGGCCCCAACGTGGTGGGCGTCTACGGCCTGCTGCAATCGGTGGCCGACGCGTTGAAGTACGTCGTCAAAGAGGTAGTCATTCCGGCGGGGGCGGACCGCAGCGTCTTCATTCTGGCGCCGCTGACATCCTTCGTGCTGGCGATGATCGCCTGGGCGGTGATCCCGTTCAACGATGGCTGGGTCCTTTCGGATATCAACGTGGCGATCCTGTATGTCTTCGCGGTGTCCAGCCTTGAGGTTTACGGCGTCATCATGGGCGGCTGGGCCTCGAACTCGAAATATCCGTTCCTTGGCTCCCTGCGCTCTGCCGCGCAGATGATCTCCTACGAGGTGTCGATTGGCCTGATCATCGTTGGTGTGATCATCTCGACCGGTTCGATGAACTTCAGCGAAATCGTGCGTGCACAGGATGGCAACGCAGGCCTGTTCAACTGGTACTGGCTGCCGCACTTCCCGATGGTCTTCCTGTTCTTCATCTCGGCCCTGGCTGAAACCAACCGCCCGCCGTTCGACCTTCCCGAAGCGGAATCCGAACTGGTTGCGGGTTATCAGGTTGAATATTCGGCCACGCCGTTCCTCTTGTTCATGGCCGGTGAATATATCGCCATCTTCCTGATGTGCGCGCTGACCACGCTGCTGTTCTTTGGCGGCTGGCTTTCCCCGATCCCGGGTCTGCCTGATGGCGTCCTTTGGATGGTTGGCAAGATGGCCTTCTTCTTCTTCCTCTTTGCGATGGTAAAGGCGATCACCCCGCGCTACCGCTATGACCAGCTGATGCGCCTTGGCTGGAAGGTTTTCCTTCCCTTCTCGCTGGTCTGGGTGGTCTTTGTCTCCTTCGCTGCAAAATTCGACTGGTTCTGGGGTGCCTTCGCACGCTGGACAACAGGGGGCTGATCATGACGCAGATCGATTACACCCGCGCCGCCAAATACTTCCTGCTGCAGGATTTCTGGCAAGGCATGAAACTGGGCCTGAAGTACTTCTTCGCGCCCAAGGCCACCCTCAACTACCCGCACGAAAAGGGGCCGCTGTCGCCCCGTTTCCGCGGTGAGCACGCCCTTCGCCGTTACCCCAACGGCGAAGAACGTTGCATTGCCTGCAAACTCTGCGAGGCGGTTTGCCCCGCGCAGGCGATCACCATCGATGCCGAACCGCGTGAAGACGGCAGCCGCCGCACCACGCGTTACGACATCGACATGACCAAATGCATCTACTGCGGTTTCTGTCAGGAAGCCTGCCCGGTGGATGCCATCGTGGAAGGGCCGAATTTCGAATTCGCCACCGAAACCCGCGAAGAGCTTTTCTACGACAAGGAAAAGCTGCTTTCGAACGGGGAGCGCTGGGAAGCCGAGATCGCCCGGAACCTGGAAATCGACGCCCCGTACCGGTGAATGAGAGATGAGCGAAACCAAGAACCCCTTTGAGGCCATGATGGCCCAGGCCCACGAGATGGCCCGGGCTCTCAATCCCGGCCTTGAGCATTTCTCGCCCAAGGGGTTCGAGGCGCTTTGGCCGACCATGCCCAAAGAGGCGATGGAACTGATGTTCGGCAGGACCGTCAACAAGGACGGTCTGGACGCCAAGACCCGGCTGCTTCTGACGCTGGCCGGGCTGACCATGCAGGGCGCGCAGGCGGATACCGCCGTGCGCCAGACCGTGCGCCACGCTTTGGAGGCGGGCGCGAAGAAACAAGAGATCGTTGAAACGATCGGACAGATGTCGGTCTTTGCCGGCATTCCGGCCATGACCCGCGCGCTCGAGCTGGCGCAGGAGGTCCTGGACGACAAAAGGGACGATGAGACATGAGCGTTTTTGCCTTCTACCTCTTCGCCATCAGCGCCATCACCGGCGGGCTGTTCACTGTGATCAGTCGCCAGCCGGTACACTCGGTGCTGTGGCTGATCCTGGCCTTTATTTCCTCGGCCGGGTTGTTCGTGCTGCTGGGGGCGGAGTTCGTCGCCATGCTGCTGGTCATCGTCTACGTGGGGGCGGTCGCTGTTCTGTTCCTCTTCGTGGTGATGATGCTGGATGTGGATTTCGCCGAGCTGAAAGCGGAAATGGCAAGGTACATGCCGGTCGCGCTGCTGATCGGTCTTGTCATCCTGATGCAGTTCGTCATGGCCTATGGCGCCTGGGAAAGCGCGCCGCTGGCGTCCGAGCTGCTGGCGCAGCCGACACCGACGGATACCCACAACACCGAGGCGCTTGGCCTCATCATTTATGACCAATATTTCCTTCTGTTCCAGCTGGCGGGCCTGATCCTGCTGGTGGCCATGATCGGCGCCATCGTGCTGACTCTGCGCCATCGCAAGGACGTGAAGCGTCAGGACATCGTCGCACAGATGATGCGTGACCCGGCCAAGGCGATGGAACTCAAGGACATCAAACCGGGGCAGGGGCTGTAAGGCAATGATCGGACTTGAACATTATCTCACCGTCGCGGCGACACTGTTCGTCATCGGCATCTTCGGACTGTTCCTGAACCGCAAGAACGTGATCATCCTGCTGATGAGCATCGAATTGATGCTGTTGGCAGTGAACATCAACCTTGTGGCCTTCTCCAGCTTCCTTGGGGATCTGGTGGGGCAGGTCTTTACCCTGTTCGTGCTGACCGTGGCCGCCGCTGAGGCCGCCATTGGCTTGGCGATCCTGGTTTGCTTCTTCCGCAACCGCGGCACCATCGCCGTGGAAGACATCAACGTGATGAAGGGCTAAAGCGTCATGGAAACCATCCTTCTCTTTGCCCCGCTGGTCGGGGCGGTGATCTGCGGCTTTGGCTGGAAGTTCATCGGCGAAAAGGCCGCCACCATCACGGCGACGGGCCTGCTGTTCTTCTCGGCGATCCTGTCCTGGATCACCTTCCTGTCCTTTGACGGGACCACGCAGCACATCGAAATCATGCGCTGGATCGAAAGCGGCTCGCTTTCGACCTCCTGGGGCATCCGGCTGGACCGGCTGACTGCGATCATGCTGATCGTGGTGACCACGGTCTCCAGCCTCGTGCACCTCTACTCCTTCGGCTACATGGCCCATGACCCGCAGTGGAAAGACGGCGAAAGCTACAAGCCGCGCTTCTTTGCCTACCTGTCCTTCTTCACCTTCGCGATGCTGATGCTGGTGACCTCGGACAACCTGGTTCAGATGTTCTTTGGCTGGGAAGGCGTCGGCGTTGCCTCTTACCTTCTGATCGGTTTCTACTACCGCAAGCCTTCGGCCAATGCCGCTGCGATGAAAGCCTTCATCGTCAACCGTGTCGGTGACTTCGGCTTTGCGTTGGGTATCTTTGGTCTGTTCTTCCTGACCGATAGCATCAGCTTTAACGACATCTTCGCGGCCACGCCCGAGATTGCCGAAACACAGCTCAGCTTTCTCTGGGGCGAGTGGAACGCGGCAAACCTGATCGCGATCCTGCTGTTCATCGGTGCCATGGGTAAATCGGCGCAGCTGATCCTGCACACCTGGCTGCCAGACGCGATGGAAGGCCCGACCCCGGTGTCGGCCCTGATCCACGCCGCGACCATGGTAACCGCTGGTGTATTCCTCGTCTGCCGCATGTCGCCGCTGATGGAAGTGGCGCCGCAGGCGACCATGTTCATCACCGTACTGGGCGCCACGACGGCCTTCTTTGCCGCCACCGTGGGTCTGGTTCAGACCGATATCAAACGCGTCATCGCCTATTCTACCTGTTCGCAGCTTGGCTACATGTTCGTGGCCGCGGGTGTGGGCATGTATTCGGCAGCGATGTTCCACCTGTTCACCCACGCCTTCTTCAAGGCCATGCTGTTCCTTGGCGCGGGCTCCGTGATCCACGCAATGCACCATGAACAAGACATGACGAACTACGGTGGTCTGCGCAAAAAGATCCCCTATACCTTTGCTGCGATGATGATCGGTACGCTGGCCATCACCGGTGTTGGTATTCCGCTGACCCACTTCGGTTTCGCTGGCTTCCTGTCCAAGGATGCGATCATCGAAAGCGCCTATGCAGGTGGATCCATGTATGGCTTCTGGCTGCTGGTAATCGCTGCTGCGATGACCTCCTTCTACAGCTGGCGCCTGATCTTCCTGACTTTCTATGGCAAGCCGCGTGGCGACAAGCACACCCATGATCACGCGCATGAAAGCCCGATGGTCATGCTGATCCCGCTGGGCGTCTTGGCCCTGGGTGCGGTGTTCTCCGGTATGATCTGGTACAACAGCTTCTTTGGTCACGCCGATCAGGTGGGCAAGTTCTACGGAATCCCGGTGGCCGAAGCTGGCGCGGACGGCCAAATTAAGCTGGGTCCGGATCAGCATGGCGGTATGCTTCATGACGCCGAAGGCGGTGACGAGGAGGCTGCTCACGGCGAAGCCGCTGATGGACACGGCGCCGCAGATGAAGGTCATGGTGAAGCCGCTGGTGGACATCACTACGTCTTTGCTGGTGAGCCGGGTGAGGGTGCTCTGTACATCGCGCCGGATAACCATGTCCTGGACGATGCCCACGCGGCACCGTGGCAGGTCAAGACCGCGCCCTTCTTTGCGATGCTGGGCGGGCTGATCCTGGCGCTGTGGTTCTACATCTGGAACCCCTCGCTCCCCGCACGTCTGGCCGAACAGCAGCGTCCGCTGTACCTGTTCCTCCTGAACAAGTGGTACTTTGACGAGCTGTACGATGCGATCTTTGTCAAACCCGCCCTGGCGATCGGCCGCTTCTTCTGGAAGAAGGGCGACGGCAAGACGGTTGACGGTTTCCTGAACGGTGTGGCCTTGGGCATCGTGCCCTTCTTCACCCGTCTCGCTGGCCGGGCCCAGTCCGGCTTCATCTTTACCTATGCCTTTTGGATGGTGCTGGGCATTGCCGCCCTTGTCACCTGGATGTCGATCGGCGGAGGAGCGCACTGATGGACAACATCCTTTCTATTATCACCTTTATCCCGGCATTTGCAGCGGGCCTGATGGCCCTGTTGCTCCGGGGAGAGGATGAAGCGGGTCAGCGCAACGCCAAATGGATCGCGCTTCTGGCGACAACGATCACCTTCCTGGCGTCGCTCTATATCTATGTGAACTTTGATGCCACCAACACGGGCTTCCAGTTCGTGGAAGAGGCCGACTGGATCTTTGGTCTGAAGTACAAGATGGGTGTCGACGGTATCTCGGTGCTCTTCGTGCTGCTGACCACATTCGTGATGCCGCTGACCATTCTGGCCAGCTGGAATGTCACGGTCCGCGTCAAGGAATATATGGTGGCCTTCCTGCTGCTTGAAACCCTGATGCTGGGCGTCTTCATGGCGCTGGATCTGGTACTCTTCTACCTGTTCTTCGAAGCGGGCCTGATCCCGATGTTCCTGATCATCGGTATCTGGGGCGGCAAGGAGCGTATCTACGCCTCCTTCAAGTTCTTCCTCTACACCTTCTTCGGTTCGGTCCTGATGCTGGTGGCCATGGTGGCGATGTACGCTGACGCGGGCACCACCGACATCGAGACCCTGCTGACCCACAGCTTCTCGGCCGCGAGCTTTGACGTGCTGGGTATCCATGTGGTGGGCGGCATGCAGACGCTGATGTTCCTGGCCTTCTTCGCCTCCTTCGCGGTGAAGATGCCGATGTGGCCGGTACACACCTGGCTCCCCGATGCGCACGTTCAGGCGCCGACGGCCGGTTCTGTGGTTCTGGCGGCGATCATGCTGAAGATGGGCGGCTACGGCTTCCTGCGCTTCTCCCTGCCGATGTTCCCGGTCGGATCGGACGTGATGACTGATCTGGTGCTCTGGATGTCCGCCATCGCGGTTGTCTATACCTCGCTGGTGGCGATGGTGCAGGAGGACATGAAGAAGCTGATCGCCTATTCCTCGGTTGCGCACATGGGTTTTGTGACCATGGGTATCTTTGCGGCCAACCAGCAGGGCGTAGACGGTGCGATCTTCCAGATGCTGAGCCACGGTTTCATCTCGGCTGCGCTGTTCCTTTGCGTTGGCGTGATCTACGACCGTATGCACACCCGTGACATTGACGCCTACGGCGGCCTTGTCATCCGGATGCCTGCCTATGCGCTGGTCTTCATGTTCTTCACCATGGGCAACGTCGGCCTGCCGGGCACTTCGGGCTTCATCGGTGAATTCCTGACCCTGATGGGCACTTTCCAGAAAAACACCTGGGTGGCTGCTGTTGCTGCCACCGGCGTGATTTTCTCGGCTGGCTATGCACTGTGGCTCTATCGCCGGGTGGTCTTTGGCGATCTGATCAAGGAGAGCCTCAAGACCATCAAGGACATGGATGCCCGCGAGCGGTTCATCTTTGCGCCGCTGGTGGTGATGACGATCCTGCTGGGCGTCTACCCGTCGCTTGTCACCGATATCATCGGCCCGTCGACTGAGGCTCTGATCTCGAATTTCAACCATTCTCTGGCTGCCGCTGACACCTCGTCGGCGACCCAGATTGCTTCGCACTAAGGGAGCCAAGGCAGATGATCCAAGCTGATCTCTCCGTCGTCCTGCCAGAGATTATTCTGGCTGTTTACGCAATGCTGGCGCTGCTGGCGGCGGTTTACACGGGCAAGGACAAGCTGGCCGCGACGCTGGTCTGGTCCACCGCAGCCCTGATGGTCGCCCTGGCGGTCTGGATCGCAACCGGCGGCAATGGCACGCACGAGGCCTTCGGCGGTATGTTCGTCGATGATGGCTTTGCCCGCTTTGCCAAGGTTCTGGTTCTGATCGGTGCCGCAGCGGTGCTGGTGATGGGACAAGAGTACATGTCGCGCCGCGGCATGCTGCCCTTTGAGTATCCGATCCTGGTTGCGCTCAGCACCGTGGGGATGATGGTCATGGTGTCGGCAGGCGACCTGATGGCGCTTTACATGGGGCTAGAGCTGCAATCGCTGGCGCTTTATGTGGTTGCTGCCCTGCGCCGCGACAGCGTGAAATCGACCGAAGCGGGCCTCAAGTACTTCGTGCTGGGCGCACTGTCTTCCGGTCTGCTGCTCTATGGCGCCTCGCTGGTCTACGGTTTTGCCGGTACCACGAAATTCGCCGGTATCATTCAGGTGGCAGAGCATAACCACATGTCGCTGGGCATGCTGTTCGGCCTCGTCTTCCTGATCTCGGGCATGGCGTTCAAGGTCTCGGCCGTTCCGTTCCACATGTGGACCCCGGACGTTTACGAAGGTTCGCCGACGCCGGTTACCGCCTTCTTTGCCACGGCGCCCAAGGTTGCTGCGATGGGTCTGTTCGCACGGGTGCTGCATGATGCATTCGGCGGTGCGGTCACCGACTGGCAACAGGTCATCGTGGTTCTGTCGGTTCTGTCGATGTTCCTCGGCGCCATTGCCGCCATTGGACAGACCAACATCAAACGCCTGATGGCCTTCTCCTCGGTTGCACACATGGGGTATGCGATGATCGGTCTGGCAGCAGGTACCGAACAGGGCGTGACCGCGATGCTGGTTTACCTGGCCATCTACGTCACTATGAACATCGGCACCTTCTCCTTCATCCTGATGTTGGAAAAAGACGGCACGCCGGTCACCGATATCAACGCCCTGAACCAGTTCGCATCGCGCGAGCCGGGCAAGGCGCTGGCGGTGCTGATCCTGATGTTCTCGCTGGCCGGTGTTCCGCCGATGCTGGGCTTCTTTGCCAAGCTGGGCGTGTGGCAGGCGGGTGTTGATGCGGGCCTGATGGGGCTGGTTGTGGCCTCGGCTGTCGCCTCGGTTATTGGTGCCTTCTACTACCTGCGTATCGTGTTCTACATGTACTTCGGCTCCGGCGAAGGTGAGGTCGAGATCAAAGGCTCTCCGGTGCTGACACTGGCGCTGATGGGATCGGCTGCGCTGATGCTGATCGGGGTGGTCTACCAGTTCGGTATCGACGGGGCAGCAGCGGCTGCCGCCGCAACGCTTGTAAATTGATCTGTCGTTCAGACAGTCTCGGAAGGCCCGGTCGCATGACCGGGCCTTTTGTGCGTAAAGGTGGAGGCGTTTGATGACCTGGCCGACGGGATATGGGAAACGGGTTCTGCCCGAGGTGGACAGCACCCTGGACGAGGCAGCGCGGATCGTTGGTGAGCTTCAGGGCCCCGAGTGGATCCTGGCGCTGCGCCAGACCAAGGGTCGCGCCCGCCGTGGCCGCGACTGGAAAGATCCCAAGGGCAATTTCGCAGCCACGCTGGTGATCCGTCCCGAAGGTCCGGCGTCGCAGGTGGCGTTGCGCAGCTTCGTAGCCTCTCTGGCGGTCTATGACGCATGCGAGTCCCTGACGGGACGCAGCGAAGGACTGGCGCTGAAATGGCCCAATGATGTGCTCCTGAACGGCGGCAAGCTGGCCGGTATCCTGTTGGAAAGCGTCGGACAGGGCACAGGCGTCAGCCACCTGTCCATCGGGATCGGGGTAAACCTGATGGAAACCCCGATGAAGGAATGGCTGGAACCCGGCGCCGTGTGGCCGGTTTCGCTGCTGTCGGAGACCGGTATTCAGGTCGCGCCTGAGGATTTCCTTGAGGCGCTGGCTGCGGCCTTTGCCCGATACGAGGAGCAATTCGTAACCTACGGGTTTGAACCCATCCGCACCGCCTGGCTGGCCCGCGCCGCCAAGCTGGGTGAGGTCATCACGGCACGCACCGCAACGTCGGAAACCGAAGGCACGTTCGAAACGGTGGACGCCAGTGGCAACCTTGTCCTAAACACCGCCAAAGGCCGCATTTCGATCCCGGCCGCGGATGTCTACTTCTAGGAAGGACAAGCCCATGCTTCTGGCCGTCGATTGTGGCAATACCAATACCGTCTTCTCGATCTATAACGGAGAGCAGTTCATCGGCATGTGGCGCACCGCCACCGATTGGAAACGCACCGCGGATCAGTATTACGTCTGGCTCAACACGCTGATGCGATTGCAGGGGATCGAGGCGGATATCACTGACATGATCATCTCCTCTACTGTGCCGCGGGTGGTGTTCAACCTGCGTGTTCTGGCGGATCGTTATTTCAACACCCGCCCCCTGGTGGTTGGCAAGCCCGATTGCCTGCTGCCAGTCGAAGTACGCGTGGATGAAGGTACCGCCGTGGGGCCGGACCGTCTGGTCAATACGGTGGCCGGCTTCGATCACTACGGTGGCAATCTGGTGATGGTGGATTTCGGCACCGCGACCACCTTTGACGTGGTGGCCGAGGATGGTGCCTATGTCGGCGGCGTGATCGCCCCCGGCGTGAACCTTAGTCTTGAGGCTCTGCATCAGGCGGCCGCTGCGCTGCCCCATGTGGACATCTCTAAACCGCAAAAAGTCATTGGCACCAATACCGTGGCCTGCATGCAATCTGGCGTGTTCTGGGGCTACGTGGGGCTGGTGCGAGAGATATGCACCCGCATCAAGGAAGAGCGCGGTGTGCCTATGAAAATCATATCAACAGGCGGGCTGGCGCCTTTGTTCCAGCAAACGGCGGATCTGTTTGACGCATTCGAGGACGACCTCACGATGCACGGCCTACAGGTCATCCACAAATACAATAAGGATAACGGTACTCCGAATGAGCACTGAACGATTGATCTATCTGCCCCTTGGCGGGGCAGGTGAAATTGGTATGAACGCCTATGTCTATGGCTATGGTAAACCGGGCAAGGAACGGCTGATCCTGGTGGATCTGGGCGTTGCGTTTCCGGATATGGAGACCAGCCCGGGCGTAGACCTGATCATGCCCGACATCACCTGGCTGAAGGAACGCGTTGACCAGCTTGAGGCGATCTTCATCACCCATGGTCACGAGGACCACATCGGGGCGGTCTCGCATCTCTATGGGGATCTGCGGGTGCCGGTTTATGCGCGCGCCTTTACTGCCAATCTTGCCCGCCGCAAGATGGAAGAGCGCGGCCATGATCCCAAGGTGGTGCAGACCGTATCGGCATGGCCCGAAGTGACCAAGCTCGGCCCCTTTACCGTTGGTGTCGCGCCGATGTCCCACTCCATTCCCGAAAGCGGCGCATTGGTGATCGACAGCCCGGCTGGACGGATCGTGCACACCGGCGATTTCAAGCTGGACCCGAACCCGTTGGTCGGTGAGGCTTTCGATCCGGAGGTGTGGACGGAAATTGCCGCGCCGGGCGTGCAGGCGATGGTCTGCGATTCCACCAACGTCTTCTCGGCTCATCCGGGGCGCTCTGAATCCGAACTGGCGCCGGAGATCACCAAACTGATCGAGAGCGCAACCGGCATGGTTGCTGCCACCACCTTTGCCTCCAACGTTGCGCGAGTGAAGACCCTTGCTGAGGCGGGCGAGCGGGCAGGGCGGTCCATCGTGCTCTTGGGCCGTGCCATGCTGCGCATGGTTGAGGCCGCTGTGGAAACCGGTGTGCTGAAGGATTTCCCCAAGGTGATCCAGCCTGAGGACGCGCAGGAACTGCCGCGTGACAACGTGATGCTGATCACTACCGGTAGCCAAGGCGAACGCCGGGCGGCAACCGCGCAGATGGCACGCGGTAAGTATCGCGGGCTTGAGCTGAAGGCCGGTGATCTGTTCCTGTTCTCCTCGAAAACCATTCCGGGCAACGAGAAGGGCGTGATCCGCATCATGAACCAGTTCTCGGAGCGCGGCGTCGACGTCGTAGATGACAGCTCTGGCCTGTACCACGTGTCGGGCCATGCCAACCGTCCCGACCTTGAACAGCTGCACGCGCTGGTCAAACCGAAGATCCTGGTGCCGATGCACGGCGAACACCGCCACCTGCGCCAGCACGCTCGCATTGCTGAGGAAAAAGGCTATGCCAGCGTTGTGGCGGTGAACGGCACCATGCTGGATCTTTCCGGTGATCAGGGGCCGAAGATCGTCGACTATGTGGACACCGGTCGGACCTATCTGGATGGATCGGTCAAGATCGGCGCGCTGGATGGCATCGTGCGTGACCGGATCCGCATGGCGCTGAACGGCCACGTGGTGATCACGGTGATCCTTGATGAAGAAGACGAACCGCTGGGCGAACCCTGGTGCGACATCAAAGGCCTAGCGGAGACCGGAACATCCGATGGGGCGCTGGCTGAGGTGATCGAAGAGGACCTGAACCAGTTCCTGATGCGCGCCGGTGCCAAGACCCTGCGCGACGATGACAAGCTGGAAGGCGAGTTGCGCCGTGTGGCGCGTCAAACCGCGAACAACGAGATCGGCAAGAAGCCTGAAGTAACGGTGGTGATCAGCCGTATGCGCTGATCCCTCCTTGTCAAAGTCTGAAAACGAAAACGCCCTGACTGGATCAGTCAGGGCGTTTTTGTGAGTGGTGGTATTCGAAAGTGCGATCAGGCGTGGCGCGGGCGGTGCACCAGTGCGGTGATCTTGTGGACGGCGCCGCCGATGCGTGCCACCACGGCGCGCAGCATGTTGCCCATTGCCGCGCTGCGCATTGCATGGGCGCGCTGCTCGATGGCCTGGATGTCCTGTGCGGTGAGCGGGATGTTGTCGAACTGGGTCATTTAACTTTTCAACCTATGAGATGTGTCTTCCTTGCTTGCGGGTGACATAGTCCCCTGCGGCGGGTTTGACATCCGGTCAAATGATCATTGCCGCCATGCTGCAGGTGCAAAGCAAGTCACCAAACCGCGAATGATTGGAAGGCAGGCGCCGTAGGGGAGAACGAAAAACGGCTGCATCCCATTCAGGATGCAGCCGTCAAAACTGTCAAAGTGCTGATGCGTCAGCTAGCGCGGCGTTCGTCAAAGGACAGCGCAATAAAGCTGGGCATGTGATCGCCCATGCCGACAACCTTGCGGTCGTCGCGGCGGTCCTGCTTGCCTCCACGGCCACCACGCGATTGTTTCGCTGGCTTTTCAGCATTGGCCGATTTGTCGCCAGAGCGGGACTGGGATTTTGGCGCGGTTGCTGTGTCCGTATCCGCGTCTGCTGCCTGATCTGCCTTTACATCCTTGGGCGCGTCCTGACCCTTGTCCGCCGATTTACCGCGACGGCTGCGGGTCGGCTTGGGCTTGCTTGCGGCGGTATCATCCTTGCCTGCGTCCACGGCATCTTCGGTGGACTTGCGGCTGGGTGCCTTTTTAACAGGGTTTTCCAAGCGGGCGATGGTCTTTTGAACCAGGCTTTCGACTGCATCCAGCGCCTTTTCATCGCGCGGGGTACAGATGGTAATCGCCTTGCCCTCACGGCCGGCGCGGCCGGTGCGGCCAATCCGGTGCACGTAGTCCTCGGCGTGGCCAGGAACGTCGTAGTTGAACACATGGCTGACGCTGGGCACGTCCAGACCACGCGCAGCCACGTCCGAAGCCACCAGAATGCGCAACTGGCCTTCGCGGAACCCATCAAGGGTCTTGGTCCGCTGGCTTTGGTCCAGATCGCCGTGGATGGGCGCTGCGTCATAGCCATATTTCTTCAGCGACTTTGCCACCACATCCACGTCCATCTTGCGGTTGCAGAAGATGATCGCATTGGTCAGCTTTTCGCCTTCCTGATCGATCAGCGCGCGCAGCACTTTGCGCTTTTCGCTGCCTTCGCGATCCTTGCGGGAGGCTTTGAATTCCACAACGGCCTGTTCGATGGTTTCCGAAGTCGTCGCCTGACGGGCAATCTCGATCCGCTCGGGGTTCGACAGGAAGGTGTTGGTAATCCGCTCGATTTCTGGCGCCATGGTGGCCGAGAAGAACAGGGTCTGGCGGGTAAAGGGCGTTAGGCCAAAGATGCGTTCGATATCGGGGATAAAGCCCATATCGAGCATCCGGTCGGCTTCGTCCACCACCATGACCTTCACATCAGAGAGGATCAGCTTGCCGCGTTCGAAATGGTCAAGCAGACGACCGGGCGTTGCGATCAAAACGTCGACGCCCTTGTCGATCAGCTGGTCCTGCTCCTTGAAGCTGACGCCGCCAATCAGCAGGGCCTTGGTCAGTTTCAGGTGCTTGGTATAGGTGTCAAAGTTTTCGGCAACCTGCGCCGCCAGTTCGCGGGTGGGGCAGAGCACCAGGCTGCGCGGCATCCGCGCACGCGCGCGACCGCGGGCGAGCATCGTGATCATAGGCAGGGTGAAAGAAGCGGTCTTCCCGGTGCCGGTCTGGGCGATCCCCAGAACGTCGCGTCCCTCCAGCGCGGGCGGAATCGCTCCGGCTTGGATCGGGGTGGGGGATTCATACCCGGCTTCCTCAATTGCCTTGAGGACCTTGGGGTTCAAGTTCAGATCGGTGAATTTTGTCATATGCGTCCGTTTTTGCGGACACTGACCAGGCCCGCGCGTGTGTGAGTCAGCCGGTTTCGCAAGGTCATGCGGTTTGGCAGCTTCCGGCTTCGGGGCGGACTTAGCAAAATACGGGTGCACCGTCAATTGAAGCCTGATTTTGCAGGAGAAAACGCGGTTTTTCGCGCTCTTTCGGTGCATATTTGCAGAGTTTATCGCCCTTTAGGCGAATTTTGGAAAATGTGTGGCGCGTTTCTCCGCGAGGCGCAGTTCACGGATTCGCAGGCAGCCTTCCTGCTCAAGCCGCGCTCGCAGTTCCGCGCTGTCGGCGCAGGTCTCCTCAAAAAAACCGCGCAGACCGTCGGTACCCTTTTCCGCCTCGATGGCCGAGAGGAGTTCGTGCAGATTGATACCGCCCTTGTCGCGGGGCCGGGCCGGTTTCAGCTCGGATCGGTAGGAGCCCTGCTTCAGCCGGTAGCTGTAATGCGACAGCCAGCTGTCCCAATCGCGGGCGTGAAGATGGCACAGGTCGACATCCGGCAGGACCACTTGGCTGGGATTTTCCTCCCCGTCCACGAAGAAATTGTGGATGCGCAGCTTGCCCTCTTTCATACCCGGACGGACGAAAAGCTTGCCTTGGGTATGGCTGAGAAAGCCGCTGAGCAGATGCTCGCCATAGGTGGGATAAAGCTGCCCGGCCCGGGCACCTCTGTCGCTACCACGGGGGATTTGCGTCTTGAAGGCAGAGCCGTCGCCTCCGGCCAGGCTTTCAATCGGGTACGCGCGCGCGCAGAGAGCCGTTTCGGGCTGGCGCGCCAGCACCTGTGACAAGGGCTCTTTGGACCAGAGGAATTCATCCACATCCATATGGATCAGCCAATCCAGCCCCTTGCTCTGACGTCTGTAGGCGCGGGTGGCATTCAGGGTTTGCCGGACCTGGTGCTTGTCAGGTTTGCCGCCCTTGCGCCGCTGCGCCCAGGAGGCGTCATCGCAGTCGAAAACCCGGATCTTTGGGTGCTGCGCCAAGAGATCGCGTGCCTCGGGGCAGGGGGCATCAAGATAGAGGAAAAGCCGATGCGCGCCTGCGTCCAGATGATAGGCGGCAAAGTTCAGTACCTCCTTGGCCTCGGCCTTGATGGTGCTGACGATACCCCATGTCTGTGTCGGCGAATGTGTCAGGGCGGCCTCTCAGAACGGCGGTTCAGCAGGACGGCGCAGTCGACGATCGTCTCCAGATCACCGCCGGTCAGGAAACGCGCCCGGGCCATGTTGAACCGCCCGGGCATTGATGGTGTTAGACCATCATTTCCTTGGTCGCGGTCAGTTTCAAGTCCGGATAATCCCGCTCCACCCGGTCGATGTCCCATTGCAGCCGCGTCAGGTAGACGGTGTCGCCGTCATGGTCTGTCGCGATGTGCTGCTTGTTGGCGTTGATGAATTTCTCCACCGCCGGTTTTTCCCCGGAAACCCAGCGGGCCGAGGTAAACTGAGAGGGCTCAAAACGCACCGGCAGGCCGTATTCCATCTCGATCCGGCTTGCGAGCACTTCGAACTGCAAAGCACCCACAACGCCGACGATGAAGCCGGAGCCGAAGGAGGGTTTGAAGACCTTGGCGGCGCCTTCCTCTGCGAATTGCATCAGCGCCTTTTCCAGATGCTTCGCTTTCATCGGATCGCCCGCCCGCACGGTCTGCAAAAGTTCCGGAGCAAAGGAGGGGATACCGGTCGCCCGCAGGGCCTCGCCTTCGGTCAGCGTATCGCCAATGCGCAGCTGGCCGTGGTTCGGAATACCGATGATGTCACCCGCCCATGCCTCTTCCGCCAGTTCCCGGTCCGAAGCCAGGAACAGCACCGGGTTCGAGATCGCCATGGGTTTCTTGGTGCGCACGTGGGTCAGCTTCATGCCGCGTTTGAAATGGCCAGAGGCCATGCGCACGAAGGCGACGCGGTCGCGGTGCTTGGGGTCCATGTTGGCCTGCACCTTGAAGACGAAACCGGCGACCTTCTTTTCCTCGGGGCAGATCTGCCGCGGGCTGGCCTGCTGGGGTTGCGGCTCGGGGCCGTACTTGCCGATGCCATCCATCAGTTCCCGCACGCCAAAGGAGTTGATCGCAGAGCCGAACCAGATCGGCGTCATATGCCCCTCCAGCACCGATTGCGGATCCAGGGTCGGCAGCAGCTCCTTGGCCATTTCGACCTCTTCAAGGAACTTCTCCAGAAGATGCGCAGGCACGTGTTCCGCCAGTTTCGGATCGTCCAGCCCCTCGATCGAGATGCTCTCGGCAACCTTGTTGCGGTCGGCTCGGTCCATCAGCTCCAGCCGGTCGCGCAACAGGTCATAGCAGCCGATGAAATCGCGCCCGACTCCGATGGGCCAGCTGGCGGGGGTCACGTCAATCGCCAGCATTTCCTGGATTTCGTCAATGATCTCAAACGTGTCGCGGCTTTCCCGATCCATCTTGTTACAGAAGGTCAGGATCGGCAGATCGCGCAGGCGGCAGACTTCGAACAGTTTCTGCGTCTGGCTCTCGACACCTTTGGCGCCGTCAATCACCATCACCGCCGCATCCACCGCCGTCAGCGTTCGGTAGGTGTCCTCGGAAAAGTCCGAGTGGCCGGGCGTGTCCACCAGGTTGAAGCGGAAACCGTCGAAATCGAACGACATGGCCGAGGCCGAAACCGAGATGCCCCGGTCCTTTTCCATCTGCATGAAGTCTGAGCGCGTGCGCCGCGCTTCGCCCTTGGCGCGCACCTGACCGGCCATCTGGATCGCGCCGCCATACAGCAGGAATTTCTCGGTCAGAGTGGTCTTGCCCGCATCCGGGTGCGAGATGATCGCAAAGGTGCGGCGCCGCGCGATTTCGGGCGGCAGTTCGGGGCGGTTTGTGACGGAATCCAGCATGAGCGCGCGTATATCAGGATTGCGGGTCGAGGCAAGAAAAACAGGTCGGCCCCTACGCGCACGGGGCATACACCAGGTCGATTGCATGCCCCGGCAACCCTTTGTCAAAATGTCTAACTTGCGTGCGCTGCGTCTCGGGGAGGTTTCAGCCCGACGTCACCCTCTTTCAGCGCACGACCTTCAACCCCACAAGTGCTTGCGAGACAGCGCTGCGCAGCGCCAATGAACAATGTGAACGCACAAGTTGCTTCTCGCTGGTCGAAAAATTGGCCCAATCTTTGGTTTGCAAGTTACCTGGAATGACAGATCGTCCGCTTACCTGTTTGCCTTCAACAATTTGACTGCCAGTAGCGGGATCGACCAGAGATGCGGTGAGGCCAACTGTGCAGGCATTCTCCCCGATGAGCGCTTTATTTACTGCAGGGTTGCGAACCCACAGGACAAAACGCGGTTGGTATTTTTCACCTTTGGCTTTTTCAGCACTTGCGATGGCGCCGATTGCAAACAGCCCGCCGCCGAGGGCAAAGAAGTCGCGTCCGGGATTGTAGTTCTGGCCCAGAATATCCAGAGGCGTTTGCTGAAGTACGATGACGGCGTCGGTCTTCTGCGCCGCTGCGCCAGTGTGCGAGGGAACGTTTGCAACGACTGCGCCTGTCGGGGTGAGTTGTTCCCTTACAAAACCGCCCGTCGCCGATGCGGCGTTCCATCCCAATTTGCCGTCAATCGGCTGTGGCTCGGCGAATGCAGCGTCCCAGTAAGTCGACACAACATTATCACTGATTTGAGTGACCAGGCCGATTTTTGAATACTGCGCTTGCGCATCACTCGGAATACCGACCTGGGTCGTATCCAAGCACCCGGTTAAACTCAGGGCTGCGACCACGCTGAATAGTCGGATTAGGCTTTTTGCTTCCATGACCTTTCCCCTTTCGGTTCCGCGCGCAAAGCATTCTGAACCGACCTACAGATACACGCCTTGATCCGTATCATGGCAAAAGTACGGAAATGGCATCGCACCCACCCTTTGGAGAGGGGCGCGTCCGCGGCATCAACGCGGTGCTGCGCATCGCGCTGAATGCGCAACGCAGGCAGAGGGAGGAGCGCGAAGAGAGGGAGAGGCTCAGAGAGTGAGGGGCGGCAGGCAGCCCAATCACGCCATTCGCATGGGGTACGGCATCCACTATGTTACGGCTCCGGTTTCGTGTTCTGATTTTCGCGAGACCGGACGTTCAGATATGCAGCATCGACTGCGCCAATTCCACATTTGGTGCTGATGTCAGCGCCGCGAAAAAAATGGTGTGCCTTGATCTGATGCACGGGGCGAAGAGAAATGTTCTTTTCGTTCATTTCCCATACGCCCAAGGCCTTCGCCGAGCACATGTTCGCCGCAACCGACACCCTGGCTGCGCCATCTGAAAGCTCCGCGGGGATGTCGATTGCTCCACCTGCGCCAATCGGCAGGGCTCCGGTTCCGGCTGATTGAATGTCCAGGGCTGGTCAGCACGTGTCAGCTATGGCCGTAGTAGGCTTCGGGGTCCACAAGACCTCCATCTTCCGTCGCGATATAGAACACGCCATCTTTCACTTCGCCGAGCTTGCCGTATTTTGAATGCGTGACCTCGAAGTCATTCAATGTGACGCGACCGTCCTCATCAAAGCTTGTCGAGGTTTCTACTGTGATACCAAAGTCGCGGGTCAATTCCGACGCCCTCACGTTATACCACATGCCGGTGACTTTCACGTCGTGAGCCTGTTTTTTTTCAGCTCGGGCCAATTGCTCAGGAGAAAGCTCAGCCCAAGCCGTTTCGGCGTCCTTAAGCTTGGCGTGTGACCAAATAAAGCCGGTATCAGTTTCAGCCCCAATGACACTATCATCAACTGGATAAGTAACTGTGTTTCTTGCCCAGTTCGCATCTTTGACAGCGGTGATCATATCACCCAGCCGCGTCGCAGCGGCAGCAATTGCGTCTTCGCGAGTCTTGTAAGCGCCCATGCCCGGTTGCTGAGCCTTCGCCATGTGATTGGCCGTGTAGAGCCCCAACGACAGACGGTTCTTGTATCCGTTCTCCGCCTGGAACGCATCGGACTCTGCCTGTCTTGCATAGGCATCGGCGAACATTTTGGCGCGCTGTGCAGGATCTGTATACTGCATCCCGTAGGTGCCGCCTTCCTTCGGAATTCCGGTTTTTGCGTCTGCCGATGCGCCGGACTCGCCCGCAATTGCAGCACGTGCAATCCTGCTGAGGGCAATTTTCGCGGCCTGATCGGAGACTGATGGCGCGGCCAGTGAGTTTTTTAATGCCTCAATACTCTCCTGGTGTGTCCCAGCGGTATTAAAGAGGGAGAGCGTATTCGCGTTCAGGGATTGATTGATAAGCATGGTGACCTCTGAATGTCTCAAAGCATTGAGCCATTCTGGCATCGGGAGGTTAAATAAATCATCCAGATTTAAACTTGCATAGGTATATTGCCTTTGCAATTTTAGGGAGTGCACCGCCGTATGGAACGGCGGTGCAATGGTTCTAAACAAAATCAAAATCTGCGTTGGACAGGTCAGTCAGGTTAACATTCAACAATGTGATGACTGTGGAATCTACAGTTAGCACCACATCGCTACCGACTTGGGTTGCTCCGACGTCGGCATAATCACTGGCGGATGTACTCGCAAAGCGAATGAAGTCTTCTCCATCCGTGAAGTCCGTCACGACGTTGGTTCCATGACCCTCCGCGAACACGAAGAAGTCGTTACCATCTCCGCCGGTCAGGGTGTCATCCCCAAGGTCCCCTTGCAGAACGTCGTTTCCACCCCTGCCATCGATATTGTCGTTGCCGTAGCTTCCCCTGATTGTTTCTCCGCCAGTTTTGCTCCCCTGAATTTTATCAATGTTCGTAAGGGTGATGCCCCGGAAGTCCTGATCACTACGCACACCGATGACGGCATCTTTGTAGTGGGTGTTGACGATTTCTTCGACACCCGCGATGCCGTCGATATTCAGCAGGGAGTAGTTGGCATATTCACTGACGTTTTCGATAGTGATCTTATCGTAACCACTGCCGCCATTGAAGGTGTCCCAGCCGTCGACTCCGTTGATGATGAACTCGTCGTTGCCAGATCCACCGAACATCGTATCGTTCTGTAGACCGCCATAAATTCTGTCGTTGCCGCCGTTCCCAATGATCAAGTCGTTGCCCAGCCCGCTATTCGGGCCGCCGTGCAGATACTCGTCTGTATCATCACCTTCAATAAAGTCATCTCCGGTTGTTGGGTAATTTGCCATAATTTTCCTCAATATTAATTTATGGTGAGGTATGTCTGGGCGCCAATTGTTAACAAATAGTTAACTTTTGCAAGGGGGTGACTTAAACAAATCGTTATTGCTTATCTTGGCCGTTTGGTGATTTTTTTTTGGAAATAATTTGCAACCCTGGAGGGTAAAGCATAAGCGTCCCCTGCTGAGAGTATGTCACCGAACTTTGATCGTTCCGGTGTGTGGGCTTCGGACACATCGTTTCGAGGGGATACACCTATGTGTAACGTCAGCGCCCGCCATCTGAGCACCGCCTATACAGCTGTTTCAACAGATGCCTTCTGCGACGCACCGCGGTGCAACACCAGAGGGGGGCGATCAATGACAGGTTTGGGCCGGGTCGTCGAAGTTTGCAACTGTCGCTACCTGAGCACGGCTGACCATGCGGGACGGCTACCGCAGCGACGCCCGCTTCAGCAGCTCCACCAGATCCGGGCGGTCCAAGAGCGGGCTTGGCACGTCCAGCCCGTGGCTGTCGCGGCGCTGGGGCGGGATGGACCCGTCTGCGATCCGCTGCAGCAGGCCCGGGGGCAGGGCGGGTTCGGTCACCGGGTCCAGGAACAGGCTTTCGGCGGCGATGCCCTCAGCATAGACAATGTGATGGCGGTCGAACAGCAGCTGGAAATAATCCACGAACCCGCCGTCCTGCACTACCACGCTGTCTCCGTTCACCAGATGGCGGGCGGCGACCAGCAATTCCGGCGTTCCCGCCCCCAGCGCATCGTGGCGTTGGTAGACCATCAGCCGGTGATCGGGGCTGACCAGCAGGTCGCGGGCGTTGTTGAGCGTGCCCTTGCGGATCAGGATCGGGGCCATGGCGCCGGTGGCGCGGCTGGTGGTCTGACCGATCCAGCGCAACTCCTGCACACCATCATCGCGGGTCAGGATGCGGTCCCCGGGGCGCAGATCCTCGATCGGTTTCTGGGCGCCGGTGGCCAGGGTGATATGAGTACCCCGGGTAAAGGCGATCGAGGCCATCTGCGCCAGCCGCGCCCGGGCCGGGGCGCGCTCGGCCTTCAGCAGGGTATATCCGGTCTGCGGCATCAGCGGCGCCATCGGCACCAGATAGATCGCGGCGATCAGCCCTTCGGCATCGACCTCCACCATCACCAGCGCATCCACATTGGGTCCGGCCTCGGCCATCAGGGTTAGCGCGCAGTCAAGATGCAGCGCGGCGCCGGGCTGGCCCAACTCGCTGTCCTCGGCGAGGGTGAAACTGCCATCGCTGCCGCTGGCCACCGACAGGCGTCGCGGGGCTGCGGCGCCGGGGGCGAGCATATAGACATCATCGAGCACCAGATCCTCCAGCACCCCTAGCGGATCCCCCATATTGGCGCCGGTCTCCACCAAAAAGGCGGCGGCGGCATGGGCCGGGATGGATCGGATCGCGGTGCGGTCGGCTGTCACGGTATGGCTCGTCTGTGCAAAGAAGGGGCGGCGCGGGCGCCAGCGGTTGGTGTAACCTATCCGGGAAATATGGCACGAAACGGACGACAACGGACAGAATTTCTGACCCGTGATCACGACATAGATGATCCGGGTGGGGGCGGGAAGGCTGGTCAACGGCGGGCGCAGAGTGCACAGTCTGCGCCGGAAACGAAGAATCCAGATGGAGGACGAACATGGAACTGGGAATTGCAGGCAAGCGCGCATTGGTCTGTGCCAGCAGCAAGGGTCTGGGGCTTGGCTGTGCCGAGGCGCTGGCCGAAGCCGGGGTCAATCTGGTGATGAACGCGCGCGGAGAAGAGGCGCTGCTGGCGGCGGCGCAGACCATCCGTGACACCTATGGCGTCGAGGTTGAGACCGTGGTTGCGGATGTCACCACCGCCGAAGGCCAGCAAAAGGTGCTGGACGCCGCAGGCGCGGCCGACATTCTGGTCACCAACGCGGGCGGCCCGCCCCCCGGCATGTGGTCGGACTGGGAGCGTGACGATTTCATCAAGGCGCTGGATGCCAATATGCTGGCGCCGATTGCGCTTATGAAGGCGCTGCTGCCGGGCATGATGGAGCGCGGCTGGGGCCGGGTGGTCAATATCACCTCGCAATCGGTGAAGGCGCCGATTGCGGTGCTGGGCCTGTCGAATTCGGCGCGCGCTGGTCTCACCGGCTATGTTGCGGGCACTTCGCGGCAGGTCGCAGGCAGCGGTGTCACCATCAACAATCTGCTGCCGGGCATTCACGCAACCGACCGTGCTGTGTCGCTGGACACCGGTGTGGCCGGGCAAAAGGGCATTTCCATCGAAGAGGCCCGCACTCAGCGCGAAGCAACCATCCCGGCGGGCCGCTATGGCACCCGGCAGGAATTCGGCGCGGCCTGTGCCTTCCTCTGCTCGCAGCATGCGGGCTTCATCGTGGGGCAGAACATCCTGCTGGATGGCGGCGCCACCAATATGACGCTGTAACGCGATGGCCAGTGGTTTTTCCTTGAAGGACCAGCTGTTTAATCCGGAAAAGACCCGCTATCTGGCGGGTCTTTTTGCGGCCTGTGACCCCGGGTTCGACGCGCCGGGGTTCGAGGCGCAGGTGAACGCCCGCCTGCCGGAACTGGAGTTGAAACAGCGGATCGACTGGATCGCCGAAGTTCTGGGGCAGCATTACGCCGCGCCCTTGCCCGAGGTGGCGCCACTGCTACGCGCGGCCCTGCCGCCGCCGCTGGACCCCGGCAATCGCGACGATGATTTCGGCGATTTCATCTTTGCCCCCTTGGGCGAATTCGTCGTGTCCAAGGGGCTGGAAGCGCACCCGGATCTATCATTGGATCTGCTGGAGGCGCTGACGCAGCGGTTCTCCATGGAATTCGCCATTCGACCCTTCCTGAACCGCTGGCCGGATTTGACGCTGGAACGGATGCAGGACTGGGCCGGGCACGACCATTACCACGTGCGGCGGCTGGTCAGCGAGGGCACGCGCCCGCGTCTGCCCTGGGGGCTTGGGATCGGGCTTGATCTGCGGGCGCCGCTGCCGCTGCTGGACCAGCTGCACCGGGATGGCACGCGCTTTGTCACCCGCTCGGTCGCCAATCACCTGAACGACATCGCCAAGAAAGAGCCGGATCTGGTGGTCAAGACTTTGCGCCGCTGGGGCGAGGCCGGACAACAGACGGGCAAGGAAATGGATTGGATCACCCGCCACGCCTGCCGTGGACTGGTGAAGGCGGGGCACCCGGGCGCGCTGGGCCTGCTGGGATATGATACGGAGGCGCCGGTGGTGGCCAGGATCACGCTGCAAAGCGCAGCGGTGCCCATCGGCGATGCGCTGTCCTTCTCTGTCGATCTGGCGGGGCCAGCCGAGCAGCCGGTGCTGGTTGATTACCGGCTGCATTTTCAGCGCACCGGCGGCAAAGCTTCGGCCAAGGTGTTCAAGCTGAAACAGGCAAAGCTAGTGCGTGGTGCTCTGAAGCTCAGCAAGGCACATAAGCTGAAAGGGGATGCCACCACGTTCAAACTGGTGCCCGGGCCGCATCGGCTGGAGCTGCTGGTCAATGGCAATGTGCGGGCGGAGGCTGCGTTCGACCTGCTGCCAGCGGGGGAGTAATCGGCAACAACCCGGGACGATTGAATATCCGGCGCAACGGCCGCCGAGGGTGCCTGTTTTGCACGCAGGTCACCCAGTTTGTCCCTGACACCGCTTCACATTCCTGTGGGCAATATGGTGCGGTAAGGGCCTGCCTGCTACGCCGAGCCCATCAAAACGGGGATAACGATCATGCAGGCCATCGCCATAACCACCATCTTTGCCGCTATCATATTGCTCAGCCTCTACTATGCGCCGCGCAAGGCCACGGTGGGCGGGTTCTTCGGCGGTCAGTCCGACCGAGGAGAGGCGCCGACCCTGTGGACGCTGGTGCTGTCGCAGGTGACCACGTGGATCTTCGCGCGCTCGCTGATGAACGCGGCGATCCTGGGCTTTTACTACGGCATCGCGGGAACGCTGGCCTATGCGGCCTATTACGGCTCCTTTCTGACCGGCGGCTATATCGTTGGCCGGATGCGCGCACAGGGTGCGACATCGGTGCAATCCTGGCTGGCGGAGCGTTTCGGCGCCACGGGCACCACCGCCTATAATCTGGTGATCGCACTGCGCCTGTTGTCCGAAGTTTTTGCCAACCTGCTGGTGGTCGGGCTGATCTTTGCCGCCGCCCTGCCGGATGTGGCAGGGGCCGAGACAACCGCCATCCTGGTGGTCGGTGTGCTGGCGCTGGCCTATTCCGCATGGGGCGGGCTGTCGGCGGCGCTGCGCACCGATGTGATCCAGATGTCGCTGTTCCTCGTGGTCTTTGGCGCCGCCTTTGTGGCGCTGATCCTGCGCCCGGGCTTTGATATCTCTGCGGTGATGACCGCGCCGGGGGCGGCGGGCGCCCATAACGGCTGGGTGCTGCTGGTGGTGGCCGCGCTGCAGGTTTTCTCTTACCCGGTGCATGATCCGGTGATGATGGACCGCGGCTTTCTTGCCGATCCCGCCACTACCCGCAAAAGCTTTTTGCACGCCTTCTGGATTTCGGTGCTCTGCATCATCGCCTTTGGCTTTTTCGGCATTCAGGCCTCTCTGGAGGGCGCGGAATACGAAGGCCAGCTGTTGGGGACATGGGCGACGATGCTGCCGGGCTGGGTTTTTGTCATGCTGATCGTGTCGCTGCTGGTTTCGGCGCTCTCGACGCTGGATTCCGCGCTCAGCTCGGCCGCGCGTCTGGTGGTCGAAGAACTGCGCCTTGCGCCGCGCAGCCTGATGGGCGGCCGCATCGCCATGGTGGTCTTTGCCGCTGCAGGTGGCGCGCTGACGCTTTGGGGCAACAAGACGCTGTTTGATGCCGTGGCTGTATCCGGTACCGCCTCGATGTTCCTGACCCCGGTGCTGGTGGCGGGTCTTCTCGGTAAACGTCAGGTGGCGACCTGGGCCTATCTGGTCAGCTTTGGTGCGGCCATTGTCGGCGCTGCGGCCTATATGTTCCGCGATGCACCTGGCGTCTCGGCGCTGCTTTATGATGGGCACAAGTACGAGCAGCTTTTGCAGATCTGCGTGATCGTGCTGGTGGTCGGCTTTGCCGCAGTGGCACGCGGCAGCCGCAGGGTTGAAGCCTGACAGGGGGGCTGCTACATCTGCGCCAAACCCGATGGAAAGCGTCGGAAACAGCCCCGAGGCCGCATGAACACTGCCCCTGCCGAACTGCTCAGCACCATGGCCCCGCCACGGCTGGAAATCCGTAATATCAAGCGGTTCTTCGACGGGCGCCCGGTGGTCGACGATGTGTCCCTGCAAATTCAGGCGGGGCAGGTGACCTGTCTGCTGGGTCCCTCGGGCTGCGGTAAATCCACCACTCTGCGCATGATCGCCGGGGTGGAGATGCAGGACGAGGGCGAAATCTATGTGGATGGCAAGCTGATCTGCGACACGGTGTTCCGTGTGCCGCCCGAGCGGCGCGAGATCGGTCTGATGTTTCAGGACTTTGCCCTGTTCCCGCACCTGAGCGTCGCGGATAACGTCGCCTTTGGTCTGAAAGGGCCGAAGGATCAGAAACGCGCCCGGGTCGAGGAGTTGCTCGCCAAGGTGTCGCTGTCGAAATACATCGACGATTACCCGCACCAGCTGTCGGGCGGCGAACAACAGCGCGTGGCGCTGGCCCGCGCCCTGGCGCCGCGTCCGCGTATCATGCTGATGGATGAGCCGTTTTCGGGCCTTGATAACCGTCTGCGTGATGGTATCCGCGACGAGACGCTGACGCTCTTGCGCGAAGAGGACACGGCAGTCCTTCTGGTGACGCACGAGCCGGAAGAAGCCATGCGCATGGCCGATGAGATCGCCCTGATGCGGGGCGGGCGGATCGTACAGCAGGGCGCGCCCTATAACGTCTATACCCGCCCGGTCGACAAGGCGGCGGTGGCCTTTTTCAGCGACGTCAATGTGCTCAACGCGCAGGTGAACGGCGCGCTGGCGCAGACGCCATTCGGCCAGTTCCTGGCCCCGGGCGTGCCTGATGGTACGGATGTGGAGATCGTCTTTCGCCCGCAGCACGTGCGCATCGATTTCGATCGCGCGGGCAAGGGCCCCTTGCCAACCCCCAGCGACGGCGTCCCGGCGCGCGGTGTGGTCGAACGGGCGCGCTTTCTTGGCCATGAAAGCCTGGTCGAGTTCCGCATGGATTTTGACGGATCGCTCCTGAAGGTGACGGTACCCAATGTGTTCCTGCCCGAAGTGGGCCGCGTCCTCTGGCTCACCGTGCCGCGCAACCGGTGTTTCGTCTTCCCAAAGGGGTAGGGAACCACTCCGTCCTTGGCGTTATGTCGGTGCACCGTCGTATTGCGGGGCATCGTCGCAAATCTCGTACCAATCGGCCTTGTCAGCGACGAACTCGTGAAACTGGTTGCTGACGCCGATATCGCCATTCAGCGCGCTTGCCGCGATTGCGATACGCTCGTCCTCGGCCAGGATTTCCCCCAGCGAGGTGCCGCAGATCTTGCAGAAACAGCGGATGAATTTGAAGGGCGGCTCAGGCGTGTAGGTGGTGACCTGATCCTTGCCCTTGATCCATTGCACGTCTCCGGGCCGCACAAGCACGATGGCGCTGGTGCCGACCTTGCGGCAGCGGGAGCAATGGCAGGTACCCATAATCGGCGGCTGCACGGTCAGTTGAAATTGTACCGCGCCGCAACAGCAGCTTCCCTGGACCATGTGGTGTGCCTTCCCGCGTGATGAACTGGGCAAACGCTAGGGGAACAGCTGCAAGGCTGCAATATATGGGCGGGCGGGGCAGAGGTGACTTTCCCGTGAAGCGCGTGCACCGGCGGGCCGAGCCACCCCACGGGGTGACGTCTTGAACCGATGTTTCTGCCGTTGTTTTATACTCGATCACGGGAGGCACAGAACATGCCGGAAGAGCCAGAGACCGAACCAGAGATCCCGCCTTGGGTCGCCAGAAATTTGCGTGGGGTGCGCCTGATTGCCCATCTCACTTGGCTGGGAGGCCTTGGGGCGATCTATGCAACAGGGGGGCTGGTCTGGATCACGCTGCAGAACGCCGGGGTGTCCATGGTGTCCTGGTCGCGGGGCGTGTCCCTGTTCATACCCGTCGCGTTGTTTCACGCCGTGCCGTTGATCGTGCTCGCCCTTGTGGAGATTTCGGCCTGCAAGGCGGCAATCCGCGGGCGCAAAAGCAAGTGGCGAGAGTATGCCCTCGCGGTGCTGGTGCCCGCTGTTTCGGTTGCCGAGCCAAAGGATGCGGGCAGGCTATGGGCTGCGCTTTCGGGCGCTGGCCTGCTGTCGGTAGTCTGGGTCTGCTATTCGCTGTTCACCCTTGCCTCCTATCAGGGGCCGGGCGGCTTTGCCGAGGCGGTGATCATGACGCTTGCCCTGTTTCCGCTGACCCTTGGCGCGCTGATGTTGCATGTTGCGCTGGCTGCGGCCATCGGCGGGGCGCTGGGCAGCGGCATCTATGTGCTTGTCCGCCGCCGCGGCAGAAAGCAGGACAAAGGTGAGTGATCAGCTCTCCTCCTTGTCGCGGTAGGGATCGTAATCCGACAGCCGCTTGCCCGGCTCATCGACGAACAACTCGGGCAGAGCGGTGGCCTCTTCGATCAGATCGACGCGGAAGACACGGAAATCCTCGCGCGCTTCGCACCAGGCGGTGAGGGTCCAGACACGGCCCCAGTATTCCATGTGCAGCGGGCGGATTTTGCGCCGGGTCATTTCGCCATCGATGCGGCGATAGGTGATCTGCAACTTCTGGCGCGCCTTGATCGCTGCCCGCAGGGTGGGCATCTGGGCAAAGCCCCGCGCCGCATCGGCAAAGGGGTAGACGGCGAATTTCCAGGCATCCGCCTCGGCGATGGTCTCGGCAGGCAGCACCGCGTCCACCTTGGCCGCCAGTGACTGCGCGGCGGATTTAAGGTCCGGATCGGCGGCCTCGGCGACGATGGCCATGCCGAGGTTCAGCGCCTCCAGCTCTTCCGGGGTTAGTGTGAGGGGCGGCAGGGTGATCGCTTCGCGCACCATATAGCCGACGCCGCGCTCCCCTTCGACCGGCACGCCTGAGGCGACTAACGTGTCCATGTCGCGGTATATGGTGCGGGTGGAAACCTCCAGCCGCGCCGCGATGTCCTGCGCGCGGTGCAACTTCCCGTCGCGCAGGATCTGGATGATTTCAAAAAGGCGGTCGGTGCGGCGCATGATCCTAGCCTTGGCCCGCGCCGCACCGTTAGGTCAAGCCGCCATCTGCCACAGGATGTCTTCATGGCGCATGTCGATGCTGCCGGGCTCAATCGCCTGCATCAGCGCCGCGGCAAAGGGCTGCTTGGGAAAGGCCTCTGCCGCCGCCATGGCCGCCGCGTGATCGCGCCAGACCACGTGATCGCTCCAGCGGCCATCGGCGCCGCAGCTGAGGCGGCGGAACATGAACCCTGGCTGCGCCCGCACAAAGGCTTCGCTTTGCTGGCTGATCTCGACAAAGGCCGCCGGGGTGATTCCGTTCGCCAGGGTGAAGGTAACGATTTCGGCAACCGGAGTGGTCTGGGTGTCTGTCATATCGGTGTCTCCTTATTGATGTGACAGGCTGGACCTAGCAGGGAGCAACTGACATAAACCTGTCAGTTGTGTTTGGGCGGATGCGGATTTCAGTGATTTTTGCCCTGCCTGAGCCCCCCGACAGCCTGCCAGATCTATCCGGCAGCGCGGCGCGTCCGTAAAAATGGGGATGACAGACAAAACCGGCGCGGATGGGCACCGGACAAGAAGGAGACACTCACATGCTTAACAATATCGGCCTTCCGGGCATTCTGCTGATCGCCGTCGTGGTTCTGGTCCTGTTTGGCCGCGGCAAGATTTCCTCGCTGATGGGCGAAGTGGGTAAAGGCATCACCGCCTTCAAGAAAGGCGTGAAAGACAGCACCGAGGAACTGGAGCAGGACGCCGCTGCCGACGCCAAGGACATCACCCCCGAGACCGAAAAAGACAAGGCGTAATCCGCCATGTTCGATCTTGGGTGGACCGAACTCATGGTGGTCGGGATCGTTGCGCTGATCGTGGTCGGTCCCAAGGATCTGCCCGTGCTGTTCCGCAACGTCGGCCGCTTCGTGGGCAAGGCCAAGGGTATGGCCCGTGAATTCAGCCGCGCGATGAATGACGCCGCCGATGAGGCGGGCGTCAAGGATATGGCGCAGGGGCTGAAGGCAGCGACCAATCCAGTTGGCACGGCCATGGACGGTGTCAAAGAGGCGGCGCAGGATATGGCCAAATCGATTGACCCGACCAAATTCGATCCGGACAGCGAAACCGGAAAGCTGGCCGCCGAACGCGCCGCTGATGCCAAGAAGATCCAGGAGGCCACCGCCCGCGCCGCATCTGACCGCCAGGCTCGTGAGGCCGAAGAGGCCGCAGCGGCAGCGGAGGCGGCCAAGGCAGGTGCCGGGGAGCCGGATCAAGACAAAGAGACCAAATCATGAGTCAAACGGATGATATCGAGGACTCCACGGCGCCGCTGATCGAGCATCTGGCAGAGCTGCGCACCCGCCTGATCCGGGCGGTGGGGGCCTTTATCGTCGGGATCGTGCTGGCCTTTACCGTGGCAGAGCCGATCCTGCAGTTCCTGCTGGGGCCGATCGAGGCCACCCTGCGCGAGCTGGGCGACCCGTCGCCGACGTTGCAATATACCAGCCCGCAGGAATACCTGTTCACGCTGTTCCGGATCTCGATGGTCTTCGGCTTTGCCTTGTCCTTTCCGGTGATCGGCTTCCAATTGTGGCGGTTCGTGGCACCCGGCCTTTACAAGACCGAGAAGAACGCTTTTTTGCCGTTCCTGATCGCGGCGCCGGTGATGTTCCTTCTGGGCGCATCATTTGCGCACTTCGTCGTCACCCCGCTGGCGATGGCCTTTTTCCTTGGCTTTGCGGATGTGTCGTCGATCTTTGCCAACCTGCTGTCGGGTGCGGTTGACGAACTGCCCACAGATGCGGCGGTGGTGCCGGAAACGGCTGACGGCGTGCGCATCACCTTCTTTGGTAAGGTGAACGAGTCGCTGGACATCACGCTGAAGTTCATCATGGCCTTTGGTCTGTGTTTCCAGCTGCCGGTTCTGCTGACCCTGATGGGCAAGGCCGGTCTGGTCAGCGCCGAAGGTCTGGGATCGGTGCGCAAATACGCGGTTGTGGCCATTCTGGTATTGGCCGCGCTGGTGACGCCGCCGGATGTGATCACCCAGCTGATCCTGTTCACGGTTGTCTATGGGCTTTACGAGATTTCGATCTTCCTGGTCAGCCGGGTCGAGAAGAAACGCGAAGAGCAGCTGCGCGAAGAAGGCTATTACGATGACGAGGATGAAGAGGATCCTCTAATGGCCGAGTTCGACGAAGACGACGACAAGTGATCAACTGACAGAACATGAAGGCGCGCCCTCCGGGGCGCGTCTTTTTCTATGCGCGGGTGAAATTTTGCGGATATGCTGACGCAGTGCTGCATGGGGAAGGGAGGCCCTTTTGCTCGACTACAGTCATAACAGCCTGTTTGTTCTGGCATCTTTGGCCATTGCTCTGATCGCGGGGTTTTCCGGTCTGTCGCTGACGCAGGGCGCCTCGCAGATGTCGGCGCCGGTGCGCAAGATCGTGGTCTCGGCGGCGTCGGTGATCCTGGGCAGCGGCATCTGGTCGATGCATTTCGTGGCGATGCTGGGGCTGGAGCTTCCGGTGGCCTATTACTTCGATCCGCTGGTGACACTGATTTCGGCCCTGACAGCGATCCTGTTCATGGGGCTGGCGCTGCTGATCGTGCATTTCGGCACCCGGACACGAGGCAAGATCATGCTGGCCGGGGTCATCATGGGCAGCGGCATCGCGGCGATGCATTACATCGGCATGTCGGGGATGGAACTGTGCGTGCCAAGCTATACTCCGGCACAGATCGCCATGGCTTTTGCCGCCTCCATCGCGCTCAGCATGGCGTCGTTTCAGGTCTCCTATGGCCACCGCAGCGCCCGCAATATCGTGCTGGGCACTTTTGGTTTTGGCATCGCCGTTTTTGCCGTGCATTTCATCGCCATGGCGGGCACGGGTTTCACCCAATCTGCCGAATACACCACCTTTGTGCCGCCGATGAGCCGGGGCGTGCTGGCCTTTGGGGTTACCCTGTCGGCCTTTGTGTTGTCGGGCAGTTTCCTGCTCAGTGGCGCCACCTTTGCCACCCGGCTGAGCGGGGAGGGAACGGCACAGACCGGGCAAGCTGACGTGCAGCCGCCTGTGGCTGAGGAAATCGATCCAGCGGCGACCCGGCCAGAAGCGGAGGCCGCCGAGATCCCGCAGGAGGCGCGTATACCTTACGAATCCGATGCGCGCACCCATTTCATCAGCCCGGACAGCGTGTCGGCCATCCGCGCCGAAGGTCACTACACCGTGCTCTACAGCGGCGAGGCGAAGCTATTCTGTCCCTGGTCAATCTCAGAGGCCGAAACCCGCACCGCCAACGGCAGTTTCATCCGCACCCACCGCAGCTACTTGGTGAACCTGGCGCATGTCACAAGTTTCGAGCGCAAGAAGGACAACGGCGTGTGTTACTTCGATGAAACCCCTGCGCTGCCCAAGGTGCCTGTCAGCCGCTCCCGCCTGAGCGAGGTGCGGGCAAAGCTGGGCATGTAGCGGAGGGCAGGGCAGGGCGCCTGCGGTTCTGCCAGCATCCTCCAATCCACTTCCAACCCTCGGACGGGTCTGACGGCTTCCCATTGGCCGACTTTTGGACCCGGAACCATTGGGCGTCACAGCGCAGCCCAACACCTCCCTATCTGACACTCCCGAATGGGCCGTGACGGGGCTCTGCTCATTGTGCCGGACATTTGCGATTTGCCGCCGCGACTCGTGGTGCAGGTTCCGGTTGTGCCTGGCGGAGAAACTCCCTGTCTGACGGGGCTTTCGCGCTTCGTGCAGCCCATTCGCATTTCGTGAACGCAACCTCGGCGGTGGTTCCCGCAGCCTCGCCCCGGGGCGGCGGCGGCGCCTTTACTATCCGCAATCCGGAATTCAGGGAGGAAACGGATGATACCCTCAGAGTTTGAATACCACCGGCCCGGCAGTATCGACGCGGCCCTGGCGGTATTGCAGGAACACGGTGACGATGCCCGTGTCATGGCAGGCGGGCACAGCCTGATCCCGATGATGAAACTGCGCATGGCGGATGTGCCGCATCTGATCGACCTGCAATCCATCGCCGAGCTGAAGGGCATCGCCATGGACGGGGGAACCGTCACCATCGGCGCAATGACCACCCAGCACGAGCTTATCACCAATGGAGATCTGGCAGACGCAGCGCCGATCCTGCGCGAGGCGGCGCTGATGATCGCCGATCCGCAGGTGCGTTACGTCGGCACCATCGGCGGCAATGTAGCCAATGGCGATCCCGGTAACGACATGCCGGGGTTGATGCAGTGCCTTGATGCGACCTTCACCCTGCACGGGCCGAATGGCACCCGCGAGGTTCAGGCGCGCGACTTTTACGAGGCGGCCTATATGACCGACCGCGAGGATGACGAGATCCTGACCGAGATTTCCTTTGCCGCGCCGAAGGGCGGGCAAGCCTATGAAAAGCAAAAGCGCAAGATAGGCGACTACGCCACGGCGGCGGCGGCTGTGATCCTAGAGAAGGTGGACGGCAAGGTGGCCTCTGCCTCGATCGCAATGACCAACCTCAGCGATACGCCGGTGTTCTCCGAGGATGCGGGCGCGGCGCTGGTGGGCACGGACTGCGGCGCCGATGCTATCGCCGATGCGGTCAGCGCCATGCTGGGCGACATCGACCCGACCGAGGACAACCGCGGACCGGTTGAGTTCAAGAAACATGTGGCTGGCGTCATCCTGCGCCGCGCCATTGAACGCGCCTGGTCGCGGGCCTGAGGGAGGACACCATGGGAAAACAAATCATCACCCTGACGGTGAACGGCGAAAAACACGAAGTCGCCGCCGAACCGCGCGAGCTCTTGGTGCACACCCTGCGCGAGAGGCTGAACCTCACTGGCCCGCATGTGGGCTGCGAGACCTCGCATTGCGGCGCCTGCACCGTCGATATCGACGGTAAGTCGGTGAAATCCTGCACCATGTTCGCAGCACAAGCCGATGGCGCCGAGATCACCACCATCGAAGGCATCGCAAGCCCCGATGGCATGCACATCCTGCAGGAAATGTTCCGTGAACATCACGGGCTTCAGTGCGGTTTCTGCACCCCCGGCATGATCACGCGGGCCTATCGCCTGCTTCAGGAGAACCCCAACCCGACCGAGGAAGAGGTCCGTTTCGGCATCGCCGGCAACCTTTGCCGCTGCACCGGCTATCAGAACATCGTCAAGTCGATCCTGGCGGCCGCTGCCGAACTCAACGCATCCAAGGAGGCCGCACAATGAAGGATCTGGAGGACCGTCAGGAACGGATCGACAATCTCAAGGGTATGGGCTGCTCGCGCAAGCGGGTCGAGGATGCCCGGTTCACCCAGGGTAAGGGCAACTACGTCGATGACGTCAATCTGCCGGGCATGCTGCACGGGGATTTCGTGCGCTCGCCCTATGCCCATGCGCGGGTGAAATCGATCAATATCGATGCCGCCATGGCGCTGGATGGTGTTGTCGCGGTGCTGACCGCCAAGGATCTTGAACCGCTTGCCCTGCACTGGATGCCGACCCTTGCGGGCGACAAGCAGATGGTGCTGGCCGATGGCAAGGTGCTGTTCCAGGGCCAGGAAGTCGCCTTTGTGGTGGCCAAGGACCGCTATATCGCCGCCGACGCGGTGGAACTGGTCGAGGTCGAATACGAAGAACTGCCGGTTCTGGTCGATCCCTTCGAGGCGCTGCAATCCGATGTCGTCCTGCGCGAAGACATCAAGGACGAAAAAGAGGGCGCCCATGGCCCCCGCCGCCATCACAACCACATTTTCCTCTGGGAAGAGGGTAACAAGGACGCCACCGAACAGGTCATCGATGAAGCCGAAGTGGTGGCCGAAGAAATGGTCTATTACCACCGCACCCATCCGTGCCCGCTGGAACCCTGCGGATCTGTTGCCAGCATGGACAAGATCAACGGCAAGCTGACGCTTTGGGGTACCTTTCAGGCGCCGCATGTGGTGCGCACCGTGGCCAGCCTTCTGTCGGGCATCGAGGAACACAACATCCGCGTGATCTCGCCCGATATCGGTGGCGGTTTTGGCAACAAGGTGGGCGTCTATCCCGGCTATGTCTGCTCCATCGTGGCCTCCATCGTCACCGGCCAGCCGGTGAAGTGGATCGAGGACCGGATGGAAAACCTGATGGCCACCGCCTTTGCCCGCGACTACTGGATGAAGGGCAGGATCAGCGCCACCAAGGAGGGCAAGATCACCGGGCTGCACTGCCATGTGACCGCCGACCACGGTGCCTTCGATGCCTGCGCCGACCCGACCAAGTTCCCGGCCGGCTTCTTCCACATCTGCACCGGATCCTATGACATCCCGGTCGCCTATGTGGGCGTCGATGGCGTCTACACAAACAAGGCGCCGGGCGGCGTGGCCTATCGCTGCTCCTTCCGGGTGACGGAGGCCGCTTATTTCATCGAACGCATGATCGAAGTCCTGGCGATGGAATTGAACATGGATGCAGCCGAGCTGCGCCGGATCAACTTCATCAAGGCCGATCAGTTCCCCTACCAGTCGGCACTGGGCTGGGAGTATGACTCGGGCGATTACCACACCGCCTGGGACAAGGCGCTGACAGCAGTCAAATACGATGGTCTGCGCGCCGAGCAGGCGCAGCGGGTGGAGGATTTCAAGGCAGGAAAGACGCGCAAGCTTCTGGGTATTGGTCTGACGCATTTCACCGAGATCGTCGGCGCGGGCCCGGTGAAGAACTGCGATATCCTTGGCATGGGAATGTTTGATAGCTGCGAGATCCGCATTCACCCAACGGGCTCGGCCATTGCACGCCTCGGCACCATCAGCCAGGGGCAGGGGCATGCGACCACTTTCGCGCAGATCCTGGCCTCGGAAATCGGTCTTTCGGCTGACAGCATCACCATCGAGGAAGGCGACACCGATACCGCGCCCTATGGTCTGGGCACCTACGGGTCGCGCTCAACTCCGGTTGCCGGGGCGGCGACCGCCATGGCGGGGCGCAAGATCCGCGCCAAGGCGCAGATGATCGCGGCTTACCTTCTGGAGGTGCATGACAACGATCTGGAATGGGACGTGGACCGGTTCGTGGTCAAGGGCGCGCCCGAGCGCTTCAAGACCATGAAGGACATCGCCTATGCTGCCTACAATCAGGCCATTCCGGGCGTTGAGCCGGGTCTGGAGGCGGTGAGCTATTATGATCCGCCCAACATGACCTATCCCTTTGGCGCCTATATCTGCGTCATGGAGATCGACGTCGACACCGGTGAGCATGAAATCCGCCAGTTCTACGCGCTGGACGATTGTGGCACCCGGATCAACCCGATGGTCATCGAAGGGCAGGTCCACGGCGGCCTGACCGAGGCGCTCGCCATCGCCATGGGGCAAGAGATCGCCTATGACGATATGGGCAACTGCAAGACCGGCACGCTGATGGATTTCTTCATCCCGACTGCTGTTGAGACGCCGCATTACACCACCGATCACACCGAAACCCCCAGCCCGCATCACCCGATCGGCGCCAAGGGGGTGGGCGAAAGCCCTAACGTGGGCGGTGTTCCGGCCTTCTCCAATGCGGTGCACGATGCCTTCCGTGCCTTTGGCCTGCGCCAAAGCCATATGCCCCACGATCACTGGCGGATCTGGAAGATCGCCAATGATCTGGGCTTGCACGGCTAAACGGAGAATGGGGGGCCGTTCCGGCGGCCCTCCTATCACATCATGACATATCTCGACCTTCAGAAAGACCTGGAAGAACAAGGCTATGTCGCCTCGGATGATCTGGCGATGGCGCTGCATCTTGCGGTGACACTGGGCCGTCCCCTGCTTCTTGAAGGGGCTGCTGGTGTCGGCAAGACCGAGGTCGCCCGCGCCCTGGCTGCGGCGCGCGACACGCGCCTGATCCGGCTGCAATGCTATGAAGGGCTGGACGCGGCTCAGGCGATCTATGAGTGGAATTACCAGCGCCAGCTGCTGGCGATCCAGGCCTCCGGCAAGACAGGCAAGGAGGCCGAGGCGCAGATCTTCTCCGAAGACTACCTGCTCGAACGCCCGCTGTTGCAGGCGATCCGCCAGGACATTCCCCCGGTGCTGCTGATTGACGAAATCGACCGCGCCGATGAAGAATTCGAGGCCTACCTTCTGGAGGTTCTCGCCGATTTCCAGATCACCGTGCCGGAGCTTGGCACCCTCACGGCCAAAAGCCGCCCGCTGGTGATCCTGACGGCAAACGGCACCCGCGATCTGTCGGACGCGCTGCGTCGGCGTTGCCTTTACGCCCATGTGGACTACCCCGACCGCAAGACGGAACTCGCCATTCTGGACGCGCGCTGTCCGGGGCTGAGTGCTCAGCTCGCCGGGCAGATCGTTGGCTTCGTGCAGGATCTGCGCAAGGAGGATCTGGTGAAGAAACCCGGCGTGGCCGAGATGCTGGATTTCGCCGCCGCCCTTGCTGGGCTTGGGGTTGGCGACCTCACCGAAGACCCCGCCGCCCTGATGGCGGCCCTGGCAACCTTGCTGAAGACCGAGGCCGACCGCGGCGCGGTTCCGGCAGAGGTCGCCCAGCGGCTGGCGGGGCGCGCCGCATGAGCCGGGTGACCAAATTTGCGGGCCGTGATCCCGGTCCCGGCGCGCGCGTTGCGGGCTTCATGGCGCATCTGCGTGCCCATGGCTTTGCGCTGGGCGTGGCCGAAACCGGCACCGCGCTGGCCGCCCTTGGCGCGGTAAAGGCGAGCGATCCGTCAGAGGCGCGCGCCGCCCTGCGCGCGGTTTGTGCAGGCCGCGCCGAGGATTTGGACCGCTTCGATGCGCTCTTTGACAGTTTCTGGATGGATGCGGGCCGCGTGCGGCAGAAGACTGTGCCCAGCGACAGGACACACAAGAATGATGACATGCGCTCCTCCCGCAAGGACGCAGGCGAGACAGAGGCAGAGGGTGCAGGCAAGATCCACGCCCCCGGCGGCAGTGGCGGCGGCGAGGTGGAAAGCGACGGCTCCGGGCGGCTTGTCGCTTCGGATGTGAAGAACCTGATGAAGAAGGATCTGCGCGATCTGGTCGACCCTGAGGACATCCGCAGGGCCGAAGCGGTTGCCCTGCGGCTGGGGCAGGCCCTGCGCGACAAACGCTCCCGCAGGCGCAAGGCAGCACGGCGGGGCAGGGCGGTGGATTTCCGCCGCACCATCCGCAAGGCGGTGGCCACCGGTGGCGTGCCCCTGCGGCTGGCCCGGCGCACCCGTCCCGACCGCCCCGTGAAGATCGTTGCCCTGTGTGATGTGTCGGGATCGATGCTGGTCTATGCGCGGCCCTTCCTCGCCTTTCTGGCCGGGCTGATGCGGGCCGATGCAAATTCAGACGCCTATCTCTTTCACACCCGCCTTGTGCGCATTGCCGAGGCTTTGCGCGAAGAGGACCCGATGCGCGCGCTCAACCGCGTGACGCTGATGGCCGAGGGTATCGGCGGCGGCAGCTGCATCGGCGGCGCGCTCCAGCATTTCGCGGCAACCTATGCGCGCCGGTTCGTCGATGGACGATCAGTGGTGATCATCCTGTCAGATGGCTACGACAGCGATCCGCCGGAACACCTCGCGGCGGCGCTGGAGGCGCTGAAGCGGCGCGGTTGCCGGATCGTCTGGCTCAATCCGCTGAAGGGCTGGAAGGGCTACGAGCCGCTTGCGCGCGGCATGGCGGCGGCGCTGCCGTATTTGGATCTGTTCGAGGCGGCCAACACGCTGGAGGCACTGGCCAGCCTCGATCAAAAACTGGGGGCGATATGAGTTTCATCATGGCAGGACATTCATCACTGGGACCACGCCTGGAACAGGATCTGGCCCGCGAAACCGAGGCCCGGCGCAGCGCCGGCGAACCCTTTGCCATGGCGACCGTGGTGCGCACCGTGGCGGCGACCTCGGCCAAGCCGGGCGCCAAGGCGCTGATTGATGCGCAGGGCGAGATCGTCGTCGGTTTCTTAGGTGGGGGCTGCGTACGCGGCGCCGTGGGCCGCGCCGCGCGCGAGGCGATCGAGAGCGGCGCGCCGCAGCTGTTGTCGATTGGGCCGGAGGAACTCTTGGCCGAGGCAGGCGTCAGCGCGGGCGAGGAACGCGACGGCATCAAATACGCCCGCAACGGCTGCCCCAGCAAGGGCGTCTTGGACATCTTCGTGGAACCCGTGCTGCCGCTGCCTGCGCTGGTGGTCTGCGGCTCCGGCCCGGTGGCGCAGGCGCTGGTGGAACTGTCGGCGCGGTTTGAGTTCGACCGCACCCTGTGCTTGCCCGGCCCACAGGAAAGCGACCTGCCCTTGCCTGACCGGGTGGTGGAGCATTTCGGCGAACACCCGATCTGGGACAGCACGCCTTTCGTGGTGGTCGCGACCCAGGGACGCGGGGACGAGGCGGCGCTCCGCCGGGCGCTCATGCAAAAGGCGCGCTATATCGGCTTTGTTGGTAGCCGCCGCAAGTTCGCCACCCTGTCGCATCGTCTTCAGGACAAGGGTGTGTCGCCTGAGGCTCTTGCCAGCGTAAAGGCGCCCGCAGGCGTTGATATCCACGCCATCACCCCGGATGAGATCGCGCTGTCGATATTGGCCGAACTGGTGCAGCGCCGCCGGGCGCTTCAGCGCGGGGAGCGAGCAGATGGCTGACCTCTTTCTGCGCCTGTGGCGGCGCCTCTTCCCGGAATTGAGTGACGCGCAGGCCAAGGTTCTGGCCTCCGTCAAATTCCCCTGTTGCTAGAAGGAAAACGAGCATGGAACTGAGCGACGAAATCTTCATCAACGCCCCGCGAGACGAGGTCTACGCGGCCCTCAATGACCCTGAGGTGCTGCAAAAGGCGATCCCCGGCTGCGAGGAGCTGATCAAACATTCCGATACCGAGCTGGAGGCCAAGGTGGTGCTGAAAATCGGACCGGTGAAGGCGAAGTTCTCAGGGCAAGTGACCCTCTCTCCCGATGCCCCGCCCGAGCGGTTCTCGCTGTCAGGTCAGGGCAATGGCGGCGCGGCGGGCTTTGCCAAAGGCGGTGCCGAGGTGGTGCTGACCGAACAGGATGGCGGCACCCTGCTGACCTATACCGCCAAGGCCGATATCGGCGGCAAGCTGGCACAGCTCGGCAGTCGCCTGATTCAGAGCACGGCCAAGAAGCTGGCTGCCAAGTTCTTCAAGAGCTTTTCCGAGGAAATGGAAAAAGCCGAGGCGGCCTGAAACAACGGCCGCACCGCAAGAGGCAGGGCGAGCAGGAGGCAGCATGGCAGCAGGTAAGAAGCCCGAAATGGGCACCAGAACCGAGAGAAGAGAGGGGGCGGCGCGCATGTGTCGCCCCCTTTGCCGTGCCGCCACCCGGCAAAGCATCTTGTTGCTAGGGTCGGAACATGGTTTGTCATGCGCAACAATCGATACGGAGGACCCGATGAACGAGGATGCATTGACGCGCATTGCCGAGGCTTTGGAGCGGATGTCGCCCGCACCGCTGGCGGCCCCTGATTTCGATGCAGCTCCGGCCTTTGTCTGGCACGTGGCCCCGGACCGTCTGGCGCCGGTCGAAACGGTGAACCGCGTCGATCTGGATCTTCTGGTGGGGATCAACCGTTCGCGCGATACGCTGCTGGAAAACACTCGCCGTTTCGCCGAAGGATCCGCCGCCAACAACGCCCTCTTGTGGGGCGCGCGGGGGATGGGAAAATCAAGCCTTGTCAAAGCGATACACGGAAGTCTTGTCGCGGAACACCCGGATCTGAAACTGGTGGAATTGCAGCGCGAGGATCTGCCCTCGGTGGCGCGGCTGTTGAACCATCTGCGCGGCTCTTCGAAACGCTTTGTGCTGTTCTGCGATGATCTGTCGTTCAGTCATGATGATCAGCACTACAAAAGCCTGAAGGCTGTGCTGGATGGCGGTATCGAAGGGCGCCCGGAGAATGTGGTGTTCTACGCGACATCGAACCGGCGTCACCTGATGCCGCGCGACATGATCGAAAACGAACGCTCCAGCGCCATCAACCCCTCCGAAGCGGTGGAGGAAAAGGTCTCGCTCAGCGATCGGTTCGGGTTGTGGCTGGGCTTCCACCCGTGTGATCAGGATGAATACCTGGAGATGATCGAAGGCTATTGCACCGCCTATGGGGTTACCGCCGATCCTGAGGTGATCCGCGCCGAAGCCATCGAATGGCAGGCGACGCGCGGGGCGCGCTCGGGCCGGGTGGCCTGGCAGTATTTCACCGATCTGGCCGGGCGTCATGGCGTCACGCTGAGCTGAGCCATGGCCGGGGCGCAGGCAGAGTTTTCCGCCGGATGCCTGTGCGGCGCAGTGCGTATCACCGCGCGGGGCAGGCCGCGCCGGGTGGGGATCTGCCATTGCCTTGAGTGCCGCAAACACCACGGCGCGCTGTTCTATGCAGCCGCCGTATTTCCTGAAGAAGCGGTGTCTGTCACCGGAGAGACCCACGCCTATGAGGGGCGCCATTTCTGCCCGCGCTGCGGCTCATCCGTCTTTGCCCGTACAGATGATGAGATTGAGCTGCATCTCGGCGCGCTGGACGCGCCGGATCAACTGGTGCCGGAGTATGAGCTCTGGACCCGGCGCCGGGAAAGCTGGCTGCCTGAGTTTGTGCGGATGCAGCACTTCGCAGGTAACCGGGAGGGCGGTCAGTCCGACGAAGACTGACCGTGCAGGCCCTGACGCCGCGGGACAAGAGTCAGTTCAGATAGGGCAGCGGATCCAGGCTTTCATAGCCATTGCGGACCTCGAAATGCAGGAAGGCATCGTCGCCATCGCGCAGTTTGGCGATGGGCTGGCCACGGGTGACCTTGTCGCCCTTCTTCACCGAGATATCCGTGACATTCACATAGAGCGTCAGCAGCTTGTTGGAGTGACGCACCACGATGATCGGGATGTTCTTTGAATCCTTGGTGATCGCGGCGACGGTACCGGCATCTGCAGCCATGACCGCAGCGCCCGGCGCCCCGGCGATATCGATGCCTTCGTTGCGCCCCTTGGAGTAGGTCGAGATGATCTTGCCCTGCAGGGGATAGGCCATGGCGGCGTCATTCTTGCGCGTCGGCTCCGGCACCTCGACCTTGGGCAGCGGGGCGACCTCTTCCGCAGCCGGGGCGATATCCTCATCCGGTAGCGGTTTGGTGGCGCTCGGCGGTGTTGGCGTGGCGCTGCCTGCGCCGGGCAGGGTGGTTTCTGCGGCAGGCTGTGTCGGCGCGCTCTGATCCTTCAGCGGGATCAGCAGATACTGACCTTCGCGGATGGAGAAATCACTGCCCAGACCGTTCCATTCGGCCAGCGCCTTGACCGGCACCTGATAGAGGCGCGAGATCGTATAGGCGGTTTCACCGCGCACCACCTTGTGACGCACCGGCTCGGGGCCGTCCTGCACCTCGGTCGGGGCCGGGCGGGGCGTCGGTTTCAGCTCGGTCGTGGTGACCGATCCGGGGTTGGGCGATGTTTCGGGGGCCTGGTCGATGGCCTGTCCTGCCAGCGAGGCGATGTCGACGCCGCCGGGCTGGGCGGTTCCTGCCGATACCGGCGCATCGGGCGCGCGGCGCGGCAAGGCCAGAACCTCGCCCTTGCGCAGGGTATCGCCGGGCTGCATGCCGTTGAACCGTGCCACTTCACCGCTGGGCAGGCCGATCCGGGTTGCCACATCGGCCACCGTATCGCCGCGCTGGGCGACGGCCACTTGATAGGAGGGATAGGTGATCAACCCGCGCGCATCCGGAGCCGGGCGGTCGCTGGTGGCGCTTTTGGCTGCTGAAGTGGTGTTGAAGGCGCCGATCTGCCCCCTCAGGTCATAATCCAGCGGCCCGTCACAGGCGGCAAGTAGGGCAGCGACTGGCAATATCGCCAAGGTCTTTGCCACGCGTCGGGACAGGATGGGGGCGTTCTGTGTCATCTCGCTCTCCTCGGAACACGTCATTTGGAGCTGGCGCCCGTGCCGGTTCGGATCAGGAAGCTCCGGGCAGGGCCGCAACGTCGGCGTCTTTTGTTGTTCACTGCGACAGAGCAGGATCCGGGAAAGGAGGCATTGCCCTGATGCGGTGGCTTTTCCCCTATCTACGTGTCTTTTCCCAGGCCCTCAAGAAGGGGCACGAAGCGAACCGGGCGCAATTCGTCATATTCAAGGCCGGTTTCGGACTTGCGCACCCGGATCAGCGTTTGCACCGTGTCCGACTGGCCCACCGGAACGATCATGATGCCACCGGGTTTCAGTTGCGCCAGCAGCGGGCCGGGCGGATCCTCGGCGGCGGCGGTGACGATGATGCGGTCAAACGGCGCCTGATCCGGCAGACCATGGCTGCCGTCGCCCACCAGCGAGGTGATATTGGGCAGGTGCAGCGCATCAAACAGGGCCCGGGCCTCACGCACCAGCCGGGCGTGGCGGTCGATGGTATAGACCCGGCGCGCCAATTTCGACAGGATCGCCGCCTGATAGCCAGAGCCGGTGCCGACCTCCAGAACCGTGTCGCGTGGTGAAATCTGTGCCGCCTGCGTCATCAGCCCAACAACAGAAGGCTGCGAAATCGTCTGGCCACAGGCGATCGGCAACGGCATGTCTTCATAGGCGCGTTCGGCAAAGATCCCGCGCACGAACGGGCCGCGGTCGATTTGCTCCATGGCCTCAAGGACCTGACTATCGGTGACCCCGCGGGACCGGAGCGCAAAAAGGAACTGCATCTTGGTTTCAGGATCGGGTGCGGTCATTCCAGAACCTTGAGCGCGTGGAGGGCGTCATGGGCGGTCAGATCCGCGCGCATCGGGGTGACCGAGATATAGCCATCAAGGTTGACCGAGGCATCGGTGTCTGGCGCGGTGTGCACGTGCTGATCGCCGCCCTTGATCCAGACGTAGCGCCGCCCGTTCGGCGATTGCTGCTCCTGGGCCGAGAACCGGGTGCCATGGCGCATGCCCTGGGCCACGGCGCGGGCGCCCTTGACGGCGGCGGCGGGCACCGGTGGGAAGTTGATGTTGTAAAACAGCCGGTAGCCTTCGGTGGGCTCCTGCGGGCTGGCCTTCAGAATGTCGCGGATCAGCGCGGCGCCATGTTCGGCAGAGGCTTCGAAAGGGTTGTCGAGCTGCGCGTTGTGCGGCCCGAAATACTGCGATAGCGCCATCGCCGGAATGCCCTGCAAGGCTGCTTCCATCGCGCCGCCAAGGGTGCCGGAATAAAGCGCGTTCTCGGCGGAATTGTTGCCCCGGTTGATGCCCGACAGGACCAGATCCGGCATCACATCTTCCATCGCCACGTGCACGCCAGCCAATACGCAGTCGGCGGGAGAGCCTTCGGTGGCAAAGCGGCGCTCGCCCAGCTGGCTCAGCATCGAGGGGCGGGTGTAGCTGATACAGTGACCGACGCCGGATTGCTCGAACGCGGGGGCAACGGTCCAGACCTCACCATCTGGTCCGGCAACCTCATGCGCAATGGCTTCCAGAACCGTCAGCCCCGGAGCATTAATGCCGTCGTCGTTGGTCACCAGAATGCGCATCACGTTCCCCTGTCTTGGTTTTGATCTGAATAGGACGTGGGGAATGAGGGAGCAAGTCTTTCACGGAAGGCCTGCGCGCTAACCGATGAGCGGGGCAAAGGCGCCACAGCTTGCTACAGGCTAGGTCAGGTTTCACCCGCACCCGGGGTCGCTCCTGCCTGCTTTGGGAGCATTCTGCGAATTCCCCCCGCACAGTTGGGCCCGGCAGGCTGACGCCTGCGGGGCAGGAGGAGCGGACGGGATAAGGCGCAACCGCGCCGCGGCGCTGGCGCGGCGCCCGGCCCAACGCCGATCCGTATATCTGTGATATGAGAGAGCGGGGGCGGGAGCCGCGATTTGGCTGGTTCCCGCTGATGCTGTCGCTTAGTCGTCGTTCAGGATCAGGGGCAGCAGGCGTGCGGCCTCATCCTGTACTGGTGTCAGCGCCTCGCGATCTTCACCGGGGAAGAAACGTGCGCGCAGGGCGGTGGGCATCGGCTGCGGCTGCAAGATCTCGACCCGCGGACCAGTCTTGACGCTTTCGGCCTGCCAGCTGCGTGCCAGCGCCATCTGCGCGGTCTTGGTTGCGCCATAGGCGCCAAAGAATTTCTCGCCACCGCGCGGATCGTCAAAGAATACCGCCCGCCCGGTCGGGCCCAGCAGCGGCGCCACATAGGGGATCAGCACCGAGGTTGCGGTAGCGTTCACCGCAACGGATTTTTCCCAGTCCTTGGGCGCTACAAATGGCGCCGGGCTGAGCGGGGCTGCGTGGATGGCGGTATGCAGCCAAAGGTTCAGCTGGCCCCAACGGTCGTGGATGCCGCGGCATAGGGTTGCCATGGCCTCGGGGACGGTGATGTCCATCGGCGCCAGCGTGGTGCTGCCGCCCTTGGCCTTGATCCGGTCGTCTAGCTCTTCCAGAGCGCCGGTGGTGCGGGCCACGGCAACGATGTGATGCGTCGGGGCAAGCGCCTCGGCCAGAGCGGCGCCAAGGCCGCGCGATGCGCCGGTGATAAGAGCAAGTTTCTGTGTCATGTCCGCCTTTTGGGCCTGTTGAGGCATCGGGTCAAGGGGCTGATGCGCGGCAGATTAGCTGCCGGGCATGGTCATCTGCACCGTGGTATTGCCGGAGCGGATTAGCAGGCCGCGCTTGTCGATGGCGATGATCTCGGACCGACCGAGGCGCTGCCCGGTGGTCACCTTGCGGGTGCGCCCTCCGGGAAACTGCACCAGCGCCGACAGATTGTCTTCGGAGCCGAAAATACCAAGGAGGGCGATGCGGCCCTCGGGGGCCTCTACGTGCTGCGTTGCGGTTGCGGCCACCTGGGCCGGCGTCGATGTACGTGTCTTTGTCATTCGGAGTGTTTGCTTTGCAAGCTTGGTGGAAGTCGTCCGCCCGGATGGCCCGGGCAGCGGGCCAGTCACGGCGGATGGTCGCGTCGTGGCGCCGGGCCGCCCCACGGCGGTATCAGGGATCAGGAGTCATAGACGAGAGAGGGCAGGTCGTGGCCATAGGCGTAGAGTAGCTCCAACAGTTCTTCGAGCTGCACGCCAGTCTGCTGCAGCCGGGCCAGAGCATTGTTGGACTCCGAGACTTGCAGTTCGGGGTATTCGCCTTCGGGGCGCATATGCAGCATGCAGGCCACCGGGGCGCCGCTGTCAGGCGGAATGGCATTGGCAAGCCAGGCCGGGCGGCTGCCCATGCTTTCGGTTTCGCGCATGTCGAACAGGTCGAGATAGGCGTCAAAGTCATCCTCGTTGAGGCTGGCCCATGTGCCCAACAGGAATTCGGCGCCACGGCTATCGGCCAGCGGCAGGGCCAGAACGGCGCGCACAAAGCGCAGTTTGCCATAGCGGCAAAAATCCTCGGTCAGCACATCGCCGCGTTCTTCCAGCACCGCGGAGTTGTCCTGTACCACCAGATCATCGGGGCACACGTCAGGCCGGTCGCAACTGAGGCTCAGCAATTGCGCAAAGGTGGCACCGCAACAACGGCACTGGCGCGCAGAGGTCAGCATTCGGGCAAGATGGGCGTCCAAGGAATGGCCTTTCGTGGTCTTCGGGTCGTGGTCTTTGGCTTGTGCCGTCCGGACGGTTGTCCGGAACCATAGGAAAGGGCGCCGATCACACGGATCAGCGCCCTCCCTATATCTGTTCGCGGCTCTCTTACTCTGCTGCGGGCTTCATTTCAAACCCCCGGTCGATCATATCCGACGGGGTGACCGGGTATTCACCCGAGAAGCAGGCGTCGCAGTATTGCGGGCAGGCTTTGTCGCGGCCCTGGAACTGACCGACGGCGCGGTACAGACCATCCAGCGAAATGAACTTGAGACTGTCCACCGCCAGGTGTTCTGCCATCTGTTCCTCGCTCATCGAGGCAGCGAGCAGCTTGTCCCGGTCCGGGGTGTCGACCCCGTAGAAACAGGGCCATGCGGTGGGCGGAGAGGCGATGCGGAAATGCACCTCCTTGGCGCCGGCATCCAGGATCATCTCCTTGATCTTACGCGATGTTGTGCCGCGCACCACGGAATCGTCCACCAGGATGACCCGCTTGCCCTCGATCAGGGCGCGATTGACGTTCAGCTTGAGACGCACGCCCATATTGCGGATCTGTTCGGTCGGCTCGATGAAGGTCCGGCCCATGTACTGGTTGCGGATGATCCCCATCGCATAGGGGATCCCCGATTCCAGCGAATAGCCGATTGCCGCCGGTGTGCCGCTGTCAGGCACCGGGCAGACGAGGTCGGCGTCGACCGGGTTTTCCTTGGCAAGTTCTCGCCCAATCGCCTCGCGGGTTTCATAGACCGAGCGGCCACCGAGAATCGAATCGGGGCGCGAGAAGTAGACATGTTCGAAGATGCAGAACTTCGACGGCTGGGGACGGAAGGGGAAGTGGCTTTGCACACCCTCGTCGTTGATCACCACCATTTCACCCGGCTTGATCTCGCGGATGAACTCGGCACCGATGATATCCAGCGCGCAGGTTTCCGAGCTGAGCGCGTAGCCATCACCAATCTTGCCGAGGACCAGCGGGCGCACGCCCAGCGGGTCGCGCACACCAATCAGCTTGGTGCGGGTCATGGCGACGACGGAAAAGGCGCCTTCGACCTTGCGCAGGGCTTCTTCCATGCGGTCGGGGATCGACCGCCCCATGGAGCGCGCCATCAGATGGATGATGCATTCGCTGTCCGAGGAACTCTGGAAGATCGAGCCCCGCTCGATCAGCTCGCGGCGCAGGGCGTTGGCGTTGGTGATATTGCCGTTGTGGGCAATGGCGGCGCCGCCCATGGCGAATTCGCCAAAGAAGGGCTGCACGTCGCGGATCGCGGTCTGGCCTTTGGAGCCGGCGGTGGAGTAGCGCACGTGGCCGATGGCCAGCGGGCCGGGTACCGTGGCCATCACATCCTGCGAGGTGAAGTTGTCGCGCACATAGCCAAAGCGGCGCACGCTGTTAAAGCCCTCGACAGGATCATGGGAGACGATCCCGCCTGCCTCCTGGCCGCGGTGCTGCAGGGCGTGCAGGCCGAGGGCGACAAAATTGGCGGCGTCCTGAACGCCTACGACGCCAAACACACCGCATTCTTCGCGGAGTTTGTCGTCATCAAAGGGGTGTGCGGGTGGCATCTGCGGCATCGGCAAGGCGTGTGGCTCCGAATCCGGGATTGAGTGATGGCCCTCACATAGTGCCTTAGGCAGCGGATGTCATCAAAGGATCACAATTGAATTCGGCAAAGCTTTATTTGTCGCGCCCGGTTACTGCCCGGATAAAAGGCGAAGTCTGGGGCGACATCCGTGGCAAACCGCAGCATCCTGTGGTCGAAAGCCGGGGTAACACTGGCGCTTTAGGCCGCCAGAGCTGGGGAAAAAATATCGTCGAAGGGCGCGGGAAAGCGTGCGTCTTCGCTGCCCATGCCGGTCAGGGCCAGGGCGCGGCCGTCTTCGCTGGCCAGAACCTGACGCACTTCGCTGAGCGACAGCTCGCAGAAGGCGCCGTCAAGGCCACCGTCACCAGCCAGAACCAGCATGCCGCTTTCGGCCCAGAGCAGTTCTTCTTCGTCGCAGGTGATGTGAATGCGGCCGATGCTTTCCGGCGCGGCTGCCTTGATGCCTTTGTGGCCCGACAGGGAGATCAGCTTGGCCGTGATGAGCGGCACACCGAACAGGCGCTCGGCAGCGTCCAGTTCCAGTGCAACGGTCAGATCGGCGGGCAGCAGCAGGTCGGTGTCATTGCCAAGGGCGCCAGCGGGCACATGCATCAGGGTGGTGAGGCGCGGCACCGCATGGCTCACGTCTTTCACTTCCTGCGCGCCGCCATCATAGGTGTAGATCATGTCGCCGGGCTTCACGTCGCGGGCCTGTACAAAGCCACGGTCGGTTTCAACCAGTGTCGAGGGCAGGAAACCGCCGCTGCGGCTCTGCGCCGGGGGGTACTGCAGGGGCGCGCTCTGGAACATCGGAAAATCCAACAGCATGTCCACCGGCTGGTAGTCAGCGAAAGAGTTGAAATGATCCAGAAACATGTCGTGTCCCTTCTGAGTGATAGTGGCTTTCTGCCTGTCGTTGATCCTATGTGGCCCCCGAATTGGGCCGAAAATGGGGCAAGGGTGCGGCCAATTTAGAATTTGAACGATTTTCTGGGGACAAAACGGCGATTTTGGCTGGGATTGTTAACGATTTACCCGTGTAGAGACAGGTTTTGTTAACTTTTAACCCTTGTCAGTGGGTGAAATTCAAAAACGTGACTGGGGCGTGATTCCAGGCGCCCTGTTCAGACGCGAATCGACGCGCAAACCGTGCAACGGCGCGGAGTGAGGGCAAAAATTGCGCGGGGTTGGGGGCTTATGAATTTGATATGAAAGCAAAAAGGACGCCCATAGGGCGCCCTTTCGAAACTGTTCACAGTGCTGCGATGGTCGCGTGTCAGCCTTCGCAAGCGCCGATCAGGGCCTCATACTGCTGAGTGACCCAGCCAAGCGCCTGCTCGGGATTGCGTGCTTCGATCTTTCCGATCATGCGTTCGAACACCACGGCAGAGCGGCTTTCGTCAACAATGGTAAAGCTTTGACCGGTCATCACCACATTGTAGAGGAAGAAGGCGATGGCCACCAAAAGGATGCCGCGCAGCACCCCGAAGAAGAAGCCCGCACCCTGATCCAGCCCACCCAGGGCCGAGCGTTGTACCAGCGAGGCAAAGAGCGGAGTAAAGAAGGCGGCGACAATCAACGCCAGGGCAAAGACCGCGGCAAAGGCTGCGATGATCGAGAGTTCGCAACTGTCGGCGATGAATTCACCCAGCACCGGGATTTCCGCCATCAGGGGTTCGACCTGCGGCGCAAACATGAAGGCCAGCACGCCCGCGGCAACCCAGCCGGCGATTGCCATCGCTTCGCGTACCAAGCCGCGTGAATAGGCAAGCAATGCCGATACAATGATGACCAGGGCCACGACCCCGTCGATAATGGTGAAACCTTCCATGTCCCTCGCCCGTTAGCCCGCAGTAAAATTCTTTCGGCGACTTTAGCCGGCCCCGAAGAATTCGCCAACAAAACCGGTTAGATCACTGACCTTGCGCTGGGAAAGGCCTTTCACGGATACGGATTTGCCGCCGCCGGGGGCAATGGCTGAGGTGAAACCAAGTTTTTGCGCCTCTTTCAACCGGTTTTCGGTCTGAGGCGCCGGTCTGAGGGCACCAGATAGTGAGATTTCTCCGAATATTGCGGTATCGGCGGGAAGTGGCGTATCCTCGCGGGCACTCAGCAAGGCTGCTGCCACCGCCAGATCGGCAGCAGGCTCTGAGATTTTCATGCCGCCTGCGACGTTCAGATAGACATCAAGCCCGGCAAAGGGAATGCCGCAGCGCGCCTCCAGAACCGCAAGGATCATCGCAAGGCGCGATGAGTCCCAGCCCACCACGGCGCGGCGCGGCTGCGAATGCGGCGATGGGGCGACAAGGGCCTGCAGTTCCACCAGAACCGGCCTGGTGCCTTCGATACCGGCAAAGACGACTGAGCCCGGCGAGGGCTGACCGCGTTCGGAGAGGAACAGCGCCGAGGGGTTGATCACCTCCGAAAGACCGGCGCCGGTCATCTCAAAGACGCCGATCTCATCCGCGGGGCCAAAGCGGTTCTTCACCGCGCGCAGGATGCGGAACTGGTGGCCGCGCTCACCTTCGAAATAGAGGACCGTGTCGACCATATGTTCGACAACGCGGGGACCGGCGATTTGGCCTTCCTTGGTGACGTGGCCGACCATGATGATCGAGATGCCGTTGGATTTGGCAAAGGTCGTCAGCTCATGCGCGGCGGCGCGGACCTGGCTGACCGAACCCGGCGCGCTGTCGACGTGGTCGGCCCACATGGTCTGGATGGAATCGATGATGGCGAGCTGCGGACGTTCAGCCTCCAGCGTGGTCAGGATATCGCGCAGGTTGGTTTCGGCGGCGAGCTTTACCGGTGCCTGTGCAAGGCCAAGCCGCTGCGCGCGCATGCGTACTTGGGCGCTGGCTTCCTCGCCGCTGACATAGACGGTTTTGACGCCTGCCTCGGCAAAACGCGCAGCGGCCTGAAGCAGCAGGGTCGACTTGCCGATGCCGGGATCGCCGCCGACCAGAATGGCCGAGGCCGCGACCAGCCCGCCGCCCAGCACCCGGTCGAGTTCGCCAACGCCGGAATGGCTGCGTGGTGGCGGGGTTTCCTCGGTCGCGAGATCGGTGAGCGGGATGGTCCTGCCGCGCCGCATCCCGAGGGATTTCTTGGCCGGGCCGCCGGAAGAGAGGCCCTTGTCCTCGGTGATGGTGTTCCATTCGCCGCAGCCTTCGCAGCGGCCGGACCATTTGGAGAAGCTGGCGCCACAGGCCGAGCAGGAGAAGGAAGATGATTTTGCCATGCGGCTGTTCTGCCTCATGTTCAGGGTTTGTTCAAGCCTGGAAGGCGGTGCTCCCGCCCGTTGCGCGATCCCCTTTGGGGATCCGCTCCGGTTGGGCCCGGCACCGCGGTAGCGGTGCCATCGGATCGGGAATGCACCGCGGCAGCGGTGCCATTTGTAAAGGGGGCGCCGCTGTCGCGGCGCGGAAGATTTGCTGGGGAAGCGCTTCAGGGGCAGGTCTGCCCTGAAGGCGCGATTTCGAGTGTGTGAGTGATCAGATCCGCGTCAATGATCTGCGACCTTGCTGCGCAAGGCGGCGCGGGGCGCCGTCATTGACCCTGATCTGATCGGAGGTGGCGTTCGGTGAGGAGGCCGAGGGCGATGGAGGCGAGGATGCAGGCGGAGAACATGTAGAGGCCCCAGCCGGTCTCTATCGTGACATAGCCGATGCCTTTGGCAATGGTGATATAGAGCGCGATGAGGAAGATATCGGCCATCGCGAGCTTCCCCAGGACATGCAGCACCGGCTGGGCGCGGGGATCGAGCAGGTCCCATTGCACCAGCGCAAGGCCGATGGTCTTGAGATAGGGCGCGAAGATGGCAAAGAAGGTGACCAGCAGCGCCAGCACCACGTCGCTGCCCCACAAGGATTGCAGGCCGGTGATGACGCTGATCTCGGATAGGCCAAACATCGGCAAGAGGCCCGCGCGCATCAGGGGCGCAAACCAGGCGATGGGGTAGAGGATCAGGAGCGAGAGGGTGGTAAGGCGCAGGATCATGTGGGTCCGGTTCGGTGGCTTTGCCTAGATGTGTGCCCTTTGCCGCCGATTTGGAAGGGGGAAAGGTGTTGAGCGTTCCCCGGTCGGGGCACCTGTGGCCCGGCCAGCGCCCGACCCTCCCCACGGGAGGGCGCTTATTGCGCCCACCCAGGGTCAGGCGCTGGCCTTGATTGGAGAGAATACCTTTCGGCGGGGATGTTCAGCGCACGGCCTCGATCGGACCCTCGGCGCGGCCGTGGATGAACTGGTCGAGGTAGGGATCGCCGCTGTCATCCATCTGGCCAACGGGGCCGGTCCACTTGATTACCCCGTCGTGCAGCATGGCGATATTGTCGGCAATCGCACGCACCGAGGTCATGTCGTGGGTGATGGTCATGGCGGTGGCGCCCATTTCGACCACGATTTCACGGATCAGATCGTTGATAACGCCTGCCATGATCGGATCAAGGCCGGTAGTCGGCTCGTCAAAGAAGATGATCTCGGGCTCGGCGGCGATGGCGCGGGCGAGGCCGACGCGTTTCTGCATGCCGCCCGAGAGTTCGGCCGGCAGGCGGTCGGCGACATCGGGTTTCAGGCCGACGCGGCGCAGTTTCTCGATGGCGATTTCGCGGGCTTCCTCTGCGGGGCGTTTCAGTGCGCCGCGCATCAGGCGGAAGGCGACGTTCTGCCAGACGGGCAGGGAGTCAAACAGCGCACCGCCCTGAAACAGCATGCCAAAGCGGGCAAGGAAAGCATCGCGGTCGCCTGCACCCGCCGGTTTGCCATCCACCAGGATGTTGCCGCTGTCGGGTTTGATCAGGCCGAGAACGCATTTCAGCGCCACCGATTTGCCGGTGCCGGAGCCGCCGATGATCACCATTGAGGTGCCTTTGGGAACCTCCAGCGTCATACCGCGCAGAACCTGGTTGGAGCCGAAGGCCTTGTGGACGTTGTCGAGCTTGATCATACCGAGAAGAAGACCCCCGTCAGCAGGAAGTTGGCGGCCAGGATTAGGATGGCAGCAGCCTCGACCGATCCTTTGGTGGCGCTGCCGACACCCTGGGCGCCGCGGCCCGATTGCATGCCGTAGTAGCAGCCCATCAGCGCCGCGATGGTGCCGAAGGCCGCGCCTTTGACCAGCGAAGAGACGATGTCGAGCGTTTCAAGGAAATCCACGGTGTTCTTGAGGTAAGCCGCCGCGTTGAAATCGAGATTGTGCACCGCCACCGCGTAACCACCAGCGATACCGATGATGTCGCCGATACCCACCAGCAATGGCACGGTCAGGAAGGCCGCCAGCACGCGGGGGGCAACGAGGTATTGCATCGGATTGGTTGAGAGCGTCACCAGTGCGTCGATCTGCTCGGTCACCTTCATGGTGGCGATCTCCGCCGCGATAGAGGAGGTGACGCGGGCAGCGATCATCAGGCCGACCAACACCGGGCCAAGTTCGCGTACCATGCCGATGGCGACGATCTGGGGCACCACGGCCTCGGCATTGAAGCGCGCGCCACCTGCGTAGATCTGCAGCGCCAGCGCGCCGCCGGTAAAGATCGCGGTGAGCCCCACCACCGGCAACGACAGCCAGCCGATGTGCAGAAGCGCCTGCAGCGTTTCCTTGCCGTAGAACGGCGGGCGGATCATGTGGCTGAGCGTCGAGAGCCCAAAAAGCGCGACCCGGCCGACAACTGCGAGCATGTGCAGAACCAGGCGACCGATACGGGCAAGAAGGGCGAGCGGGCTCATCCTTGGTAGGTCCGTGCGTAGCGCGCGCCAAGAGAGGTCAGGATCTCATACCCGATGGTACCGGCTGCATCGGCCAGCGTGTCGACGGTCTGCTGCTCGTTCAGAAGGGTCAGAACGGCGGGATCCTCGGACAGATCGGTGACGTCGATGGTGATCAGATCCATGGAAATGCGGCCCACAACGGGGCAGGGCGTGGCTCCGGCATAGGCCTTGATGTCGCCATCGGTCATCCGGCGCAGCAGTCCATCGGCATAGCCCGCCGCGACGGTTGCGATGCGGCATTGGCGCGGCGCGGTCCAGGTGTTGCCATAGCCGACGGTCTCACCGGGCATCAGGTCGCGGATCTGGATGACCGGCAGGTCCAGTTGTACCACGGGCAGGGCATCGCCAAATGGGCGGCCACCGTAAAGACCGATACCGGGGCGGCAGAGATCGAAATGGTAATCACGGCCCAGCAGCATGCCGCCGGTGGCCGAGAGGGACCGGGGCACTTCGATACCGTCGGTCATCTCCTGGAAGGCTTTCAATTGCTGCGGGTTCATCGGGTGGTCCGGCTCATCCGCGCAGGCAAGGTGCGACATCAGCAGCACCGGGTTCTGCCCCAGCGCGATATCACGCACGGCGCCCCATTCGCCGGGCTCCATGCCCAGCCGGTTCATGCCGCTGTCCAGTTGCACGCCAAAGGGGTGGCCGGGCAGCGCCTCGAAATGGCGCAGCATCTGGTCGAGCGAATTCAGCATCGGCGTCAGCTGGAAGTCGCGCAGGATCTTCGCATCGCCCTCCATATGGCCGGAAAAGACCGAAATGCCGGGGCCGGGGCCCAAGGCGCGACGCAGGGCGACGCCTTCCTCGGCGATGGCCACAAAGAAATTGCGCGCCCCGGCCTTGGCCAGAGCGGTGGCGACGCGGCCTGAATCGAGGCCGTATCCGTTTGCCTTGACCACTGCGGCGGTCTCGCAGTTGGTCTTGGTGTTCAGGTTCCGCCAGTTTGTCACCAGCGCATCCAGATTGATTGTCAGTCTTGCCGTGCTCATGCCCCGTTCATGACATGCGCGCCGCAGGGGTCAAGTGGAATTCGCCCTGCTTTGGCCTAGGCGCGGCCTCCTTGGCGTGCTCCCGCCTGTGGCAGGGCATTCAGGCGGTCAGTCGCGGTCTTTTGCCGCTGTCGGCATGGAGGCGTTGGAGTGCCAGAAAATCCGCACACAGGTGGCAAGCCCTTGCTCGTTCAGATTGGCAACCAGGGTGCCGTCCAGCTCCATCCGGGGCAGGGGATCGCCGGGCTGGCGGTCGGGCAGGCCGGTGCCAGTGGATTTTGCCCAGATCTGGAACAATTCCTCGCTGGCGACCTGATAGGTGACGTTCCAGTGGCCGATGCCCCCGGTGGGCGTTTCGGCCAGAACCGAGGGTGTCAGGCATATATCCTGTTGCAGCTTGATCCGATCCCAGTAACGGGCCAACTCGTTGGGGCCGGTCTGCACCTGAAAGGGCGTGTTCCAATATTGCCCGTCGGGGGTGAATAACGCAGCAAAGCCATCGGAATCCTGCGCCTCCCAGACCTGTTTGTAGGCCTGCATGAAATCATGGATGCGCATTGGGTGTCCTCTGGCTGTGCTGTTTTGGGAAAGCCTGCTTTATTCGTAGCCGTCCGGCTGCTGCTGCCAGGATTTGGCGAGGTTGCCAAAGCGGGTGAACTGCGCCTCAAACGACAATTCGACCGTGCCGATAGGACCGTGACGCTGTTTGCCGACGATCACTTCGGCCTTGGCATGCAGGCGCTCCATCGCCTGTTTCCACTCTTCCATCTTGTCCAGTTCGTGATCGCCGGGTTTTTCCCGTTCCTTGTAGTATTCCTCGCGGAACACGAACATCACCACGTCGGCATCCTGTTCGATCGAGCCGGATTCCCGAAGGTCCGACAGTTGGGGGCGTTTATCGTCCCGGCTTTCGACCTGACGAGAGAGCTGCGACAGGGCCACCACCGGAATGTTCAGCTCTTTCGCGATGGCCTTCATCCCCATCGAGATTTCGGCGATTTCGTTCACCCGATTGTCCGACATGCCGCGGCAAAGCTGCAGATAGTCGATCACCAGAAGGTCCAGCCCGTGGGTCCGCTTCAGGCGGCGGGCGCGGGCGGCTAGCTGCGAAATCGGTAGGGCGGGCGTGTCGTCGATAAAGAGCGGGCAGCTTTCCAGATCCTTGGCGGCCTGCACGAAGCGGCGGAATTCGCCTTCGGTCATGTCACCCTGACGGATCTTGTGGCTGGAAATCTCGGATGCTTCGGCAAGGATACGCCCCGCCAGCTGTTCGGCGCTCATCTCGAGTGAGAAGAAGCCGACCACGCCGCCATCCACGGCGCCTTCGGTGCCATCGGGTTTCACCCCGCGTTTATAGGCCTTGGCGACGTTGAAGGCGATGTTGGTCGCGAGCGAGGTTTTACCCATCGAGGGACGACCCGCAAGGATCAGAAGGTCCGACGGGTGCAACCCGCCCAGCTGTTTGTCGAGATCATCAAGACCGGTGGAAATCCCGGCCATGCCGCCGCCACGCTGATAGGCCTCGTTGGTGACGTTGACCGCCTCGGTTACCGCTTTCAGGAAGGACTTGAAACCGCTTTCGGTCTGGCCCTGCTCGGCGAGCTGATAGAGCGATTGTTCCGCTTCGACGATCTGTTCTTTCGGCTCCGAGGACACATCCACCCGGCGCGCCTTGTCAGAGATCGACTGCCCCAGCGCGATCAGCTCGCGCCGGATTGCCAGATCATAGATCATCTGAGCATAGTCGCGGACAGCGTAGGCCGAGATCGAGGCCCCGGCCAGTTTTGCCAGATAGGCCGGACCGCCCAGCTCCTTCAGCCCTTCATCATCTTCCATGAAGGCCTTCAGCGTCACCGGAGAGGCCAGCGCGTTCTTGGAGATCCGCGCCGCGGCGATTTCATAGATGCGGGTGTGGACCGGGTCGTAGAAATGGGTGGAATTGATGATCGACGCCACGCGGTCGTAGACGTCGTTGTTGGTCAGGATCGCCCCCAGAAGCTGCTGTTCGGCTTCGACCGAATGGGGCAGCTCGTTTGCCTCCATGCCGCTGGCCTGCTGCGGTGCATCAGGTTCGGGCAAGGGCGCGGGGGGCTGGTCGCCATCAAATGGGGTCAATTCGTTCATCACGGCTCTCTTCGTTCGGTCCGGATAGATAGGTCAATTCGCTGGCTCAAAGCCATCTGGAAATCCCTGTGGGCAACCTGTGGATAGCTGCCCGGTGTCTGGGGATCTTTGCGGCCCCCGCAGGGCGGGGCGCTATATCGGGTAGCATGGCACGGATGTACGCCCAAATAAAGTATCCAGCACACTGGGGCTGTTTTGCCGAACTGGCGTGCTGGATCAGGGCTTAAACGGCAGGCCGGGCCTGCCTGCGCGTTTTAGGCGGATTTATGCGCATCCTGCCAGGCACGCGGGTCCTTGAGGAACTTCTCCACCTCATCCAGCGTTTCGGTGCTGAAGGCTTCTTGCGCGCGGGCCTCGGCCAGAACGTCCCACCAGGTGCAGAGGTAGTGCAGCTCGACCCCGTGATCGCCCAGCGTCTTGGTCGTCTCAGGAAAGATGTCGTAGTAGAAGATCACCGCAGTGTGGCCACAGGTGGCGCCGGTTTCGCGGATCGCATCGACAAAGGACAGTTTCGAACCGCCATCGGTGGTCAGATCCTCGACCAGCAGCACCCGCTCGCCTTCGCTCATCGCGCCTTCGATGCGTGCGTTGCGGCCGTACCCTTTGGGCTTTTTGCGCACATAGGTCATCGGCAGCGCCATGCGCTCGGCCACCAGCGCGGCAAAGGGAATACCGGCTGTCTCACCACCCGCGATATTGTCGAAGGCTTCAAAGCCTGCGTTGCGCATTACGGTGACGGTCATGAAATCCATCAGCGTGGAGCGGATTCGCGGGAAGGAGATCAGCTTGCGGCAATCGATATAGCTGGGCGAGGGCAGGCCGGAAGCCAGCGTGTAGGGCGTTTCGGTGTTGAAGTTCACCGCACCGATTTCCAGCAGCATCCGGGCAGAGAGGCGGGCGATTTCTTCGGCAGAGGGGTAGGAGGAGGGGATCATGTGGCAGCTCCGCAAATTGAATGTCTTTCCCCATGCGCAGCCGCAATGCCACGCAGGTTTTCGCGCCCGCCATTGGGGACGGGTCGGGCGCGAACCGGACCGCATGCGGTCCGGGGAGTTTTGGCAAGGATCCGCCTCGGGCTCACGCCTGAACCGTCCAATGCACCGGGAAGCCGGGATCGAAGACCGTCACCGGGCCTTCGCCGCTTTCGATCTTTTCCGGGAAGGCGGTGGGGGCGTCCTGTTTGACCAGGGTGATGGTGCTGTCGTTTTCCGGCAGGCGGTAGAAAGCCGGGCCGTTTTTCGAGGCAAAGCCTTCCAGCTTGTCCAGCGCGCCGTCCTCTTCGAACACATGGGCGAGCAGCGCCATGGTGTTGGTGGCGGTGAAACAGCCGGCACAGCCGCAGGCGCTTTCCTTGTTGGGGTCGGTATGGGGGGCCGAATCCGTGCCGAGGAAGAACCGCGCATCGCCCGAGGTCGCCGCCGCACGCAGGGCCAGGCGGTGTTCTTCGCGCTTGGCCACCGGCAGGCAGTAATAATGCGGTTTGATGCCGCCAACCAGGATGTGGTTGCGGTTGATGATCAAGTGATGGGTGGTGATGGTGGCGCCAAGGTCCGCCGCGTTGGCCTTCACATAGTCCACGCCGTTGGCGGTGGTGATATGCTCCATCACAACGCGCAGGCCCGGTGTGGCGCGGCGCACCGGGTCCAGCACCCGGTCGATGAACACGGCTTCGCGGTCGAAGATGTCGATGTCGCTGTCGGTCACCTCGCCATGCACACAAAGGGGCAAGCCGATTTCGGCCATTTTCTCCAGCACCGGACGCACCTTGTCGAAATCACGCACGCCCGAAGCCGAATTGGTGGTGGCCCCGGCGGGGTAGAGTTTCACCGCCTTGATCAACCCACTGGCATGGGCCGCGGCCATATCGCCGGGATCTGTGTCCTCGGTCAGATAGAGCGTCATCAGCGGCTCAAAGGACATGTCGCCCGGCAGCGCGGCCAGGATGCGATCGCGATAAGCGGCAGCCTGTGCCCCGGTTACCACTGGCGGCACCAGATTGGGCATGATGATGGCGCGGCCGAAATGGCGCGCGGTTTCCGGCAGCACGGCCTGCAGCATGGCGCCGTCGCGCAGGTGCAGATGCCAGTCATCGGGGCGGGTGAGGGTCAGCGTCTGGGGCGTGGTCTGTGTCATGGCGCCGCGTTAGCACAGGCACGCAGAAAGGGGAAGAAAGAAGCCCGCCACAGGACGATCTGTCACCGGTGCCCGGTGCTGGGCAAATCCATGCTATCAGACGGCGAGGGGCGCGTTGGGATCAGCGTTCCGGCGGCAGGGTGAAATCACCCTCGGCGGCGCGTTTGCGTAGGTTCTGCAAGCGTTGCCGGAACCGCGGCGCGCGCAGGCGCGCGGTCACGTTACGGCACAGCAGGGTCATCAGGTAGGGCCGGTCGCGTTTGTCGAGGTGTCCCATGACGTTGCGCAGATAGGCGGTATTGTTGCGCCGCGCGCGCAGGACGCGTGACAAAGCTAGATCTGTCAGCTTGCCCGAACCAGCCATCGACAGGATCTGATAGAGCACATCCATCTCGATCAGCCGTGTCTGCACCGCCTCGCCAAAGTCCGGCAGACGGCGGCGGGTGACATTGCTTCGGGCAAACAGGGCGGCGTGCATGGCATCCAGATGTTCGCGCGGGTCATACAGGACAAAGGCATGATCGGCGGCGTCCAGCATATCGGGCGCATAGCCATAGCGGTCGGTGAAAGAGGTGCGGCGCATCTCGATGAAGCGTTCATCCCATTCGGTCATGCGCGGATCCAGCGTCGCCTGCGGCTGGATCGCCACCACGGTTGCGCCGGGGGCCGCCACCGAAAAGGCGCTGGCCGCATAGCCGCAGGGGCCGGCGCCATAGAAGACGACATTGTCGAATTCCTCGAAGAACCCGTCGTCGATCAGCTGGTCGATGAAGCCAAAGACCTGTTCGTCGCGGAACCAGGTGTCGCCATCCGAAATCATGCACAGATGCGACCAGCCAAGGTTGCGGACCAGATCAAAGCCCAAGGGTTGCGCCAGTTCGGACAGGCTCTGGATGCCCTGGATGGTTTCAAAGCTCACGAGCAGCGTGTTGCCCTGATCGATGAAGGCGGCGCAGTGGCGCGCGCCCAGAGGCTGGAACATACCCAGTTCCTCGCTGAGCGCGGCAAGCCGCTCTTTCCACTGGGCTGGTTTCAGCCCGGAAAGATCTGTCTCAAGCGCGTCTGAACCGTCCTGCATGCCCATGATCCTCTGCCTCCGGACCTTTGACGGACCGGTAGTTGGGTCTGAAGCTAGGGGCGGAATGCGGCAAAATTGAGAAAAACTCATGCCAGTTTTCCGGCTCTGCGCGAGTCAGTCCGTGCCGCTCTCTTTGGGCGTCTCGGTCTCTGCGTTGGCGCGGTCTGCCGATTGCTCCGGGGGCGCTTGTGGCGCGGGGTCGCTGAGTGCCTGTTCGGCCCGGCGTCCCAATGTTGCGAACCCGGCCAGGGTGCGCGCCGTGACCGCGTTGATCGGGCGCGAGGGCGGGGTCATCAATAGCCGGGCAAAGAGGGCGCGAAACGGTTCCTGCAACATCAGCTCGCGGAACCGGGCGTGACGCCAGGCCACGGCTTTTTCGTGCAGGCGGGCGAGTTTGCCATCTTCCAGCAGCAGCGCCTGAATGGCAGCGCGCGCCTCACTGTAGCGGGAAATGGAGGTATCTTCATCGGTGTTGAAGTTGCGTTCGACCCAGTAATCCACATCGAGCATATGATCCGAATGCACCGCGCGGCCTCGGTCTGCCTTCAGGACAAAACTTTCCATCGCGCCAAGCGCATAGTGGTTCAGCTGCGCCAGCCGGTGGTTGGGCTGGCCGTAGTCGGAAAACAGGCGGCGGGTCTTGAACTGCGGCCCCAGTTCTCGCCCTTCGCAATCGAACCAGCGGAACTGCTCAAGCGCATTGTCGTCCTCTACCCCACGCGGGCGGTGCACCCCGGTTTTGCGATAGGTGCCGTCGTTGCGATAAAGCGTCTTGAACATCGCCGCGCGCCAGGGCCAGTGGATCACCTCGGGGGCGCAGCGGGTGAACTGCTCCGTCACCGGCGTGTCCTCATAGCGCAGGGTGTCGCCATTACCGAACAGCCGCCATGTCAGGGTGATGGCGTCGGCCTCGGGCAGCGCTTCCAAGAGGTCGCCCAACTGACCACGGCCCGCGTGGATATTGACGAATTCGTCGATATCCAGCGCCATGATCCAGTCGGCTTTTTTCACCAGCCGGTGCCGGTCCGCCAGCTTCAGGGCGCTGAACTGGATGCCACCCTTGCCATAGGGGCCGTCGTTGCGCACATGGGTCAGGTGGCCAAGGTCATCGAGCCGGTCCAGCATCCTGTCGGTGCCGTCCTGGCAGTCGTTTGAAAAGACAAGGAAATCAGTAAACCCCACGGCGCGGTGGTGGGCCAGCCATTCGAGCAGAAAGGCGCCTTCGTTGCGCAGGGTCAGGATGGCCAGAAACCGCATGGGCTTACCAGTCGGACCGGAACACGGCGACCTTGCCATGCGACCAGCGCGGGAAGAACACCAGACCGGCGGCATCAAGGCATTGAAAGACCTTGCGGATGCCTGTCTTGCCGATCCATTGCGGATGGGTTTCGATCAGCACCGCACGCAGCGAGGACAGGTCCATCTTGGGCAACAGCTCTGCCTCGGCGCCCTCGATATCGCAGATCAGCACGCTGGGTTTCAGCTCTGCCATCACCCGGTTCATGTCGCGCATCGGCACTTCGACCTGCTGAACGTCAGGGCCATCCTCGGCCATTGGGGTCAGGGAAGAGGCAAGGAAGTTGGGCCGCACGTAAAAGGGCGCGGTGCCGTCGCTGTCGCTGAGCACTGCATGGGTCACCTTTGCGTTCTCGACGCCATTAAGAGCATGCACCCGGTGGATATAGGGCAAGAGCTGCGGGTTTGCCTCGAACGAATGCACGGATTGCGCCGGGGTCTGGGTGGCGACCAGCGTCGACATGAAACCGATACCGCCGCCGAGTTCCATCACCACATCCCCGGCGCGGATCAGCTTTCTGGCGGCCACGGCCTCCTTCGCCTCATAGGCGCCGATGCGCAGCAGTTTGCGCACGCGCGGTGGCAGCACCGCCTTGTCCAGCGGGAATTTCATATCCAGGCAGGTCAAAACCGGGTCGGTGGCTGCGTCGGTCATGTCTTCAGCTCTCCATATCCAGCGCAAGCGCATAGGCAACGCGTTCGGTCGCAGTCAGTTTCACGTCCAGAGCCTGCCGGTAAAGGGTTTCGAATTCTTCCATCCCATGCAGTTCCTCGGCCTTGGCGCGATGCCAGGCGAGGCCTTTTTCGTGCCACTGGCGAAGGGTCGTATCCTCCATCAGTCTATCATATTCGGTGCGCAGGCGCGGAAGGTTGCGCTGGATGGTGACGTCCTTGTGGTCGTTCCAGTCCATGCGGATCCAGTAGTTGAGGCCGATGGAGCGATCCACATGCAGGGCACGTCCGCGCTGACGTTTGACCAGAAAACTTTCGGCCGAGCGCAGCGCGTAGTGGTTGAGCTGCAGCAGATCGTAACCGATGGAGCGGCGCGAGTTGCGCCATCCGTTGTCGAGCACATCCTGCGTCATGTCGCGGCCCGATCCGTTGACCCAGCGGACCTGATCGCGGAACCCGTCCTGCAGCTTGTTGGGGCGGTGGCAGCTGATCTTCTGATAGGCGCCAGTGTTTTTGAACATCGTCTTGAAACCCCAGACCGTGTGCGGCTTGGGGCAGTATTTCGGCGCGCAGGCATCAAACTGGCCGACGACGAAATCACCCGACAGCCGTGTCACATCGTTATGGCCGAACAGGCGCCAGGTCATGGCGACGTTGGTGGCATCCGGCACCCGTTCAAAGAAATCCTGCAGAGTACCGTTGCCACAGCGCACGTTGATGAATTCGTCGACGTCGATATGGACGATCCAATCGGCCTGGGTGATCACCGGTTCTTTCAGCGACTGGTTCAGTGCGTGTTGCTGCGGAGACTTGCCGCGCCAGTCGTCGTTGTTGCGGTGCTGCAGGATGCCCTTCTCCTGCAACCGGTCGAGGATCTCGGCGGTGCCGTCTTCGCAGCCATTGGTGTAGATCAGGAAGTTGTCCACACCGATGGCGCGATGATAGGCGACCCATTCCAGGATATAGGGCGCCTCGTTCTTCATGCAGCCGACGATCACATTGCCGCTGCTGCCTTGAGGCAGGGCGCGGCGTGGCACCTCCGCATAGGGGGCGGCACGCGCGGTTTCATCCAGCGTGCCGATATTGTCATGCGGCCGGAAGGGGGAGGTTTGCAGCATTTCGAAGTTTTTCAACGCCAGCGGGGTCATCACCTTGCGGGCCTGCGCCGTGGGTTCCGTGGTGGCTGGGTCCGGCTTGGCCTCTTCCGCTGGTCGGGAGGCGCGGGTTGCGGCCTCAATCTGCGGCATGAAGCGCAGCAGGTATTGCGAGGCGCGAAAGCCCATTTCCGGGTCCGCCTCTTGCCACTCTGCGCCGGAATGGTCTTCGGCACCGGGTTGGGTGGCGAAGCTGGCTGCAGACAATCCGGGGTGCTGCTCTGCAAGCGCCTGATTTGCGGCGGCAAACCGGTGTGAGATACAGGCCAGCTGCGCAGGGTCCATCGGCGCGCCGTCAATCTGCAGCTCATTCAGGAAACCGCGCCACATTTTCGGCGGTACGATCCTGCCCTGATGCAGGGTGATGTGTTGCAGCAGACTATTGAGCCTCCGTGCCCGCGTCTGCCAGGGCGCAGCGGGCATTGCGGGTGGCGTGGCGGCCCCGCAACGACCAATTTGATCGCTGATGCCAAAGGCGGCGCGAATCTCTTTGGTGGCCTCCGGCCCGTAAAGCAGGGCCTCGTCGTAAGAGCGGAAGCTCATGGACCCGGCGCCGAAAACATTCTCCCAATGCTGTTGCAGGGCCTGATAGTCGAGCCAGAAGGGGGCGCCTTCGGTTTCTTCGAACTGGTTTTCCTGCGGTCTGATCTGCGGCTGGTGCGCGAGGCAGGCTTGCCACCAGTCCGGTTGATCGGCCAGCGCCAGTTCCCGCTCCAGCGGGGTAGCCCGTCCGTTCAGTACCTGCGCGCCATAGCTGCGCGCCAGCAGGCGGGCGGGATCGTCCAGATGCGCCAGGATGCTGATGTCGCCGGATAGCGGGGTCAGTATATCCTTCAGCCGCATCAGCTCGCTGCGCCGGTGCAGCCTGCTGCCCAGTTGCGAGGCCGAGAGGATCAGAATGTCCGGCTGCGCTTCATTGACCTCACGGGCCAGATCGGCGCTCAGTTTTCCGCGCAACAGCGCCTGCCGCGCGTGATCGGCAAGGCCGCGGGCATGGCGCAGCGGGTCCACATGATCGGGGTCGGTCACCGCCATGAACAGGCGCGTGTGATTGCTGCCGCCGGGAGAGGTGGGAAACAACACGCCCTTGCCGCGCAGCTGGTCCCGCTTGTGGGCCAGAACCTTTTGCAGCCGCTCGGCGCCGGTATGCTCGAGCCCGATATGAAGAACGATGCGCATGATCAGGAGCGTGCCTTCCGGTTGACGTTGGCCTGGCCCCACCAGGGCAGATCGCGCCCAAGGAACGCGCCCACCCGCGCTTGCGCACCGGCATCGGCGACGTTGATCTCAAGGTAATCGGGGTCCTCGCGGAACCAGTGTTTCAGCGCCTCGTAATGACCGTCGATCCAGATCATCTGCTGTTCGGGGGTCTTGCCGTATCCGATCGGCAGGCCAGGCACCGTGCTGGCGGGCAGCCGGGCGGTGCCGAGGTTGTTCCAGGCCATGATCGATTTGGAATGACTGGCCGCATCGCGCCGGGTGGCGATGAATTTGAGCCCCGGGTTGAGATCCTTCAGCACTTTCAGCAGGGCAAAATCGAACTGCGGCCAGACCGAGAATTTGCCATGGATAAAGCTCACCTCCGACAGCGCATCAAAACCATCGAGATAGGCCATGGGATCGCCGCGCTCATATAGTCCTTTGTAAAGGAGGCTGCCGACGAAAATCCGTCGCTTGCCGGGTTTGTCTTCCTCGCGGTCGCGCAGGCGGTGATCGGCCACGGAATAGCCCGCCTGCGACAGCGCCTTGCCCAGCGTGGTGGTGCCCGATTTCGGCAGGCCGAGGTTGATGACCTTGAGGTTCATTGCGCCGCCTCTTTGGTCCAGAGGTCAAGATCGCGCAGCAGCGCCTCTTCCTGTGGCGGCAGGGGTGGGGCGGCGCGCAGTTGATCGCGCATCGCCTGATAGCTCGGCTGGGCCAGCAGCTCATCGCGTTTCGCACGGTGCAGGCGAACTGCCGCCTCGTGCAGGGCGGCGATCTCGGGGTCGGATTTCAGATCGGCAAGCGCCGCCTCCATCGCCGGGAGATGGCGTTGGATCGACAGATCCTCATAGGCGGGGTCATTGCGTTCGCGCCAATAGGTATCGTCAAAGGCGCGATTTTCCCGGTTCACATCGCCGCGGTCATTCTTCACCAGATAGCTGTCGAGCGAGCGCAGTGCGTAGTGGTTCAGCGTCGCAAGGCTGCGGGCGCCTTTGGCCGGGAGTTTGCGGATATGATCGCGGTTTGCAGCCATCAGGAACCGGAAGGGCACCCGGCGGCCGCCACCATCGGTCCAGACGGGCCGCTTGTCCTTGGCCAAAGCCTTGCGGAAGAACGGGCGATGCGCGCCATAGTATTGCAGCGGAAAATCGCGGCGTACCAGCGTCTTGACCTCGATTGAACCATCGGCGCAGCAGATATCCGGGTTGTGCGAGCGGGTGAACTGGGCGATCACCGGCGCGTCCTCAAAGGCCTCGATCCCGTCGTTGGCAAAGAACTGGAAGCTGAGCGAAATTGCCTGGGGATTGCCACAGGCCGCGATCAGATCGGGGATTGTGTGATCGCCCGTATGGATGTTGAGGAACTCATCCACATCAGCCACCCAGACCCAGTCGGCATCCGCCGCGATGGGCTGCTGGCGCGCGTGTTTCAGCGCCTCCATCTGGTAATTGCGCCCCTCGGCCGGGTTGGGCAGATGCTGCACCAGCCCCCGCGCCGCCAATGCATCCAGCAGGTCATCGGTGCCATCGCTGCAATCGTTGGAATAAAACAGAAAATCCGTGACCCCGATCAGCCGGTTATAGGCGATCCATTCGAGCAGGAAGGGGCCTTCGTTCTTGACGCAGGTGACGGCGGTGATGCGCATCATGCATCCCCTTTGGCGTCCCGGCGCGAAGTGCCGGGCTGTGTTGATCCGTGGCGCATCATTCGATCTGTTGCCTTGCCGCCTGCATCTTGCCTCTCGTTACCGCACATCGTCGTCACACATGGATCGGGTGCAGCCGGGGCTATCGTCATTGCCAAAATCCATGGCAGGGCGGGCGCCCTGCGTCAATCATTGCAGGGTGTATAGCCGTTAACCCTTGTCGAAGTGTTGCCCAACAAACGAAATCAACAATCCGAAAACGGGGGCAGACCAGCCTTGACCGCGCGCTGGGCGCATGGCCTCTTGGTGCGACCAAGCGGGGAGGCAAGGCATGACAGAGGCGCAATCCATCGATCAGGTGCAACAGATGTTGGGCGAGCAGGGCTATGTCTGCGGCCGGGCGCTGGCTACCGTGGTCTTCCTGTCGCTGCGTCTGGGCCGCCCCTTGTTCCTGGAAGGCGAGGCCGGCGTCGGCAAGACCGAGATCGCCAAGGCGCTGTCGGCGGCGCTGGGTCGGCGCCTGATCCGGCTGCAATGTTACGAAGGCCTGGATGCCTCCAGCGCGGTTTATGAATGGAATTTTGCCGCGCAGATGGTGGCGATCCGCACCGCCGAGGCTGCCGGAGGCACTGACCGCGCGGCGCTGCAGAGCGAGCTGTTCTCTGATGAGTTTCTGATCGAACGGCCACTCTTGGAAGCCATGCGCCCCGATGAAAATGGCGCGCCCGTTCTGCTGATCGACGAACTGGACCGCACCGATGAGCCCTTCGAGGCGTTCCTGCTGGAGGCGCTCAGCGATTTTCAGGTGACCATTCCCGAACTTGGCACCATCAAGGCGCCCGAGCCGCCCATCGTGATCCTGACCTCCAACCGCACGCGTGAGGTGCATGACGCGCTAAAACGGCGCTGCCTGTATCACTGGGTCGATTACCCCGATTTCACCCGCGAGGTCGAAATCCTGCGGGCCCGCGCGCCGGAAGCCTCAGAAAAACTCAGCCGCGAAGTGGTCGCCTTTGTGCAGGCGTTGCGGACTGAGGATCTGTTCAAGAAACCCGGCGTGGCCGAAACCATCGACTGGGCCAATTGCCTGCTTGCGCTCGACGTGATCGACCTCAGCCCCGAGGTGATCGCCGATACATTGGGCGCGATCCTGAAATACCAGGACGATATCGCGCAATTGCAGGGTTCCGAGGCGAAACGCATCCTCGACAAGGCCAAGCAGACTCTGGAGGAGACGCCGTGACCTTGGCGCTGATCTGATGGTTGAACTGCCCGAGCTTTCCTTGCCGGACGATCCCAAACTCGTCCAGAACATCACCCATTTCGCCCGCGCTCTGCGCAAGGCGGGGCTGCCCATCGGGCCGGGCCGGGTGGTGGACGCGGTCGAGGCGGTAGCGGCAGCAGGTTTCACCAGTCGGCAGGATTTCTACTGGGCACTGCACGCCTGTTTCGTGACCCGCCCAGAACACCGGGCGGTCTTTGCGCAGATCTTTCGTCTATACTGGCGTGATCCGCGGTTTCTGGAGCATATGATGGCGGCGATGCTGCCTGCGGTGCGCGGCGTGCAGGAAGAGCGCGCCGCCAAACCCGGTGAAAAACGCGCTGCCGAGGCGCTGCTGGATGGCGCCAACGATCAGATCGACCTGCCAGAGGGGCAGGAGGACGAGGGCACCGAGTTCGAGATCGACGCGACCCTGACCATGTCCTCCGAGGAGCGCCTGCGGTCCTTGGATTTCGAGCAGATGAGCACCGAGGAAGTCGCCCGCGCCAAACGCATCCTGTCGCAGATGCGCCTGCCGGTGCAGCCGATCCAGTCGCGCCGCCTGATGGCCGCGCCGCATGGGCAGCGGGCGGACTGGCGGCGCACCCTGCGCGATGCAGCGCGTCGGGGCGGTGACTTGCAAGACATTGCCCGCGCCAAACGGCGCATCCGCTGGCCCAATCTGGTGGTGATCTGCGATATTTCCGGCTCCATGAGCCAGTACAGCCGCATCGTGCTGCATTTTCTGCATTCGGTCGCCAACCAAAAGGGCGCGGGCTGGGCCAAGGTGCATGGCTTCACCTTTGGCACGCGGCTCACCAATATCACCCGCCATTTGGCCACGCGCGATGTGGACGCGGCCTTGGCCGCAGCGGGCGCCGAGGCGCAGGACTGGGAAGGCGGCACCCGCATCGGCCAGTGCCTGCATGAGTTCAACCGCGACTGGTCGCGCCGGGTCATGGGGCAGGGGGCTGTGGTGCTGCTGATCACTGACGGGCTGGACCGGGACGACCCGGACCAACTGGCCAAGGAGATGCAGCGCCTGCACCTGTCATCGCGGCGGCTGATCTGGCTGAACCCGCTCTTGCGCTGGGAAGGCTTCGCCCCCAAGGCACAAGGTATCCGTGCCATGCTGCCCCATGTGGACAGTTTTCGGGCCGGCCACTCCATTGCCTCGCTCGAAGATCTGGCGCAGGTGATTTCCCGCCCCGAGGACCAGGGCGAAAAGGCGCGGTTGATGGCGCTTCTCTGACGAATTCTGAAAGTCGAATGTAATTGATCTGGGTCAAGCCTGATCCGCGCCCACCCTGCTACATTCCGTAAATGGAATGTAATTTGGGAGGCTGATGATGGCCATGAACTGGAAAACCGGAGGGTTCCTGCTGGGGTTCGTCTTCTTTCTGGCAGTGCTGCTGGTCAAACCGATTGGCGTGTCCACGCAATTCGTGATCCTGGACGGGATCATCGGCGACGCGGTGAACAGCGAATTGGTGACCAAGACCGAGGAGGGATATACATCGACCAATGCCTATCTGGCGAAATCGAATGGCAAATACGCCAAATCGGTGATGAACCCGCTGAACTACAGCTTTGTCTTTGTTCTTGCGATGGCGGTGGGCGGCTTTCTGTCGGTCATGGCGCGCGGCGGCCTGCCCGCGCGGGAGCGTAGCATCCCCGATCTGTGGCGCGCCAATCTGGGGAACGGGGTTGCCCTGCGCTACGGCGCGGCCTTTGTTGGCGGTTTCATCGTGCTTTACGGTGCGCGCCTTGCGGGCGGCTGCACCTCGGGGCACATGATGTCAGGCATGATGCAGACCGCGCTGTCGGGCTATCTCTTTGCCGCCGGGGCCTTTGTCGCTGCGATTCCCGTATCCCTGATCCTGTTCAAGAAGGAGGCCTGAGCCATGATGTCTATCGTTCTCGCAATTGTTATCGGCCTGGCCTTCGGCGCGGTGTTGGACCGTATTGGCGCCAGCAACCCGAACATGATCGGCAAGATGCTGAACCTCACCAACCTCAACCTGGCCAAGACCATTCTGCTGGCCATTGGCACCGGTTCGGTGCTGATGTTCGCGGGCCAGATGCTGGGCTTTGTCGACGTGGGCCATATGTCCGTGAAGGCCGCCTATATCGGCGTCTTCATCGGCGGGCTGATGCTGGGCGCGGGTTGGGCGCTGGCGGGCTATTGCCCCGGCACCGGCGTTGTCGCGGCGGCCTCGGGGCGCAAGGATGCGCTGTTCTTCATCGTCGGCGGCCTTCTGGGTGCTGCGGCCTATATGGTCACCTACCCGATGTGGAAATCGAGCGGCCTTCTGGACAGCATCGCGGGCGGTAAGGTTACCGTTGGCACCGTGCCGGGATCCAAGTTCGACGGGATGACGGCGCTGCCGGGCGATGTCCTCGGCATCGTTCTGGGCCTTGGTTTCATCGCGCTGGCCTTTGCCCTGCCCGAGCGGCTGACGCCCTCCAAATCGAACCTGCAGCCGGCTGAATAGGCACCCTCCCGCGCCTGAAATATGCCCGAACGCCCGCCGGTCCCGGCGGGCGCTTTGCGTTTTGCGCTGCGTTTTCGGCTTGAAACCTCTGGCCTTCGCGTCAACCTTGGGGGCAACAAAGGCGGAAGACACGCCGGGAGGATTGCATGTCAGAGGAAACCCAGCGTTTCGAGAACGCGCCGGAGGTGGCGCTGGAATGGCACAGGGATGGCACCGGGGCTGCATTGGCCACGGTGGTGCAGACTTGGGGCTCGGCGCCGCGCCGGGCCGGATCGCAGCTGGTGGTGGGCGGCGATGGCCGCATCGAAGGCTCGGTCTCGGGCGGCTGCGTCGAAAGCGCGGTGGTCTTTGAGGCGCTGGAAGCCATCGAGGATGGCAAGCACCGCCTGCTCGAGTTCGGGGTCAGCGACGATGATGCCTTTGCCGTGGGTCTGGCCTGCGGCGGCACCATCAAGGTTCTGGTTGAACCCGTGGGCGGTGCCCTGCCGGTGGATCTGCTGGAACAGTTGGTCGCAGCCCGAAAAGAACGTATCGCGCTCGCCTATGAGGTGGATCTGGACAGCGGCGCGCGGCGTCTGGTGCGGGATGGCTATGCTGAGCGCCTGCGCATGGATCGCTCTGGTGTTGAGGAAGACGGCAAAACCTTCGTTGCCGTGCACAACCCGCCGCTGCGGCTGATCGTGGTGGGTGCGGTGCATATCGCCCAGGCGCTGGTGCCCATGGCGCGGATTGCGGGTTATGATCCGGTGATTATCGACCCGCGCGAGGCCTTTGCCGCCGCCGCGCGGTTCCCGGGCGAGACATTGATGGACGATTGGCCGGATGAGGCGGTGGAAAAGCTTGGCCTTGATACCCGCACCGCGCTGGTGCTGCTGACCCATGATCCCAAACTCGACGATCCGGCGCTGGAGGCTGCGCTGGGCGCCGATTGTTTTTACATTGGCGCGCTTGGCTCCACCCGCACCCATGCCAAACGGGTGGACCGGATGGTGGCGGCTGGCTTCACCAAGGAGCAGATCGGGCGCATCCACGGTCCCATCGGTCTGGATATCGGCGCGGCGGGGCCGTCTGAAATCGCGGTGTCGATCCTGGCCGAGATGACAGCGGTTCTGCGTGGCAAATCCTCATGAAGTTCGGCCCGGTTCCGCTGGATCAGGCCGAGGGGGCGATCCTGGCCCATTCCCTGCATCTGGAGACCCGCAAGATTGCCAAGGGCACGGCGCTGGCCGCTGAAGATCTTCGCGATCTGGCCGCCTCGGGGTTCTCCGAAGTCACCGCCGCGCGGCTGGAAAGCGGCGATATGCACGAGGATGCGGCGGCGCAGGCGCTGGCCCACGCCATTGTTCCAGACCCAAGCGCCCAAGGGCTGCGCATTTCCGGCGCCGGGGCGGGGCGGGTGAACCTTTACGCCGAAACCTGCGGTGTGGTGGAGCTGGACCGGGCGCAGCTGGAGGCGGTGAATGCGGTCGATCCGATGATTACCATCGCTACCGTACCCGCCTATCACCGGGTCGATGCCGGGGGCATGATCGCCACCATCAAAATCATCGCCTATGGGGTGCCAGAGGCGCATCTGACCCAGGCGGCGCAGGGCGCGGGCAGGGCTTTGCGGGTGCGCCCCCCAGTCTACAGGACCGCAACTCTGATCGAAACGCGGGTTACGGGCGATACTCCATCCGAAAAGGGCCGCGCGGCCATGGCCGGACGGCTCGACCGGATGGGCATGGCGCTGACAGATCGCTTGGTTGTGCCCCACCGCGAGGCGGAGCTGTCAGCGGCAATTGCCGATGCGCCGGGAGAGGTCATCCTGATCCTGACCGGATCGGCGACCTCGGACCCACTGGATGTGGCGCCTCAGGCGCTGCGGCTGGCGGGGGGCACGGTGACGCGCTTTGGCATGCCGGTGGATCCGGGCAACCTTCTGTTTCTCGGCGCGCTGGGCGAAAAGCCGGTGATCGGCCTGCCGGGCTGCGCCCGCTCGCCTGCGCTTAATGGCGCGGACTGGGTGTTGGAACGGGTGATCTGTGGCGTCGCGTTGCGCGGGGCGGATATCGCCGCCATGGGGGTTGGCGGGCTGCTGAAAGAGATTCCCACCCGGCCCATGCCGCGCCGCGCTGGACAGGATGACGCCGGGCGTGGCTGAACGCTGCGCCAGAGAGCACAAAATGTCCGCATCTCCAACGTGTTACGCGCGGCTTCTTGCCGTTTGGCAAAAATGTTACGGCCAGAGGCCTTTCTGGGGGTTCGCGCCAGCCGCATCCCGTGCTTAACTCCTATTCAGCCAAACAAAAGTAGCGAATGGGAGGAATTCATGGCGAAGGTCTCGATGACCGTGAACGGCAAGCCCGCCAGCGGTGATGTGGAGGGGCGCACGCTCCTGGCGTCATTTCTGCGCGATGAGCTGGGGCTCACGGGGACACATGTAGGCTGCGATACCAGCCAGTGCGGCGCCTGCGTGGTGCATGTGAACGGCAAGGCGGTCAAATCCTGCACCATGCTGGCGGCCGAAGCAGACGGCGCAGAGGTTGCCACCATCGAAGGGCAGGCGGCTCCGGATGGTACGCTGAATAAGATCCAGCAGGCGTTTCAGAATCACCACGGGCTTCAGTGCGGTTTCTGCACGCCGGGCATGGTGATGTCGGCGGCGGCGCTGCTGAAGGAAAACCCTAAGCCGACCGAAGCCGAGGTGCGCGCCTATCTCGAAGGCAATATCTGCCGCTGCACCGGCTATCATAACATCGTCAAGGCGATCCTCGCCGCGTCCGGTCAGGACGTGACGGCCATTGCTGCCGAATAAGGCCATAAGCCCGCCGCGGGCAGCGCAGGGAGGCGCGGCCCGGGACAAAAGACAATTTTGCATGACCAAGAGGTGCGCCCCGGCGCGCACCATCCAGGGAGGAGATTTGGACAATGCCAAAGGATAGTGGCATCGGCGCCAGCCCGAAGCGGCGCGAAGACGTAAGGTTCCTGACCGGAACCGGCAATTACACTGACGACATCAACCTCAACAATCAGGCCTATGTGCATTTCCTGCGCTCGGATGTGGCCCACGGCAAGATCAACGGCATCGACACCACCGCGGCAGCTGCGATGCCCGGCGTCATCCGCATCTTTACCGGCGCCGATTTCGAAGGTGTGGGGTCGATTCCCTGCGGCTGGCAGGTGACCGACCGCCATGGAGAACCGATGCAGGAACCTGCGCACCCGGTTCTGGCTCAGGGCAAGGTCCGCTATGTTGGCGATGCCATCGCCGCCGTGGTCGCCGAAAGCCGCGAGGAAGCTCGCGACGCCGCCGAGGCGATTGAGCTCGATATCGAAGAACTGCCCGCCGTCATCGACATGAAGGAGGCCGTCAAGGAGGGCGCCCCCAAGGTGCATGACGATCTCACCTCGAACCTCTGCTATGACTGGGGCTTCGTGGAAGAAAACAAACCGGCAGTGGAAGAGGCCTTTGCCAATGCGGCCCATGTGACCACACTGGAGCTGGTCAATAACCGTCTGGTCGCGAACCCGATGGAGCCACGCGTGGCAGTGGGCGATTTCAACCGGGCCACCGGGGAATCGACGCTTTATACCACCTCGCAGAACCCCCATGTGATCCGCCTTCTGATGGGCGCTTTCGTGCTGGGCATCCCCGAGCATAAGCTGCGCGTCATCGCGCCCGATGTGGGCGGCGGTTTTGGCACCAAGATCTTCCACTATGCCGAGGAAGCCTTCTGTACCTTCGCGGCCAAGGCGCTCAATCGGGCGGTGAAATGGACCTCCACCCGGTCCGAGGCCTTCATGTCGGATGCCCATGGCCGCGATCACGTGACCAAGATCGAACTGGCGCTGGACGCGGAGAACAACTTTACCGCGCTGCGCACCGACACCTACGCCAATATGGGGGCGTACCTGTCCACCTTTGCGCCTTCGGTTCCGACCTGGCTGCATGGCACGCTGATGGCGGGCAACTACAAGACGCCCTTGATCTACGTGAATGTGAAGGCCGTCTTCACCAACACGGTGCCGGTCGATGCCTATCGCGGCGCGGGCCGCCCCGAGGCGACCTTCCAGTTGGAGCGCGTCATCGACAAGGCCGCGCGCGAGCTGGGTGTCGATCCCATCGCGCTGCGTCGTCAGAACTTCATCACCGAATTCCCCTATGCCACCCCGGTGGCGGTGGAATATGACACCGGTGATTACCACGCGACCATGGACAAGCTGGAAGAGGTTGCCGATTTCGCAGGCTTCAAGGCGCGTCGCGCCAAGTCGGAAGAGAACGGCAAGCTGCGCGGCCTTGGGATCAACTGCTATATCGAGGCCTGCGGCATCGCGCCCAGTAACCTTGTGGGGCAGCTCGGTGCGCGCGCGGGTCTTTATGAAAGCGCCACGGTGCGGGTCAATGCGACCGGCGGTCTGGTGGTGATGACCGGCAGCCACAGCCACGGGCAGGGGCATGAAACTTCCTTCCCGCAGGTGATCGCGGATATGATCGGCATCGACGAAAGCATGGTCGAGATCGTGCATGGCGACACCGCCAACACGCCGATGGGCATGGGCACCTATGGCTCGCGCTCCCTCGCGGTGGGTGGCTCTGCCATGGTGCGGGCGACGGAAAAGATCATCGCCAAGGCCAAGAAGATCGCTGCCCATATCCTTGAGGCGTCTGATGCGGATATCGAGCTGAAGGATGGCCAGTTCTCTGTTGCGGGCACGGACAAATCCCTTGCCTGGGGCGATGTCACGCTGGCGGCCTATGTGCCCCACAACTACCCGCTTGAGGACATGGAGCCGGGGCTGGAAGAGACCGCCTTTTACGATCCGGCGAACTTCACCTATCCTTCGGGCGCCTATGCCTGCGAGGTGGAGGTCGATCCCGAGACCGGCAAGGTCACCATCGAACGTTTCGCGGCGGCGGATGACTTTGGCAATATCGTCAACCCGATGATCGTCGATGGTCAGGTGCATGGCGGGATTGGTCAGGGCATCGGTCAGGCGTTGCTTGAGGGCTGCGTCTATGACGAGAACGGTCAGCTTCTGTCCGCCTCCTACATGGATTACGCCATGCCGCGCGCCGATGATCTGCCCTTCTATCAGGTGGACCATTCCTGCCAGACGCCCTGTACCCATAACCCCCTTGGGGTGAAGGGCTGCGGTGAGGCTGGTGCCATCGGATCGCCGCCGGCGGTTGTGAATGCGGTGGTGGACGCGCTGCAGGCTGCGGGTAAAGATGTGACACATATCGATATGCCACTCAGCCCCAGCCGCGTCTGGGCTGCGATGAACAGTTAACACCGGGGCAGGGGCCGGGCAGATGTGCCGGGTCCCTGCACCCATGGGAGATTTGAACAAAAGAACAAGGGGGGAGATCCCCCGGCATTCTTTGGGAAGGAAAGCGGAATGTATAATTTCGAGTTTGAAAAACCTGCCTCCATTGCCGACGCGGTTGCCGCGCTGGCAGAGGAAGACGCGCAGGCGCTGGGCGGTGGCCAGACCCTGCTGCCGACCATGAAACAGCGGCTGGCGATGCCGTCGAAACTGGTCTCGCTTGCTGGGATTGGTGAAATGCAGGGCGTCTGCCGCGAAGATGATGGCAGCTTGGCAATCGGCGGCGCCACCACCCATGCCACAGTCGCCTCCGAGGCCGCAGCGCATTATCCCGCGCTGGCCGAGCTGGCCAGCCATATTGGCGATCCCGCCGTGCGCAACCGGGGCACCATCGGCGGCTCGCTTGCCAATAACGATCCGGCGGCCTGCTATCCGGCGGCGGTTCTGGGCAGCGGCGCAACCGTGATCACCAATGCCCGCGAAATCGCGGCGGATGATTATTTCGACGGTCTTTTCACCACCGCGTTGGAAGAGGGTGAGATCATCACCGGCGTGCGGTTCCCGGTGCCGGAGGCCGCGAACTATCAGAAGTTCGTGCAGCCTGCCTCGCGCTTTGCCCTGGTGGGGGTTTTCGTGGCCAAATACGCGGACGGGGTGCGGGTTGCCGTCACCGGCGCCTCGGAAGAGGGTGTGTTCCGCTGGAGCGAAGCTGAGCAGGCACTGGGCAAGGAATTCCGCCCCGACGCTCTGACGGATCTGCGCATCAACCCGGCCAACATGATGGGCGATATCCACGGCACCAAGGAATACCGTGCCCATCTTGTCGGTGTCCTGACCAAACGCGCCGTGGCCGCCGCCGCAGGCTGAACCACTGGGACAGAACAGCAATGGGGCCTCGCAGCACTGCGGGGCCCTTTTTCATGCGGGTACCTGTGGTCAGGCGGGTTTGCGCGCCACGAAATCGATGAGGGCGGACATGCCGCTGTGGCCGCGTCCCTCCTGCACCTCCCGCTCATAGGCGCGGTTCTCCAGGATGTCCCAGCCTACGAAATCAGCGGCCAGCTGATCCTCGGTGTACATGTTCTCGGCAAAGGGCGGCCCGCCGGTGCCGAATTCCAGCTGTTTCGGCGTATAGCCATGCAACAGCAGCACACCGCCGGGTTTCAGGCTGCGTTTCATGCCTTCGAATTGCACCTTGCGATCCTTGGGGCCGACGAACTGGATGAAAATGCCGACCACCAGATCATAGGCATCCTCAGGCCAGTCATGGGTGAGGATATCAACGTTTTGGAAATCCACCTTAACGCCACGCTCTGCCGCCAGATCTCGGGCGCGGGCAATGGCGGTGGGGGCGAACTCATAGGCGGTCGTCTCAAGCCCCCGCTGCGCCATGTAGACGGAATTGCGCCCCTCGCCATCGGCCACCGACAGGGCCGTCTGGCCCGGCGTCAGATAGGCGGCATGTTCGGTCAGGAACTGGGCTGGTTCGGTCCCGAACACATAGTCATCGGAGTTTGCAAATCTTTCTTCCCACATGTCGGCTCGTCCTGATCGCATGGCTGTTTATCAGGGGCGACAATGACAACGCCCCCGGCGCAGTCAAGCACCGGGGGCGGAATGGAAAGGCGGAATTCAGCCCAGATCGGGCCGGTCCGTTAGGGCCGCAGGCTATTTCTGCGGCAGCGGGCCGATCATCATGATCATCTGACGGCCTTCCATCTTCGGCATGTTTTCGATCTTGCCGATATCTTTGACGTCTTCGGCCACACGCTCCAGCAGCTCACGGCCGAGGTTCTGGTGCGCCATCTCGCGGCCGCGGAAACGCAGGGTGATCTTCACCTTGTCACCGTTTTCAAGGAATTTGAAAACGTTGCGCATTTTCACGCTGTAGTCATTGGTGTCCGTGTTCGGGCGGAACTTGACCTCTTTGACCTCGATGATCTTCTGCTTTTTACGGGCTTCGCTTTCGCGTTTCTGTTGCTCGTATTTGAACTTGCCGAAGTCCATGATCTTGCAGACCGGCGGATTGGCGTTCGGCGAGATCTCCACAAGGTCCAGACCCGCTTCCGCTGCCATCTCCATCGCCTTGGCCGGATGGACAACGCCAACGTTCTCCCCTTCGGCGCCAATCAGGCGGATTTCGGGGGCGCGGATTTTTTCGTTCGTGCGCGGGCCGGTATCACGAGGCGGCGGCGCGTTATGAGGTCTGCGGGCTATGGGTTCAATCCTTTGATGGTTGCCGATTTTCGAGCATGAAATCTAAACCGGGGCGCGGCGTCTTTCAAGCGGGAACCGATGCGGGCGCCCGTGAAAAAAGGCGATTGTCATCACAGAACCGGTGCAAGCCTCCCGCAGTCGGGCCTGCGGGCAGGTAGGCACCGGCGCCCGGCGGGCAGGGCGGCAGCCAGCCCGGCCTGGTCTGCATCGATTCGGAGGGGCAGCCGTCAGGGGGAAAGCGTATCCGGCCTGGGTGCCGGCAAAGCCCCGCCAATCCGCCGGGATCCTGTCGGCGGCGGCTGGCCGATGACGCGTCCGGCGATTTTTGCCCCTTGTGGCGGGGGCTGCGGGACGTCAGCTAGCCGGTATCGAATGTCGCAAGAACACGCGCCGGAGCCTCTGCTGCGATGCAGGCCCCGGCCACAACAAAGGAGAGACATCATGAAACCGGTTATTGTTGCCGTAGCAGCCGGGGTGGTGGCGATAGGCGCTTACTATGCCTTTTCCGTCCAGACCGAAGACAGCGCGATCAGCAACGCGCCGACCAACACGGACGCCCCCGTAGCCGTGACAGAGCCTGCACCTGAGGCAGAACCTGCACCGGTGGTCGAGGAGACCAGCGAGGGCGAAGCGCCGAAAACCACGGCAGAGCAGATGGAAGAGGCCGCCGAAGCGGTCGAGCGCGCGGTCGAGGATACCGTCGAAGGGGCCGCCGCCGAGGCAGAGGCAGCCTTGGAAAGCGCCAAAGAGACGGCAGAGACAGCAGCCGGAGCCGCAGCGGATGCGGCAGAGGGCGTTGCTCAGCAGGCGGATGAGGCTGTCCGTGAGGCTGTAGAAAGCGCAACGCAAGCTGTGACAGACACGGCGGGGAGTGCCGCTGATCCCGCAGCGGAACAGGCTGCCGATCAGGCTATGTCAGAGGCGCTGACGCTGGAAGGCTTTGACTACGAAACGGTCACCACGATGATCGCCGACTCGGATCTGTCGCAGACCCAGAAAACCGTTCTGACCTCGGCGCTGGATGCGGCAAAGGACAGCCCGGCGATGCTGAAGGCGGCGCTGGATCAGGTGAAGGCCGCGCTGAACCTGTAATTCCTACGCTGGATTGCAGCGGCGGGATAACCCACTGGTACAAAAGAAAAGCCGCGCCGCCCGTATCAGGGTGGCGCGGCCTTTTTGTATCTGGCCATTGGCGGCTTGCGTCAGGCGTTCTGGCTTAGTCGAGGAAAGCCTTTTCCACGACATATTGCGCGGGCTTGGAATTGGCGCCTTCTTCAAGGCCGGCCGCTTCCAGCATGTCCTTCAGTTCCAGGTTGAAGGCCAGGTTGCCGCAGATCATCGCCCGGTCGCTCTCGGGGTTGAGCGGCTCAACGCCCAGATCCTTGTAGGCCTCGCCCGAGTTGATCAGGTCGGTGATCCGGCCCATCTTGGCGCTCTCTTCCCGGGTGGTGGTGGGGTAGTATTTGATCTTCTTCCAGAAGCCCTCACCGATCACCTCATTCAGGAGCTCGTCGTCCTTCAGGCTTTCGATCAGTTCCCGGCCATAGGTCAGCTCGCCTGCGGTGCGGCAGGTGTGGGTGATGATCACCTCGTCGTAATCCTCGTAGGTCTGCGGCTCGCGCAGCAGCGAGGCAAAGGGCGCAAAGCCGGTGCCGGTGGCGAAGAACCAGATGCGTTTGCCGGGCAGCAGGGCGTCATGCACCAGAGTGCCGACGGGCTTGGGCCGCAGGATGATCTGATCGCCTTCTTTGATGTGCTGTAGTTTCGAGGTCAGCGGACCGTCCTGCACCTTGATCGAGTAGAACTCCAGCTCTTCGTCCCATGAGGGCGAGGCGATGGAATAGGCACGCAGCAGTGGCTTTTGCTTGCCGGTCTTGGGATCGGGGTCGCCCATCAGGCCGATCATCACGAACTCGCCCGAGCGGAAGCGCAGCGACGCAGGCCGCGATACCCGGAAGGAAAACAGGCGGTCTGTCCAGTGCTTGACCGCGGTCACGGTCTGGGCGTCCGGCAGGGTCGGGGTCGCCTTGGCGGGCTTGGCTTCGGAGGCAGTGTCGGTCACGGCGGTCATCTCGTTCATCGGTTTCACTGCCGGTCTGGTAGACCGGCACCTCTGATTAATCGTTGATTCAGGTCAGGAAAAGCTTTGTTTTTCCCGAATTGCGGTTTGTGGGGGTGTCTGACGCGGGATCAGGCCCGTCTCAGCGGGCGGCCCGGCCGCGTCCCAGACGTGCCTGATAGTCGTGCGCCTGCCAGTTTGCCCGGGCCAGCCACTGATCCTCGGGCTGACGGGCGGCCAGATCATCATCGATCTCGACCTCGTCAAAGCCGCTGCGCCGCGCCATGGCGTATTGATCCGCCAGCACGTGACCATAGGCCCGGAGCCGCCCGGTATAACCCATCTGCCGCAATTGCCGCGCCAGGGTGAAGCCGCGGCCGTCGGCAAAGCTGGGGAAATGAATACGGATCATCTCGCAGCCGGGGATGCGGTTCGACAAGGGGGCCAGATCCGCATCGGGCTGCAGGTCCAGCGCGTTTTCACCCTCGTAGCCGGCCTGCCAGCTGTCGGGGCCAAATCCGGTGTCGGTCACAATTACAGTCATTTGGGGTCAGCTCCTTTGCGGGTGAGTTTGCCATCCACGATGTGGATGCCGCATTCTTCCTTGTTCTGATCGCGCCAGCGTCCGGCGCGGGGGTCTTCGCCTTCTGCCACCTTCGAGGTGCAGGGGGCGCAACCGATCGACGGGTAGCCCTGCGCCACCAGCGGATGGCGCGGCAGGCGGTTTTCTTCCATGTAGGCGCGCACGTCCTCGGGCGCCCAATGGGCCAGCGGGTTCACCTTGATGCGTCCGGTGCCGTCCTCGACCTCGAAAAAGTCGAGCGCGGCGCGGCTGCCGGACTGGAACCGTTTGCGTCCGGTGATCCAGCCGTCATAGCCCGACAGTGCGTTTTGCAGCGGCACGGTCTTGCGCAGGTGGCAGCAGGCGTCGGTGTCCGAGAACCGCAAGGCGCCATAGGGGTCTTTTTCGGCGATATCCTCGGCGCGGATAACCTGCACGTTGCGCAGGCCAAGGCGCTCGCTCACCTCCTGCTGATAGACCAGCGTTTCGGTGAACAGCAGCTCGGTATCCACGAACAGTACCGGCACGGCGGGATCGATCACCGCCGCCATATGCAGCAGCACAACCGATTCCGCGCCAAAGCTGGAAACCAGGGCGATCTGCCCGGCATCCTGCAGGGCGCCCTGCATCACGGCGGTGGCTGAATGATGCCGGTAGCGGGCATTCAGCATCTCCACCTTTTCCGCCAGGGCGGTGTCCGGTGCAGCCCCATTGGGGCTGCTCTCTGCGAGCTTCAGCATCGCTCTAGGCCACCTTTTTGCGGGCTTCGGGATAAAGCACGGCTTTGAACGGTTCCATCCCGACGCGGCGGTAGGTCTCGATGAAGGTCTCACCTTCATCGGTCCGCAGTTCCAGATAGGCGCCGATCAGACGCTCCACCGCCGGAACGATCTCGTCATAGGCGAAACCGGGGCCGGTGCGGGTGCCGATGGCCGCCGTTTCGGTGGCATCACCGCCAAGGGTGATCTGGTAGTTCTCTACCCCGGCGCGATCCAGACCCAGAATGCCGATATGGCCGACGTGGTGGTGGCCGCAGGCATTGATGCAGCCCGAGATCTTGATCTGCAGGTGGCCCACGTCGTGCTCCAGCTTCAGCTCTTCGAACCGGGTTGCGATATCCTGCGCAACCGGGATCGAGCGGGCGGTGGCGAGGGCGCAGTAATCCATGCCGGGGCAGGCGATGATATCCGAGATCAGGCCAATGTTGGCGGTCGCAAGGCCGACCTCTTTCAGGCGGGCATGGATCGCGGGCAGGTCCGATTTCAGAACATGCGGCAGGATCACGTTCTGCTGGTGGCTGATGCGCAGCTCGTCATAGCCGAATTCCTGCGCCAGATCCGCCATCACCCGCATGTGTTCGGCAGTGGCATCGCCGGGGGTGGCGCCATGCGCCTTGACCGAGATGGTGACGATGGCGTGGTCTTCGTTGCGATGCGCCGACAGGTTGGTGTCGGCCCAGGCGCGGAACACCGGATCGTTGTCATAGGCCGCATCATAGGCCGCAGTGTCGCCGCTGCGCAGGGCGGGGGGCGTGAAATGTGCCTTGATCTCTTCCAGCAACTCCTGATCGGCGCCGTTGAACTGGGCGCGGCGCTCGATAAAGCGCTCTTCGACCAGGGCACGGATCTTGTCGATGCCGTTCTCCTGCACGGTGATCTTGATCCGGGCCTTGTACTTGTTGTCGCGCCGCCCCAGCAGGTTGTAGACGCTCAGCACCGCCTCAAGATAGGGCAGCAGGTCCGCCTTGGGCAGGAACTCCCGCAGCACCTTGCCGATCATTGGCGTGCGGCCAAGGCCACCACCCACGATCACCTCGAACCCGGTCTCACCCTCACGGGAGACCATGCGCAGCCCGATGTCATGAGCGCGGGTCACGGCGCGGTCCTCTTCGGCGCCAGTCACCGCGATCTTGAACTTGCGGCCCAGGAACTGGAATTCCGGGTGGTCGGTGGACCATTGCCGGATCAATTCGGCATAGGGGCGCGGATCTTCCAGCTCACTCTTGGCGGCGGCGGCAAAGTGATCCGAGGTCACGTTGCGTACGGTGTTGCCCGAGGTCTGGATCGCGTGCAGGCCCACTTCGGCCAGCGCGTCCAGCATGTCCGGCACGTCCTTCAGGGTCGGCCAGTTGTACTGGATGTTCTGACGGGTGGTGAAATGACCATAGCCCTTGTCCCACTTTTCGGCCAATAGCGCGAGCTGGCGCATCTGGGCGCTGCTCAGCGTGCCATAGGGGATCGCCACGCGCAGCATATAGGCGTGCAGCTGCAGATAAAGGCCGTTCATCAGGCGCAGGGGTTTGAACTCGTCCTCGGTCAGGCTGCCGTCGATGCGGCGCTCTACCTGGGCACGGAACTGGGCGTTGCGTTCAGCCAGAAAAGCGGCGTCAAAGTCGTTATACTTATACATTGGAGAGAGCCTCCTGTTTGCCATGGGCGTAGTTCGAGGGACCGGTGCGGCGGAATTCTTCGCGGAAGTGGACGGGTTCAGGGCCATCCGCGCCGGGTTTGGCATCGGTCAGGTAGATGCCGACAACGTTGAGGGCATCGCGTTCGGCGGCCAGCAGGCGCAGCTGCGCCTCGGCCTCGTCGGTGATCAGCTCGGCCTCGCTCAGCGAGCGGCTCCAGCTGTCCTTGGCGGTGTAATAGATCACGTCGCCCTCAAGGAGGTCATTCGCGGTGATCACTTTGGGCGTAAAGGGACGGGGCATCAGGCGAGCTCCATATTCAGATCGGAGGTAAGGTCAGAGGCGAGGTCGGGCAGGGCGGCGAGGCTTTGACGCGGCGCCAGTCCGAGGAAGGTAAGGGCCGGACCGGAGAGTCCTGCCGCAGCCAGATCGGCGGGCAGCCGGTCCAGCGTTGTTTCCAGAACGCGCTGGTTGGCGCGGGAGGCATGTTCGACGATGGTCACCGGCGTGGCCCGGTCGGCGCCGTGCATGATCAGACGGCCCTGCACGAAACGCGCGGACTTCTTGCCCATGTAGATCGCGGCCACCTCACCGGGGCGCGCCAGGGCTGTCCAGTCGTGATCGGCAAAACCGCGCATGTCGTGCCCGGTGAGGAACCGGACCGAGGAATTGCGCCCGCGCTGCGTCAGGCTCTGACCGATGGCGGCGACCGCAGCAGAGGCGGCGGTGATGCCGGGCAGGATCTGATAGCCGATCCCGGCGGCGTCGCAGGCGGAAAGCTCTTCGTCGAGGCGGCCAAAGACGGTGGGATCGCCGGATTTGAGCCGCAGCACCTTGCGGCCCGCACGGGCATGGGCCACCAGACGGTCACAGATCTCCTCTTGCGACATGGAGGGGCCAAAGCCCTCCTTGCCGACATCCTCCAGCGCGATGCCGGGGGCGGCAAGGGCCATGATCTCGGGGCTGACCAGACGGTCGAACAGGATCACATCCGCGGCCTGCATCGCTTTCAGCACCTTCAGAGTCAGCAGATCGGGATCGCCCGGACCAGAGCCGGCAAAGGCAACCTGACCCGGCGCGGGGCAGCACATGCCATCTGCGCGCTCAGGGCTGGCAGAGGGAATGATCGGGGCAAAACTGGACATGTGGCGCCTCATTTCTGGTGTTTGACTTGACCCTCAATATAGGAAATATTCCCATTTAAGCGCCATACGTCCGCCCAAATAAGGACATATGTTCCACGTGGTTCGGGGCTTGGTGACCAAGGTTTCGATGCAGAGGGAAAATTAGAATGACAGTGCGGATTGATGCCACGGATCGGAAAATCCTGGCGGAGCTGCAACGCGACGCCAGCCAGTCGCTGGACGAAATCGCCAAGCAGGTGGGCAGCTCAAAGACCCCGGTCTGGAATCGCATCCGCAAGCTGCGCGAGGCCGGGGTTATCGGTCGCCAGACCGTGATCCTGGACGCCGAGGCGCTGGGGTTCGAGGCTTGTTTCTTTGTGCTGATCCGCACTTCTGAGCACGAGGCGGAGTGGCAGGCGTCCTTCTTGCAGGCGCTACGCGACCGCCCCGAGGTGCAGGAGGCGCACCGGCTGGCCGGCGATATCGATTATATTCTGAAGGTGCGGGTGAAGAACGCGCGGGCCTATGACAAATTCTATCAGGCGCTGATTTCTGAGGTACGGGTGCACAATGTGACCGCGCTCCTGTCGATGGAGGAAATCAAATCGACCACGCTGCTGCCGCTGGAGCCAGCGGAGTAGGGGAAGTGGAGGGCGGCGCCGGGTGGCGCCGACCATTAGCGGCTCACCATCAGCCGGGTGAGGCCATGAAAATGGTAGCTGTCTGAATACTCGGGTTTTTCTGTCAGGTGCAGATCGGGGCAGCGCTGGAACAGGATGGGCAGCGCGATGCGCATTTCCAGCCGTGCCAGCGGCGCGCCGACGCAGAAATGCAGTCCGCCCCCAAAGGACGTGTTGGTCTTGGCCGGGCGGCTGGGGTTAAAGACCTCTGGATCATCAAGCACTGCCGGGTCGCGGTTGGCCGCACCCAGAAGCAGCGCCACCTGATCGCCGCGCTGGAAGGTATGGCCGAAGACCTCGGCCTCTTCATAGGCATAGCGGGTGAACATATGCAGCGGCGGATCATAGCGCAGGATTTCCTCGACCAGTTGGTCGATCCCGTCCTCGGTCAGCCAGGCCGGATCCCAGCCCTGTTCCAGCATCGTCTTCACCCCGTTGCCAAGGGCGTGCACTGTTGCTTCGTGCCCCGCGTTCAGCAGCAGGATGCAGGTGCCGATCAGCTCATCCGTGGTCAGGCTGTCCCCGGCTTCCTCGGCGGCAATCAGGCGGGTGATCAGATCATCCTGCGGATCGCTGCGGCGTTGATCGATATAGCTGCGCAGATAATCGGAAAAGGCGGCAGATGCCTCGGCTGCGGAATGCTCGGTCTCTTCCGTGCGCCCGGCCTGATACATGGCCACCATCCGGTGCGACCAATCCAGAAGCTGCGGCGCCATCTCCTCGGGTACGCCGAGCAGGCGGCAGATGGTCACGATCGGAACCTGCGTGCAATAGGCCTGCAACAGATCAAAGGGCTGGTCCGGAAAGGCATCGATCAGATCATGGCACAGCTGGGCGATATCCGCCTCAAGCGCGGTAATCGCGCGCGAGGTAAAGGCCCGCATCACCAGCTTGCGCAGGCGGGTGTGGCGTGGCGGTTCGGCGTCCAGCAGCGAATGAGCCTCGACAGCCAGAAACGGTGCCAGATGGGCCGGGCCGGGCGTGGCCATTTCGGCGGGGATTTCCCTTCCGAAGCGGCGGTCCCGCAGCAGCATGTGAACGGCCGATTTGCGAAAGGCTGCCACCATGTCGTAGTCCTGCCAATAGTGCAGGGCGCCCGCGTCGCGGGCTTTGGCGTAGAACGGATAGGGATCTTGCACAAAGGCCGGATCGGTCGGAGGCTGATGCAGTGTTTTCATGCGGCGACTTTTGCCATGGCGGCTGGTCAATGCAAGGTGAGTTTCATAGTCTGGCCTGCATGAGGCAGTATCGATGATCAAACAAACCATGTGGCAGCGCTGGGGCCTATTGCTGGGATTTGCATGTGCAGTCGCAGGGCTGGCGGCTGCGGTCTGGATCTATGGGTACCGGCAGGCGCTGGACTCGCTGGCAGAGCGCAGCGCGGCGGATCTGGCATTGGCGTCGGACCGGGTCAGCACGCAGTTGCAGATCTACCAGGAACTGGCGGTTCTGACGGCGGATCACCCGGTGCTGGACGGGCTGGATACGGCCGCTGGGCAGCAGGAGGCAGCCCGGCGCCTGCGCGAGGTGGCGGACAAGACGGCGGCGCTCGACGTGTTCTATGCAGACCGTTCGGGGCGGGTGCTGGCCTTTGCCGAAGGGGTCGCCGGAGGTTCGGTGGCCGATCAACCCTACTTCAAACGTGCCATGCAGGGCGCGCTTGGCACCGGTCACGCGGTGCTGCTGCCCGAGGGGCGGCGGGCCTATTTCTATGCCGCACCCAGTTTCGCACCCGGCGGCGGTGTGTTGGGGGCGCTTGTGGTCGTGGCCGATGTGCAGGATGTGGAGCAGACCTGGCGCGGCTCCTTGCCTGCGGTCTTCTTCACCAACCGCAACGAAGAGGTGTTTATCTCCAACCGGCCGGAATTGCTGTTCTGGCGCCGGACCGAACGGCTGCCGGGCAGCGCGGCCGAGGGAGGCGATCCGGTTTCCTTCGCGGTCGAAAACCACGGCGGGCATGAGGTTTGGGAGCTGTCCGGCAGTTCCTACCTGCCGCAGCAGGCGTTGCATTTGACAGTGGACCTGCCGGTCATCGGACTGCGTGGAGAGATCCTGGTGGATGTCGCCCCGGCGCGGCGTATCGCTGCCTTGCAGGCGGCGGCTCTGACGGCGGTGTGTCTTGCATTCGGCACGCTCCTGTTCCTAGCGACCGAGCGGCGCCGGACACTGGCTCGGGCCAATGTCATTCTGGAAACCCGGGTCGAGGCCCGCACCCAGGCCCTGCAGGTGATCAATACTCAGCTGCGCCGCGAGGTGCACGAACGCGAAGAGGCCGAAGCGGCGCTGAAACAGGCGCAGGAAGATCTGGTTCAGGCCGGGAAACTCTCGGCGCTGGGGCAGATGTCTGCGGGCATCAGTCACGAGCTGAACCAGCCGCTGATGGCCATTCAGCAATATGCCGAAAACGGCGCCGCCTTTCTTGAGCGGGAAAAGCCCGAGCGGGCGGCGGAAAATCTGACCCGGATTTCCAGCATGGCCGAGCGCATGGCGCGGATCATCAAGAACCTGCGGGCCTTTGCCCGCAACGAAAGCGAACCGATGGCGCGGGTTGATCTGGTGCAGGTGATCAATGCGGCGGTGGAACTGACCACGGCGCGGCTGGAAACGGACCATGTGGCGCTCCATTGGGCAGCGCCATCCGGTCCGGTCTACGCCTGGGGCGGCGAGGTGCGGCTGACGCAGGTTTTTGTAAACCTGATCAATAACGCCGCCGACGCCATGATGGAGCAGGACCAGCGGGCGATCCGCATCGCGCTGGAATGGCCGTCACAGCAAACTGGCGCCCGGCTGCGCGTTCATGTCCGTGACATCGGCCCGGGCATCAAGGAGCCGGAAAAGATGTTCGAACCCTTCTATTCTACCAAGGCGGTGGGCAGCGCCGAGGGGCTTGGCCTTGGGCTGTCGATCTCTTACGGGTTGGTGCAAAGTTTCGGTGGCCACATCCGCGGCTGCAACAGCAGCGATGGTGCGGTCTTTACCGTCGAACTTGACCCCTGGAGCGAGGAAGAAGCTGCATGACCCGGCGGGTACTGCTCGTGGATGATGATGCGGCGGTGCGCGAGGCGCTGTCGCAGACGCTTGAGCTGAACGACCTGGAGGCGGTGACAGCTGGCTCTTTCGTGGCGGCCAAGGATCTGATCACTCCCGAATTCGATGGCGTGATCCTGTCGGACATTCGCATGCCGGGGCGGGACGGGTTTCATCTTTTGACTTATGCGCATGAGATCGACGCCGAACTGCCGGTTATCCTGCTGACCGGCGAAGGCGACATTCCGATGGCGGTGCGGGCGATGTCCGAGGGCGCCTTTGATTTTCTGGAAAAACCCTGCGCCCCGGGGGATCTTCTTTCGGTGCTGGAGCGGGCGCGCAAGACCCGGGCACTGGTGCTGGAAAACAGACGCCTGAAGCGCCAGCTGGAGGCGGGCGATCCGGCGGCGCGGATGCTTTTCGGCACCTCCCCGCAGGCAGAGCAGCTCAGGACGCGAGTGCGCGCAGTGGCGCCCACCGGAGCCGAGGTTCTGGTGACAGGTCCGGCGGGCAGTGGCGTTTCCAAGGTCGCCGAAGTCATCCACCTGATGTCGCCGCGGGCGCAGGGCGCCTTTGTGAAGCGACCCGCCGCCGGGATGACCATCGAAGCTTTTGATGCGCTGTGCCAGGATGCAGCGGGCGGGTCGTTGTTTCTGGATGAAATCCCGGCCATGGCCGACGCGGTGCAATACGCGGTTCTGGAACGGCTGGAGCAGGGCGTCGCCGCCCGGGTGATCGCAGGGACCACCAGCGATCTGGCGCAGCTGGCCACCAGCGGCGCCTTCAATGCTGACCTGTTTTATCGCTTGGATGGCATGCGGGTGCGCATTCCATCGCTGGCTGAACGGCCCGAGGACATCCCGGTTCTGTTCCGTCATTACGTGGCGCAAGCGGCCGAGCAGGCGGGCATCGCGGCGCCCGAGATCAGCCAGGAGCATCTGGCGATGCTGATGGCGCAGGACTGGCCTGGCAATGCCCGCTCGCTGATGTCGGCGGCCATGCGGTTCGTGCTTGGCATGCCCGAGGAGGTCTCGGTCGGCTCTGGTCTGGGGCTGGCGGAACAGATGGCGCAAGTTGAGCGGTCCTTGCTGATCGCGGCGCTGGGGCGCCAGAACGGGCGCGCTTCGGCGGCGGCGGCGGCGCTGAAGCTGCCGCGCAAGACCTTTTACGACAAACTGGCCCGATATGGCATCCGCCCCGAGGACTATCGTCGCGCCTCTGATGCGTGATTCCGGGGCGTGATTGGGGGCGTTAAAGTTTGTGCGGAAATCCGCACACCTGCCGCAAACTGCTGTGCGGGTTTTCGCACAGCTCAGAAATCAGGCATCTGCGCCCAAGTTGCGGGCGCATCGCATCTGTCTGAAATGTTGGTGAAAAATCCAAAATCACCCGAATCGCGACTCAATTCTTGAGCAAGAGAGTGCGATTCGCGATCCTTCCCGCGGGGCCTGTGCATTGCGCATGGGCTATGGAGAGAAATCTGGGAGGACTACCATGAAGTTCCTGACTGCTACCGCCGCCGCTCTGGCGATGACCGTATCCGCTGGCGCCGTTCAGGCGGCCTGTGAAGAAGGCGAGATCGTCGTCAAGTTCAGCCACGTCACCAACACCGACAAGCACCCCAAGGGGATTGCCGCGACGCTGCTGGAAAAGCGTGTCAACGAAGAGATGAACGGCACCATGTGCCTTGAGGTCTATCCGAACTCGACCCTCTACAATGACAACAAGGTGCTCGAAGCGATGCTGCAGGGTGACGTGCAGCTGGCCGCACCGTCGCTGTCCAAGTTCGAAAAATTCACCAAACAGTTCCGCCTGTTCGACCTGCCGTTCATGTTCAAGAACATCGATGCGGTTGACGCCTTCCAGGCGTCCGACAACGGTCAGGCGATGCTGGATTCGATGCAGCGCCGCGGCCTGCAGGGCCTGGCTTACTGGCACAATGGCATGAAGCAGATGTCGGCCAACAAACCGCTGGTCGAACCGACCGACGCCAATGGCCTGAAGTTCCGCGTGCAGTCCTCGGACGTGCTGGTGGCGCAGATGGAAGCGATCGGTGGCAGCCCGCAGAAAATGGCCTTCTCCGAAGTCTACGGCGCTCTGCAGCAGGGTGTTGTCGATGGTCAGGAAAACACCTGGTCCAACATCTACGGCAAGAAGTTCTTCGAAGTGCAGGACGGGATCACCGAAACCAACCACGGCATCATCGACTATCTGGTGGTGACCTCGGTGGACTGGCTGGACAGCCTGGAGCCGGAAGTACGCGACCAGTTCCTGACCATCCTGTCGGAAGTGACCGAAGCGCGGAACTCTGAATCCGCCAAGGTCAACGCAGCAGCCAAGCAGGCGATCATTGATGCCGGTGGCACCGTGCGTCAGCTCTCGGCCGAGCAGCGCCAGTCCTGGGTCGACACCATGAAACCCGTCTGGGCGCAGTTCGCCGGTGACGTGGGTCAGGACAAGATCGACGCCGCACAGGCGATCAACGCAGGCTTCTGATAGCCGCACCCCGGGGCGCGCCATCCAAGGATGAGTGCTGCGCCCCGTTTTGCAGGCGGCGTGGGGATCCGCCGCCTGCACCATTTTATCAACATAGCAGGGGAGACTGGCATGTCGGGGGCAAGAACCGGCCCGGCCGGGGTCATCAATACGCTGGAAGAAACGCTGATCGCGCTGCTGTTGGGGCTGATGACAGTGATCACCTTTGCCAATGTGGTGGCGCGTTTCGTGTTCAACTCCAATATCCTCTGGGCGCTGGAGCTGACGGTGTTCCTTTTTGCCTGGCTGGTGCTGCTGGGGGCGTCTTACGCGGTCAAGACGCATGCGCACCTGGGGGTGGATGCCATCGTCAACACGCTTGCGCCGCCTGCACGTCGCGTTGTGGGGCTGATCGCGGTTGGCGCCTGCCTGCTGTTTTCGCTGCTGTTGCTGAAAGGCGCCTATGATTACTGGGCGGTGTTTGCGGATCTGCCGCCGACCTCGGGGCGCTGGTTCCCGACGGGGCTGGACATGAAGGCCCGCAGCCAAAGCTTTTACGAGGTGCAGGACGTGCCGATGGTGGGGATCTTCCGGTTTCTGGAGGATCTGATCAACTACGGCGATTCCTACGAAAAACTGCCCAAAGTGGTGCCGTATCTGATCCTGCCGCTGTCGATGCTGTTGCTTGTGATCCGCTTTGTGCAGGCTGCCCTGCGTATCTGGCGCGGTGAGGCAGACCGGCTGGTGGCCAGCCACGAGGTTGAGGACGAGTTGGACGAGGCCCGCGCCCGCGCCACCGGAGAAAAGACGGGGGGAGAAAACTGATGGACGTCGTTCTGCTTTTTGCCATGGTGGTTGGCCTGATGCTGATCGGCGTGCCGATCTCCGTCTCGCTGGGCCTCAGCTCCACCCTGTTTCTGCTGGTTTATTCGGACAGTTCGCTGGCCTCGGTCGCCGGCACATTGTTCGAAGCCTTTGAAGGCCATTTCACCCTCTTGGCCATCCCGTTCTTCATTCTCGCCTCGACCTTCATGTCGACCGGCGGTGTAGCGCAGCGGATCATCCGGTTCTCGATTGCCTGCGTCGGCCATTTTCAGGGCGGCCTCGCCATCGCTGGCGTCTTTGCCTGCATGATGTTCGCGGCGCTGTCCGGTTCTTCTCCGGCGACCGTGGTGGCCATCGGCTCCATCGTGATCGCAGCAATGCGCCAAGCGGGCTATTCCAAGGAGTTCGCCGCCGGTGTGATCTGCAACGCGGGCACGCTTGGCATCCTGATCCCGCCCTCCATCGTGATGGTGGTCTATGCGGCATCGGTCGATGTCTCGGTTGGCCGGATGTTCCTTGCCGGTATCATTCCGGGCCTTTTGGCCGGGGTGATGCTGATGGTGACGATCTATGTGATCGCCCGGATCAAGGATATGCCCAAGGGCGACTGGGCGGGCTGGGCCGAGGTCGGTGCCTCTTTCCGCGAGGCGTTCTGGGGCCTGTTCCTGATCGTGATCATCATGGTCGGTATCTATGGCTACCCGTGGTATTCGCCTGAACTGGGGCTTTACAAGGAAGGGGCGATCTTCACGCCGACCGAAGCCGCCGCCGTGGCATCCGTCTATGCTTTCCTGGTGGCAACCTTTGTCTACCGCGACATGGGACCGCTGGCGGGAACCGAGGTGCGCCCGCGCCGCACCGTCCTGCAGGCGCCGCTTGCGCTGCTGTCGGTCTGGTTCCACAAGGACACCAAACGGGCGCTGTTCGATGCGGGCAAGCTGACCGTGACGCTGATGTTCGTGATCGCCAACGCGCTGATCCTGAAACATGTACTAACCGACGAGCAGGTGCCGCAGCATATCGCCAATGCCATGCTGTCGGCGGGCTTTGGCCCGGTGATGTTCCTGATTGTTGTGAACGTGATCCTGCTGATCGGCGGTCAGTTCATGGAGCCGTCGGGCCTGTTGGTGATCGTTGCGCCGCTGGTGTTCCCGATCGCAATCGAACTGGGCATCGACCCGATCCATCTGGGCATCATCATGGTGGTCAACATGGAGATCGGCATGATCACTCCGCCGGTTGGCCTGAACCTCTTTGTCACTTCCGGCGTTGCGGGCATGCCGATGATGGCGGTGGTCCGGGCGGCCCTGCCGTTCCTGGCGGTGCTCTTCGTCTTCTTGATCATGGTGACCTATATCCCATGGCTCAGCACGATGATCCCGAACGCGCTGATGGGGCCGGAGATTATAACGAACTAGAGATTCACGAGTACCGAGTTGTGTAAGAGTTGGTACGAGTGAGGGCGCCCCGGGAGATCGGGGCGCCATTTTCGTCTGCGAGTCTAGAAGCAAAGGCCGTAAAAAAGCCCAGCTCTGCGTCAGAGCCGGGCTTGTCACTGATGTGTGAGGCCGCGCCTCTTGGTCAGGCGTTCTCCAGAGCCGAGATGATCGGAGAGAAATCCGCGGCGGTCAGGCTGGCGCCGCCGACAAGGGCGCCGTCCACGTTCGACACTGCAAAGATCTCGGCCGCATTGCCGGGTTTCACCGAGCCACCGTAAAGCAGGCGAATGCCTTCGGCGGTCTCGGCGCCAAAGCGGCTCGTCAGCTCGGCGCGCAGGAAATCGTGCACTTCGCCGATCTGCTCCAGAGTTGGGACCTTGCCGGTGCCGATGGCCCAGACCGGTTCATAAGCGACGACCAGTGTGGCGCCGCTGGCGCCCTCCGGCACCGAACCGGCAAGCTGCGTGCCGACGACCGACAGGGTTTCTCCGGCTTCGCGCTCTTCAAGCGTCTCGCCAAGGCAGACCACGGCCAGCAGACCGGCGGCCATGGCGGCTTCGGCCTTGGCAAGGACGATGGCGTCGGTTTCACCGTGATCGGCGCGCCGTTCAGAGTGGCCCAGGATCACCGCGCTCGCGCCTGCATCCAGCAGCATCGCAGCGCTCAGATCGCCGGTATGCGCGCCCGAGGCCGCGGCGTGACAGTCCTGACCACCGATTTGTACCGGTCCGCCGCGGGTGGTGTCCGCCGCGCGCGACAGCAGCGTTGCGGGGGGGCAGATCAGGATGTCGGTGCCATCCGGCGCCGGATGGCCTTCAGCCAGCGCAGCAAGCTCGACCAGCTCTGCCCCGGTGCCGTTCATTTTCCAGTTTCCCGCCGCCAGTTTCCGCCGCATGTGTCGCTTCCCTTGTTGTTCTGTGGCGTGGTGGTAGCACCCCGCGTCAGAGGGAGCAATTGTGCAAGACGCCGCTGGCGTGGCCATTGGAAACACAAAAGGGCGACCGAAGCCGCCCCATGCAATGAATGCCGTAATCTATGGTGATCAGTCGTCTGAGTTCAGGCGCCGGGTATATCCTTGAAGCTGATCGACTCGCCGCAACCGCAGGCCTCGGCGACGTTGGGGTTGTTGAACTTGAACCCGCTTTCCAGCAGCGTGGTTTCATAGTCGATCTCGGTGCCAAACAGGAACATCTGTGCCATCGGTGCGATCATCACCCGGGCGCCGTCCTGTTCCACGACCTCGTCGTTGGGATCGGCGTCATCGACGTATTCCATGGTGTATTCCATGCCGGCGCAGCCGCCTTTTTTCACGCCGATGCGCAGGCCCGCGTGGCCCGCATTCTGCATCAGCTTTGAAATCTGCGCCGCAGCCTTCGGGGTGATGGTTACAGCCTGTTTGCCGGGGATACCGAACATGAAAGTCTCCAGTTTCGCGCGTTACCCTCAATCTAGGGTCCTGCGGCGGCAGGCTCAAGGGGGCGGCGGCAGATGCGATGCACAGGTGCCTGTGCGGTGGCGGTTTTTTTGTCTACAGGTCCATGCAGTTGGCGTAATAGGTCACCGTTGCGGGCCAGTCGGAAAAGACACCGGAGACGCCCACATCCTGTGCCAGAACATCCAGCACCTGATAATAGGCCGAAGCATCCGAGATCGCCGGTTTCACTGACCGGTAATACCAACCGCCGCCATTTGTCAGCGGCCCAGAGCGCTCCATCGACCAGGCGATGATCTTGAGCCCCGCCTCGCGCGCCTTGATGGCATAGGGGGAGGGCACGATCTTCCCGTCCTCCAGCGCCAGCAGCATCCAGATCGGCGGTGCGATATAGTTAACCCCCATATCTGCCAGCTCCTGCATGCTCGGCTTGAAACTCGCGGGGTTGGACGGATCCACCTTGCCTTCATCGGCATCGGATTTGGAATAGCGGTCATCGAGGTACACCGCCTGCGCGCCGAACTCCGGCTCGTTCTCGATCCAATATAGGACATCGCTGAGATCGAAACTTTGCAGCCAGACATCCGATGCTGGCACGCTCGCGGATTTGTACTCTTCCACCAGCTTCTGCGCGTAGTCTTCCTGCGTGAATCCGTTGAAGGGCATCTTCACCGCCGGTGCCTTCAACTCGGGCGTGAACTTGGCGCCAATGCTGCGGAACAGGGCGATGGACTCAGCGTGGGTCATGCTGCGCGCGCCATCCACATAGAGCGTGCTGCGCCATGGGGCGACGCCGCCCTGATAGGCTTCTGCGGTCTTCGCCGTCTTGTCGCGGCTGTCCATCTTGGGAGTCAGGCTGCGGAACTCTTCCAGCGTGATCTCCGAGGTGCGGCACTCGGCCTTGGCGTCCGCGCCGCCGCCTGCGGGGGTGAAGGGGGTGATGCAGGTGTCGGCCAGATCGCTGGTCAGGATATCGGTGGTGGTGTGAAGATCGTTCTGGGCATGGCGGCAGACCAGTTCCAGATCCTTGGTAAAGGTCACGTCGCACTCAAGGATCCCGGCGCCCATCTGCGCGGCAGCCATATTGCTTTCGACGGTGTGTTCGGGAAAGAGCAGCGGTGCGCCGCGATGGCCGATGGAGAATTCCGTGCGCTGCGGCACCTGCGCGGCGCAGGACTGCAGCCGGTCCTTCAGCGCGCCCGCGGGCAGTTTGTCGACCAGATAGGCCGGGCGAGGGCCATAGGTCAGGGCGGTTTCGGCGACAGCAGAAGTGGCGGCAAGCGACAGGAGTAGGCCGGGCAGGGTAAGGGCCGAAAGGGAAAAGGAAAGGCGCAAAGGGGTTCTCCGGAAAAATCAGGTTTGAAACAAAAATCGCGGCGCCGGGTAACACCCGCGCCGCGATCCCATGAAACTATTGTGATGATGCACGGGGCAGGCGTTACATGAACCCAAGTTCCAGGCGCGCCTCGTCCGACATCATCTCCATGCCCCAGGGCGGCTCCCAGGTCAGTTCGACATCGACGGATTTAACGCCGGGTACGGGCGAGATCGCATCGACGATCCAGCCCGGCATCTCACCAGCGACGGGGCAGCCCGGCGCGGTCAGGGTCATGATGATCTTGACGTCGTTTTCTTCGTTGATGTCGATGGTGTAGATCAGGCCCAGCTCGTAGATATTGACCGGGATTTCAGGGTCATAGACGCTACGGCATGCGTCTGCCACCGCATCGTAAAGCGGGTGGGAAACAGAAGACGGCGCGATCAGCGGCGCCCCTTCAAGAGGTTCGGAAGCGTTGGTCATATCGGTCCCTGACTGGTTATCCGACCGTTTATATAGGGAACAGGGCAAGCGGCGTCCAGTCTTGGACCGCAGGGAAGTTGCGCGCTGGTGCAGATGGCAGAGGCGATTTTTGACTAGTCGTTGATATCCGTGTCAAAGGTCTTCACCTGCCCTCGGGGCAGGGCAAAGGCGCGGCGCAGGACAAGCCAGGCGATGAGCGATATCGCCGCAAAGAGGAAGACCAGCACAGGCAGGCCAAAGGTGCCGCTGCCCATCGCAAGAAGCAGTACCCCGACGCCAAGGGCGCCGATGGCAAAACCGAGGAAGACAAAGCCCGGCGCCAGCACCTCCAGAATGCCAAGTACCAGCGCCGCAGCGCACCAGACCCACCAGAGTGCCCAGAAGGGAGCGGCCATTACTTGTTTCCTTTCAGCATCTTGAAGGCGTCTCCAAAGGCCTCAAGCGCCTGCGCCGGGACCACGATGGTCTGGCTGCCGGTGCCTGCGCCAAGAGTATTGAGCGCCTCCACCTGTTTCAGCGCCACCTGATACTGCGCCGCCTCCAGACCGTTTTCGGCAATCGCCTTGGCCACCACTCCGGTCGCATAGGCTTCGGCATCAGCCTGAATGCGGCGGGCCTTGGCGGTTTGTTCGGCGGAATACAGTTCCGCATCGGCGGCGAGTTCCACCGCGCGTTTCTTGCCTTCCGCCTCGGTCACCTGCGCCCGGCGCGCGCGTTCGGCATTGAGCTGCTGCAGCATCGCATCGCGGGTGGCCTGATCGAGGTTCACGTCAAGGATCTCGGCGCGCGTCACTTCAATCCCCCAGTCATCCACGGCGCTTTCGACGCTGCGCTTGATCTCGCCAATCAGCTGCGAGCGGTTGGATTGCACCTCATCCAGATCCATCTTGCCGATTTCAGCGCGAACAATCCCGGCGACGGTGGTGGCGATGGCACCATCTACATCCCGGATGCGGTAGACTGTCTTTTCCGGCTCCAGGATGCGGTAGAATACCGACGTATCGATCTCTACCAGCACGTTGTCGCGAGTGATCGCATCCTGGCTGGCGTTCGGCAGTTGCCGTTCAAGGATCGACACCTTGTGACGGACCGCATCCAGAAAGGGCACGATGAAATTGATGCCCGGGCCAAGCACCGACTTCAGGCGGCCAAAACGTTCGACGACAAATTTTTCCGACTGCGGAACGATCCGGACGCCTTTGAGAATGACGACGATCAGGAAGATCGCCCCGAGAATGTAAAGCAGGCTGCCGGACAAGAGGGCGGTAATCTGATCTTCGTTCATAACTGGAAATCCTGTCTGAAAGGTATGGAACCAAGATCGGGTGGCGGCGGCGCGCGGTCAAGCCCTGCCGCCGCCAGTGGGATCACTTGCGCGCCGTCGCCTGTTTGCGCACCCGCAGGGGGGCGGGGCGCACGTGGTCTTCGATCTCGTCATAGATCAGCCCGGCAATGTTTTTCTTCGAGGTCCGCTCGATACCTTCCAGCCCGGGCGAGGAATTGACCTCCAGCACCTTTGGCCCGTTTTCCGAGCGCAGAAGGTCGACACCCGCGACATTGAGGCCAAAGGCCTTGGCGGCCTTGACGGCTGTGGCGCGTTCTTCCTTGCTGATCCGGACCGAGACTGCGCTGCCGCCAAGATGTAGATTGGAGCGGAAGTCGCCCTCGGCGCCGGATCGTTTCATTGCCGCGACCACCTTGGAGCCGACCACTAGACAGCGGATATCCTCGCCATTGGCCTCTTTCACGAATTGCTGCACCAGGAAGTTCGCCTTGAGGCCGCGAAAGGCGGTGATCACGGATTCGGCGGCCTTCTTGGTTTCGGCCAGCACCACGCCTTTACCCTGCGTGCTTTCCAGCAGTTTCACGATCAGGGGGGCACCTCCGACGATGTCGATCAGGTTTTTTGTATCCTTGGGCGAGGCGGCAAAGGCGGTTTCGGGCATGCCGATCTTCTGACGTGCCAGTACCTGATGGGCGTGCAGCTTGTCGCGACTTGCGGTGATGCCAGCGCTGCCATTGACGCAAAAGGTGCCAAGGGTCTCGAACTGGCGCAGCACGGCGGTACCATATTGGGTGATCGAGGCGCCGATGCGCGGGATCACCGCGTCATAGCGCGGCAGACGCTTGCCGTCGTAGTGCACTTCGGGCGCCAGCGCGTTGATGTCCATGTAGCAGCGTGTGGTGTCGATGACCTCGACGGTGTGGCCTCGTTTTTCGCCTTCTTCCACCAGTCGGCGGGTGGAGAAATTATCCTCGCGGCTGAGCACAGCAATGCGCAGCACCCGGTTCGGCGCGGCCTTGCGGATGTTTTTCGAGGCATAGACCGAATAGTCTAGTTCCGGTTGGCAGAACCGTTCCGAAGGTGCCACCGCGACGTTCTCTCCCAGCGCCTGGCGACCCAGAAGCATATGCAGTGTCATACCGCTGCGATCGGTGAGGGTGACTTCGATGGGCCAGCTGTGGCCATCCACCACAAGATCGGTTGAGATGACATAGCGCATTTCGCTTTCGCCATTGGAGGAGGTCACCTCACGCCGGTCGATAATATCGGCAGAGCAGGGGATCCGCAGCCCTTCCTGCCCCGGCACGGGGTGGACGGTAAAGCGTACCTTGGGGGCGGCAGCCGGTCCGAATGTTTCGATTTCAGTCGCATGCAAGGCAGAGGTGCGGGCGCCGGTGTCGACCTTGGCCTTCATTGCAGGCAGGCCAAGCCCCGGCAGGCTTACCCATTCCTCCCAACCGAGGGTCAGTTTTGCGGCGTGCTCGTCTGTGGACATGCGCTTGGCTCCTTGGCATTAGGGGAATCTTATGGTCGTCAGATGACAGAACTAACGCAGGAAGTCGAAATGTCAGAGCTTTTCAAGTTTGAAATGAAAGCGCAGGACGGAAAAGCACGCACCGGTGTGATCCAGACGCCGCGCGGTGACATTCGCACGCCTGCCTTCATGCCCGTTGGCACCGCTGCGACGGTCAAGGCGATGATGCCGGAAAGCGTGCGCGCCACCGGCGCTGACATCCTGCTGGGCAATACCTACCACCTGATGCTGCGTCCAACGGCTGAGCGGATCGACCGGTTGGGCGGATTGCACAAGTTCATGAACTGGCAGCGTCCGATCCTGACCGACTCGGGCGGGTTTCAGGTGATGTCGCTGGCGGGCCTTCGCAAGCTGACCGAGAAGGGCGTGACCTTCAAAAGCCATATCGACGGCTCCCGGCACGAGCTGACGCCAGAACGCTCGATGGAGATCCAGCGGCTCTTGGGCAGCGATATCGTGATGTGTTTCGACGAATGCCCGGCGTTGCCTGCGGACCGCGACCGCATTGCCGAGTCGATGCGCCTGTCGATGCGCTGGGCCGAGCGGTCCAAGGACGCGTTTGGCGACCGGCCCGGTCATGCCCTGTTCGGGATCATGCAGGGCGGGCTGGAACAGGACCTTCGCGAGGAAAGCGCCAAGGCGCTGACCGACATCGGCTTTGATGGCTACGCGGTGGGTGGCCTTGCGGTGGGCGAGGGGCAGGAGGCGATGTTCGGCTGCCTTGACTACGCGCCGGACATGCTGCCGCAGGACAAGCCGCGCTACCTGATGGGCGTTGGCAAGCCCGACGATATCGTCGGCGCCGTGGCGCGCGGCATCGATATGATGGATTGCGTGTTGCCGTCGCGATCCGGCCGGACCGGGCAGGTCTTTACCCGCCGCGGGGTGGTCAACATCAAGAACGCGCGGCACGCGGATGATCCGCGTCCGCTGGATGAAGAGTGCAGCTGCCCGGCCTGCTCGAACTACTGCCGCGCTTACCTGCACCATGTGTTCCGCGCCAACGAGATGATTTCGGGCATGCTGCTGACCTGGCACAACCTGCATTACTTTCAGGAGATCATGCAGGGCATGCGCGATGCGATTGCGGCGGGGACGTTCGAGGCCTGGCAGAAGGACTTCCACGACACCCGCGCTGAAGGTGATATCGAGCCGGTGTAATCGGGGGGGTATTAGACCGCTGACCACCCTTTTCCGGGTAAGAGGCGGGGGCTGATTGCCCTGTACCTGCGTGGTGACCGGTTATGCCTTGTTCACCAGTTGTGAAGACCTTTTTGCTAGTTTCCCGCCAAAAGGGGAGAATGGTGATGAGGTGGTATCTGGCGCTGGCTTTTGCGGCCTTGATGGGCGGCTCGATGGCAGCTCAGGCGCAGGCGACACAGGATAACACCACGCCAGGATCGCTGGCAGAGGCATCAAGTTTCTTCAAGGCGCCGCGCCTTAACGGTTGCAGCATTCCGCTAGAGGATCTGGTCAAAGGTGGCTCTGCCGGGCTGCGCGGCCAGTGGATCGTTCAAAAAGGCCCGGGAGAGATGTCGACGGCTGTCGGCGGGCGCATCGAGATGGTGCCGCTGCCGCAACGCAGCGGCGATACCCTGTCGCTGCGGTTTCGCAATGGCAGGCTGGTTGCGGATTCGCCGGTGCTGGGGCTTATTGGGATCTCTGTACAGGACCGGGGCCCACTAAAGCCCGGCACTGGGCTGCGCGCCGAAAGCGTCGGCCGCGGCGATCTGCCGGATGATGCCGAGGTGTTCCTGGATGAGGTGTCTCTGGGGCCGCTGCCCTGCGGCGCCGATCAGTTGATCAGGCTGACCCTGCTGGCCGAGCGTCCAACCGGTACCGGAGAGGTCTTGCGGCAGGAGGTGCGCCTGTTCCTGATCGATGAAACACGGATGAGCGGAACCTATATTGAAACCGGGCCGGGCGGGCGGATGGAGCGGGGATTCATCACCCTGATGCGACGCTGAATTGACCCGCATGGCCCAAACCGGGGGCAGCTCGCAGCCCCCTTCACCATTTGCTCACCCTTCCTGCATTTGCGCCCTTGTGGTCGCCGCCCTGCAGGGGCAATGTGAGCGCAAAGATTGAGGCGCTGCGGTTGAAATACATGCTGAACCGCACCAGATAACAGATCAAAGAGGAGACGCCTGCGGCTGCCGCTACCTGGGGCCTGGACGTCTTGCCAAAGAAAAGGACCGAGTATGCAAGAGCCACTCAATTCTTCCTATCCCGTGCTGCCGCTGCGTGACATCGTGGTGTTCCCGCACATGATCGTGCCGCTGTTTGTCGGCCGGGAGAAATCGGTACGCGCCCTGGAAGAGGTGATGGCCGATGACAAACAGATCCTGCTGTCCAGCCAGATCGACCCCTCAGAGGACGATCCGGAAAGCGATGGCATCTACCGCGTCGGCGTGCTGGCCAATGTGCTGCAGCTGCTGAAGCTGCCCGATGGCACCGTCAAGGTGCTGGTCGAGGGCCAGACCCGCGTCAAGATCACCGATTTCCTCGAAAACGACAGCTATTTCGAAGCCCGCGCCGAACTGCTGAACCAGATGCCCGGCGACGTCACCACCACCGAGGCGCTGGTGCGCACCGTTGGTGATGAGTTCGAACGCTACGCAAAAGTGCGCAAGAATATCCCCGAAGAGGCGCTGAGCGCCGTGGGCGAGACCACCGAGCCTGCGAAGCTGGCGGACCTTGTTGCCGGTCACCTCGGCATCGAGGTGGACCGCAAGCAGGAGTTGCTCGAGACCCTCTCGGTCAGCGAACGTTTGGAAAAGGTCTATGGCCTGATGCAGGGCGAAATGTCTGTCCTGCAGGTCGAGAAGAAGATCAAGACCCGCGTCAAATCCCAGATGGAGAAGACACAGCGCGAGTACTATCTGAATGAGCAGATGAAGGCCATTCAGAAGGAGCTGGGCGATGGCGAGGAAGGTTCGGGCGAAGTGGCCGAGCTGGAAGAGAAAATCGCCGAGACCAAGCTGTCCAAGGAAGCCCGCGAAAAGGCCGATGCCGAGCTGAAGAAGCTCAAGAACATGTCGCCCATGTCGGCCGAAGCCACCGTTGTGCGCAACTATCTGGACTGGATGCTGTCGATCCCGTGGGGCACCAAATCCCGCGTGAAGAAAGACCTGAACCGCGCGCAGGATATCCTCGACAAGGACCACTACGGCCTTGAGAAGGTCAAGGAACGCATCGTCGAATATCTGGCGGTGCAGCAACGCTCGGCCAAGCTGAAGGGGCCGATCCTGTGCCTTGTTGGCCCTCCGGGTGTGGGTAAGACCTCGCTTGGCAAATCGGTTGCCAAGGCGACGGGACGCGAGTTCATCCGCATCAGCCTTGGCGGCGTGCGCGACGAGTCCGAGATCCGCGGTCACCGCCGGACCTATATCGGCTCGATGCCCGGTAAGATCATCCAGGCGCTGAAGAAGGCGAAAACCACTAATCCTCTGATCCTGCTCGACGAGATCGACAAGATGGGCCAGGATTTCCGGGGCGACCCGGCCTCGGCGATGCTGGAAGTGCTTGATCCGGAACAGAATTCCACCTTTGTGGACCACTACTTGGAGGTGGAATACGACCTCTCGAACGTGATGTTCCTGACCACGTCCAACAGCTACAACATGCCGGGTCCGCTTCTGGACCGGATGGAGATCATTCCGCTGTCGGGCTACACCGAGGACGAAAAGCGCGAAATCGCCAAGCAGCACCTCGTGTCCAAGCAGGTGAAGAACCACGGCCTCAAGGCCAAGGAATTCGAACTGACGGATGAGGCGCTGACCGACATCATCCGCACCTACACCCGCGAGGCGGGCGTGCGGAACCTGGAGCGTGAAATCGCAAAGGTGGCGCGGAAATCGCTGACCAAGATCGTCAAGAAGGAAGCCGAGAGCGTCAAGGTCACCCATGACAACCTCGACGAGTTCCTGGGCGTGCCGAAATACCGCTTTGGTCTTGCTGAAAAGGAAGATCAGGTCGGTGTCGTGACCGGTCTGGCCTATACCTCGGTGGGTGGTGAGCTTCTCTCCATCGAGGCGCTGCGCCTGCCGGGCAAGGGTCGCATGAAGACCACCGGTAAGCTGGGCGACGTGATGAAGGAGTCGATCGAGGCTGCTTCCAGCTATGTACGCTCGGTTGCGCCGCACCTGGGGATCAAGCCGCCCAAGTTCGACAAGTGGGACATCCACGTGCACGTGCCCGAAGGTGCCACGCCCAAGGACGGCCCGTCGGCGGGTCTGGCCATGGTGACCTCCATCGTGTCGGTGCTGACCGGGATCCCGGTGCGCAAGGACATCGCCATGACCGGCGAAGTCACTCTGCGTGGCAATGCGCTGGCCATCGGCGGGCTCAAGGAAAAACTGCTGGCAGCCCTGCGCGGTGGCATCAAGACGGTGCTGATCCCCGAGGAAAACGCCAAGGATCTGCCGGATATTCCCGACAACGTGAAGGAAGGTCTGGAGATCATCACGGTGAGCCACGTGTCCGAAGTGCTGAAACACGCACTGGTGGGCAGCCCTGAGCCGATCGAATGGGACGAGGAGGCCGAAGAGGCCGCCGCTGCCCAGGCCGCGCTGGAGGCGAAATCCGCATCGGCAGCCCCGACCGCGCACTAAGTGCCGGTAGCAGTAAGGCAGGAAAGGCGGCCCGCTTGGGCCGCCTTTTTCTTTTTTTGCTCGATACCTACCAATACTCCGGCTTTCGGAAGGGCGCGGCGCAGGAGGCAGGGCCGACCAGCGGTGCGAAGGCTCCGCCAGTCAGCGATTGGCCCAGCCAGCCATGCGGGTAGGAAAGGGGCATGGGCGCAGCGGCCTCCTGTTCGGTGATCTGCCTGAACCCGACCTTGGCGTAGAAATTGACATCGCCATAGGTCAGGATGATATCAACACCATCCCTTTTCAGCTGGCTGAGGCCATGGCGCAGAAGCGCCTGACCAGTGCCCTTGCCCTGCTGATCCGGCGCAACCGCTACCGGCGACAACAGAAAGACCACCCGGTCGTCCTGATCATAGCGCATCCGCGTGAACAGGATGCTGGCAACCACCGCGCCGCCCTCTAGCACGGAGAAGACAAACAAATCCTCCTCTTCCACCGTGGTGAGGAGGGCGCGCACCAGCGCAGCGATGGTTTGCCCTTCGTCGGCGCCTTCCGACGCGGTGAAGGAGGCGGCGAACAGGTCGGTGATCTCTGCTGTTCGCCCCTTGTGGCCTGACACAAATTCCATGGTCTGCTCCTGTGATGTCATGATGTTATCGTTGGTTCAGCTGCGCGCGTACGGCTTTGATCCCCAGTCGCGAGGCGCGATAGGGTTTGCCGTCGCGCGATTGGATGAAACGGCGTTTGTGCAGGCGCTGAAAGACGCCAAGGGTGCAGTCCGACAGAACGTTGCCCTCGCGCGTATAGCAGATGATGCTGCGGATCTTGCCGTTTTCACTGCGTTCATGATGGATGCTGCCGCCAAGGGCGAGCTCGTGCAACACGCGTTGCTCGTGTTTTGAGATATTCAACGGAAGTCTCGATTTTATGAGAGTGCAAGAAAAGAGGTCACTCAGCCGAAGTCGCGAGTGTCCTTGTTGTGTCCTGCGTTCCCGATGTTCTGTGCCGGGAACGGGCTTATGCCCGGGTCTCTTCCATAAAATCTCCAAATGCATGAGGCGTCAGCCCCATGTCTTCTGCCCTAAATAGGGAGGCAAACCCGCGCTGACAAGCGGCAGCGCCAAATGGCAGCTGCCGCTGTTGCATCTCTGTAATCGTTGGGGTGGGCTTAAGCCGCTGCGGCCTGCGCCATCTTCGCCCGCACGGTGGCAATGGCCACGGCATCCGGGCTGATGTCCTGCTGACGCGCCTGGTTGAGCACCTCGGCCATGGTCGCATCCAGCGCAGCAAGTTTCTTGGCCACATAGGCCTCGCGATCCGCGATTTTCAGGATCTCGGTCGCTACGTTGATGATGCCGCCGCCATTGGCGATGAAATCGGGCGCATAAAGGATGCCGCGTTCATGCAGGGCCTGACCGTCCTCGGGGGTGGCCAGCTGGTTGTTGGCACCGCCTGCGACGATCCCGACCTGCAACAGGGGGATGGTCTCGGCATTGAGGATGCCGCCAATGGCACAGGGGGCAAAGATATCCGCCTGCACGGTGCAGATCTTGTTGATGGCAACCGGGCGGGCGCCGAATTCCGCGACCGCGCGTTCGATGCGCTGTGGGTCCACATCTGTGACGATCAGACCGGCGCCCGCGTCATTCAGGAACTGGCACAGATACCAGCCCACATGGCCCAGCCCCTGCACTGCCACCGTGACGCCCTGCAGATCGGCGCTGCCGACCTTGTGCGCCCGGGCGGTGCGGATGGCGTTGAAGATGCCGCGCGCGGTGATGGGGGAGGGATCGCCGCTGGCAAACTCCCCGTCTGCCAGACCGGCGACATAGGGCGTTTCATCGGCGAGCAGCGCCATGTCGGCAGGGCTCATGCCCATATCCTCGGCGGTGATGTAGCGGCCGTTCAGGCTGTCGATCGCCCGGCCAAAGGCGCGCAGCATCTCTGGCGTTTTGCTTGTTGTCGGGTCGCTGATGATCACCGCCTTGCCGCCGCCCAGCGGCAGGCCCGCCGCGGCGTTCTTGTAGGTCATGCCCTCGCTCAGCCGCCGAACATCATCCAGCGCCTCATCCGCAGTGGCATAGGCGCGCATCCGCAGCCCGCCAGCGGCCGGTCCGGCCTCGGTTGAATGGATGGCGATGAAGCCGGTCAGACCGACGGCGGGATCGTCGACACGGTAGATTTCTTCGTGACCGGGAGAGGCGATTTTGGTGAGGGTCATACTGACAGGCTCCTGAACTAACAGCCCCAGAATACCGGGTATGGGCTTCGGAAATTTTCCAAAGACGCCCTCAGGAGTGGTTGGTTTTGGAGCAATTTGCTAACATGGCGCCAAGTAATGGAGGAAATCGCTATGGACGCTATCGATCGCAGGATTGTCACCGCGCTGCAGCGGGACGGGCGCATGAAGCTGGCGCAGCTCTCAGAAGAGGTCGGCCTGTCGCCCACCCCCTGCGCCCGGCGGGTGTCGATGCTGGAAGAAGCCGGGATCATCACCGGCTATTCCGCGCGGGTTGATCAGGCCAAGGTCGGGCTGGCCGTCACAATCTTTGTCGCTGTTGAGCTGGAGCGCCAGTCCAAGGACGCGCTGCAGGCCTTTGAAAATGCCGTGCGCCAGTTCGATCAAGTGATGGAGTGCTACCTGATGACTGGCAGTCGCGATATCCTGCTGCGGGTGGTGGCGCAGGATCTGACGGATTTCGACCGCTTTCTGGAAGAGCAGTTGATGCGGGTGCAGGGGATCCGCAATACGCGCTCCAGCTTCACCCTGCGCACCATGATCCGCCGCGATGTGCTACCTGGCGGACCTGGCTGAGGCGGCCAGTGCAGGAGGGATGTGAAAAAAAAGGAAGCCGAAAAAGAAGCAGACTGGTGAAAATCTTCATATCCCCCTCTTGCAGAGCGGTGATCCTGACGGTAATACCCGATCCCACGGGTGATTAGCTCAGTGGTAGAGCGCTTCGTTCACATCGAAGATGTCAGGAGTTCAAATCTCTTATCACCCACCATTCCCTCTTTTATAATTTACTCGTTTGAGTGTTGGCGCGCGCAGGGAACTGCCGATTTTAGTCTCGGTTATAGGCTTAATATCGAACGTAATCGCTCTATGGAGACCTCGTTTGCGGGTTTGTCCAGAACCACCGTTCCGGCGTCGAGGCCGAGATACCAATCGGAAATACCGGTCAGAAAGCTGAGGTTTTGTTCGCACAACAGAATACCGGCCCCGGCTTTCGCTCGGTCCATCAGGCACTCCGCCATATGGGCGATGTTTTCCGGCTGAACGCCCTCGGAGGGTTCATCAAGGACAATCACCTTTGTGTCCTCGATCATGGCGCGGACAAAGGCCAGGATTTTCCGCTCACCGCCGGACATGGTGCCTGCGGGCTGGTCCAGCCGTTCTGCCAGCCTTGGGAAGCGGTCGAAATATCTCTCCGGTCCCTCCCGGTTGCTGCCGAGGGTCAGGTTCTCCCTGACCGTCAGATCGTCGAACACCATCGATGTCTGGGGCATGTAACCGATGCCGCGTTTCCTGCGAGCATGGGCGGGCAGAGTGGTGATGGTCTGACCCACTAGGCGGATTTCGCTCTCAGCAGCCATCAGGCTGCCCTGCACAAGCCGCGCAAGGGTGGTCTTGCCAACACCGTTCCGGCCAAAGACCCCTAGAATGCTGCCTGCTTCGATCCGGGCCGAGACGTTGAACAGAACATGGGTGTCCCGGTAGCCGCCGGTCAGATTGTCGATTTCCAGAAGCGAGGTCATTTGGTGCCTCCCGCATAGACGGCCTGAACCTCGGGATTGCTGCGCACCTTGTCGAAGCTGTCAAAGGCGAGCACCTGCCCCAGGTGCAGGACCAGAACCTTGTCCGAGATCGCCTGAACGATGCTCATGTCGTGTTCGATGACGATGACCAGACCGCCGGTTTGTGCCTGATATGTCCGCACAAGTTCGGTCATCAGCGCCGTTTCATCCGGGGAAAGCCCTGCACAGGGTTCGTCCAGCAGCAATACCCGAGGCTCAGATGCGATGGTCATGGCGTATTCCAGAAACTGACGGTGGCCTTGTGGCAGATGTGCGACCGGCGCGGCCAGATCTTCCTGCAGAAGAGGCACCGCGGGGCGTTTTAAAAGTTCCGTCAGCGATTCCGATCGCCAGTGCAGGGTCGCGGGGCGCAGCAGATCCACCAGCCGTGCCCGGTTGGCCATCATGGCAAGTGCCAGGTTTTCTGAAACGTTCATGGAAAAGAACACGGAGGGCACCTGCAACTTGCGGCCAATGCCGCTGCGCAGCGCCTTGTAAGGAGGGCGCGCGTGAATGTTGCGCGACCCCAATGCAATGCTGCCGCGGGTGATCTGCAGGTTGCCGGTGATCGCGTTGAGCGTGCTGGTCTTACCCGCGCCATTTGGCCCGATGACGCTGATGATGCCGGTCGAGGGCGTCTCAAAGGTCACGCCGTTCAGGATTCGGACGACACCGATCTGTAGATGCACATCGTCAAATCGCAGCGCGCCGGAGGCGTCGGTCGGTTTGCTTGGCGGAGCCGCGATGGAGGGCGCGCACCTGCCGGGCGTTGCGGGCCGGATGCGCCGGTATGCGGCTTCCAGCAGCTCCGCGATGCCGCCGGGGGCCTTCAGCACCACTAGAATGAAAGCCAAGGCCATCAATAGTTCCCAATAGGGGAAACTGTCGCGCAGCTCGGCTGAGGCCCAGCCGACGATGACGGCTCCGATCAGCGGGCCAAGCACGTGAAACCGGCCGCCCACAGCGGTCAGGATGACCATTTCAGCGGAGAGGCCGAACCCCATCGAGGTGGGCGTCACGATCCCCTGATGCGAAGCAAAAAGCCCCCCGGCCAGGGCCGCAATGGCGGCAGAGAAAGCAAAGGCTGCGCCTTTGATGACATGGGTCGGAAATCCTAGCAGCTGCAGGCGCGGTTCGTTGTCGGCCACGGCCTTGGCGATCAGGTTGACCGGAAGTCGGTTCAGGATGAACAGCAACAGGCTGACCAACACTGTGGCTGCGACGATGACGTAGTAAAAACTTCCGAAGGGATCGAGATTGCCGAGGCTGGGAAACCCACTCATCCCGTTGAAGCCGCCGGTGAGCGGCGTGGCGGTTCCGGCGATCTGTTCGGCGATCATCACCAAGGCCAGTGTGATCAGTGAAAAGTATGGACCGCTTTCCTTCCGACCGCGAAAGATCAGCGTGGCCAGAAGGAACGCAAACACGGCGATGGCAGCCAATACGGTGACGGCCAGGAGGAGGTCGATGCCGAGTCCGTTTCCTGCGCGCAGGGTGCTGGCCGTGACATAGGCGGCAAATCCGAAGAACAGTGCCTGCCCCAGCGGCAGCACCCCGGTCTTGCCCCAGAGGTAGCCGATGCCTTGCGCTGCGATGCCATAGATCAGGTACAGCCCGATCTGGTAGGCCGTGAAGTCGCCGAACACCTCGGGGATCAGGAGAAGCACTGCCAGAAGCAGGCTAACGGGAAGAAGAACGGATACCATCAGGTTTCAGCCAGAGAAAGAGAATGGAAAGAGTGAGAACAGCCAGATAGCCATAGGTCTGATTGGCAACGGCCCCGAGGACGGATTGCGTTCCCGCGATAATGCCCGCGCCGATGCCCAGCCCTTCGAGGGAGCCAAGACCGCCGACCACAAGGGCAAAGAACGAGCGGATCAGGTAATCGAGCCCCATCATCGGCTCGATCCGGATGGTGGGCGCCAGGATCAACCCGGCCAGCCCGGCGGTGCAGCAGCCGAAGATAAAAGCGCCAGCCGACAGCCGGGCGGTATTGATGCCCACAGCCTCGGCCAGGTCCGGATTGCCGACCATCGCCTTGATCCGGGTGGCAACCTTGGACCGGGCATTCCACCAGAACAATGCCGCGAAGCCTGCGAGGATGCCAAGGATGACGGCAATGCGATAGGCAGGGTAATCGGCGCCAAGAACACTGATCGTGCCGCTGATGGGCGGGGTGACGGATTGATAGCCCCGGCCAAAGATCAGCTCCACCGCTTCGCGGAGCAGGATGGCGATGCCCCAGGTGGCCAGCAGGCTGTCGAACATCCGGCCATAGAGGTGACGGATGATCGTGCGCTCAAGCACGAAGGCCACCAGGGCAACGGTCAGCAGGCAAACCGGAACCTGCAGCCATGCAGGCAGACCCAGCGAGGAAGTGATGACCGGGGCATAGGCCCCGATCATTACGAATTCCCCATGCGCCATATTCATGATCTGAAGCTTGCCAAACACGATGGCCAGCCCCAGGGCGACCAGCGCCAGGGTGCTGATCTGCCAGGCAAGGTTGAGGACAAGAACGGAGGACATGGGCGCAGGCTCAGTCCGCGCAGGCTTCGGAGGAGGCCACCTTGTCGAAGAAGGCAACGATGTCGAAGGTGCCGCCGCTGCCATCGGCAAGATAGATCGTCTGCGCCATATGGCGTCCGGTCAGTGTGTTTTCACCGCGGGGCGTGCTCCATGTGGTACCTTCGGCGGCGGCATCCATCGCGGCAACGTCAAGGCTGCCCGCCTTGTTCGCGAGCGCGGCCAGCAGCATCAGCCCTTCATAAGCGGACTGACCAAGGCCATTCAGAGCCGGTGCATCCGCCCCGAAGGCTGCCGTGTAATCCGCCGCAAAGGAAACCGCAGCGTCTGAGTCGATGGAGGCAAAGTATCCCGAAGAGGAGAAAAGCCGGTCCGCGTTCTCTGCGCCGATGCCCGCAAGGGTGTTTTCCTCGATCAATGTACCAAGGCGGAGGGCCTGCTCATCCAGACCAAACCCCGCAAAGCTGACGTTGAAGCCGACGGACCCGCCCCCGACCAACGTGATCAGAATGGCGTCGGCGCCGCTTTCCTTGATGCGTTGCAGCGAGGAGTCGAATTCAGAAACCGTGAAAGGCACGTATTCTTCGCCCACCACTTCACCGCCTGCCTCGGCGATATAGTTCTTCGCGAGCGCATTTGTGTCGCGCGGCCAGTTGTAATCATGGCCGATCAGATACCATTTCGACGCGCCTTCGTTTTCTGCCAGATAGGGGACCACCGGTGCCAGCTGCTGGCTGGGGGTTTCGCCGGTGACATATAGGCCGGGCGCGCATGAGTTGCCTTCGTATACAGGGGTGTAGACATAGGGAACTTGCCCGTTGAAACGCCCGATCAGCGCTTCGCGCACTGCGGAATCATGCATGCCGACAAAAGCTTGCGCGCCTTCGCCCTTCCACAGGCGCAAGGCGGCCTGTGCAGCCTCGGCCGGGGGCACGCCGACATCGGCGAAGACCAGTTCGATTGCCTCACCGTTGATGCCACCGGCCGCGTTGATCTGCTCGGCCGCCAATGTGGCCGAGTTGCGAGTGGAGGGGCCAAACAGGCCTGCCGGGCCAGAATCCGGAACCAGCACGCCCACCTTGATATCGGCGGCGGCAGAGACCGTCCCAAGGGCTAGCGCCACCGCAGCGCTGGCAAAGAGTTTGGTTGTTGCTTTCAGCATTTTTATTCTCCCTGTGTGGATGTCGGCGTCTATCGCGCCATTGATTTTTCCGCAGCCCGCGCCAAAGCGAGCAGCGCACGGTCCTTGCCGGGCAGGCCGTCAAACTCGATGCCGACCGGAAGGCCCGAGGAAACGGGGCACGGAAGCGAGATGCCTGGGGCGCCGATATTCGATCCAAGGTCGGTATTGCGGATGTAGGTGGGGAAGGTGGGGCATTGGTCACCGTTCAATGTAACGGTTTCGTCCTCACCGATGGGCCGTGCGGGCAGGGGCGTAGTCGGGAAGACAATCGCGTCCAATCCGTTGTCTTCGAAGACCTTGCCGTAGATCTGCCGCATCGCTGGGCGGTGCACATCCATCGCAGCCCGGTAGGCGGCTTCCGGCATCGCCTCGTCCCCCAGCTGACTGCCGATGGCGCCTGCCACATCAGGGGATCCGATGCCCTTGATGAGTGTTTCAAAGGAAACCTCTGGCGCGTGTTCGGCCAGATAGGCAGGAAGGTCACGCATGACCTCGTAGAAAACGACCGGGAAGCTGAAGGCTTCGTTGTGCGGCCAGATGCCATCGAAATCGACGTCGACAAGCTTAGCTCCCGCCGCCGACAGCACCGAAAGCTGCGCCTCGACCGCTGCGGCAACCACCGGATCGAGGTTGTCATAGAACATGTTCCGGGGCACGCCCAGCGTGACATCGGTCATAGCAAGCTCCGCGAGCGCGGCATCATCGCCGGATAGGACTCCATCGAAGAGGGCGATGTCGCGGGTGCTGCGGGCCAGGGTGCCGACGGTGTCGCGGGTGTGGGAGATCGGCACGACCCCGTCGCTGTTATAGCGCCCGGTGGTCGGGCGGAAACCAATCACTCCGCACAGTGCTGCAGGAATGCGGCAGGAGCCGCCCGTATCCGTGCCGAGACCCGCCGGGAATATCCCGGCTGCAACAGCGGCAGCGGTGCCGCCGGAGGAGCCGCCGGCGATCAGGCCGGGATCTGCCGGATTGTGCACCGCGCCGGTGACCGCATTGTTCGAAGTGATCCCGAAGGCGAGCTCGTGCATCCCCGCCTTGGCGCCGATGAAACCGCCCGCCTTGGTGATGCGCTGCACAACACCGGCATCGGTGGCCGGAGTATGCCTTAATAGCGCCTTGGTACCGCCGGAGGTCGGATAGGCCGTTGTGTTGATATTGTCCTTGGCCACGATGGGCAGCCCGGCCAGCGCCGCCTCCGGGTGGGCTTCAAAGGCTGCGGCCGCCGCCTGGACAACCTGCCCGGCATCGAAACTTTGCAGCGCATTCAGATCGGCGTGTTTCGCGGCCCGCTCTGCCAGGGCTTCGGCATAGGCCGCCGGTGAAACCGATCCTTCCTTGAGCGCAGCGACCGTTGCAACGGCGTCCAAACGTTCCAAATCCAGCGTCATTCCTGTCTCCCTGATGGTTGGGAAACAGGATAGGTTTCGGCAGGATTACATTCCTATCATCACAAATGATGATTTTTCTCGGCCAAGAAAGGTGCCAGCTGGGTACGCCGGTTCAGCCCGGATTTTCGGAAGATGGAGGCGATATGCGAGCGCAGAGTCGGCTTGGAAAAGCCCAGCTTTGCGCAGAGTTCATCATCGCTGAGGCCGGTGATCAAGAGATCGGCAACTTCGGCCTCGCGCACCGTCAGACCCAGATCATCGGCGATATGTGCAAACCGCAAGGAGGGCGATTGCTGCGTGGAACTGCGCGCGCGGACCAGCGCGTTAACAAGGCTGGGCCCGACGGCATCCACGATCCGGGCATCCCGTGGCGTGAAATCCTCGCGGTTTGCGCCGCGCCAGATCCGCAGGTCGCCGATGTTGTCGCCCCGGTCATAGGCAAAGAAATCCATACCGTAGCACAGGCCATCTTGCTTCAGGAAATCGTTGTAGAACTCGGTCTTGACCAGCCGGTCGTGGCGCATCACTTCGCTGACCGGTGTCGCCTTCTTGCGCTTTTGCAGGGTTGGTGTGATCGGGTCGTTGAACTGAAAATAGCTTTCGTAGCGGCGCAGGTTGTCTTCGCTCATGTTGATCTGAACGCAGGACACGAACCTCTGCTCGGCATCATCCCAGACGTAAGAGGCGAAATAATCCGCCTTGAGAAGATCCAGCATCTTTTGGCCGACACGGCGACGGACCTCGCAATGGTCAAAGGCACCACTGAGGTCTCGCATGATCGAAAAGATCAGCTCGGTTTCTGTTTCGGTTAGCTTCACTGGCACCAGTCGAAATGGAACACGTCATTACTGTTGCAGAAAGAAACATCCACAACAAGAGGAGCGCGTTGCAAGGTCGAATCCCGATGCGGGCAAGGTGGGAAAATGGGCTGTATGGGAGGCTGCGCGGCTGAAGACCACGCAGTTTTATGTTCGGGCGCAACCGGAATTCGGCATCCCGTGCTGAATGCGAAAACTCCGCACAGACCGGGTGGCGCGACTGCAAGTGGCGTCCGCGGGCGTCAATAAGGGTGCTGTGCAAGTGTAAGGCCAGGGGCGCCCGGCAAAATGCGCTGGCCCCCGGTCCGGTCTGCATACGTGGTGAGAACGGTCAGTCCTGTTCGGCGTCCCAGTTCCAGGGCGGAGCGGTTTCGGCCTGCCAGATGCCGCGCGCATTGGCCTGCGCGATCGAGGCCTGCGGGACATAGCGGCCGTCGTTCTCATGCGCCCAGGCCAGTCCTTCTTCGACCAGCAGGGCCCCGACGTCGACCCCATCGGCATCGCAGGTGGCCAAGTGTCGGCCATAGTGATCCTGATCGGTGCTAAAGCATTCCACCCGCTCAGCTTCGTTCACAATGGAGCGCACCCGTTGGCGCGCCTGGGCGGCGCAATCCCAATAGGACCCGTCCGGCGTGTTGCAGCGCTGCACCGCGAGCGGCGCATCAATATCGACGAGGCGGATGTTCAGATCGCCCATAGCCAGCGAATCGCCATCGATAACCCGAAAGTCCCGGCCCGGCGCCGACACCAGCGGCACGACCTCACCGGCCAGTTTTTCGATGCTGTGCAACTGCAGGAAGATCTTTGCGGAAATGGGGTCGCCGGGCTGCAGATCGGCAGACATGGCAGCGCTGGCGGCAAAAGTAAGGGCGATACGGGCGGCAAGGTGTTTGATTTTCATCGGCGTGGCTTCTCTGATGATATTTGTCAGGTGGTGCTGATGGTTAAAAACTCGAATGAGCAGGATCATGCCCTCAAACAGGCCAATATTTGGTTAATGGCGGTGCAGACAGTGCCAGAGCGGTTCATCAGGGGTCCGCATGGCACGCCGTTGGGGCGCCGTATTCTCCCCAAGAAATCATACCGCTATGCCCCGCATCTGACCCTGGCCGAGCGGGGGGGGAATCCGGGGAAGCCGCCCCGGGCAGTCTCAGGTGTTCAGGCTGCAGGTCTGCAGAGAGGCAGGACAAGGGCCCTTGTGGGCCGCGCCGCAGTTCGGCTGCCACAAGGCTGCGGGCATAGGTGTCGGGATTAGGGTTTCAGCCGCTCAAGAATTTCCAGGTTGGCGCAGAAGGAGGGCGCAGCGGTCGCATCGGGTTCTGCGTTGCGCCAGTGTTCGCATTGCCGGGCGCAGTTGGAGGAATTGCAGCGATGCACCATGGTGGCATAATCCACTGCGGTGATGTCACCTTTCTTCATGGCGGCGCCAAGATCGACACCGGCAGCTCTGGCGGCGGTGGACATCAGGCCGATGGATTTGCTGAGGTACCCCGGCCTTGTTAGTTTTTCTGCTGTACTCATCAAAAAAGTGTCTCCGGCCCACGCCAAAGGCGCGGCTGCTGTTGGTTCGTCGCGTGTTCAAGGCGACCATTCATGTCGAGACCGGCGGAGGAGCCGACCACGTCATCAGTTGCGTTTCCAATCTGACCGACAGCGACAGTTAAGGTGAAGAACGCGGCACGAATGGGGCACCAAAGCGCCAATCGGTAAGTTTCCGTAAAGACTAGTTACGATTTTATTCGAGCTGTCCTTATGGCGGTCACGCGACACGGCCTGAGAGAGAACCAGAGGATGGTACTCTCGCGCTCTCGGCCCGGTCTGTCCGTGTTCGGAGCAGGGGGTGTTTCTTGGACTTTTACGCCACGATGGGGGCGACCAGCCTGGTCAATGGGCGTTGCAAATGAGATAGGCTTTTCTTGCGCGCTGCCCGCCCATTCCACCGGCGCGGCCATGCTCATCGATGGTCCGGTTTGAACGACGGCCACTCGGTACGATACTCGCTACATCCGAAAGCCAAACCCTTTGGGAAGGCCCCAAAGGTGGGCATTTGGCTCTGGTTCCTGACAACGGGATACTGATTACTGGCACATTCGGGCAAGGGAGAGGAGCACAGCCACACCTCACTATAACGTGATACAACCCTGGGTGGTTATGGGGGTATTCCAGACCTCTGCGTGGTTTGCTGCTCCGCTTGGTCGTTGGCGCCAGATTACCGCGCCCTTATGACCTGGTTCAGCGGGCCGGGGAGAGGGTGGGCAGGCGCCGCCAAAAGGCGCATTGACGCCGGTTTCACGGCAGCACAGAGTCCCGATATGAATGCTGCCTTTGACATCACCCGCCTGCCGCGCCCCTTTGATTCCGAACTGGGTGCAGAAACCCGTGCTCTGGTGCCGTCGGCTTCGGTCGAAGTGGCTGAGCTTCTGGCCGGGACCGGCGGCTCCAGCCCCTATCTGAAAGGTCTGATCACGCGGGAGGCAGCCTGGCTGCCCGAAGCCCTGGCAGATCCTGAGGCGGCGCTGGAGGCCGTGTTTGCCGACTGCCGCGCCATGGCGCCCGATCAGCTGAAACCGGGGCTGCGTCAGGCCAAGCGCCGTGTGGCCCTGCTGACGGCGCTTTGCGATCTGGGCGGTGTCTGGCCGCTGGAACGGGTGACTGGCGCGCTGACCGATTTCGGTGCGCTTTGCGCCGATGTGGCGATCAAGTCGGAAATTGCGGCGCTGATCCGGCGCAAGAAGCTGCCGGGAATGACAGAAGCAGATGTGGAAACGGCAGGCGGGTTGACCATCCTCGCCATGGGCAAGATGGGCGCGCATGAGTTGAACTACAGCTCTGACATCGACATGATCTGCCTGTTTGATGAAACCCGGTTCGACCCGGATGATTTCTACGAGGCGCGTCAGGGCATGGTGCGGGCCACCCGCAATATGTGCGCGTTGCTGAGTGACAAGACCGGCCATGGTTATGTCTTCCGCACCGATCTGCGCCTGCGCCCGGACCCTTCGGTGACGCCAGTGGCGATGGCGATGGAGGCGGCGGAGCGGTATTATGAGAGCCTCGGGCGCACCTGGGAACGTGCCGCCTATATCAAGGCGCGCGCCTGCGCCGGGGACATTGCCGCAGGCGAGCGGTTCCTTGCGGCATTGCGGCCCTTTATCTGGCGCCGCCATCTGGATTTCGCGGCCATCCAGGACGCCCACGACATGCGGCTCAGGATCCGTGAAAACAAGGGCACTGGCGGTGTGATCACCGTGCCGGGCCATGACATGAAACTGGGACGTGGCGGTATCCGCGAGATCGAGTTCTTCACCCAGACCCGGCAATTGATCGCGGGCGGGCGCGATGAAAGCCTGCGCCTGCGTGGCACGGTCGAAGGTCTGGCGGCGCTGGCGGCGCGGGACTGGATCCCCGCCGATGTCGCTGCAACCCTGACCGATCACTACCGATTCCACCGCGAGGTCGAGCATCGCATTCAGATGGTGCATGACGCCCAGACCCACCGGATGCCGCAATCCGAGGATGGCATTGCCCGCGTCGCCTGCCTGATGGGGCGTGATCCGGCTGAGCTTCAGTCGGAAATCCGCGACCGGCTGACCGAGGTCCATACCCTGACCGAAGGCTTCTTTGCGCCGGACGCAAAACCGGCGGCGGCGCCTGCGCTGCCCGAGGGGCTGGATGAGGCGGTGATTGCCCGCTGGCCCACCTATCCGGCGCTGCGCTCGGCCCGGGGGGCGCAGATCTTTGACCGGCTGAAACCGGATCTTCTGGCGCGGCTGGCGCGCACCGCAAAACCGGCTGAGGCGCTTTTGGCGCTGGATGGTTTCCTTGCTGGTCTGCCCGCCGGGGTGCAGCTGTTTTCCCTGTTCGAGGCCAATCCGCAGCTGCTGGATTTGCTGGTGGATATCGTCGGCACCTCTGGTGAGCTGGCGGCCTTCCTGTCGCGCAACGCGGGCGTGTTCGACGCGGTGATCGGCGGCTCCTTCTTCGATCCCTGGCCGGGCGGCGCCAAGCTGCAGCAGGATCTGGAGGCGCTTCTGGCCGCCGAAGGGGATTATGAAACGCAGCTCGACACCACCCGGCGCTGGTGCAAGGAATGGCATTTCCGCATCGGGGTGCATCATCTGCGCGGTCTGATCGATGCCGAAGCCGCGGGCGTGCAATACGCCGAATTGGCCGAGGCGGTGATCGCCGCATTGGTGCCCTGCGTCGAGGCGCAGTTTGCCGAAAAACACGGCGCCGCGCCCGGGCGCGGCGCGGCAGTGGTGGCGATGGGCTCGCTTGGGGCCGGGCGTATCAATGCGCAGTCCGACCTTGATGTGATCGTGATCTACGATCCGCAATCGGATGAAGGATCCGGAGGCAAGCGACCGCTGGCGACGCGCCCCTATTTTGCCCGGCTGACGCAGGCACTGATCACCGCGCTGACCGCACCGATGGCGCAGGGGCGTCTTTATGAGGTCGACATGCGCCTGCGCCCCTCGGGCAATCAGGGGCCGGTGGCGACCAGTCTCGCCAGTTTCACCAACTACCAGCAGAACGAAGCCTGGGTCTGGGAGCATCTGGCGCTGACGCGGGCGCGCAGCATCGCCGGGCCTGCGGATCTGATCGCCGATATCGAAGACCTGCGTAGCGCGGTGCTGAGCCGCCCGCGTGAGCGGCTGCAGATCCTCACCGAGGTGGCCAACATGCGCGCCCGTATCGCGGCGGCCAAGGCCCCGGCGGGGGTCTGGGATGCAAAGACGGGGCCGGGCAGGATGATGGATATCGAACTCGTCGCGCAGGCTGGCGCGCTGCTCTCTGGTTCTGGGGCGCGGGATGTGGCGACTGGCCTGGACGGCGCCGTCGCATGTGGCTGGCTGGATGCCGCAGAAGGTACCAGACTGGCGCAGGCCTATCGCCTATTCTGGTCAGTGCAGACGGCGGCGCGGCTGCTGTCGGCCAAGGCGCTGGATACCGCAGCAATCGGTGAGGGCGGCGCGCAGTTCTTGTGCCGCAGCACCGGATTTGAAACGCTGCAGGGTTTGGAGCGGGACTTGGAAGACAGCTATGCGGCCTGTCGTGCGATGATCGACGGGGCGCTTGATCGGGAAGGTGCAAATGGCGCAGATGAGTGAGCAGGACCAGATGGACCCCAAGGGGCTGATCCGGGAATCCTTCCGGATCGACGGGATCGACATGTCGCAGTGCCGCAGTATCTTTCTGGACTGGGCGCTGAGCCTGCCCGGAGGGATTGATAACCGCGATGCGATGCAGCGCCTGCTTGCCAAATATGAGGACGGGCAGCCGGACCACCCGATGGTCACCGTTCTGCGTGAGGGGCTGGCCGAGGTCGTGAAGCCGCGTCGGCGCGGCGGCTGGCGCAGTCGGGATCGCTAGGCGTTCGGCACTGCGCGCTATTGCCGACTGGCGCGCTGCGGCCTCTTCCCCTCTATCTGCCTTGCAGCTATGAGGGGGCATGACAGACACAGCCTCCGCGCCGCAGCGCCCCCGCGTAAAACTGAAGCCCAAGGCCAATGCCCGTGCGATCCGGCATGGGTTTCCCTGGGTTTATGCCAATGAACTGGTCACCGACCGGCGCACCCGGAAACTGGCGCCGGGCACTTTGGCGGTGCTTGAGGATGAGGCGATGCGGCCGCTGGGGCTGGTCTCGGTCAATCCCGACAGCAAGATCATCGGCCGGATGCTGGACCGCAACCCTGAGGCACAGATTGATCAGGCCTGGTTCGAGGCGCGCCTGTCGCGGGCGCAGGAAATGCGGACACAGCTATACGATGCGCCCTTCTATCGACTGGTCCACGCCGAGGCAGACGGGTTGCCGGGCATCGTAATCGATCGGTTTGGCGACACTTGCGTGGTGCAGCCCAATGCGGCTTGGGCCGAAGCGCATCTTGAGGAGCTGACCGCCGCACTGGCCACTGTCACCGGTGCTGAGGTGATCCTGAAGAATGCCTCAGGGCGCACCCGGGGGCTGGAGGGGCTGGACGATGTCAATGCCACCCTGCAGGGCGAGACGCCGCACGCTCCGGTGCCGGTTCAGATGAATGGTGCCACCTATATGGCGGATCTGACTGGCGGGCAGAAAACTGGCCTGTTCTTCGATCAGCGCGAAAACCACGCCTTTGCTGCCCGGCTGGTGGCACCGGGCGCGCGCGTGCTGGATGTGTTCTCCCATGTCGGTGGTTTTGGTCTGGCCATGCTGGCGGCGGGCGCTGGGTCGGCGACCTGCGTCGATGGCTCGGCAGCGGCGCTGGACCTGGCGGAGCAGGGGGCTGCGGCCGCAGGTTGGCAGGACCGGTTTACCGCACGGCAGGGCGATGCCTTTGATGTGCTCGCGGCACTGGGGTCCGAGGGCGCAAGGTTCGACGTGGTAATCTGCGATCCGCCCGCCTTTGCACCGTCCAAGAACGCGCTTGAGGCGGGCCTGCGTGCCTATGAACGGGTGGCCAAACTGGCCGCGCCGCTGGTCGCGCCGGGCGGCTATCTGGGGCTTTGTTCCTGTTCGCACGCGGCGGATCTGACCCGCTTCCGCAACGCCTCGGCGCGCGGGATCGGTAAGGCCGGGCGGCGGGGACAGCTCATCCACACCGGATACGCCGGGCCGGACCATCCGCAGATGCCACAGCTGGCCGAAAGCGGTTACCTCAAGGCCGTGTTCTTCCGGCTGGACTGATCGCGCGTGAAACTGCTCCTTGATACTTGCGTTCTTTATCCCACGGTGATGCGGGAGATGCTGCTGGGCGCGGCCCGGCTGGGGCTTTATGCGCCGCTCTGGTCCGAGCGTATCCTGGAGGAATGGCGCCGCGCGGCGCTGAAACTCGGCCCCGAAGGGGCGGCGCAGGCCGCGTCCGAAGTTGCGCTGTTACAGGCGAACTGGCCCGGTGCACTTGTGGCGCCCGCACCGGGAGTGGAGGCGCGGCTGTGGCTGCCGGATGCGGCGGATGTGCACGTGCTGGCCGCCGCCATTGCGGGGCATGCCGATGGCATCGTCACCATGAACGCCAAGGATTTTCCGCGCCACACCCTGTCCGAGGAAGGGTTGAAACGCATCGGCCCGGATGAGCTGCTTTATGATCTGTGGCTCAAGGAACAGGCCGGGATGCAAACGGTCGGCACGGCCGTTCTGGATGAGGCCAACCGCCTGTCCGGCGGCGGCTGGCAGATGCGCCCCTTGCTGAAAAAGGCACGCCTGCCACGGCTTGCCAAGGCGCTGGCGGGCTGAACCTAGATCTCTTTCAGGATTTCTGCGGCGATCTCGAACGAGTGCATCCGGGCCTGATGGTCGTGGATCTGGCCGGTCACGATCACCTCATCGGGCTGATACCGTCCAATGATCTCCGATAGCTGGCTGCGCACACTCTCTGGGCTGCCCACGGCGGTGATGCGCAGTGCCTCGTTCACACCTGCCAGCACATGCGGCTCCAGGTGCGCATTGATGTCATCCACCGGGGCGGGCAGCTTGCCCGGACGGCCCAGCCGCAGCCGGGCAAAGGCCTGCTGCATGGTGGTGCGCAGCCGGATGCCTTCGGCGTCACTGTCGGCGGCAAAGACGTTTATCGCCATCATCGCGTGCGGCTTGTCCAGGAAGGCCGAAGGCTGGAAAGAGCGCCGGTAGACCTCCAGCGCCTCCTCCAGCGCCTGCGGCGCGAAATGGGAGGCAAAGGCATAGGGCAGGCCCAGATGCGCGGCGAGCTGCGCGCCATAAAGGCTGGAGCCGAGGATCCAGATCGGCACATTTGTACCCTGGCCCGGGAAGGCGCGCACCGGCGCCTGCGGGTCCTCCGGCGCCATGAAACCGATGAGGTCAATTACATCCTGCGGAAAACTGTCGCCACTGGCAGCAGCCCCCATGCCGCGGCGCAGCGCACGGGCGGTCTGCATGTCGGTGCCTGGCGCCCGGCCCAGCCCCAGATCAATCCGGTCACCATAGAGGGAGGCCAGAGTACCGAAGGCCTCCGCCACCATATAGGGCGCATGGTTCGGCAGCATGATGCCGCCCGCGCCGATACGCATGGTGCTGGTCTGGCTGGCGATATGGCCGATCAGAACGGCAGTCGCGGCGCTGGCGATGCCGGGCATGTTGTGATGCTCGGCCAGCCAGTAACGGTGATAGCCTAGGCTTTCGGCCTTTTGCGCCAGTTCGGTGCTGTTCTTTAGCGCCTGCGGAATGGCAGAGCCTTCCGGAACCGGGGCAAGATCGAGCAGGGAGTAGAGCATGAGAACGGCCTTGTGATCGGGTGTTTTCCAAGATGTGGCGCCTCTTCCTGCGGGGCGCAAGGCGTGTGGCAGAGCAGGGAGGCACAAAGGCGGTATGACCTTCCGTCAGGCCTTGGCCCAGTCCGCCTCCAGCCGTTCGATGGCGGCGATGCGCTGTTCGGTCTTGGGGTGGCTCATCAGCCAGGCTGGTGCCATGCCCGCGCGCGACTGGGTCAGTTCCTCAAGCTTGCGGAATAGACTTTTTTGCGGTTCGACCCCGATGCCTGCCTTCATCAGCAGGGCGGCTGCATATTCATCCGCCTCGTATTCATCGCCACGCGACAGCCGCGCAGCCAGAAGATTTGCCAGAAGGCCGGCAATCCAGGGGCCGACAAAAGGGATATAGCGCCCGAGGATCATCATCAACGCGGTCCTGAGGGCGTTCTGGCCGGAAAAGTCGATGATGCGTTTCTTTGAATGCCCCAGCGCCACATGGCCCAGTTCATGCGCGATGACCGAGGCGAGCTCTGCATCGCTGACATCGCCCGCCTGATACTTCGCGTAGAACCCGCGGGTGATGAAGATACGTCCATCGGGGGCTGCAAGACCGTTCACCGGGTCGACCTCGTAGATGAAGACGGGGATATCCGCGACCTCCAGCGCCGCCGCCATCTGGTCGGTCAGCCGTTTCAGTTTCGGGTCCGCAAGCCGGGTTGAACGGGCATCAAGTTCGCGGTGGGTCCGCCAGACCGAAATCCGGTAGGAGACGAGGCCATAGAGCACGGCCAGCAGAATGGGAGTGAGACGCAGCATTAGGTAGATATGGGGCGGGCAAGCCCCGCGCTCAAGCGGATTGTTGGCCGCTTTTCGTGGAAACCTGCGCGAGGCTATCCCATTCGCAGTCGCCCTGCAGGGACGTCGCAGGCCAGCCGCTGGCCGTGATCGCATCCTGTAGCGCGGCATAGCAATCCGGATCGATACCGGTGCCGGACATCTTGTCCATGATCTTATAGGCTTCCTCCAGCGGCATCGCATCGCGATAGGGGCGGTCGGCGGTCAGCGCGTCAAAGACGTCGGCAACGGCCATGATCCGCATGTCCCGCGTCAGCGCCTCTCCCTGAAGCCCATAGGGATAGCCCTTGCCATCGGGGCGTTCGTGGTGGGCCACGATCACTTCGGCCATCCGCCGGAAGGCGCCAACCCGGCTCAGCACGTCATAGCCCCAGACCGGATGCTTGCGGACGATATCCATCTCGTCCATCGTCAGCTTGCCCGGCTTGTCCAGAATGGTGTTCGAAATGCCCAGCTTGCCAATATCATGCAGGAGCGCGGCGCGGGTCATCCATCGGGTGTGGCAGGCCGCCAGTCCCAGCTGTTCACAGATCATGCGGGTATAGCGGGCGACGCGTTGGGAATGGCCGTGGGTAAAGGGGCTTTTTGCGTCGATCACCAGCGAAAAGGCATGGCTGATCTCATCAAGGTAGTCCTCGTTCACCTCTGCCGTGTGCAGGGCATGGGCGCAGGAGAACACCTGTTGCTCCAGTTCCGGTGACAGCAGGTCATGGGCGAAGCCGGGGTCACGGATCAGGCTGGTGAAGACGCGGACCAGATCGGGGTCGAACCAGACGCCCGCGCGGTTTTCCATCTCCCGCGCGGCAGCTTCGGCGCCGAAATCCAGGGTAAAAACATCCGTCACCTGCGCCATCAGGGCGATGCGCGACAGGAGCGGGATCTGATCGCCCTGCAGGCCCAGAGGCCGCCCACCGCCGTCCCAATGTTCATCAAGTGAGGCGATCGCCTCGGCCACCTCTTCGGAAAACCGCATGCGGCGGGCGATTTCCGCCCCGCGGCCGCAGCGATTGCGGACCAGCTCCTGCCCGATTTCGTCCCGGTGTCCGATTACATGGCGCAAAGTCTTCAGCCGCGTCAGCGGCGACGTCCCCCGGGCTGTGCTGCGCAACACGAAGGGCATGCCTTCACGGCAGCCTTTGACGCGTTTGAAAGTCCGTTTGAAGGCCAGATCATCCATCATGTAGAGTTCGTTGATCCGGGCCGCGTTAGAACTGCAACCGGTGTCTTTCATCAGCAGGGTGAAATACAGATCGGTGCGCATTTGCTGCGGCAGGTCCAGCGCCTCGGCCACCTGCATGCCGATCCAGGCGCAGCGGATGCAATGGCCCTTGGGCTGGCCTTCGGTCATATCCAGCGCGTGGCTGAGCGCGCCAAGGACTTCTCCAAGACGAAGCTCCGGCCCGGCGGTGCCGTCAAAGTTTGTGCCAGTGGTCATTAAATGGCTGTACTCGATAGGGATGCAGAACTGGGCATCGACGCTAATCGCGCGTGTTTGACGATTGATTAACGGTTTCCCGCGTCCGAAATCAAAATACGCAGGAATTTATTTAAGTTGGTATGAAGTGCAGCCTGCAAGCCGGAGCTTACCGGGTCAGCTCGCGCATGCCTTTTTCCAGCCCGTGCAGAGTCATCGGCACCATGCTGTCCTCGAAAATCTCGCGGATCATGCCGATGGAATGGGTATGGTCCCAGTATTTCTCTGGCACCGGGTTGATCCAGAGATTGGATTTCCAGTGTTCGCGCGCGCGTTGCAACCACACCTGTCCAGCCTCCTGGTTCCAATGCTCATTGGCGCCGCCCGGATAGGCGATTTCATAGGGCGACATCGAGGCATCGCCGACGAAGATGCATTTGTAGTCCGGCCCATAGGTGCGCAGCACCTCGTGCGTCGGCGTCTGTGCATCCCAGCGGCGGCGGTTGTCGCGCCAGACGCCTTCGTAAAGACAGTTGTGAAAGTAGAAGTATTCCAAGTGCTTGAACTCAGACCGCGCGGCCGAGAACAGTTCTTCCACCACCTTGATATGCGGATCCATCGAACCGCCCACGTCAAGGAACAGCAGCACCTTCACGGCGTTGTGCCGCTCGGGCCGGGTTTTCACGTCCAGATAGCCATGTTCGGCGGTGGCGCGGATGGTATTGTCGAGATCAAGCTCTTCTTGCGCGCCTTCGCGGACCCAGCGGCGCAGGCGCTTCAGGGCGACCTTGATGTTGCGGGTGCCAAGCTCCACGTCGCCATCGAGGTTCTTGAACTCGCGCTTGTCCCAGACCTTTACCGCGCGGCGATGGCGGCTTTCCTTCTGGCCGATGCGCACCCCTTCGGGATTATAACCATAGGCGCCAAAGGGCGAGGTGCCGGCGGTGCCGACCCATTTGTTGCCGCCCTGATGGCGCCCTTCCTGTTCCTTCAGGCGCTCTTTCAGGGTTTCCATCAGCTTGTCAAAACCGCCAAGCGCCTCGATCTCAGCCTGTTCTTCTGGCGAAAGATGCTTTTCCGCCATCTTGCGCAGCCAGTCTTCGGGGATGTCCACGGCGTCCAGCACGGCTGAGGCAGGCAGTGCCTCCAGCCCTTCGAATGTGGCGGCAAAGGCGCGGTCGAACTTGTCGATATTGCGCTCGTCCTTCACCATGGCGGCGCGCGCCAGGTAGTAAAAGGCGTCAAGATCGTAGGTCACCAGCCCCTTTTTCATGCCTTCCAGAAAAGTCAGGTACTCCCGCAGCGAAACGGGGACCGAGGCCTGGCGCAGGTTTTCGAAAAAGGGTTGAAACATCTGGGACCTTTCTGGGCAGTTACACCGCCATCCGGTGAATGATCAGGGTGGCGAGCATCCCGACAATACCAAAGGCAATGGCATAGACAGCGCCATATTGCAGCATGTCGGCGAGATTGCCGTTACGTTTCCGGGCCGTCAGCGCGCCTGTCAGCGCCCCCAGCAGCAATGCAGCGATTACGATCATCTTGTCAGTCCGCCTGTGTCATATGTTCCATGGATCCCCGGCCGGTCTTAGTGCGGGCGCAGATTTGCGACCTCCCGCAGCTTGGCCCGGACGGCCCAATCCGGGCCGAACCCGTAGCGTGCCCATCCAAGGCTGTCCAGCCTGACCGCGGAGGCGGCGTCGAATTGCCCCGCAAGGTCTAGCGCTTCGGCCTGCATCATCAAGGCCGTGGACAGCAGCGCGGCGTTTTCATAGCGGGCTGCGATCTCGGGAACAGGTTCCAGCAGCGTCAGGGCCGCATCGGGCTGGCCCCGGGCGATGGCGTAGGCCGCCATGCGTGGGCGGATGCGGGCCTGGTGCAGCTCCGTGCCGGGCTGACCGCGCAGGATTTCCATTGCGGAGGCAAACAGGGTCTGGGCGCTGTCCGGGGCATCGGCCTGTATCAGGCGGCCCAGAACATAAAGCCCCTGCGCCTGCCTATGGTCCCGCCAGCCACTGGCGCGGCCGATTTCCACGGCGGTGCGGGCCGCCAGCCTACGCTCTGACAGGCGAGTGTCGGGGCCAAGCGCGGTTTCGATGGCGGCGATCCAGCGGCGCGGCGTTGCGGGCAGCGGGCGGGGCGGGATGCCCTGGCCGCGTGGGTTGAGCCGTGCCAGGATGCCGGGCAGGCGGGCGGTGACCTCGGCACGGGTCATACCTGTCCTCAATTCCGGCGCATAGGTGGCGCGCAGGATCAGCATGTCAAAGCCGGTCAGAACGGTGTGCACATTGTCATCGTTAAAGACGGAATCCGACAGCCGGTACAGATCGTTCAGCGGGCCAAGCGCCTGCGCCAGCTCTTCGTGCAGGCAGTCGCGCAGCTCTTGCGGGCTGACGTCGCTGGGCAGGAACAGCGCCAGATTGTCCCGCTGGCGCATCCGGGTCCAGTCGGTGTCCGGGCTGCGCCGCTTACGGCGGAAATCCCTCAGCGATGTGACGTTAGGTACCACGAAACAGGCCGCCTTGGGCAGAGCCTTGCGGATCGCCTTGCGAGAGACGGTTTCGATTGTGATCCGGGCGCTGTCACCATTCACCCGGGTGATGTCGATCCCGGCCTCATTGCGCAAGCGTGCCAGAAGGCGGGTCAGTTCGTGCTCGAAACCGGGGGGCGGGGCGCCTGTTACCCGCAGCGTGATGGGGCCGTCAAACCGGGTAAAGACGGGCAGGGTGCCGCCGCCTTCGAGATTGAAATGCAGATCCAGGAAATCCCGCGCGATATCGCGGTTTGCCCGTTGTGGTGGCTGCGGGTGCGCGGCGGCGAATGCCTTGGCCGGGGGCAAAGTGCTGTCGGCGATGGCGGCGCGGCCTGGCTGGCTGCCGTCAAAGGTGCCGGTGCAGCCCACAAGCGCAGCGCAGGCGAGGGCAAGCAGGACCCGGGGCGCCCGGGCAGTGTCACGATGCGTTCTTCTGAACAAAAACGGCGGTCTCCGGAAAAACGGGCTGGCGGGATGCTGCGGTGCCATCAGGCGGCGACGCCCCGGCAAGGATAAGCTATCGCGAAAATAAGTAAACGCAGCATCAAAACGCAGGAACGACCGCCGCTACTGCCGAAATGGGCGGCAGCGGTGAGGTCAAGAGTGGTGCCCTGGTAAGCGTCAGCCTCGGCGCCCGCGTGCCATGAAGGCCAGCCGTTCGAACAGATGCACGTCCTGTTCATTCTTCAAAAGCGCCCCATGCAGCTTAGGCAGCGCATCGGCGCCGTCGCGCGCGAGATCCTCGGGGGTCAGATCCTCGGCCAGCAGGAGTTTCAGCCAGTCGATGACTTCGGAGGTCGAAGGCTTCTTCTTCAGACCCGCGGTGTCGCGGATTTCGTAGAACTGGGTCAGCGCCGTGGTCAGCAGGCTTTCCTTGATGCCAGGGTGGTGCACTTCGACGATCTTTTTCATCGTCTCGGCATCGGGGAAGCGGATGTAATGAAAGAAACAACGGCGCAGGAAGGCGTCCGGCAGTTCTTTTTCATTGTTCGAGGTGATTATCATGATCGGGCGCTGCTTGGCGCGGATCGTCTCGCCGGTCTCGTAGACGTGGAACTCCATCTTATCGAGTTCCTGCAAGAGGTCGTTGGGGAATTCGATGTCGGCCTTGTCGATCTCGTCGATCAGCAGCACGACCTTCTCGTCGGCCTCAAACGCCTCCCAAAGCTTGCCCTTCTTGATGTAGTTCTTGACGTCATGCACGCGTTCATCGCCCAGCTGGCTGTCGCGAAGGCGGCTGACGGCATCGTATTCATAAAGACCTTGTTGCGCGCGGGTGGTGGATTTCACGTTCCACTCGATCATCCGCAGACCCAGAGCGTCCGCCACCTGTTTGGCCAGCTCGGTCTTGCCGGTGCCCGGCTCGCCCTTGACCAGCAGCGGCCGCTCCAGCGTGACGGCGGCGTTGACCGCCACTTTCAGGTCATCTGTTGCAACGTAATCCTTGGTGCCCTGAAATTGCATGTCTGTCCTGCGTCCTCTGGTTACTCTGTGCCCGTTTCCGGGCTGCAATGATGCGGTTTGGTCGCTTTTAACCCGGCTGGTTTACTATTGTGTAGTGACAATCTGCGCGGCAGGGGATAAACGCTGCGGCATGGGGAGCCGCAATGTTTGGAACGATTTGAAGAGACCAGCATTATGGGCCAGACCGAAGGAGCCGAGATGAAGCAAGAAATGTTTCTGCCGGAAGACTATCGTCCGGCCGAAGACGAGCCTTTCATGAACGAAAGGCAATCTGAATATTTTCGTCGTAAGCTGCTGAACTGGAAGCACGAGCTGCTTGCAGAGAGCCGCGACACTATCGAAGGATTGCAGGACAACACCCGAAACATTCCCGACGTTGCAGACCGCGCAAGCGAAGAGACGGACCGTGCTCTTGAACTGCGCACCCGCGACCGCCAGCGCAAACTGGTCGCGAAGATCGACGCGGCCATCCGGCGCATTGATGAAGGCGAATACGGTTATTGCGAAGTAACCGGCGAACCGATCTCGCTGAAACGCCTGGACGCCCGCCCCATCGCCACCATGAGCCTGGAAGCGCAGGAACGCCACGAGCGCCGCGAAAAAGTTCACCGCGACGACTGATCGTCTCTCGGCGAAGGCAGAAACATTGACGTCGGGGCCTGTGGCTCCGGCGTTTTTCGTTTAAGGGAAACCGGACCGGAGAATCTGCGTAGGCGACCCATGGAACTGACGGATAAGAAAATCACCATTGTGGGCGCTGGTATTGGCGGTCTTGCGGCGGCGGTCGCCCTGCGCCGCAAGGGTGCGCGGGTCACGGTTCTGGAGCAGGCCGAGGCGATTTCCGAAGTGGGCGCCGGGTTGCAGATCACCCCAAACGGTCTGGCGGTGCTGCAGGCGCTGGACCTGGCCGAGGATCTGGCCTGGACTGCCCCGCGGGCCCGCGCTGTGGTGCTGCGCAGCCATGCCAAAGGGGCTGAGGTTCTGCGCCTCGATCTGGAGCAATACGCGGCGGATCTGCGATACTATTTTGTGCACCGGTCGGATCTGATCGGCCTTCTGGCGGATGCCGCTCGGCAAGAGGGCGTGAAGGTGCGCCTGTTGCAAAAGGTCGAACGGGTCGAGCCCGGTCCGGAGCCGATGGTGCATCTGGCCAATGGGGCGGGCTGTGGCGGTGATCTGGTGATCGGCGCAGACGGGCTACATTCGCGGGTGCGCGCGGCACTCAACGCCCCGCAGCAGCCGTTCTTCACTGGGCAGGTCGCCTGGCGCGCCATCGTGCCGAACCATATCGGCCTGACGGCTGAGGCGCAGGTCTTCATGGGGCCGGGCCGCCATCTGGTGGCCTATCCGCTGCGGGACGGCTCCATCGTCAACCTTGTCGCCGCGCAGGAGCGGCGTGGCTGGGCCGAGGAAGGCTGGAACCTCAAGGACGACCCGGACAATCTGCGCCGCGCCTTTACCGGATTTGGCGGCGATGCAAAGGATCTCTTGGACGCGGTCGAGGATGTGGCGCTCTGGGGGCTGTTCCGGCACCCGGTGGCAGAGCATTGGTATGGCGACTCCATGGCGCTGTTGGGCGATGCCGCCCATCCGACGCTGCCCTTCATGGCGCAGGGGGCCAATCTGGCGCTTGAGGATGCCTGGACGCTCTGCGCCGCGCTGGAAGAGGCCCCTGACATGCAGACCGGTTTGGCGCTTTATCAGAACCGTCGCCGCGCCCGCGCGGAGAAAGTGGTGGCCGCCGCCACCGGCAATGCCTGGAAATATCACCTGCGCCCGCCGCTCAACTGGCCTGCGCACCAGGTGCTGAAACTGGCTGGACGGCTGGCGCCGCAGATGATGGTGGGGCAGTTCGACTGGATCTACCGCCATGATGTGACTGCGCCGCAGCCGGGCTGATCCGGCTGGGCTGAGCCGCCGCGCCGCGGCCTCAGATGTCGAGTTCGACCCAGACGGGAACGTGATCCGACGGCTTTTCCCGCCCGCGCACGTCCTTGTCGATCTGGCAATCCGTCAGCAGATCCGCCGCCTGCGGGGTCAGCAGGAAATGGTCGATGCGGATCCCGTCGTTACGGTTCCAGGCGCCTGCCTGATAATCCCAGAAGGAATAATGGCCCGGCCCCTGATGGCGGGCGCGGAAGGCTTCGGTAAAGCCGAGGTTGACGATCCGCTGGAAGGCGGCGCGGCTTTCGGGGCGGTGCAGGGCATCCTCGGCCCAGGCCTCGGGGCGTTTGGCATCCTCGGGCTGGGGGATGATGTTGTAATCCCCGGCCATCAGTGCGGGCATCTCATCGGCCAAGAGGGCCTTGGCGCGCGCTTGCAGCCGCTCCATCCACGCGAGTTTATAGGCATATTTGCCGCCGGGCACCGGGCTGCCATCGTCGGTCAGCTCCACCGGGTTGCCGTTGGGCAGGTAAAGCCCACAGATGCGGATTGCCTGTTTGCCGACCACGGTGGCCTCGATCCAGCGCGCCTGCTCGTCACTGTCATCGCCGGGCAATCCGCGGCTGACATCTTCGAGCGGCAGTTTTGAAAGGATCGCTACGCCGTTGAAGCTTTTCTGACCATGGGTTTCGACGTTGTAACCACGTTCTTCGAAAATCTCGCGCGGGAAGGCCTCGTCGACCGATTTGATTTCCTGCAGCAGAACAACATCCGGCTGCGCCTCATCGAGCCAGTCAGGCAGGGCATTGGCGCGGGCTTTGATGCCGTTGATGTTGAACGTGGCGATTTTCATGTCGGATCTCCAGGCGCGCCCGGCGACCGCAGGGGTGCGGGCGGGGCATTTGGGGTTGCCGATCTATCGCCCAAACAGGGGGCCAGAGCAAGGGCTGGCCACGGAGGGGCGAATCACTTATGCGGGCTGGCGCTGACGGGTGAAAGGCTCGTTTTGCGACTTTGCATGTATCCACCTAGGGTTGTTGTTTTTGGTCTTGCAGGACTGCCTTTGTGGATAAGGTTTCGCATAAGGTGTGTATGGTTTTAAATACCTGTAATTAAACGGTTATTTGAAATTCAAAGTTAAAGTGATTGTCGCGGAAAAAGCAACCTGAAATTGCAGATTCCGGTTTTGGAATTGCCAACTCCGTGCCAGCGTTTTGTTGGCGATAATGCCCAACACTCGGAGGTTTCCATGACTGCTTTGCTCAAGAAAAATGACGTTCAATCTGCCGCTACTTCATCCGTTGAGGCTGCCGATGCCAGCCTGTTTGGCGGCGAAGCTGTCGAGATGTTTTCGTCCGGATCGGCGCCCTCTGCAGACCTGATGACAGGCGGCGGTGCGGAGATGTTCAGCTCCGGTTCCGCGCCGTGTGCCGCGGATAGTTTTGGCGGTGAGGCGGTTTCTCTGTTCAGCTCGGGCTCTGCACCGGTTGCGGATGGCAGCCAGTCCAGCGGCGCGCTGACCGGTCTTTTTTCCTCTGGCTCGGCGCCGCAGGCCCGGGCGCGCACCGATCAGGGGGATGTCACCGGCCTGTTTTCCTCGGGCAGCTGAGGCAGGTGCCCCTATAAAAACCGCACCATAAACAGGGGCGATGATCATGACCTGATCATCTAAAAGCGGGGGCACCGCCGATCCGATCCGGGGGTGCCCGCAATACTGATCCTTCTACTGCCCACCACCCACTGCACAGCGCACAAAAGGAGCTCGCCTCCATGGCACAGGTTCTTGCCTTTCCGACAGATCGTATCCGGCCCCCGGGGGGCAATGTGGCTGTGCTGAGCGATACCTTTGCGGGGCAACGGCGCAGCCGGGAGAATGTGTTCTGGCTGAAGGAAAACGCCGAGTTGCTGAATATTCTCGAATGCACGGGGGCAGAGGTGCCGGTCGCGGCACTTGCACCTTTCGAGGCGTTTTACGAAACAGCGGAGCGGCGATTGAGTTTCTTCCGGCAATACTACCGCTTCATTCTGTCCATCTGTCTTGATCTGGAGGATCTGGGAGTGGATGGCGGCAAGGGTGAAGAGATGGCTGCCTGGGTTGAGGGCAGCGATCTGGTGGGCGCCGAATTGTCCGACCTGCAACGGGCCGAGGCGCGGCGGCTGCTGGCGCGCCGGGGGATCATGCTGGAGCTGCCGGGGCTGGATCAGCGTCTGCATGATTTCATCGAAACCTCGCAAACCTTCGCGCTGCCGAACAAGAAGGCGGGATATGAGCTGACCCACATCGTGTTCTACCTGTCCGAATATGGCCGCCGGGATCCGGGGCTGAGCCGGGCAGCGCTGCGCAGTCTGGAGTATGCCGGGGTGGTGTCCTTTCTCGATCAGGATGCGGATCTGCTGGCCGAGGTCTGCATCGCGCTGCGCTATGCCGGGGGAGAAGTGCCTATGATCTGGGAGGACTGGCTGGCCGCGCAAACCGATGGTTTCGCCGTAATACAGCAGGGCTTTACCGGCGGGGGCGATGACTATCACTGCTATTTTGTCTGCAACTGGCTACGCGCCCTGACTGGCGGGAAGGCCTTTGACCACCGTCTGCCGCAGGGCGCGACGCACCTGAAGGCGCCTGAGGGCGCCGGGGTTCTGCGCAGCCTGTCCATGGCTCTGTATGAGGCAGACGTGGCGCGCGGCGGGGACTGGGCGTTGGCACGGGACAGGCTGGCGTCAGGGTTGGATCCGGCGCAGCGAAACGTACTGGCGCAAGCCGAAAACAGCTGTGCCTGCTTCGGGCAGTTCTTCGAAGGCTTCCTGCGCAGCGGCCATGCGGGGCGGGCGTGATGGGATTGCCCTTTGCCCTGACCGGCGCGGTGTTCGCTGTCCTTTATACCGGGTTCATCGCTTCGGCCGATGGCATTACCAAGCTGTTGGCAGGCGGCTATGCCCCGGCGCAGCTTTATGCTCTGTCCGGCGCCGTTGTTGCGGGGCTTTGCGCCGCGACCACCTTCATCCGCGGCGGTGCCCGGTCGCTACCGGACGGGCTGCGCACGGACTGCCGCTTGGCCATGGCGCTGCGGTCCGCGGCCACGGTGGCGGCGGCCTTGTGTTTCTTCTATGCCTTTCGCCTGCTGCCCTTTGCCGAGGTGTTCTTCTTCATCGGGCTGATGCCGCTTCTGGCCGGGCTGATGTCGGCACCGATCCTGCGCGAGCGGGTGCGTCCCGGCGTCTGGCTGGCACTGGCGGCGGGTTTTGGTGGGGTGATCTGCGTCTTTCCGGGCGGTCTATCCAGCCTGACAGCGGGCCACGTGGTGGCGCTGGGGGCCTCTGTGCTGGGGACGCTGTCGATCACGCTGTCACGCTATATCGGTCGGCATGAGCAGAACGTGCTGGCGCAGGTGTTCTATCCCAATCTGGCGCTCAGCCTTGTCATGCTGCCGGTGCTGCCCTTTGTCTGGCTGCCGATGCCTATGGCGGATGTGGTCTGGGCGCTGAGCTATGCCGGTCTGCTGTTCGGGGCGCGTTGGCTGCTGGTGGCGGCGCTGAGACGGTTGCCATCCTATGCGGTGACGCCGCTGATGAACCTGCAATTCGTCTGGATGGTGCTGATTGGCGCCCTTGGGTTTGGCGAACTGCCGGGGCAGGGCACCTGGATGGGCGCCGCAGTGATTGCCGCCTCGGGGATCTATCTTGTCTGGGATCAGCTAACCCCGGGTGGCAATGTCTGGAGCAAGTCGATGATTGATGCGCGTCGGCAGGTCCGGCACCGCGCAGGTGTTGCAATGCGCACGGACCCGTAATCCGGTCGTCGCCTGCCAGATCTTTCCGAGGCGTGGAAATAGTCTTTAACGATCGGGGCACCGACGCGAGCGTGGCGATGCCCCGATGAGGAGATTTACATCGAGAAGGAGGTGCCGCAGCCGCAGCTGGAAGTGGCATTCGGGTTCTCGATGGTGAAGCGCGCACCGATCAACTCTTCGGTGAAATCGATAACCGCGTTTTCCAGAAACGGCAGCGAAACCGCATCCACCACAACCTTTTCACCGCCGCCTTCGAGCACCAGATCCTCGGGCGTCGGGGTGTCGAGGCCGATCTCATACTGGAAACCGGAACAACCGCCCCCTTCGACGGCGACCCGCAAGGCCTGGCCCTGACCGGCGGCGCCGATCTCGGCGAGGCGCGCAAAGGCGCGTTCTGTGACTTTTGGGGGCAATTGCATATATTTTCTCCCAAATATGTGGTGCCGCGTGCTAACCCATATATAGAAAGTCCTGGGCGGGCGACAAGATTTGCGAAGGATAAAGATCAGAAATGAATGCGTCTTTTGCGACGATGCCAAATCGGAGCCGTGGCCGGTTGGTCGCCGAGGAAGAAAGCTACTTCCGCTCTCCCTTTCAACGGGACCGTGACCGCATCATCCACGCCAGCGCCTTTCGCAGGCTCAAGCACAAGACGCAGGTCTTTGTCGAACACGAAGGTGACAACTACCGCACCCGGCTGACCCATTCGATCGAGGTCGGGCAGGTGGCGCGGACGATTGCCGGGGCGCTGGGGCTCAATCAAGAACTGACCGAGGCGGTCGCGCTGGCGCATGATCTGGGGCACACGCCCTTTGGCCATACGGGCGAGGATGCGCTGCATGCGTTGATGGCACCCTATGGCGGCTTTGATCACAACGCGCAGGCGATCCGCATCGTCACCAGCCTTGAACGCCACTATGCCAATTTCGACGGGCTGAACTTGACTTGGGAAACGCTGGAGGCCATTGCCAAGCACAATGGCCCGGTCACTGGCCCGCTGCCCTGGGCGCTGGCCGAATTCAACGCCACAATGGATCTCGAGCTCAGCACTCACGCCAGCGCCGAAGCGCAAGTGGCGGCGCTGGCCGATGATATCGCCTATAACAACCACGATCTGCACGATGGTCTGCGGGCAGAGCTGTTCAGCGATGCGGAAATCGCCGAACTGCCCATCGTCGCACAGGCCTATCGCGAAGTTGATCTGCAGTATCCTGGGCTTGAGCAGAACCGGCGCCGACACGAGGCGCTGCGGCGGGTCTTTGGCGTGATGGTCGAAGATGTAATCGCGACCTCTCGCGGCCGGTTGCAGGAGGCCGGGGTGCAAAGCGTCGAAGATGTGCGTGCGCTGGGCGCGCCGGTAGTGGCCTTTTCCGACGGGTTGTGGAGGGATCTGAAGGAGATCCGTGCGTTCCTGTTCCAACGCATGTACCGGGCGCCGAAGGTGATGAAGAAACGCGCCGAGGTCGCGCAGGTGGTCGAAGCGTTGTTTCCCTACTTTCTGGCCAACCCTTACCAGATGCCGGAGCGCTGGCACGCCGAGATCCGCGCTGCGGGCAGTCAGACCATTCTGGCGCGTCTGGTGTCGGATTACATTGCGGGCATGACGGACCGATTTGCCCTGCAGGAACATGACCGGCTGATCCTGGGGGACCCCGCGGCCTAGGGAACGTGGCTGGGCGGCCTATGGAGGCTATTCGGGTTCTTTGGGAGGGTTTGTGGCGCTGAGGTGCGCTGCGACAGGCCTTGTGGCGGCCTCTGATGGTTGACCCCTGACGCAGGCGTGGGTATCCGCTAGGTCAAACCAATAGGACGCCCGATATGAACCTCTTCAACGATATCCGCTCGCTTGTGATCGACAGCCTGAACGCGTTGACCGCCGACGGCACGCTGCCCGAGGGGCTTTCCTTCGACAACGTGGCGGTGGAGCCGCCCCGCGATCCGGCGCATGGGGATATGGCGACCAATGCAGCCATGGTGCTGGCGAAACCGGCCAAGAAAAAGCCGCGCGACATTGCCGAGGCACTGGCGGCACATCTGGCGCAGGATGATCGGATCACCTCTGCCGAAGTGGCCGGTCCGGGCTTTTTGAACCTGCGTCTTGCACCGTCCGTCTGGCAGGGGGTGCTGGGTTCCGTTCTGGCGGATGGCACGGCCTATGGGAAGTCCGAGCTGGGGCAGGGCAAACGGGTCAACGTGGAATATGTCTCCGCAAACCCGACCGGCCCGCTGCACGTGGGGCACACGCGCGGTGCGGTCTTCGGCGACGCGCTGGCCTCGCTGCTGGCCTATGCGGGTTATGACGTCACCCGCGAATATTATATCAACGATGGTGGCGGTCAGGTCGATGTGCTCGCCCGCTCCGTCTACCTGCGCTATCTTGAGGCGCACGGTCAGGAAGTGGCGTTCGAGGATGGCACCTATCCCGGCGATTACCTGATCGAGGTCGGTCAGGCGCTGAAGGACAAGGTCGGCGATGCCTATGTCGGCAAAGGCGAAGAGGTTTGGCTGCAGGAAGTGCGCAATTTCGCTACCGACGCGATGATGGATCTGATCCGCGAGGATCTGAAGCTGCTCGGCATCGAAATGGATGTCTTCTTCTCCGAAAAATCGCTTTATGGCACCGGCAAGATCGAAGCCGCGCTGGAAAGTCTTGATGCCAAGGGGCTCATCTACCAGGGCGTGCTGGAGCCGCCGAAAGGCAAGAAGCCGGAAGACTGGGAGCCGCGTGAGCAGACCCTGTTCAAATCCACCGAACACGGCGATGACGTGGATCGTCCGGTGAAGAAATCCGATGGCGCCTGGACCTATTTCGCCCCCGATATCGCCTATCACTATGACAAGGTGGAGCGTGGCTTTGACGAGCTGATCGACATCTTTGGTGCCGATCACGGCGGCTATGTGAAGCGCATGAAGGCCGCCGTGTCGGCCCTGTCCGACGGCAAGGTGCCGCTGGATATCAAGCTGTGCCAATTGGTGAAGCTGTTCAAGGACGGTCAGGAATTTAAGATGTCCAAACGGGCAGGGACGTTCGTCACCCTGCGCGACGTGGTCGAGGCCGTGGGTCCGGATGTGACCCGTTTCATGCTGCTTACCCGCAAGAACGATCAGGGCTTTGACTTTGATCTCGACAAGGCGCTGGAGCAGTCCAAAGACAACCCGGTCTTTTACGTGCAATACGCCAATGCGCGGATCTGCTCGACCCTGCGCAAGGCGGAAGAGGCGGGAATCGCTTCTGATGATGCGGCCCTAGCCGATGCGGATCTGTCGCTGCTGGCCGCTCCGGCGCAGCTGTCGGTGGCTCGCAAGCTGGCGGAATGGCCGCGCTTGGTGGAAATTGCTGCCCGCAGCAACGAGCCGCACCGCGTAGCCTTCTACCTCTACGATCTGGCTTCGGATCTGCACGGCCTGTACCATCTCGGCAAAAGCGACAAAAGTTTACGATTTGTTAACGAGAGCAGCCAATCGGCAACACATGCCAATTTGGCACTTGCACGGGCCGTTTCCATTGTCATTTCCGCTGGTCTTGGTATTCTTGGCGTGACCCCGGCGGAAGAGATGCGATAAAAATACGCACAGACCGCCGGAACGAGGCAGTTCAAGAGACCCGAAAATGCGGCGCAGGTGATGTGGCGCATGAAACGGGCAGTGAGGCGGATAATGGCGTATTTTACGCAGGCGGGCACGCGCCCGGCCTATGACCAGAGCGGAGTCGCAGATGGCGATTCTGCCGGTGGTGTTCAGTATCAGCGACAGCAGCAGTTCGGTGCCTATGACCCGTCGGTCCAGCCGCAGGCACAGCAGAGTTTTGTTCCACCCCAAGCCACCGCAGCCCCTGCCGCGTCCTATGCACCGCAGGGTTTTGGTGGCTTTGATCCGGCGCAGGCCGATGGGACCGGCTATGAGGCAGATGCCTATATGGCCGATGATTACGGCTATGCCGAGGATGCTGCGCCTGCCGGGCGGGCAGGATTTGGCCGGATGGCCGGAATGCTCGGTGCGGTCGCTTCATTGGCGCTGGTCGTCGGGATCGGCGTCTGGGGCTACAAGCTGGTGATGCGCGATGTCAGCGGCGTGCCTGTGGTGCGCGCGGTCGAAGGGCCGATGCGCGTGCAGCCGGAAAACCCCGGCGGCCGTCCGGCAGACCATCAGGGGCTGGCAGTGAACGCCGTGGCCGCAACCGGCACTGCCGAGGATCCAGCAGAGCGTCTGGTGCTGGCGCCGCAACCCATTGAGCTGACCGAGGACGACCGGCCGATGTCGGAACTGGCGCAGCAGGCCGAACAGAACCGCGCCGACCGCGAGGCGCCCGCAGTTTCCGATCAGTCTCTGGCCGCCTATCAAAGCGGTGACATCAACGCCCTGGTGGCTGAACTTACTGATGGGGTAACGCCTCTTGGTGCAGAGCCACCGGATGCAGCGCCGGAGCAAGTTTCCAATGCCTCTGTCGCGGCCCCCGAGATCGTACAGCCGCAGCCCCTGAAACCGGTTGAAATCGCCGCTGTTTCATCCGCGCCGCAACCCTCTGCCGCGCTGTTGAAGGCCCCGGGCGTCAAGGTTTCGCTGCGCCCGAACCTGCGGCCTGCGCGGTTCACCCCCGCAGCTGCCCCGGCCGCAACTCCCAGCTCTGCTGTCGCGATCGAGGTTTCTGCCGACAGCCTGCCCGCAGGCACGCGCCTGGCACAGCTTGGCGCTTATGAAAGCGCAGAGGTCGCCCGCTCCGAATGGGACCGCATCTATGCGCAGTTCGACGACTACCTTGCCGACAAGAAACGGGTGATCCAGCGCGCCGAAAGCGGTGGTCGCACCTTCTACCGTCTGCGGGCCATGGGCTTTGACGGGCTGTCCGATGCCCGCCGGTTCTGCTCTGCACTGGTGGCAGGCAATGCCGACTGCATCCCCGTGACCACCCGATGACAGGATTTGGCGCGACCATTCTGGATGCAGAGGGGCTGCGCCTCACCCAGAATGAAAAGGCCCTGTTCCGCGATGCGGATCCTTTTGGCTTTATCCTGTTTGCCCGCAATATCAGCTCTGCAGATCAGGTCCGTGCCCTCTGCGGAGAGCTCCGCGATTCCGTGGGCCGCGATTGCCTGATCACCATTGATCAGGAAGGCGGCCGGGTGCAGCGCCTGCGCCCGCCACTGGGGCGCGACTGGCTGCCGCCGATGGAACACGCGGTTCAGGCTGGTGACGGCGCCGAACGGGCCATGTATCTGCGCTATCGCCTGATTGCGCATGAGTTGCACGCGCTTGGCATCGACAGCAACTGCGCCCCGATTGCAGATATCGCCTCTACCGACACTCACCCGTTTCTGCGCAATCGCTGCTATGGTGAGGCTTTGCCAGATGTGACCGTACTGGCTCGCGCGGTGGCCGAGGCGCATCTTGATGGCGGCGTGGTGCCGGTTCTGAAACATATTCCCGGCCATGGCCGCGCGGTGGCGGACAGCCATCTGGACCTTCCGCATGTGGCCGCATCCGCTGCCGATTTGGAGGCAACGGATTTCGCGGCCTTCCGGGCGCTGAATGACCTCCCGATGGCAATGACGGCGCATATCGTCTTTGACGCGCTTGATCCGCGCCCCGCGACCCTGTCGCCCCCGGTGATGGAGCGGATCCGCAAGGACATAGGCTTTGACGGGCTGATCATGACCGACGATATCTCGATGAAGGCCCTGCAGGGCGCACCGGCAGATATCGCCGGGCAGTCCCGCGCGGCGGGCTGCGATATCGTTCTGCTGTGCAATGCCGATCTTGCCGTGCGTACGCAGGTGGCAGAGGCTGCCGGAACCCTGGATGAGGTGGGGCAAAACCGCGCCCTGCGGGCCATCGCGGCGCGCAAAACCCCCGCTGCGCTTGACATAGAGGCTGCCGAGGCCGAACTTGCTGCCCTGATGGGCGGAAAGGTTTATGTCTGAAGAGTCACTTTTTCCGGAAGAAGTTCAGCCCTCGGTCGAGGATCGGCTGGCGGCTGAGGCGCTGATTGTCGATGTCGACGGCTATGAGGGGCCGCTCGACCTGTTGTTGACGCTGTCGCGCACCCAGAAGGTGGATCTGCGGCGTATTTCGGTTCTGGAGCTTGCACGGCAATACCTAAGTTTCGTGGAGCGTGCCAAGGAGCTGCGGATCGAACTGGCCGCTGATTATCTGGTGATGGCGGCCTGGCTGGCCTTCCTAAAATCGCGGCTGCTGCTGCCCCCCGACCCTGAAGAAGAAGGCCCCTCGGGGGAGGAACTGGCGGCGCATCTGGCGTTCCAGCTGGAGCGGCTTCAGGCCATGCGCGATGCGGCGGCGCGGCTGATGGGGCGTGACCAGCTGGGGCGGGATTTCTTTGCCCGTGGGCAAAGCGAAACGGTCGAACGTATCCGCACCGTGACCTATAGCGCCAACCTTCTCGACCTGATGCAGGGCTATGCCAGGATCCGCACCCGCGACGATTTTCGCCCCTTCGTGATGGACCGGGATTCGGTCTTCACCATGGAAGAGGCGTTGGAGCGGATGCGCGGTCTCATTGGGTTTACCGGAAGCTGGACCGATATGCTGAGCTACCTGCCGGACGGCTGGCACAGTGATCCCGTGAAACGGCGCTCGGCCACGGCGGCGACCTTTGCCGCCTCCCTGCAGCTGGTCAAGGAAGGCCAGCTGGAAATCCGACAGAACGAGACCTTTGCGCCGATCCAGTTGCGCCACCTGAACGGGAACACCTGATGGAAGATTTCAGCAACCAGGAGCCGGAAAAGGCGCAGCAGGAGTCGGACAGCCTGTTCGATGCCCCGCCCATGGCCGAACAGGAGCGCATGGTCGAGGCGGTGCTGTTCGCCAGTACCGAGCCTGTCACCCTCCGTGATCTGGAGGCCCGCATGCCGCATGGCTGCAACCCGGGCGAGGCGCTGGAATACCTGCGCAAACGCTACGAGGGGCGCGGTGTCAGGGTGGTGCGCGTGGGCGATGCCTGGGCAATCCGCACGGCGCCGGACCTTGGCTTCCTGATGCAGAAGGAAATCGTCGAGACGCGCAAGCTGAGCCGGGCGGCAATCGAAACCCTGGCTATCATCGCCTATCATCAGCCGGTGACGCGGGCCGAGATCGAAGAGATCCGCGGCGTATCGGTGTCCCGTGGCACCATTGATCAGCTTTTGGAAATGGAGTGGATCCGCCTTGGTCGCCGCCGTATGACGCCGGGCCGACCGGTGACATTCGTGGTAACACCGGTGTTCCTGGATCACTTCGGTCTGGAAAGCGCCCGCGACCTGCCGGGGTTGAAGGAACTGCGCTCTGCCGGGCTGCTGGAAAGCCGCCCGCCGCCGGGCAGCTTCCCGACGGGGCAGGGCGGTGACGACGGGGACGAGGATCCCGAGGAGCAGCCAGAGCTGTTCGAAAGCTGACGATTTCGTGTGCGGGGGCAGCCTGCCAATAAATCGTCCCATTCCGATGTCACAATGGCATGTGAACGGAACCGGAGCCTAATGATGAACGTCGAATCCATTCTCAACATGATCATGCGCCGCCTTGTCGGGCGGGCCGTCAACTCTGGCGTGGATGCGGGGCTCAACGCGCTGTCGGGGCGCAGCGGAAAACGCGGGCGGGGCGGGCAGGCGGAAAACCGACCCGAGACACCGGCAGAGGCGGAAGAACGCGCTGAACGCGAAAGGATCCGCGAGATGCGGCAGGAGCGGCGTGCGCGGCGCGCCCAGCGGGACAACCGCTGAGCTTTTCCGCCTAGGTAGGCTTCCGGCGTCAGCTAGATTGTGGCTGTTTGAAGTGCTTGGACAGTTTCAGTCCCTGTCCCTGATAGTTGGAGGCTATGCCCGCGCCATATAGCTGCTGCGGCACCTCGGCCATGCGTTCATACACGAGACGCCCGACGACCTGCCCGTGTTCAAGCACGAAAGGCGCCTCGTGGCAGCGCACCTCAAGCACGCCACGCGATCCCGCTCCGCCGACTGAGGCGTGACCGAAGCCGGGATCGAAAAAGCCCGCGTAATGCACCCGGAATTCCCCGACCATGGCCAGATAGGGCGCCATTTCGGCGGCATAGGCGGGCGGGATATGCACGGCCTCACGGCTGACAAGGATGTAAAAGGCGCCCGGGTCCAGAATGATGCGGCCCTTGGTGGTGCGCACCTCTTCCCAGTAATCCTGCGGATCGTATTCGCCGATCCGGTCCAGATCGATCACCCCGGTATGCGGTTTGGCCCGGTAGCCCACTAGATCGGTACCTGGCAGTTGCAGGTCAACGGAAAAGCCCAAGCCATCCTCGATCACCGCCTCGCCATCCACCAGCGGGCTTTCTGCGTGCAGCGCGCTGAGTTCCTGATCGCTCAGTACCGCCTGACCGGTGCGGAAGCGGATCTGATTGAGCCGCATGCCGGGGCGCACCAGCACGGAGAAGGAACGCGGGCATATCTCGGCATACAGCGGCCCGGTGTAACCCGGCTTGATGCGGTCGAATTCCTCGCCGCCATCGGTGATGGTGCGCGTGAGCAGGTCCAGCCGCCCGGTTGAGCTTTTGGCATTGGCCACGGCGGAGACGTCCTGCGGCAGGGCCAAACCTTCGAGGAGCGGCACCACGTAGACGCAGCCCTTTTCCAGCACAGCGCCGCCATCCAGATCAATGCGGTGCATTTCAAATTCAGAGAGGCGATCAGCGACCGTGTTGCCGTGTCCAGAGAGGAAGGAGGCGCGCACGCGGTAAGCCACATGGCCCAGCCGCAGATCCAGACTTGCAGGCTGGATTTGCCCGTCGATCAAAGGCTCGGACAGGGTGATCTCGCCCTGCTGCAGCATGGTTTCCAGTGTCTGGCTGGGTAAAACGCCTGTCATTGTCTTTCTCCCGTCTGGCCGGGCATCCGCCCGGTCGGGCTGCTGTTCAAGACGACCCAGATGATGGTCCCGATCTGTAACCCCAGGCTACACATACACAAAACGCCTGGGTGCGCAAACACCCAGGCGTTTTGTATGGTCGGGCTAGCAGGACTCGAACCTGCGACCTTCCGTCCCCCAGACGGACGCGCTACCAGGCTGCGCCATAGCCCGTTGAAGCGCTTTCTACCGTTTTTCCCGGCGGGGGCAAGAGGCATTGCCAAGTTTTTCCGCTGCTTTGGAAAATTAATGTGCTTCCAGCCATTGGCGCAGCTCGGCGGCGCATTCGGCAACTTCGGCGCGCACTTCGGGCCGCAGTTCCGTTGTCTGCGACAACAGGGCCAGAACACCGGGACGCAGGCTGACCTGGGCGGCCAGATTTTCGTCGGGCACGGAAATGATTCGCGGCTTGGATTCCTCCATCGGGAGATCCCCGGTCGGGGGAAAGCCTGCTTCGGGCGCATCGGTTGCAGCGTCCTGCTCCGCATTGTCCGGCAGGCCCGGAGGCGCAAATCCTTCCCGCGGTGCATCTGCATCCATGGCATCCTGCAGGGCTGCATCTGCGTCGGATTCGGCCAGGTCCTCGCCCAGTTGCTCTGAGAGTTCCTCAGGCAAGAGGGCTTCGACAGGGGCTTGCTCGGATGCGGGGTCAGGCTCGTCTTGCTCCGTAGCCATAGCCTCAGTCGGCGCTTCCTCGGCCATCAGGTCGGCGTGGGCGTCGCCCAACTCGGCGGGCTCGCTCTCACCCAATGGCGTGGGAGCGTCGAGGTGGCTGGTGAGCGGCACAGCAGGGTCAAGCGGCGCGGTCGGCGGCTCGGTCTCATCCGGTGCGAAGCTGACCTCGAAGGCAGGCTCCGCCTGATCGTCGGTTGGCACAAGCGCTTCTGCATCCGGATTCGGTGCCGACTGGACCTCGCTGTCGGTGTCATCCGTGGTGCTGTCCGCTTCGCCTGTGAAGGGGGCCGGTTCGGCTGCTGCCTCCGGCGCGGCGGTTTCCTCGATCACGGGGTCTGCCTCGCATTCCGGGGCAGGGGCGTCGTGGCCGCCAAGGTCCATCATGATCTGTGCAGGTTCCGGCTCTGTGGAGACGGGCTGCACCTCGTCGAAAGGCAGGCCTTCTTCGCCGCTCAGGTCGTCTTGTGGCGGGGGAAGCTCTTCCGACAGGTCAGAGGCAATAGGTTGATCCGCCGATGTGTCAGGCTCCGCATTGGGGGCCTCGGACAGGGCATCGTCGGCCTCCGCCTGCACCAGTGGCGACTCATCCTGATCCAGTTCCGAGATGGTCTCTGGAATGCTCTCAGCTTGCGATGCACTGGGCACGGCGCCCGCCTGGCTTTCGTCAGCGACCTCTGCAAAGGGATCAAATTGTTCCTGTTCGAAAAACGGCAGATGGCTGGCGGGGCGCGGCGAGTCTTCTTCCGCTCCTGCGCTTTCGCTCGTGATCACGGGGGCGCCCTCGACGCTGTCCCCTGGCGTTGCGCCAGCGCCGGGATGCGCTGCGGCAGATTCTGTGGCTGCATTGCTCTGGGCGAACCCACCGCCGGATCCGGTTCCGTCCGGTTCTCCGGGGGAGGCCGTATCAAGGCTATGGGACATCTCGGAGACATGGGTAATGCCAAGGTCGCGCAGAATTGCCTGAACTTCCTTGATGGACATGCCATCGTCATGCAGCAGCTTGCGAATGCCACCCAGAAGCAGCATGTCCGCAGGGCGATAGTATCTGCGCCCACCGGCTCGCTTGACCGGTTTTACCTGGGTGAATTTGCTTTCCCAGAAGCGCAGGACATGCGCTTGCACCCCCAGCCATTCCGCCACTTCGCTGATGGTGCGGAAGGCGTCTGGTGATTTGGACATGGGTATTGATTCCGTTGGTTCTGGACCGGTCGGGGCAGCCGTCTTCAGCTGCGGTTGCCGTCAGCGACTCGGTCTTTCATCAGATGGGAGGGCCGGAAGGTCAGCACACGGCGTGGCTGAATCGGAACCTCTTCACCGGTTTTGGGATTGCGCCCCACACGTGCCGTCTTGTCCCGGACGCTAAAGGTGCCGAAAGAAGAGATTTTCACCTGCTCCCCGCGGACAAGGGCGTCTGACATGTGCTGCAGCATGCTTTCAACCAGTTGCGCGCTTTCATTGCGGGAGAGGCCAACCTCGCGGAAAACGGCCTCGCTCAGATCCATTCGCGTCAGAGTTTTTTCGCTCATACCAGTCCCCGTTGTTTGCTCAAGCATAGGGGGTGGGGAATTTCACTGTCAATATCAATGAATTGCGCGCTGCGAGATTGCGCTGGCCCGTGCTACCAGCGCAGCACGACCGCGCCCCAGGCCAATCCGCCGCCGATCGCCTCGGTGACGATCAGATCCCCGGGCTTGATCTGACCGCGTTCCTTGCCGACCGACAGGGCCAGTGGAATCGACGCAGCAGAGGTGTTGCCGTGGTCCTGAACGGTCACCACAACGTTATCGAGGCTGAGGCCCATCTTCTTGGCGGTGCCCTGAATGATGCGGATATTGGCCTGATGCGGCACGATCCAGTCCACGTCTTCGGCGCCAAGGCCCGCGCGTTCCAGCGCTGTGGTTGCGGTCTTGGCCAGTTTCTCCACGGCATGGCGGAAAACCTGGTTGCCCTGCATGCGCAGATGGCCGGTCGACTGGGTGGAAACACCGCCGTCTACATAAAGCAAATCCTTGTAGCGCCCGTCAGAATTCAGATCGGTGGCCAGAATCCCGCGGTCATCGCTGGTGCCCGCGCCGGTCTGTGCCTCAAGAATCAGTGCGCCGGCGCCATCACCGAAGAGCACGCAGGTCGACCGGTCGGTCCAGTCCATGATGCGCGAGAAGGTTTCGGCGCCAATCACCATAACCCGGTCAGCCTGACCGGAGGCGATCAATGCGTTTGCGTTGCAGAGCGCATAGACGAAGCCGGCGCAGACCGCCTGCACGTCAAAGGCAAAGCCGCGGGTCATTTCCAGCTGCGCCTGCACCATGGTGGCCGCCGAAGGGAAGGTCAGGTCGGCAGTCGAGGTGGCCACGATGATCGCGTCGAGGTCGTCGGCCACAAGACCGGCATCGGAGAGCGCGGCCTTGGCCGCTGCGGTTGCCATCGAGGAGGTGGTTTCGCCCTCTTCGGCGAAATGGCGGCGTTCAATCCCGGAGCGGGAGCGAATCCATTCGTCCGTGGTGTCCAGGGTGGCTTCGAATTCCGCGTTTTCGACCACGCGTTTAGGGAGATAATGGCCGGTGCCTACAACTACTGCACGTCGCGTCATTCTGTGACTGCCTTCTTGGTCTTATTTTGTTGAGATCCGGTCGTCGTCGTCGGAGCCTGCGGCATCTTGGGTAAGCTCCACGGCGGATGCAACCCGCGCGGCCAGTTTTTCGGCAAAACCCTGCTCGGCCAGACGGAAGGCCAGTTTTACTGCGGCCGATACCCCGGTGGCATCGGCGCCGCCGTGGGATTTTACCACGGTGCCGTTTAGGCCCAGAAACACGCCACCATTGGCGCGCCGCGGATCGATCCGTTTTGCCAGCCGCGACAGAGAGGTATAGGCCAGCAGCGCCGCGATCTTGGACAGGAAGGAATATTCAAAGGCCTCGCGCAGGGCCGAGCGGACCAGGCTGGCGGTGCCTTCACCGGTCTTGATCGCGACGTTTCCGGTAAAGCCGTCGGTGACGATGACATCTGCCACATTGCCGGGGATATCGCTGCCTTCGACAAAGCCGACAAATTCATAATCGGCGATCCCGGCATTTTCGGCGATCAATGCATGGGCTTCTTTCAGCTCGGCGCGGCCCTTGTGTTCCTCGGTGCCGACGTTGAGCAGGCCAACCCGGGGGCGGGCAATGTCCATGGAATTACGAGTATAGGAGGTGCCCATCAGCGCGTATTGCAGCAGATCCTGCGCGTCGGCGCGCACATCGGCGCCCACATCCAGCATCACGTTGAACCCCTGGGGGTTGCGTGATGGCCAGAGAATCGCAATCGCGGGGCGGTTGACGCCCGGCACCTTGCGCAGGCGCAGCATGCTGAGCGCCATCAGCGCGCCGGTATTGCCGCAAGAGACGACCCCGGCGGCTTCGCCGTTCTTCACGGCGTCCAATGCGGACCACATCGAGGTGCCCTTGCCATTGCGCATGACCTGGCTGGGCTTGTCGTCCATGGTGACAACGCTGTCGACATGACGAATAACGACGCGATCCGCCAGGATGCGCCGTTTGGCAACCAAGGGTGCCAATTCGTCTTCGGGGCCATGTAGAATGAATCCGATATTCGGGTTCTTCTCGGCGGATTTCGCGATACCGGCCACCACTACGGCAGGGCCGGCATCTCCGCCCATGGCATCGACAGAAATCACAATTTTACCAGTCTGCGCTTTGGATTGATCGGGTTTGCCCGTCATAGGTAAAGCCTGCCTGGCGTTATGTGATCAAAGGAGGGCTTACGCCGCGTCCTCATCCATGTCGATTTCGTCGTTCGCTGCAACGATTTCTTTATCGTCGTAGTGGCCGCAGGACGGGCACACGTGGTGCGGACGCTTCAGTTCGCCGCAGCTGGAGCATTCGTTCGGGTTTGCAGCAACCAGGGCATCGTGCGCGCGACGGTTGTTGCGGCGCGATTTGGATACTTTGTTCTGTTGGACGGCCATGTCTCAACCTTTGTCTGCTTGGCGCCTTGGGGCCATCCCCGCCGCGCGATTTCATTGTTTTGTCGTGATCGGTGTGACGTGCGTGTAGGCCGCAGCCTCTCCGATGTCCAACCAAAAATTCCGATGAGCGCGCGAAAATACTGCGAATCCTCTGCGGCGCAAGCGGTTTTTTAGGGCAGGCGGGGCGTCAGTACCAGCAGGAAGTTCACCATACGGTATTTTTCCGCCTCATTTACCGTCAGTCGTCGCCTTTCAACTGTTCCTTGAGAGCCGAAAGGGCGGCAAAGGGGCGGGTGTCTTCGTCGCGCATGGGTTTAACACCCGGTTCAGCGAACACTGCTTCGCCCAGTTCCTGGCCTTCTTTGCGCGGGTAAGCGGGAATCGCCAGGGTCAGTGCCTCAATCATTACTTCATAGGGATCGATGCTGCTGCCCAGCGGTTCGATGGTTTCATCCTCGGTCATTTCTGCTTCGGCGTCTTCCGGCTCCTCGTAGGATGCCATGTACTGTCGCCGCACCTTCTGGTCGATACGGGTGGTGACCGGATCCAGCGTGACCACGCAGTCCTGCACCACCGTGGCGCCCAGGGTGGCGGTCAGCACCCAGTCCCGGCGCCCGCTGGCGCGGATCTCGCCTTCGAACCGCAGCTTGCGCAGGCTGTTGACCTCCAGATCCCGCGCCAAGTCAGCCAGGGCATCGGCATCGGCGCGGATATCAAAGGGCGTCGGGGCGTTCTGCGGCAGATCCGCGACCCGGAAAGCAGTGCTGTCAGCCATTTTGCAAACTTTCGTTTCTTGAACCAGAAGGCTGCATTAGGTAATCGGGATGGGCGGCGTAATCAAGCCGGGGTCGCGGCAGTCTTTCGGGGGGCATCATGGGTGCACAGTCAATCAAGCTGAAATCAGCGGCAAAGCTGGCGGCGACACTGCTGCTGTGCGGATCCTTGACCGCCTGCGCGGCCAGCTATCGCAAGCACGGCTATGTGCCATCCGAGGAAGATCTGGCAGAAGTGGTCGTCGGCGTGGACAGCCGGGACTCCGTTGCCGAATCCATTGGCATCCCGTCTTCTTCGGGTGTTTTGAACGAAAGCGGCTACTACTATGTGTCCACCCGGATGCGCCATTATGGCGCTGCAGAGCCCAAACCGGTGTCCCGCGAACTGGTTGCGGTCAACTTTGACACGCGCGGCGTTGTTAGCGGCATCCAGCGTTTCGGGCTTGAGGATGGCCGGGTGATCCCGCTGCAGCGCCGGGTCACATCCTCCAGCATCGAAGATAAGACCTTTCTGCGTCAGTTGATCGGCAACCTGGGCAACTTCTCCCCGGATGCAATCCTCGACCAGTAAACAGGGGGTGGCCATGGGCTGCGGTGTCTGTCGTGCGGTTGTGATCAGGCGATGCTAGCCTGACTGCGCCCTATGGAAACGCAGGTGGGGTGCCGGATGAGAGGTCTGGCCGCCACATGGGGGATCGGCAATGGCGCAGTCTGCAACGCTCCTGACGGAAACACTCCTCAGCAAAGGCCGTTATCTGGCCCGGTTCGCAGGGACAGATGCGGATCTTCACGCGGCGCAAGAGTTGCGCAGCCAATGCTTTGGTACTGTGAAGCCGGATCGTGATCCCTATGATTCCCGCTGTCGCCACATACTGATCGAAGAGCGGGACACCAGGGCACTGATTGGGTGTTTCCGGATGCTGACGCTGGAGAGCGGTCAGGACATTCCCAAAAGCTATGCAGCCCAATACTATGACCTGTCCCGGCTCAGTTCCTATGAGGGGCGCATGGCCGAGGTCGGGCGGTTCTGCATTCGGGAAGGCGCCGGGGATGCAGACATCCTGCGCATCGCCTGGGGGGCGATCACCGCCCTGGTGGACGCCGAAGATATCCGGATGCTTTTCGGGTGCAGTTCCTTCGCAGGTACGGAAGCTGCGCCCTATCTCGACACTTTTGCCCTGCTGAGGCAGCGCCATCTGGCGCCGGGCATGTGGCAGCCTGTGATCAAGGCGCCGCAGGTGGTGCGGTTTGACTGCCTCCCAGCGCGCGTGCCCGACCAGAAGGTGGCCCTGCGCCATATGCCGCCTTTGTTGCGGACCTATCTGTTGATGGGAGGCTGGGTCAGCGATCACGCGGTCGTGGATGAGGAGCTCAATACGCTGCATGTCTTTACCGGCGTCGATGTTGGTGCCATCCCGGAGACGCGCAAACGCCTGCTGCGCGCTGTGGCAGCCCCGGTGTAGCCGATTTCCACGGCTCCCAGCCGTGGTCGGCGTTGACGGCGCGCGCGGGCCGGTTTAGCTGGCTTTCATGGCACGAATTCCTCTTTTGCAGATGTCCGGCATATCGCTCACCTTTGGTGGCGATCCGGTGTTTTCCGATCTCGACCTCGTGGTGCAACCCGGTGACCGGGTTGCTCTTGTGGGCCGCAACGGCTCGGGTAAATCCACCCTGATGAAGGTGATGGCGGGTCTCGTCGAACCGGACCAGGGCAGCATCGTGGTGCCGCCAGGTAAATCGGTGGGCTATATGGAGCAGGACCCGCAGATGACCGGGTTTGCGACGCTTGGTGATTTCGCCGCCAGCGCTTTGGAGCCGGGCGAGATGTACCGGGTGGAGCGCGCGGGCGAGGGGCTGAAGTTTGATCCCGCGCGCCCGGTGGAGACTGCCTCGGGCGGCGAACGGCGCCGCGCGGCCCTGGCCAAGCTGATGGCCGAAGCGCCCGATCTGATGCTACTGGACGAGCCGACCAACCATCTGGACATCGAGGCGATCACCTGGCTCGAAGGGGAGTTGAAATCCACCCGCGCGGCCTACGTGCTGATCTCTCACGACCGGGCCTTTTTGCGCGCGTTAACCCGCGCCACCCTGTGGGTCGACCGGGGGCAAGTGCGGCGTCAGGAAAAGGGATTTGACGCCTTCGAGGCCTGGCGCGACAAGATCTGGGAAGAAGAAGACCAGCAGCGGCACAAGCTGAACCGGTTGATCAAATCCGAAAGCCGCTGGGCCGTCGAAGGTATTTCGGCTCGGCGCAAACGCAACATGGGCCGGGTGCGGGCGCTGCAGGACCTGAAGGCCGAGCGCGCGTCGCAGATTAAACGCCAGGGCGCGGCCGAACTGGCGCTGGATGCCGGACCCAAGTCAGGCCGCAAGGTGATCGAAGCCGAGGGCCTTTCCAAGGCCTTTGATGATAAGACCATTGTCTCGAACTTCTCGCTGAAGGTGCAGCGCGGCGATCGCGTCGCCTTTGTGGGACCCAACGGCGCGGGCAAGACGACGCTGCTGAAGATGCTGCTTGGGCTGGAAGAGCCGGACGCGGGCAGCGTTACCCTTGGCACCAATCTGGAGATTGCCCTGTTCGATCAGACCCGCGATCAGCTCGATCCCGATGCCAGCCTCTGGAAAAACCTGACAACGGATCCGGCGCTGGGAATTTCCGGCAAGGCCGATCAGGTCATGGTGCGGGGACAGCCCAAACATGTGGTGGGCTACCTCAAGGAATTCCTGTTCGATGAACGGCAGGCGCGGGCGCCGGTGCGCTCCCTGTCAGGCGGGGAAAAGGCGCGGTTGTTGCTGGCCCGACTGATGGCGCGGCAAAGCAACCTTCTGGTGCTGGACGAGCCGACCAACGATCTCGATGTGGAAACGCTGGATCTGCTGCAGGAGCTTTTGGACGCTTATGACGGCACGGTGCTGCTGGTCAGCCACGACCGGGATTTTCTGGACCGTGTTGCCACCACCACCATCGCCATGGAGGGCGACGGGCGCGCCACGGCTTATGCGGGCGGCTGGAGCGATTACCTGTCCCAACGGGCGCCAAAAGAGGCGGAGGAAAAGGTCGAAAAGTCAAAACCTTCCAAGCCAAAGCCCAAGCAGGAGGCGGCGCCGAAGGAAGGTCTCAGTTTCAAGGAAAAACACCGGCTTGAGGCCCTGCCGGATGAGATCGACCGGCTGGAGCAGGAGATCGCCAAACTGGAACAGCTGATGGCAGATCCCGAACTGTTCACGCGTGAGCCGGTGAAATTCAAGAAAGCCACCGAAGCCCTTGTAGAGCGCCAGGAAAAACTGGCGGCTGCAGAGGAAGAGTGGCTGGAGCTGGAAGAAAAGGCGGGCGATGCCTGAGCGGATTTGTTTCGTGCGCGAAACATTATCTAAAATCAGTATCTTATCGTTAACTGTTCATTCAGGGATGCGGTGACTAGACTGCCACAAGAAAAGGGGCGCCTGATACGGCGCCCCTTTAATGTTTTAGATTAACGTATTGTTAATCCGCTATTTTTAGCGCATGCGCAGGGCGCCGTCGATGCGGATCACTTCGCCATTGAGGTATCCCATCTCGACGATGAAGCCTGCGAGGCGGCCGTATTCCGCCGGATCGCCAAGGCGCGGTGGGTTCGGCACATCGGCGGCCAGTTGCTGTTGCACTTCTTCGGGCAGACCGGCCAGCATCGGGGTCATGAAGATGCCCGGTGCGATGGTCATTACCCGGATGCCCGAGGACGCCAGATCCCGCGCCATCGGCAGGCACATGCCGACGACACCGCCCTTGGAAGCGGAATAGGCAACCTGGCCTTTCTGGCCGTCAAAGGCCGCGATGGACGCGGTGTTAATGATCACGCCACGGGCGCCATCGGGCTCGGGGTCGTTCTTGGCGATCTCTACCGCGGCCAGCCGTGCCACGTTGAAGGTGCCGACGAGGTTGATGTCGATGGTGCGCTTGTAGGCATCCAGCGGATGCGCGCCGTCCTTGCCGACGGTCTTGATGCCATAGGCGATGCCGGCACAGTTCACGCAGGCGGAGATCCGGCCCATCTTCTCGGCAGCAAAGGCAATCGCTGCGGCAACCGAGTCTTCGTCGGTGACATCGGTCTGAACGAAAAAGCCGCCAATCTCGGCCGCAACCTTCTCGCCGCGCTCGGCGTCGCGGTCAAGGATTGTAACCTTGGCACCGCCTTCGGCAAAATGGCGGGCAGTCGCCTCGCCAAGGCCGGATGCGCCGCCGGTGATTACCGCGCATGTCTGGTCAAGTTTCATGAGCAGGGGTCCTCCCAGTATCTGAACATGTGTTCAAATAAACATGGGGGATCAGATCTGTCCAGCGGTACCCGCCGTCATCATGCGCCGGTCCAGCCGCGCCAGTGGCGCCAGCAGGCGGCCCATCGGCGGCCAGTAAATCCAGGTGCCGCCAAGACGGTGCAGATCGGCGCCGGTGCCAAGTTTGAACCGGGCAAGGCCAGGCGCGTCTTCGGTGTTGATAACGCCAAGATCCAGCGTTTTGCAGCCCTGGGCGGACAGCCAGCTCATCGCTTCCCACATCAACAGGTTATGGGCCGACAGCTGTTTGCCGCGGTCGCTGCTGTGGGACAGGTGGTAGGTCGCATGCTGCCCGTGGCGCAGCACCAGAATCGCCGCCACAGGCTCTTTGCCCTCGAAGGCCTGAAACAGTTTCGCCGTGCCGGGATTGGCCTGCGCATAGGCCAGAGTCAGGCCGACGGGCCAGCTGCGATAGCCGCGTTCGGTTTGCTTTGCCTGATCGGCCGCAAACAGCCAGTGAGTCGGATCCACCGGCATGTTCTGCCGCGTCAGGCGCAGGGATTGAGATTCACCGTGTTTCAGCCGGTTGCGCCATTTCTGATGAAGTGCGGCGCGGCGGGCATCGGGGCAGGGCGCCAGCCCAAGCCGGGCGACGCTTGCGGGGCCCATCAGAGGCACCGCGCCGTGGCGGGCCAGTTCGGGTGTGGGGGTTTCCGGTGACAGGATCACCGGCGTGCGGCGCAGGCCTTCTTCTTGCAGCATTTCCAGCAGGCGCAGGGGTTTGTGCACCGTGGCCCGGTTGACCATGGCGACGTCGATGCGGCCCCAGAACCGTTGCCGCAGGACGGTGGTATTGTTCATCCGCTCCAGGACCAACGGATCCTGCCCGGTCGCTTGCAGCGCGCGCAGAAATTCTTCGGATTGGGGCAGGGTGTCGTGCCGTCCGGGCTGGGTCGAGGTCTGGGCCGTTCCGGCAGGAATGAAATCAAACATGCCTATATGTTTACCGAGTGGAAACCTAATTCAGGGTTAATGGGGCGCATGAAAAAACAGTCCCAAGTTCTGGGCCGATGCGCCCCCAGCCCCCGGATCACCAAGACCGCAGCCCTTCTTGTGGCGACGGGCCTGTCGGTTCCGGTCTTCATCCTGCTGACGCTGGCGGAGTTTCTGTTCTTCTAGCCCTGCCGCCGGGTGCGGTGTGCTCTGCGCTCAATAACGGGGCACTCCCACTCCTGTTAGGAGAAGGGCCGACACGGCAGGCAAAGCAGCGCAGGCAGCAACAAAAAAGAGGCAGGAAGCCCAGCCTCTTCAATGTTCTTCATCACATAGCCAGTGGCGCTTAGTCCGCCAACTGCACCAGCGCGTGGCGTTTTTTGCCCGCGCTCAGCTTGATCGGAGAGGCCAGTGCGCCCGCGTCGATCATCAGGCCTGCATCGCTCAGCGGGCCATCGTCGATGCGCGCGCCATTCTCGGAGATCAGCCGCTTGGCCTCCTTGCCGGATTTCGCCAGACCCGATTTCACGATCAGCTGCACGATCGAGATCCCGTCACCCAGATCGGCGGGCGTCAGGGTCAGGGTCGGCAGATCGTCCCCGACGCCGCCTTTCTCGAACACCTCGCGTGCGGTGGCCTCGGCAGCGGCGGCCGCGTCGGCGCCGTGCAGCAGGGTGGTCACCTCATTGGCGAGGATCACCTTGGCCTCGTTGATCTCGGACCCGGCCAGCGCGCCCAGACGCTCGCATTCGTCCAGCGGCATCTCGGTGTAAAGCTTGAGGAACCGGCCTACGTCCGCATCGGTGGTGTTGCGCCAGAACTGCCAGAACTCATAAGGGGAGAGCATATCCGGGTTCAGCCAGACCGCGCCGTTCTGCGACTTGCCCATCTTCTTGCCGTCCGAAGTGGTCAGCAGCGGCGAGGTCAGACCGTAGATCTCGTGGTCCAGCACCCGGCGGGTCAGGTCGATACCGTTGACGATATTGCCCCACTGATCCGAGCCGCCCATCTGCAGGATGCAGCCATAGCGGCGGTTCAGCTCCAGGAAGTCATAGGCCTGCAGGATCATGTAGTTGAATTCGAGGAAGCTGAGCGATTGTTCCCGGTCCAGCCGCGATTTCACGCTTTCAAAGGACAGCATCCGGTTGACCGAGAAATGCCGCCCGATGTCGCGCAGGAACTCAAGGTAGTTGAGATCGCTCAGCCATTCGTCGTTGTTGATCATCATGGCGCCATTCGGGCCGTCGCCATAATCGACATAGGCCGAAAACACCTTTTTGATTCCGGCGATATTGTCGTCGATCTGTTCGGGCGTCAGCAACGGGCGTTCATCGGCACGAAAGGACGGATCGCCCACCTTTGTGGTGCCGCCGCCCATCAGGGTGATCGGCTTGTGGCCGGTCTTTTGCAGCCAGCGCAGCATCATGATCTGGATCAGCGATCCCACGTGCAGCGATTTCGCGGTGGCGTCAAAGCCGATATAGCCGGACTGGCCAGGGGTCATCAGCGCCTCGTCCAGACCTTGATAGTCCGTACAGTCGGCGAGAAACCCGCGCTCCATCATCACGGTGATGAAATCCGATTTGGGATGATAGGTCATGGCATGCCTCGGCTTGTCTATTGCGACGTGGTGTATAAAACGCAAAAGGGGCACATGGAACCTGCTTTTGCGCAGAAAATCCATGCGCGTTGGGCAGTCTGCAGGCAGGCGGGCCCGGTTGATCTGGCTGAAGGGCAGGGAAATGACACGAGCGATTGCAAAAACCGGTAGGGTGATCGCGCTTGGCGCCATGAGTGGCACCTCGCTGGATGGCGTTGATGCGGCGCTGGTCGAGACCGACGGAGAGCGGATCTTTGCTTTTGGTGACAGTGGTTACCGCCCCTATTGCGAGGCGGAGCGCGCGGTGCTGCGCGCGGGGCTCGGCCATTGGTCAGGGCCAGAGGTTGAGGCCGCGGGCGCGCTGACCGATCAGGTCCATGCCGAGCTTCTGTCCGGGTTTCCCACGGCTGAGATCGTCGGCTTTCACGGCCAGACCCTGGCCCATGCGCCGCGCAGACAGGGCACGCTGCAGGTGGGCGATGGCGCGGCCCTGGCCGAGGCTTTGGGACGGCCCGTGGTCTGGGATTTCCGCTCTGATGACGTGGCCCTGGGCGGTGAGGGCGCGCCGCTGGCGCCATTCTTCCACTTTGCCTGCGCCAAATACATCGGCGCGACGCGCCCGCTATGCTTTCTGAACCTCGGCGGGGTTGGCAATCTCACCTATGTGGACCCGCGGTTCGAGCGGCCCGAAGATCCCGGCGCGCTCTTGGCCTTTGACACCGGGCCAGCCAATGCGCCGCTCAACGATCTGCTGCAGGCGCGGCTGGGGTTGCCGTTTGACAAGGATGGCGCGATTGCCCGCAAGGGGCAGGTCGAAGAGGGCGCACTGGAGTTGTTCCTGGCTGAGGGGTTCTTTGCAAAGATGCCGCCGAAGTCGCTGGATCGGAACGATTTCTCCGAAATGGTAGAGCTGGTCGGGGAGCTGAGCGATGCGGATGCCGCAGCGACGCTGACCGCCATGTGTGCCGCCGCCGTGGCGCAGGGGATGGAGCATTGCCCCGAAGGACCCGAAATGGTTCTGGTCACTGGTGGCGGGCGGCAGAACCCGGTGCTGATGGAAATGCTGCGGGTCTCTCTCGATTGCCCGGTCAAGCCGGTCGAGGACGTCGGTCTTGATGGCGATATGCTGGAGGCGCAGGCATTTGCCCATCTGGCGGTGCGGGTGGCGCGGGGCATGCCGACCTCCTGTCCCGGCACCACAGGCGTGCGCGCCTGCGTCGGGGGCGGTGTGGTGAGCGTGCCGGGCGAGGGGTAGGTGGCCTTCATGTAGAACGAAGGGGCGGGCCTGACCCTGGGAGGGGGCGAATGCGCCCTCCCGTGGGGAGGGTCGGGCGCGACCCGGCCTTGCGGCCGTGTCAGAGGGGGCGCGCCAAAGGGTTATGCGCGCGGAATATCAAACTCTGGCGCGGCCAGCTCGAACCCTTCGAACTGGAACCCAGGAGACACGGTGCAGCTGACCAGCGTATAGTCTCCGGTTGTGCGCGCGGCCTGCCAGTGACCTGTGGGCACGATCAGCTGCGGCGCTCCCTTGGTCAGATCCGGGGTCAAAAGGCGATCTGTGGCGGGGCCTTCATCTGTTTCGGACAGCGACAGGACCAGCGGCGCGCCTGCGTGATACAGCCAGATCTCGGCCGCATCGACGCGGTGCCAGTGACTGGCCTCCCCCGCTTTGAGCAGGAAATAGATGCAAGTGCCGGTGGGGCGACCCTCGTTCTCGGCAACCCAGGTCTGCCGGTACCAGCCGCCCTCGGGGTGGGGTTCCAGTTTCAGCTTTTCGATGATCTGGTCCGCCGTCATTCGCGCCTCTTTCCTGCTGTCTGTGCCTGTTTGATCTGGCAATCCGTGGCTTGCCGCATATGTTTGGGCCATGACATTGCACATCCCCTTTGACAACACATACGCGCAGCTTGCGCCTCAGTTCTACAGCAAACAGGCGCCGGAAGCGGTGTCCGCGCCGCGCCTGCTTGCCTTCAACAACGATCTGGCACAGCTCATGGGTATCACCCCGGGCGATCTGCCGGAGATGGCCGAGGTGTTCGGCGGCAACCGCATCCCCGAGGGGGCCGATCCGCTGGCGCAGCTTTATGCGGGGCATCAGTTCGGTAACTTCAATCCGCAGCTGGGGGATGGGCGCGCGATCCTTTTGGGCGAAACCATCGGCAGCGATGGCAAGCGCCGGGATATCCAGCTCAAAGGCTCAGGCCGTACGCCCTATTCGCGGCAAGGCGACGGGCGCGCCTGGCTGGGGCCGGTGTTGCGGGAATACGTGGTGTCCGAGGCGATGCATGCGCTTGGCATCCCCACCACCCGAGCGCTGGCTGCTGTGGAAACCGGCGATCCCGTCTGGCGTGAAGGCGCCAAGCCCGGCGCGGTCTTGACGCGGGTGGCGGCAAGCCATCTGCGGGTGGGAACCTTCCAGATCTTTGCTGCGCGCGGTGATGTCGCGGCGCTGCAGCGGCTGACGCAATACGCCATTGATCGCCATTATCCCGACGTGCAGCGTCCCATGGGCCTGTTGCGCGCGGTGCGCGATGCGCAGGCGCGGCTGGTGGCGCAGTGGATGTCGGTGGGCTTTATCCACGGGGTGATGAATACAGACAATTGCGCCATCTCGGGCGAGACGATCGACTATGGCCCCTGTGCCTTCATGGACGTTTACAATCCCTCGCAGGTTTTCAGCTCGATCGACCGGATGGGGCGCTATGCCTATGACAACCAGCCGGGAATCATCGTCTGGAACCTCGCGCAGCTGGCCACGGCGCTGATCCAGCAGCTGGACGATCCGCAGGCAGGCGTCGAGGAAGCCACCGAAATCGTGCATGCCATGCCCGGAGTGATCGAGCGCGAATGGCTCAGTCGCTTTGCCGCCAAGATCGGCATCGCCACGCCGCAAGAGGGCGACATGGCGCTGATCGAGGATCTGCTGGAGCGCATGGCGGCGGGTCAGGCGGATTTCACCAATGCCTTCCGGGCATTGGCGGGTGATAATGCCCGTGACCAGTTCCTTGACCCTGCGGCCTTTGACAGCTGGGCGATGGGCTGGCGCCAGCGGTTGGAGACAGAGGAAAACCCCGAGGCGCTGATGCGGCAGGTCAACCCGGCCTGCATCCCGCGCAACCACCGTATCGAAGAGATGATCGCGGCCGCGGTCGATGGCGACATGGCGCCGTTTGAACGGCTCAATCTGGTGCTGGCGCGCCCCTATGAGGATCAGCCAGAGTACGCGGAGCTGCAAAACCCGCCGCGCCCTGAAGAGGTGGTCGCAGCAACTTTCTGCGGCACCTGAGGCAGAGAAGCAGGGGCAGCGCTCCCGCGCGGGCTCGGCCTCCTTGCGGAGGCGCTCTCCCCCTTGGGCCAGGCGCCGTGCTGCGCACGGCGCGCGCGACATGGCGCGCCAGACCCAACGGGAGCGGATGCATCCGTGATGCACCCGCGACGGGCGGGAGAGCTTGCTTATCCGATTGTGGTGCGTTTGTCGGGGCGGTTGATCAGGAAGACGCCTGCCGCCACCAGGGCCAGCGCCAGCCAGACCTCATATGACAGTCTCTCGCCAAGGATCAGCCAGCCCATCAGCACGGCAAGCACCGGCGACAGGAAGCTGAAGGAGGCGACAGACCCGGCCTTGTAGATGGTGAACAGCCAGAACCACAGCAGGTATCCGAGGCTGGCAATCGCAATCGCCTGAAACAGCACGCCTGCGATATGGATCGGCTCGGGTGCGCGCAGCAGCGGCCCGAAAAGCGGTGACAGCGCCAGCAGCAGCACGGCCGAGACGGCCAGTTGGTAAATCAGCTGCGTCACCGCGGGCACCCGCGACAAGGGCGTTGCCCGCACACAGAAGGCAAGCCCGGCCCAGCACAGGGTCGAGATCAGCGCCAGCACGTCGCCCAGAACCGAAGCGCCGCTGGCGTCCCGATCCAGCACCGCCAACACCACACCGCCCATGGCCAGCACCAGGCCAACAACGCGCAGCCCGCTCAAGCGCTCTCCCGGCAGCCACAGATGCGCGGCCAGCGCCAGCCACACGGGCATCGAGTTGAAGATGATCGTCACCCGCGACACGGATGAGACATCCAGCGCCCAGAACAGGCAGATGAATTCACCGGTAAACAAGAGGCCCACCACGATGCCCCAGCCGTGGACCCCCGCTGGCATGCCGCCTTCGGGGCGCAGCCTGGAGCGGCGCAGCCAGACCCAAATGAGGATCACCGCCAGCGCGATAAGCGAGCGCAGCCCGGCCTGGAACACCGGGCCAAAGCCACCGTTGGCGATCTTGATAACAACCTGATTGAAGCCAAGAAGGGCGGCAAAGCCGGTCAGGGCAAGGGCGCCCGCGGCGTCCATGGATCTTTTTTCTGTCATGGGCGCATCAGCACCGGGAGGTAACGGACTGTCAAGCAAGACGTTTCGCCAAAATCGGCTGCAATCGTGCGCGCCTTGACGCAGGCAGGGCGATCTTGGCTTGCACCGGCTGTGCGGGCGATGAACACTGGCCGGGAAAGGAGCCCCCATGCCCGAGACCACCCTGCGTCTGGCCAGTTACAACATTCAGAAATGCGTTGGTCTGGACCTGCGCCGCCAGCCACGCCGTATCCTGAACGTGCTGGAGGACATGGGCGCGCGGATCGTGCTGTTGCAGGAGGCGGACAAGCGTCTGCCGCCCCGGCCCGCGGCGCTGCCGCATTTCGTTCTGAACGAGGCGGGTTGGCAGGATGTGGATCTGGGCGGGGCCGGATCGCTGGGCTGGCACGGCAATGCGGTGATTTGGAAAGGCCAGGGAATTTCCCTGCGCGACAAGGGGCATATCGACCTGCCGGGTCTGGAGCCGCGCGGCGCGGTCTGGGCGGCCTTTGACACCCCCATCGGCCCCCTGCGAGTGGTAGGCGCGCACCTGGGTCTCACCGGGCGGGCGCGGCGGGCGCAGGTGCGGCATCTGGCGCAGCACAGCGCGAAATGGACCGATATGCCGACGGTCTGGGGTGGTGATTTCAACGATTGGTCGCGCAGCTCTGTGCTGGACCGGCTGGCGCCGATGATGCGGTTCCTGCCGCCTGCACCCAGTTTTCCGGCGCTGCGACCGCTTGGCGCGCTGGACCGCATTGCCCATAGCACAGGTCTGGAGGTGGTGCGGGCTGGGGTGCATCAGGCGCAGCCAGCGCATATCGCCTCGGACCACCTGCCGGTCTGGGCGGACCTGCGGCGCGCCGGTTAGGCATCCGCCGCACAAAAAAAACCGCCACGCAATGGCGCGGCGGTTTCCGATTTTTCTGATCTGTTAGCAGCTTTGGCTTAGCTGGAGCGACGGCGCTGGCCGCCTTGTCCGTTGCCCTGGCCGCTGCCACCTTGACCGCCGCTTTGACCCTGGACACCGCGGCCTCCGCCGCCGCCACGACGCCGACGGTTGCCACCGGGGCGTCCGCCGCCGCCGGGTTTGCCGCCGCCACCCGGGCCGCCACGACGCCCCTTGGGCGCTGCCGGATCGGGCAGCACTTCCCACGGGCGGCCCGAGGCGACCGGAATGGTGATCTTCATGGTCTTCTGGATCGCCTTCAGCTCATCCATCTCGTCCGGTGCGCAGAATGCGACGGCCTGACCGTCCTTGCCCGCGCGTGCGGTGCGGCCGATGCGGTGCACATAGGCATCCGGCACATTGGGCAGTTCGTAGTTGTAGACGTATTTCACGTCTGGGATATCCAGACCCCGCGCGGCCACATCGGTGGCCACCAGCACTTTGATCTCACCGGATTTGAAGGCGGCAAGGGCACGTTCGCGCTGACCCTGGCTCTTGTTGCCGTGGATTGCGGCAGCGGCGAAACCGGCCTTGTCCAGCACCCGCATCAGCTTTTCCATGCCGTGTTTGGTGCGGCCAAAGACCAGCGTGCGCTCGTCCTTGTGCTCGGTCAGCAACTCTTTCAGCAGGCTCAGCTTTTCCGCCTTGGCGATGAAATGCACCGATTGGGTGACCTTGGCCGCCGGTTTGCCCGGAGGGGTCACTTCGATGCGCACCGGGCGCTGCAGGTAGGAGTTGGCGATCTCGTTCATCTGTTTCGGCATGGTGGCCGAGAACAGCATGGTCTGGCGCTCTTCCGGCAGAAGGGCCGAGATCTTGCGCAGGGCGTGGATGAAGCCGAGGTCCAGCATCTGGTCGGCCTCGTCCAGCACCAGGAAGTCGCAGGAGCCAAGATCCAGCGCGTTACGGTCCAGAATGTCCAGCAGGCGGCCGGGGGTGGCCACCAGAATGTCGGTGCCGCGGGCAATACGCTGGATCTGCGGGTTGATCGAAACACCGCCGACCACCAGGCCGATCTTCATCGGGGAGCCTTCGGTCAGCCCTTTGAGGGTCGCGGCGATCTGGTTGGCCAGTTCGCGGGTCGGCGCCAGAACCAGACCGCGCACGGTCTTGGCCGCTGGTTTGCGGCCATAGTCCTGCATGCGGGTGATCAGCGGAATGCCAAAGGCGGCGGTCTTGCCGGTACCGGTCTGGGCCAAACCCAGTACGTCCTCGCCGTTCAGGGCATGGGGAATGGCGCGCGCCTGAATCGGGGTCGGATCCTTCAGACCCATGTCATCAAGGCGGGCGAGAAGCTGCTGCGGCAGCCCCATAGTCGAAAATTCAGTCACTTGTCGTCCTTTCGCGGCCTTTGCATCATGCAAAAGACCGGTGCCGCAGCTCCGGGACCGCGTCCCGGATTGCGGAGATGGGTGGGGCAGGGACCTCGGGCGGGGGCTGGCCGGATGCCAGGCCGCTGGCCTCTGCAAACGCCCCACGCGTGATTTTGGGAACACGGGCATATCACTAAGACGCCGGGAAATGCCTGCACCTCAGGTGCAACCGGGCCGTCTCTGCTCACGCGGCAGGGATGGATGCCTGACGCCCAAATGGAGGCCCCGGCTCGGAATGTCAATGGGCACGACAGGTGATTTGACGGTTTGCGCCCCGAGCTTGGTTCGTTACACAGGGAGCCCAGAAACGGAGAGGACTGCGATGGCAGAATCGATTATCGCCCGCTGCGAGGCCAAGGGCCTGCGTATGACCGGCCAGCGCCGTGTGATTGCGCGCGCCCTGCAGGACAGCGATGATCATCCGGATGTGGAGGAACTCTACGCCCGGGCCAGCGCGCTGGATGCCGGGATTTCGCTGGCCACGGTATATCGCACGGTAAAGCTGTTCGAAGAGGCCGGTATTCTGGACCGGCTGGAATTTGGCGACGGCCGCGCCCGTTACGAGGACGCGGACCGTGAACATCACGACCACCTGATCGACATCAACACTGGCGAAGTGATCGAATTCTGCGACCCAGAGATCGAGGCGCTGCAGGAAAAGATCGCGGCCAAGCTTGGATACCAGCTGAAGGGGCACAAGCTGGAACTTTACGGCGTGCCGACAAAAAAGAGCTGACAAGCCGCATTCATCACGATGCGTGATGATTAACATCACAACATGTTGCGTCATCCTGTCGCGAAACCGCTTGCCGGTGGCGGCAATGCTGGGCATGCCCGGATTTGCAGGGCGCCTATCGCGGGGGCCGGGCACAGGAAGGGCGCGCGCATGAACAACATCAACGGTATTCTTCTGGTCATCGGAGCGATGGCAGCCTTCACCCTGGAGGATATGTTCATCAAGACCCTGTCCGAGGGGCTTCCGGTGGGGCAGATCCTGATCCTTCTGGGGCTCGGCAGCGGCAGCGTCTTTGCAGTTCTGGCGAAATTGCAGGGGCACCGGATCTTTGCCCCGCGCGCCTGGCGCCGGATGCCGGTGCTGCGCGCCCTGACCGAGGCGCTGGCTGCGGTCAGCTTTGCCACATCGCTGGCGCTGGTGGATATTTCCGTTGTGGCCGCCGTGTTTCAGGCAACGCCTTTGGTCATCACTATGGGCGCGGCGCTGTTTCTGGGTGAGCAGGTCGGCTGGCGGCGCTGGAGCGCGATCCTTGTTGGTTTCGCTGGGGTTCTTATGATTATCCGGCCGGGGCTCAGCGGATTTGAGCCTGCTGCCCTGCTGGTGCTGGTCTCGGTTGGGGCGGTTGCCGCGCGGGATCTGCTGACACGGGTGATGGACAGTGCCGTGCCCTCCACCGTGGTCAGTTTTCAGGCCTTTGCAGCCGTCATTCCGGCGGCGGCGCTGCTGCTGGTGCTGACGCCCGGAGAGGCGCGGGCGCTGGAGGGGGGCGAAACGCTGATGATGCTGGGCGGCGTTCTGTTCGGTGTGTTGGGTTACTACGGTATCGTTTCGGCGATGCGGGTCGGGGATGCCTCGGCTGTGACGCCCTTCCGCTATACCCGGCTTGTCTTTTCGCTGCTGGCGGGCGTCATCATGTTCAACGAACGCCCCGATGCCATGACCCTGGCCGGGGCCGGGCTGATCATCGCCTCTGGCCTTTATACCTTCCTGCGCGAACGTCGACTGGCCCGCGCCGTTCCGGCGGCGGCCTGATCAGGCACATCGCCGCAGCTGCAAAACTGTTGGCGCAAACAGCGAATTGTTAGCCCTAACCGGTGAAATAAAGGCGCGTTAGCGATAACGGAAACGGTTTACAATCTGCCCTCGGCTGCTATGACGCTGGCAACCAATTGCCACAGTCAGGAACCGACCGATGAGCACCATTATCGACATTCACGCCCGCGAAATCCTTGACAGCCGGGGCAACCCGACCGTCGAGGTTGATGTGATCCTCGAAGACGGCACCATGGGCCGCGCCGCTGTCCCCTCGGGCGCGTCGACCGGCGCCCATGAAGCGGTGGAAAAGCGCGACGGCGACAAGAGCCGTTACATGGGTAAAGGCGTTCTGGAGGCCGTGGCCGCCGTCAACGGTGAGATTGCCGAAGAGCTGGTCGGCTTTGACGCGACCGAGCAGGTTGCCATCGACAGCGCGATGATCGAGCTGGACGGCACCGCCAACAAGGGCCGTCTGGGCGCCAATGCCATTCTGGGCGTATCGCTGGCCGTGGCCAAGGCGGCAGCCGATTTCACCACCCAGCCGCTGTTCCGCTATGTGGGCGGCACCTCGGCGCGGATTCTGCCGGTGCCGATGATGAATATCATCAACGGCGGCGAACATGCCGACAACCCGATCGACATTCAGGAATTCATGATCATGCCGGTGGCCGCGGAGAACATCCGCGACGCGGTGCGCATGGGCGCCGAAGTGTTCCACACCCTGAAGAAAGAGCTGACCGCAGCGGGCCTTAACACCGGGATCGGCGACGAGGGTGGCTTTGCGCCCAATATCGCATCGACCCGCGAAGCGCTGGATTTCGTTCTGAAGTCCATCGAGAAGGCAGGCTACCGCCCGGGTGAGGACATCTATCTGGCGCTCGATTGTGCTGCGACCGAATACTACAAGGATGGCAAATACGTCCTTTCGGGCGAAGGCAAGACCCTGTCGAGCGATGAAAACGTCGCTTACCTGTCGGCGCTCGTGAACGATTACCCGATCATCTCGATCGAAGACGGCATGGGCGAAGATGACTGGGACGGCTGGAAAGCCCTGACCGACGCCATCGGCGACAAGGTGCAGCTGGTGGGTGACGATCTGTTTGTGACCAACCCGGCGCGTCTGGCCGAAGGCATCCAGCGCGGCTCGGCCAACTCGATGCTGGTGAAGGTGAACCAGATCGGCTCGCTCACCGAAACCCTGCGGGCCGTCGACATGGCGCATCGCGCGGGCTTTACCAACGTGATGTCGCACCGTTCGGGCGAGACTGAGGATGCCACCATTGCTGATCTCGCGGTTGCTACCAACTGCGGCCAGATCAAGACCGGCTCGCTGGCGCGTTCCGACCGGCTTGCGAAATACAACCAGCTGATCCGCATCGAAGAAGTGCTGGGCGAAGTGGCCGAATACGCAGGCCGTTCGATCCTGAAGTAAGGATCAGGCGACAGATCTGATGAAAGGCCCCGTCGGTATCGGCGGGGCCTTTTGCGTGTCCTGCGGGCGGTTCACCCGGCGCTGCGTGACAGCGTCAGGAGGCGGATCAGGCGGCTGGCCAGGAAAAAGGCGAGTGGGCCGACGCCCAGCGACAGGACAAAGGCGATGGGCATCGCGATCACGAACCGTCCCAGCCAGAGGCCAACCCATCCGGGCGCAAAGCCGGTGGGAAAGGCGGTGAAGATACCGGTCATCAGAAAGGCCATCATCAGCGCGATGAAGAACTGGGCGAGGATGACTGTCGTTTTGGGGTGAGGCATGAATGCACTCCGTTTTCTATCTGTGTAAACGGGATGCGACGGGTCATTTCTCGATATACCGCAGCACCCCGGTGACGGGGACTGCTGCGGGTTCAGGCAGGGATGTCCAGCCTGACTAACTCTTGCAGGCGCCGCTTTAGGGCGGCGTCCCGCAAGGGCCGGGATAACCGGACCGACCCTGCGTTTTTCAGCGTAAGCCTCGCTAGCACCCGGTCAGGGCGCGGGTCAAGGCGCGCGGTGTCAGATTGCGATCAGGGGCAGGGCGCTTCGTAATAGGTGCCGTCGCCGCGGGCATAGGCGCAGGTGTTTGTAGCCTGGTTCTGGGCCACCACGGTGCCAGCTGCCGCACCGGCAAGGGCAGCGATGATGCGCCAGTTCTTGTTGGCATCCAGCGCCTCGGCGGCGATCAGACCGGCAGCGGCGCCGCCGGTGACGCCAACGACAGTGCGTTGTTCGGTGGTCAGGTTCTCGCAGCCGGTCAGGGCTAGAACGGCAGCAGCGGTGAGTGCGGTGAGTTTTGCTTTCATCGGACATCTCCTGTCAGTGGTCTGAGGGGGAGTATTGCGCCGATTTCAGCGCCCCGATCTGTTCTGGATCAACTTTTGGGAAAAATCCGAAGGACACGCCCAAAGTGGCGAAAACCTGCCTGATGCGCTGTTTAGGGCCTCAGGGGATGAGTCTCTTGCTCATCAGCATCTCGCCTTCGCGCGGCTGAAAACGGGCGCGGGCGTAAAGGCGCTGTGCCTGCTCATTGGCCTGATCGACGGAGAGGTGCAGCGCCGTGATCCCGGCTTCGGCCAGGGTTTTGGGCAATTCTGTCAGCACTTCGGTGGCAATGCCGCGGCCGCGTACGGCGGGGCGGATGTAGATCTCATCCACCATGCCGTCCATGCCGCCAAAGGCGACCGACCAACTGAAGGTGACCACGATATAGCCAATCGGCGCACGGGTGGGGCCGATGATATAGACTGCGCCATAAGGCATGCCCTCCAGCAGCGGCGCGATTGCCGCCTCGCGCTGCTCGGCGCTGCTGTCGATGCCCATCTCCTCATGGCAGGCTGCGACCAGCGGCAGGAGCTTGCCCAGATGCTCGGGCTTGGCGAGATGCAGGGCGGCGCTCATAGCCGGGCCAGACGGTCGGTGATCAGGGCGAAAAAGCCGTCCGCGTCCACATCGCCCATGAACATGGCATTGGGGGCATGGTCGGTGACGCCCCACCAGTCGGCGACGGTCATGCCAAGGGTCAGCTCCGATCCGGTTTCGACCTGAACGTTCACGTGACGACCGGAGAACAAATCCGGTTGCAGCAGATGCGCGATGACGCAGGGATCGTGCAGCGGTCCGCCTTCAGAGCCGTATTTGGCCACATCAAACCGTTCAAAGAAATCCAGCATATCGGCGGTGAAATGACCGGCGCGGGTATCGAGTGCGCGGATCGCAGCGACCCGAGGCCGGGTTGCCAGCGCCTTGTGAGTGACATCCAGCGGCATCACCACCAGTGGCACGCCGGAGGTAAAGACGGCTTCGGCCGCCTCGGGGTCGACGTAGATGTTGAATTCGGCGGCGGGGGTGACATTGCCTACTTCGAAATAGGCGCCGCCCATCAGCACGATTTCCTGCACCCGGTCGATAATGTCGGGTGCCTTCCTGAAGGCCGTCGCGATATTGGTCAGCGGCCCCAGCGGGCAGAGGGTGACCGTGCCGGGGGCATGGCGACGCAGGTTGTGGATGATGAAATCCACTGCGTGCCCGTCGGTCAGCGGCAGTTGCGGCTCCCACAGCTGGGGGCCATCGAGGCCCGTCTTGCCGTGAACATGTTCCGCTGTCACCAGCGGCCGGGCCAGTGGCGCATCGCAGCCGGCCAGCACCGGCACATCACTGCGCCCGGCGACTTCGCAGATCATGCGAGCGTTCTTCTGGGTCAGCGCCAGTGGCACGTTGCCAGCGACGCAGGTGATGCCCAGCACCTCCAGCTCGTCCGGGCTGGCCAGCGCCAGCAGCAGGGCAACGGCATCGTCCTGGCCGGGATCCGTGTCGATGATGATCTTGCGTGCGGTCATGAAAGGTCTTTCTGTATCTCTTTTGGTCACGGTCAGGTGGCTTTGGCGCGCTGGGCTTCCTTTTCGGCATCCCACAGGGCGTCCATCTCTTCAAGCGTGCTGTCCTCGGGGCGTTTGCCCAGATCGGCCAGACGCGCTTCGACGCCTTCGAACCGGCGGATGAATTTTGCGTTGGCGCGGCGCAGGGCGGCCTCGGGCTCCACCCCCAGATGGCGGCCGAGATTGGCCATCACGAACATCAGATCGCCGAATTCCTCTTCCACCGCGTCCTGTGTCAGCTCGTCTCGCGCCTCCACCAGTTCGGCGGCCTCTTCCTGGATCTTGTCGATCACGTGGCTGGCATCGGGCCAGTCGAAACCCACCCGGGCGGCGCGTTTTTGCAGCTTATGCGCCCGCAGCAGTGCGGGTAGACCGACAGCGACGCCATCCAGCGTGCCCTGTTGCGCTTTGCCCGCGCGTTCTGCGGCCTTGATCGCCTCCCAGTCGCGGGTCTGCTGCTCGGGGGATTTATCACGCGATTCGTCACCAAAGACATGCGGATGACGGCTGACCATCTTGTTGGACATGGTGGTGACCACGTCTTGAAAGGTGAAATGCCCGGCTTCCTCGGCCATCTGCGCGTGAAAGACGGATTGGAACAGCAGATCGCCCAGCTCTCCCTTCAGCTCATCCCAGGCTTCGCGCTCGATCGCATCGGCGACCTCATAGGCCTCTTCGATGGTATAGGGCGCGATGGTGGCGAAATCCTGCGCCACATCCCAGGGGCAGCCCGTTTCGGGATTCCGCAGGGCGCGCATGATTTCCAAAAGTCGTTCGATTCCGGCGGTTTCGTCGTGGATGAGCTCTGTATCGGCCATTGCAGCTGCCTATTGATCGGTGTCAGATGCATCATCCCGAGTCTGACCAAGGAGTCCACCCCATGCCGGTCGTCAACCGCATCGCCGATTTTGCCACTGATATGACCGCATGGCGGCGCCATCTGCACCAGATCCCGGAGCTGGCGCTGGATCTGCCCAAGACCGCCGCATTCGTGGCCGAGCGCCTGCGCGAATTCGGTGTGGATGAGCTGCACGAGGGCATCGCTCAGACCGGCATGGTGGCGATCATCAACGGTCAGGGGCATGACGCGCCGGATGCGCCGACGATTGGCCTGCGCGCCGACATGGATGCACTGCCCATCCCCGAGGAAACCGGCGTCGAATACGTCTCGGGCCACGCGGGCAACATGCACGCCTGCGGCCATGACGGACACACCACCATGCTGCTGGGCGCAGCGAAATACCTCGCCGAGACGCGTAATTTCAGTGGCCGCGTCGCGCTGATCTTCCAACCCGCCGAAGAGGCCATCGGCGGTGCCCGTATCATGGTCGAAGAAGGCGTGATGGAGCAATTCAACATCGGCGAGGTCTACGCGCTGCACAATCTGCCGGGGCTGGCCGAGGGCAGTTTCCTGACCGCGCCGGGGCCGATCATGGCGGCGGTGGATACCTTCCATGTGCGTATTCAGGGGGTTGGCGGGCACGGCGCCATGCCGCACGAGACCCGCGATCCGGTGATGGCGGCCTGCGGCATTGCCCAGGCGATACAGACCATCGTCAGCCGTAATCACTATGCGCTGCAGGATCTGGTGGTCTCGGTCACCCAGATCCATACCGGCACCGTCGACAACGTCATTCCCGACACGGCCTATATCAACGGCACCGTCCGCACCTTTGATCCCGAAGTGCAGGACATGGTGATGCGCCGCATGGAGGAGATCGTGGCGGGGCAGGCGGTTTCTTACGGCGTCGAAGCGACGCTGGATTACGAGGTCGGCTATCCCGCGACCATCAACGATGCCGACAAGGCGGATTTTGCTGTCGGCGTCGCGCGCGAAATCGTCGGCGAGGACCGGGTTGTCCCCGATGCCACCCGCGACATGGGGGCCGAGGATTTCTCTTACATGCTGAACGCGCGCCCCGGCGCCTATCTGTATATCGGCCAAGGCGATACCGCCGGGCTGCACCACCCCAAGTATGACTTTAATGATGCCATCGCACCCGTCGGGGCGTCCTTTTTCGCCCGTCTGGTGGAGCGCGCTCAACCCGCAGCGTGACCGGCTTGCAAGGGCGGGTATTCATACCACCCTCAGCAGGTGACAACATAGTTTCAGTCGGGTATTCCCGGCTGAAACGGGGTTAACAACTTGTAACGGGGCAGGCCGATGGCATTGGAAGACGCAAAGACCCAGGTGGATCAGGCTTTCACCCGCGAAGACCTGAAGGGGCTCAGCTTTGAGAACACCTTTGGCGGGGCACCGTCCTTTGCGCGCCGCCGCTACACCAAGGATCTGAGCGCCGCGGATATCGCCATCACTGGTGTACCCTTTGATCAGGCGGTGACCAACCGCCCCGGCACCCGGCTGGGCCCGCGCGCGATCCGCGAGGCGAGCCTCTTGCAAAGCCCCGATGCCCCCTATGGCTGGGGCTTTGATCCCCTCAGCGAGCTGGCGATTGCGGATTACGGCGATCTGGCCTTTGACTATGCCAACGTCCCGGCCTTTCCCGGCACCCTGCAGGCCCATATCAAGGGCATTCTCGACAGCGACACCGCTTCGGTCACGCTGGGCGGCGATCACTACATCAGCTTTCCCATCCTGAAAGCCTATGCCGAGAAATACGGTCCGATCTCGCTGTTGCAGTTTGATGCCCATACCGACACCTGGGCCGATGATGATTTCTCGCGCGTGGATCACGGCACCATGTTCTATAAGGCGGTGAAATCGGGGATCGTGGACCCTGCGACCTCGGTTCAGGTGGGCATCCGCACCACCAACGAGGACACGCTGGGCGTCAATATCATCGACGCCCCCAGCGTGCATGAGATCGGCCCGGCAGAGACTGCCCGCCGCATCAAGGACATCCTCGGCGACCGGCCGACCTATCTGACCTTTGACATCGACGGGCTGGACCCGGCTTATGCGCCCGGCACCGGCACCCCGGTCTGGGGCGGGCTGACCTCGGCGCAGGTGGCGCGGATCCTGCGTGATATCGCCGGGATCAACATCAAGGGCGGCGATGTGGTGGAGGTTTCGCCTCCGTTCGATACCACCGGCGCGACGGCGATTGCGGGGGCTCATGTGGCGATGGAAATCATCTGCCTTCTGGGCTGGAATATGACAAAGAAGAATGGCTGAGCAGAGAATGGCAGAGTTCAATCAACCCATCAGTGGCAACGATCTGGCGCGGTTCTCCGGGCCCAATACCTTTATGCGGCTGCCGCAAGCGACCTCGCTGACCGGGCTGGACGTGGCGGTGCTGGGCATTCCGATGGACATCGGCACCTCCTGGCGCTCGGGCACCCGGTTTGGCCCGAAACAAATCCGCTCCGAAAGCGCGATGCTGCGGCCCTATAACATGGCCACCGGCGCGGCGCCCTTTGACAGCCTGAACATTGCCGATATCGGCGATCTGGCGATCAATACCTTTTCGCTGAAGGATTCGCTGCGCATCATCCAGGACAGCTATGCGGCGATCCTGTCGGGCTCGGCCATTCCGGTGGCCATGGGCGGCGATCATTCGATCACCCTGCCGATCCTGCGCGCCATCGCCGCGAAATATGGCCCCGTGGCGCTTGTTCATGTGGATGCCCACGCCGACGTCAACGACGAGATGTTCGGCGAAAAGGAAACCCATGGCACCGTCTTCCGCCGCGCCTATGAAGAAGGGCTGGTCGTTCCCGACAAGACCTATCAGATCGGCATTCGCGGCACCGGCTATTCGGCACAGGATTTTGCCGAGGCGCAGTCCTGGGGCTTCCAGCATTTCCCGGCGCAGGAGCTGTGGGGGCGGCAGCTGCATAACATGGGTGCGGAAATTCGTCGCGATATCGGCAATAGGCCGGTCTACGTGACCTATGATATTGATAGTCTTGATCCGGCCTATGCGCCGGGCACCGGCACGCCCGAAATCGGCGGGCTGACGACACCGCAGGCGCTGGAGCTGATCCGATCCCTGAAGGGGCTCAATATCGTGGGCTGCGATCTGGTCGAGGTGTCGCCGCCCTATGATGCATCGGGCAACACGGCGCTGACGGCGGCGAACCTGCTGTACGAATTGATGTGCGTGCTGCCGGGTGTGAAGACGAAATAGGCAACCTCAGCCGCGGCGCAGGGCACCGCGGTCTGCGGTGACAGCAGACGGGGCGGGGGGAGACCAGATGGGACGTGTTATGCTGCTTGGGTGGATCGTTCTTGCTGCTGTCGTTGTGGTTCTTGGCTTCATCCGGCTGGCGCCCTCTGATCCCTTGGACTGGAACACCCAGCCGGAACTGTCCGAGGACAAGGAATTTCGCGGGGGTATCTTCCGGGTGGTGAACACAGGCCCGGACGGGCTGCGCCGGTTCGACCGTATCGCCGGGCAGGCGCCGCGCACGCAATTGCTCGCTGGCTCGGTCGAGGACCAGATGGTGACCTATGTGACCCGGACCAAGCTGTTCGGATTTCCCGATTACACCACGGCCCGGCAGGATGGGGAGTTGCTGAAGGTCTACGCTCGGCTGCGCTTTGGCCGCTCCGATCTGGGCAGCAACAAGGCCCGCATCGACAATTGGTTGTCGCAGATGGAGATGGCGGGCGACACTGCTGCGGTGGACTAAGAAACTCGCCGCTTTTTCAACCGGCAGCGATGCTCAACAAGCAGGGGGAGGCGCTCCCGCCCGTCGCAGGCGCATTGTAGAATGCGTGGCTCCCGTTGGGCCGGGCGCCGCACCAAGGTGCGGCGTGCGCGCGATTTGGCTGGTCTTGCGCCTAAAGCCTTGGCAGCGGGTGCGCTGTTTCGGTTTGCGGCAACTGCGCGCCGTTCAGCGCGGCCGAAGGGCAGGCCGACTGGACCTCGCGCCACATGGGTACGTTCAGGGACATCTGGCATTGCGCCATGAAGCTGCGCCCATCGACCGAGAGGCAGCGAAACTCGCCTAGCTCGACCCGGCTGCCGGATTTGTCGGTGCAATAGCAATCGAGCACCTTGCCGCCCGGACCGGTGACATCCGCCTGCAGGGGCAGGGCGGTGCCGATCAGCGCGGTTGCGATAAGGAGACTGGTATAATGCATGCCCCTAGCATATCACAGGGCGCGGCCCGCGCCAAAGCGCCCCGGCGGCCCATGGCCCTTATGACAAGAACAAAATAGGCGTTCCCGATGGTACCCGAAGATCGGCTGGAGCAGATCCTGCAACGGTTTCAATACCTTGAAGCGGCGATGGCAGATGGTGCCAGCGGCGGCGATATTGCGACCCTGGCCAAGGAATATTCCGATCTGAAGCCGGTGGTTGAGCAGGTGCAGGCCTATCGCAAGCTGGTGGCGGATCTGGCCGAGGCCGAAGCCATGCTGGCCGATCCCGATATGAAGGAACTGGCCGAAGAGGAAATCCCGGCGCTGAAGGCGGCGCTGCCCGAAGCGGAACATCAGCTGCAGCTGTCGCTGCTGCCCAAGGACAAGGCTGACGCGCGGCCCGCGATCCTGGAAATCCGTCCCGGCACCGGCGGCGACGAGGCGGCGCTTTTTGCGGGGGATCTTCTCCGCATGTATCAGCGCTATGCCGAGGCGCGCGGCTGGAAGTTCGAGATCCTGGAAGAACAGGCCACCGAACTGGGGGGCATCAAGGAAGTCGTGGCCCACATAAAGGGCGAGAATGTCTTTGCCCGGCTGAAGTATGAATCCGGTGTGCACCGGGTGCAGCGGGTTCCCGTCACCGAATCCGGAGGTCGTATTCACACTTCAGCGGCAACCGTCGCGGTCCTGCCCGAAGCCGAGGACGTCGACATCAAAATTGATGCGAACGATCTGCGTATCGACACCATGCGGTCCTCTGGCGCGGGGGGGCAGCACGTCAACACCACGGATTCTGCGGTGCGGATCACCCACTTGCCGACCGGCACGGTTGTCACCAGCTCGGAAAAATCTCAGCACCGCAACCGCGAGATTGCCATGCAGGTGCTGCGCACGCGGCTTTATGATCTGGAGCGTCAGCGCATCGACAGCGAGCGTTCGGAAAGCCGCGCCAGCCAGGTCGGCTCGGGCGATCGCTCGGAGCGGATACGGACCTATAATTTCCCGCAGGGGCGGATGTCGGATCACCGGATCAACCTGACGCTCTATAAGCTGGATCAGATCATGCAGGGCGATCTGGATGAGATCATCGACGCGCTGACGGCGGATGATCAGGCGCGTCTTCTGGCCGAACTGGGGCAGTGACGTGACGCATTCGGGAAATACCGCAGCGCAGGCCATGGCTGCCGCAGCATCGCGGCTGCGGGCGGCCGGCGTGCCTGATCCTGCACGCGATGCACGGGTTCTTTTGGCGCATGCCGCGCGAATCGAAGCGAGTCGTGTTACACTGATAGCACCGGAAGAGTTGTCTTCTGAGATCGCCGACCGGTATGAGCAACTTGTGGCCCTGCGCGCCGTGCGCGTTCCTGTGTCGCATCTAATCGGCGAGCGGGAGTTCTACGGTCGCCGTTTCAAGGTCTCGGGCGAGGTTCTGGACCCGCGCCCGGAAACCGAAACCCTGATCGAAGCCGCGCTGTCGTGCCCCTTCAAACGGATACTGGATCTGGGCACCGGGTCGGGCTGCATTCTGGTGACGCTGCTCGCCGAACAGCCGGATGCCTCTGGACTTGGCGTCGATCTCAGCGAGGCGGCCTGCCTGCAGGCCAGCGCCAATGCGGTGCTGCACCGGGTGGCGGAGCGCGCCGATATCCGTCAGTCGGATTGGTTGCAAAACGTGAGCGGGACATTCGATCTGATCGTTTCCAACCCGCCCTATATCGCCCGGTCTGAAATGGAGGCGTTGGCCCCCGAGGTTCTGGACCATGAACCGCAGATGGCCCTGACCGATGGCGGAGATGGGCTGGGCGCCTATCGCAGTATTCTGGCCGGTGTCATGCAGCATCTTGTGCCGGGGGGGCGGCTGCTGGTCGAAATCGGCCCAAGTCAGGGCGCGGATGTCGCGGATCTGTTCCACTCGGCAGGGCTGGAGGCGGTTCAGGTTCTTCCCGATCTTGATGGACGGGACCGGGTTGTTTGTGGGAATGCGCCTGCCTAGACCGGATCGAATGGGAAAATTCGCACTTTAGAAAGAAAAAAGGTCGAAAAAGAAGCTGTGCCTCTTGTATGGGGGCGCTTAAAGTGGTTACTCAAACTGTCGCACAAAGGTGAGGGCGTTTTTCCTCCCGGCGACATCAAGCCCAAAAATGTCGATGACCCGGCGCTGAGGCGCGCTCGATTGGGTCTACGACGCTTACAATCAAGGCTGACGTTAGGCATATGAGATCGTCAAAATCACGTTCGCGTTCCAAGTCGAACCGAAATCGCCCTGCAAATGGCGCCAATGTTGTCAATCGTGTCTTTGACAGCTCTGGTCCCGAGGGCAAGGTGCGCGGAACTCCGCAGCAGATCATAGACAAGTACAACCAGCTGGCTCGCGATGCGCAGCTGAGCAATGACCGCGTTGCGGCTGAAAACTTTCAGCAGCATGCCGAGCATTACCTGCGCCTTCTGAACGAAGCGCAGCGGGAAATCGACGCGCGCCGTGAAGAGCAGGAGCGGCAGAACCGCGAACGCCAGGCCGAACGTGATCGCGAACGCGCCGAGCGGATGGAGCGTCAGGAACGCGAAGCGGCTCAGGCCAAACCCGCAGCTGATCCCGCCGATGCGCCGCAGCCCGAAGTGATCGACCCGCGCGAAGCTGGCGGTCAGGATCAGGACAGCGGTCTGGTTGAGACACCGGAAAGCGCGAGTTCCGAGGCTGCGCCGAAGAAATCTGCGCCGCGCAAACCCCGCGCGCCGCGCAAGCCCGCTGCCAAGAAGGCGCCCGAAGGGGCACAAGGCGAGGTCGCAGAACCGGCCGCAGCGGAAGGCAAAGAGGATGAGGCCAAGAAACCGGCCAAGAAGCCCACGCGCAGCCGCTCCAAGCCCAAACCGTCGGAAGACACTCCGGAAGCCGCTGAGTAAGGGCTGCAATGGGATTGGGGCAGATATGTCCCGTTCCTGCGTCCACCCTGTGGTTTGGGTCTCTCGCGAATGAAATAGAGAACCCCGGTCGCCGATGGCGGGCCGGGGTTTTTCTTTTGCTCTGGGCTACAGGTCTGGAGGACCGTCAAATGAGGGCGTTGCCGCAGGGGCGGCGTCTTACGCGACTGGCTTCAGGCTGCGGGCCAGCGCGCAGAAGGCTTCCAGGCTGACCTGCTCGGCGCGTTCTGTTGGGGGGATGCCCGCTGCCTCCAGGTGCGCTTCGATATCCGGGGACACCCCTTTAAGGCTTGCACGCAGCATTTTTCGACGCTGGTTGAAGGCCGCAGCCACAACACGCGACAGGGTCGCCGCATCCGCCGGGTAGCGTGGTTCGGGTAGCGCCTCCAGATGTACCACGGCGCTGCTCACCTTCGGCGGCGGGGTAAAGGCGCCTGGCGGCAGCGACAGTACGATCTGCGCCTTGGCGCGCCATTGCGCCAGAATGGCGAGCCGCCCATAGGCCTTGGAGCCGGGCTGCGCCACGATGCGTTCGGCCACCTCGCGCTGGAACATCAGCGTCAGGCTTTGCCAGAACGGCGGCCAGTCCTTTGGCGTCAGCCAGCGCACCAGCAATTCGGTACCGACGTTGTAGGGCAGGTTGGCTACCACCCGCACCGGCGGCGTCAGGTATTGCAGCGGGTCAATCTCAAGCGCGTCGCCATTGATCACCTGCAAACGGTCCGGATAGGCGTCTGCGATCTCCTCCAGCACCGGCAGGCAGCGGCTGTCCTTTTCCACCGCCAGCACCCGGCGCGCGCCCTCGGCCAGCAGGCCACGGGTCAGGCCACCGGGACCGGGCCCGATCTCAAGCACATCACAACCAGTAAGGTCGCCGGCCTGGCGGGCGATCTTTGCTGTCAGGTTGAGATCCAGCAGAAAGTTCTGGCCCAGCGATTTACGGGCGGACAGCTGATGCGTCGCGATGACCTCGCGCAGGGGGGGGAGGGTGTCGATCTGGCTCATCCCCTTCCTATGCGGTGAAATACCGGGCCAAGGCAAGGGGCTGCAGGCGTAAAGGGTGGCGAGGGATAGGATCAGTCAGAGGTCGCCAAGGCCATGCGCTGCGCCATTTTCAGCGCTTCGATCATGCTCGACGGGTTCGCCTGACCGGTCCCCGCGATATCAAAGGCGGTGCCATGATCCGGAGAGGTGCGGATGAAGGGCAAGCCAAGGGTGACGTTGACGCCGCGGTCGAAATCCAGCGTCTTGATCGGGATCAGCGCCTGATCGTGATACATGCAGACCGCCGCATCATAGCGGGCGCGGGCGGTCGCATGAAACATCGTATCGGCCGGATGCGGCCCGGTCAGTGTCATGTCCGGCGATTGCAGCTCGGCGATCAGCGGCGCGATCCACTCCAGCTCCTCGCGGCCCATGGCGCCGCCTTCACCTGCATGCGGGTTGAGCCCGGCAACAGCGATGCGCGGCTTGGAAATGCCGAACTGACGCCGCAGGCCCTCGGCGGTGATGGCGATGGTTTCGCGCAGCAGATCCGGCGTCAGGGCGCGGGGGACCTCAGAGAGGGCAATATGGATGGTTGTCGGCACCACCCTCAGCTGGTCGCTCGCCAGCATCATCACCACCCTGTCGCGCCCTACCAAATGGGCCAGGAATTCGGTGTGGCCGGGATAGGCAAAGCTCGCGCCGTCGATCAGCGCCTTCTTGTGAATGGGGGCGGTGCAGACGGCCGAGGCCTCGCCTGCGCGCACCAGCGATACGGCGGTTTCGATTGCGGCGATCACACCGGATGCATTGCGTGGGTCCGGTGTTCCGGTATTGGCGTCCCCGGCAAAAGGCACCTTCAGCACCGGCAGCGCCTGCGGGCAGATCGCTGCGGCATCCTGCGGCTGCGCAACCTCCTGATAAGGCGTGCCTGCAGGAAGGTGGCGCGGATCGCCGAGCCACAGCATAGGACAGCTGGTCCGCAGCTCAGCCCAGGCCTTGGCCGCGATTTCAGGGCCGATACCGGCCGGTTCGCCGCAGCTGATCGCGACGGGGCGCGTATGGGTCATTTTTCTTTGATCTGGGCGTCGGCGCGCAGCTGTTCCAGATAGCTTTCGGACAGGGAATCAACCCGCTGCGCGGTCAGGGCATTGGCGACAGTTTCGCGGCTTTCACCTTCGCCGAGTTCGGCCGTACGACCACACAGGCGCAGAAGAACCAATGTATTTCCGTTGTTGCGCGTCACTGCGGTCGAGGTTTCGCCGGGATCGAGTTTCGCAAGCTCGATCGCGATGTCGCGGTCAATCTCTGCCGGGGACAGGCTGACACGATCCAGAACCGAAGGATCCTGACCCTTTGCCACCCCATAAAGATCGTCGCAGGTATCTGTCTGGGAGATGATGCCTTGCGCCTTGGCCAATGTCTCGGCACTGCGCCCTCCGGGCAGGTAATAGGCGGCGTAATCGATCGCGGCATAGCGTTGCGCACGTCCTGTGACTTCGCGCAGATCGCGCATCTGGAACAGGGCAACCGCGCCTTGCAGCGGCAGCGGATCGGTCACCTCGCCGGGGCTAAGGGCCAGTACGACCTCTTGCAGCTGCGGCGGTAGCTTGGTGATCGGCATCCAGTTCAACTGACCGCCCCGTTCGCGGCTTTGGGCAGCGGAATACTGGCTGGCGGCGGCGGAAAAGGAATCATAGCTGCGCAATTGCGAGACCTGACGCGCCAGATCCTCGACCTGTGCGGCGTTTTGTTCGTTGATCGGCAGGATCAGCTCGGACAGAAGAACCTGAACGCTGCCGGAGCCAGCCTGACCCATGGCGCGGTCGATCTCTGCCTCGGTCGGGCGGGCGCGTGACAGGAAGCGGGCACCGACCAGATCACGCCAGCCCAGCCCGACGCGGGAGAAATCGCGCACGGTTTCCGGATCGACGCCGCTTTCCTGCAGCGCCGACAGGAATTCGTTCAGCGACAGGTTGGCGCGCCCGGCCAGTTCAGTCATGCCTGCGGTGATCTCTTCTTCGCTGGGCTCAATACCAGCCTCAGCCATGGCCGCCAGTTTCAGGCGGTCATTGATCAGCTCTTTGCGGGCCGCCTTCATCAGGTCGCCCGGAACCCGCAGCACCCCCATGAAACGGGCGCGCTGTTCGAGTTCGTAATATGTAATGACCGAGTCATCGACTGTGATGGCAGGCGAGAACAACCCCTGCGCGGCGCCAGGCACCGGCGTCAGAAGAACGGCGCAGAGCGTCAGGGCCGTGGCCGACTTGGCCGCAAACCGCAGGCCGCGATGGATCAGGGAGGCCGGAGTCCGGAGGGTCAGGTATTGCTGCATGATCGCCTGTACTTTTTGTTGCCGCTGTTCACGGAGAACCCGTTCAACGCGATGGTAAACCCAAAATCGGTCGAAGGCTCAACACTTGTTGTAGATGTATAACGCCGGTTGAGCGAAACGTCGACGGTGACGCATTCATTGCTGTAGGCAAGGCCGATACCTGCCCGCGTGGCCTGTGCATCAGAGATGTCATAGCGCAGGTTGGCGCTGGCGCGCCAGGCCGGTGAAATCTCGTAGGAGCCGTCGAACCACATTTCCGAGGTCTCTTCGCTGCGCCCTTCGGCCGGGTCGGTGCCAAGCCAGAGGTAGGTGCCTGACAACGCCCCCTTTTCGTGGCGCCAATCGCCGCGGAATTCCGCCTTGGAAAAGTTCAGCGACCCGTTCAGTAGGCCGCGCGTGGTTAGCGAAAGATCCTGGCTCAGCTTCAACTGCCCTGCCATCAGGATGTCTGAGGTGGTGCCGCCGAGGCCCGAGCTCTTGGTGAAGCGGGTGTCGGCATCCTGCCGGAAGATTTGTCCGACGGTGGCAAAGGCTTGCCATCCATTGACCGCGTAATGCGCCCAGTTGACCCCGTAGACCAGGGTCAGCCCGTCTTCGCGCGCATCGACAGCGGGGAAGCGCGACAGGGCCAGAAGATTGCCTTGATCGAATTCGACAAAGCCGCTTTCGTCGCCGGGCACCGCATCGCCGGTGACATCGCTCCAGCCCAGCTGGACGATGGGCTCCAGATAGCTGCGGTTGCCGGTGGCGCTGACCTTGCTCATCGGCAGGCGCAGGGTCAGGGCGCTGCGCGGCGTCAGCCGGGTTGCGGTGTTGTCAAACTTGGCGTCGTTGTAGATCGAAAACGCATCTGTCGCAGCGCCGGCCTGCCACTCGGCCACCAGGCCGCTCGCGAAATGCCATTGACGGCGCCAGTCGATATCGGCGGTCACACGGGCAATGTCCCGGCCCAGCGGCAAGGCGCCGGTACTGGTCTGATCCGACTGTCGACGGTGGCCATGGGCCTCCAGCGTCAGGCGCATTTCGCCACCGATAGTCTGCGGGAAATAGCGGCGCTGGAAGGTGAGATCGGCGACGGCCGAGGGGATGAACTCCTGCTGTTCGCTGTCGCGCAGGGTCTTGTAGTGATAAAGACCGGCCCTGAACATCATGTCGCGTTGCGCCTTGGTCAGCGTCAGATCCGAGCGGAGCCGGTCAAGATCGTCGAGGCCGTAGTCGGCAAGATAGGCGTCGTCCGAGACGGTTTTTACATCGAACCCGAGGCGGACATCATGGGGCAGATCGAAACTGCCGGTCCCGAAGAAATAGCCGCGACTGTCGCCGGGTTGCAGGTCATCGCGGGTATGGGCGCCCTCGAATGTAATCGTGCCGGTACGGAAAGCCTGCCTGTAGCGTGCCTCCAGCGTGCGGGTCTTGCGCGAGACATAGGGCGACAGCGTCAGGTCCCGGTGATCACCAAGCCGGAAGAAATACGGCACTTTGACCCCGGAGCCGAGGTTCGAGGTTGTGCGCAAAGAGGGGATCAGGAAACCGGTGGCTCGCTTCAGCGTCGGATCGGGCAGGCGGATTCCTGGGAAATAGAACACGGGCACATCCAGAACCCGCAGCTGGGCGTTCTCGAAGTAAAGTTGGCGTTCGAGCTGGTCATGGGTCACGCGTTCAGCCCGGATCTGCCAGAGCGGCGGGCTTCCGTCCTCGCAGACGTGACACGAAGTGACGGCGGTCTTGTACAGCTGCGTATAGCGCCCGCTGACTCGCGTCATTTGCAGCGAGGCCAGCTGCAATTGCTGTTGGAACACCATGCGCGCACTGCTCAGAAGACCATTCCGCAGGTCCCGGTCCATTTCGGCAGCATTGGCAAGAATGACGATCTCGCCGCCCTGATCAATCCGGATTGGCCCCTCGATTTCTAGAGTGCCGCTGCTTTGGTCATAGGTGATCTTTTGTGCCTTGAGGCGGACGTCACCCTGAAAGGCCTCGACATGGCCGCTGGCAACCAGCGTCCGGTCCGGGGCGATGAATACCCGGTCTGCAACCAGCATTGCAGGCTGTCGCGGCGCGTCTGCGGCATTGGTGTCCTGCGCTTGCACGGGGACGGTCAGGCCCAGCCACGGCAGCAGCACGGAAAGCAAAAGGGTGCGGCGCATATTAACCGTCCTCGGCATGCAAAAGCAGGCCCATAGTCAGCAGAATCGCGGCGACCGGTGGAGCCCAAGCGGCCAAGGCCACCGGAATCTGGCCGTTCTCGCCAAGAACCTGCGCAAAGTTTCGTATGAAGTGAAGGCCAAAGCCTAGCAAGACGGCAGTGAGTACCGCCAGACCTGTGCCGCCAAAGCGGGCATGGCGCATGGTAAAGGCCGCACCGACCAACACCATGGCCACCAGGAACAGCGGCCGGGCCAGTTCGGCCTGATACCAAACCTCGTAGCGTTTGGTGGAGAACCCGGCTTCATCCAGATCGCGGATGGTGGCGGGTAGGTCATAAACCGAGATCCCGTCAGCGGTGCCAAGCGTGTCGCGGATCCGGTCGGTGGTCAGTGTGGTCGGCACCAGTAACACTTCGTGCTCAGCCGAGCTGGTTTCGGGGTTCAATCCAGCGGCCAATGGCCAGACCTTGGCCTTGGTCAGCAGCCAGTCGCCGCCCTGCAGCCGGGCGCTTTCGGCGACGATCTGACGGATTGGTGTGCCGCCGGGGGCGTAGTCGAGAATGGTGATGTCGAACAGTTTGATACTGTCGGCATCGCCGTTTCCCAGGCTGGAGTCTTGCTGCTCGCCCGCGTAGCCCGACGCGTGAATCACCGATTGCCCCTGCGGGCTACCCTGACGTAGCCACAGCCCCTCGCCGGACAGCGACAGCGCCGAGGGGCCGCCGTTGCGATAGGTTTCCGAAAGGGTTTTGAAACGGTTGGTCGTCGCCGCGACGATGGGGTTCAGGGTGCTGAGGGCCAGAATGCCGATCAGCGCGGCTACCAGAACCGGCGCGGCCAGCGCCCGAATGCCAGAGCGACCGATGGCTCTGGTCACCACCAGCTCACTGCTGCGCGCGAGCCCAACGAACAGCACGATGGTGCTGAGGATCATGATCAGCGGCAGAAATTCGTCAAAGGCGGCGGGGGCGTTCAACAGTGTCAGACCGATCAACTTACCGGCGCCGAGGTCGAGGCTGTCAAACCGGCGGATCTGCTCGTTGAGATCGATCAGCACCACCAACGTCATTAGGACGCCACCGATAACGAGGAACCACTGCGCAAATCTGCGCGCATAATAGAGATCGAGTTTCACGCCAGCTGCTCTCCCGGTTCAGCCCGCCGCCGCCTGCGCAGCAGGCTAGGGTGGCTGGCCAGATGCAGAAACAGCAGCGCAATGGCAAGGCCGCTCAGCGCGGGGAGATAAATCAGCGGCCAAAGATCGGGGTTCTTCAGAACGGGTTCCGAGACGATACCGCGCAGGCCCTCGACCCCGATCAGCAGAGCAAAGGCTATCAGCGCCTGCCGCCAGACCCCAAAGCGCGAAAATGTTCCCAACATCAGCGCGGAAAACCCAATCAGGGCGACCGTGACGCAGACCAGGGCCCGGGCAAACCGCAGATGCAGTTCTTCAGTGAGGGCGCCCTGCGAATAGCCTTCGCTGTCGGTGATCGCCTCTTTTGCGGTCAGAAGCTCAAGGCTGGAAATGGCGCGGATATTGCGGGTCGTTTGACCAATCTTTTGAGTCAGAGAGCTGATATCATAGGAAAAGTCAGAAAAGACGGTGGTCGACATCGTCTGGGTTTTGTGATCCAGCCGCTGCGCCATGCCATCTACCATGATGAGGTGGGCCTTGTCGCCATCGCGCACCAGAAAGGCGCGGGCGCCTGTGTAGGTGACCGATTGCTCCGGATCGCGCCGGTCCGAAAGGAACACGTCGTTGAGAGTGCCGTCAGGGTCGATTTGCCGGATGTAGAAGGTGACGCCCTTGGCTGGGTGCAGGAATTTGCCTTCGGTCAGCAGGCGGGCTGTGACATTGCGTGACACCTCCCGTTCGCGCAGCGCAAGCTGGTTGATCGAGGACGGCAACAGGAAATGCGTCAGCACTGACATCATCAGCGCGGTAATGATGCCAAAAGCCAGCGCCGGGCGGGCCATTTGCCAAGGGCTGGTTCCCGTCGCGCGCAGCACGGTCAGCTCGCTTTCATTGTGCAGCCGGTTGGTCACCCAGACCGAGGCGGCAAAGGCGGCGACTGGCAGCACCATGCGGATCAGATTCGGTAGCGTCAGGGCGGTGAATTCCAGGAAGACCAGCGCCGACTGCCCGTCTCCGATCAGCCGGTCGAACAGCACCACGGCCCGGTTCACCCAGAACACAGCTACAAGGATGAGCGCAAAGAAGCCGAAGAACAGCAGGTATTGCGACAGCACATATCTGTCGTAGCGTGACACCTGATCCCCCCAGATCTTGCGGTTGTGATTGCGCCGCAGCTTAAAGGATTTGTCCGGCGGGGAAAACTGCAATCTGCACAGCCGGCAGGCAATGATCAAAGCCGGGCGCGGCGTGCAATCCGCAGGGCTGGTCAAGCCGTCAAGCACAGGGTAGCTGTTGCAAAACCATGTAAAAGACCGACAGGAGCCCATGCGATGAGCACTCTGACCCCGATCCGTTTTGATGACTATGATCCCAAGACCCTGGCCGAAATGACTGGCCATGTCGCGGTTCTGGTGACGCCGGAGGGGACAATGGATCAGGCGGCGCGTACCGCCAACCGTCTGGGCAAGGGGGGCATTGCCCGGCTGATCGAATCGGAAGGGTTCAAGAAGGTAAAAACCGGCTCGGTGATCACCATGGCCTGGCCTGCTGGCCTCGCCGCTGAGGCACTGCATGTACTGGTGCTGCCCAAACGCGCCAGCCAGACCGAGGCCCGAAAGGCCGGCGCTGAACTGGCAAAACGCGCAGGCGGCAAGGCGCTGACCGTGATGGCGGGGCCGATGCCTCGGGCGGCAGATCTGGCGCTGGGGCTGGCGCTGCGGGCCTATGGGTTTGATCAGCACAAGACCGCTGCCGATGAGGCACCGAAGGGGGAAGTGGTGATCGCGCATAAATCACCGGAGGAGATGGCGACGGCTTTCGCTCCGCTCCTGGCGGTGGCTGAAGGCGTGCATATGACCCGCAATCTGATCAACGAGCCGGCGAACGTGCTGACCACCACCGAGTTCGCGCGCCGGATCGAAGAGCTTTCCGACATCGGTCTTGAGGTCGAGATCCTCGACGAGGCAGCGCTTGCAGAGCTGGGCATGCATTGCCTTCTGTCGGTGGGGCAGGGATCGGACAGCCCGTCCAAAGTCGCCGTCATGCAATGGAAGGGCGGCCCGAGCGATGCCGCGCCGCTGGCGCTAGTGGGCAAGGGGGTTGTGTTTGACACTGGTGGTATCTCGCTGAAACCGGCTGCGGGCATGGAAGACATGACCATGGATATGGGCGGCGCCGGTGTTGTCACCGGTACCATGAAGGCGCTGGCCCTGCGCAAGGCAAAGGCCAATGTGGTGGGTCTGGTTGGTCTGGTCGAGAACATGCCATCGGGCAACGCCACCCGGCCCGGCGATGTGGTGAAGACGATGAAGGGCGATACGGTTGAGGTCATCAATACCGATGCCGAAGGTCGTCTGGTTCTGTGCGATGTACTCTGGTACGCGCAGGAGCGCTTCAAACCGGCGGGGGTGATCGATCTGGCCACCCTGACGGGTGCGATCATCATCGGTCTTGGCCACGAAAACGCTGGCGTCTTCTCCAATGATGACAGCCTGTGCAATGGTTTCCTGAAATCCGCCGCAGCCGAGGATGAGGGCGCATGGCGTCTGCCTCTGGGACAAGCCTATGATGATCAGCTGAAATCGCGCATTGCCGATATGAAAAACGTCGGCGGCCGTCCTGCAGGTTCGATCACCGCCGCTCAGTTCCTGCAACGGTTCATTCAGGACGGCATGCCGTGGATCCATCTGGATATCGCGGGCGTCGCCTCGGTTAAGACCGAAACCGCCTATGCACCCAAAGGGGCGACCGGCTGGGGCGTCATGGCGCTGAACCGGCTGGTGCAGGATCGGTTCGAGGCCGAATGACACTGCCATGGGGGCCGCCTATTTCTATCATCTGACGCGCAGGCCACTGCAGGATACGCTGCCCGTGCTGCTGGATAAGGCGCGCGGCGCAGGCTGGCGTATTGCTGTGCGGGGCCAAAGCCCCGATCGCATGGCCTGGCTGGATGAACGCCTGTGGCTGGGGGGCGATGACGCCTTCCTGCCGCACGGGCTGGCCGGCGGTCCGCATGATGCGTTGCAGCCTATCCTGCTGACCACCGATGCCGAGGCGGCAAACACGCCCAGCTGCGTCATGGCGGTGGATGGGGCAGCGGTTTCACCAGAAGAGGTGCAGGCGCTGGAGCGCGTTTGTATCCTGTTTGATGGTACCGACCCCGAGGCGGTGCAGCATGCCCGCGTGCAATGGAAAACCCTGACCGATGCAGGCTGTTCGGCGCAATACTGGTCCGAAGAAAGCGGGCGCTGGGAAAAGAAGGCTGAGAAGTGATACTTTCCCGCCGGAGCGCCGGGATCTAGGAAGCGCGGGACTGTTTGTCCTTGGTCCAGAGCAGGAAGTCGGAGTGCACTGTCACTTCGGCAAAATGGGGCTTGGGTTTACCAAAGAGGTAGCCCTGCAGATAGGTGACGCCGATGGCGTGCAGCAGGCGGGCCTGTTCAACGGTTTCCACCCCTTCGGCCACGGTATGCACACCGAACCGTTCAGCAATCATGACGCTGCCTTCGATGATGGCGCAGCGTTGATCGTCGATCTGCTGAACAAAGGATTTGTCGATCTTAAGCGCCGAAATCGGCATTTCGTGCAAGCGTGACAGCGAGGAATAGCCGGTGCCGAAATCGTCGATGTGTACTTCGATGCCCTTGGCGTGCAGTGCATTTAGAACCGCGATGATCTGGTTTTGATTCCGGGCGTCAAAAATCGTTTCTGTCACCTCAAGGATCAGCGACAGGGCGGACAGGCCGTATTTTTCAAGGTAACCCAGAATGAAGTCTGCGAACCCGGGCACAACCAGCTGCCGCAGCGAGATATTGAGCGCCAGTTTCACATGTGAATCGCGTCCAAGTTCTTCGGTGTAGGTCGAGAGTGCCGTATCCAGCACATATTCGCCGATGCGGACGATCTCGCCGATGTCTTCGGCGATGGGAATAAACTCTTCCGGGCTGACACGGCCAAGGATCGGATTGTCCCAGCGCAGCAGAACCTCGTAGGAATGCAACGAGAAATCATCCGCATGCACGAGCGGTTGAAAGGCCAGGTGCATTTCATTGGCAGGCACCGCGTGTTTCAGGCGCTGGGCAATGATCAGGTGGCGCTCTTTTTCTTCAACCAGCTCTTTGGAGAACAGCAGCGTGTTGCCGCGTCCGGTCCGCTTGATCTCTCCGGCGGCCAGATCCGCAGATCTGATCGCCTCGCTGACTGCGACCGGACGGGGGCGCGAGACGGCGAGACCGGCGCTGAACCCCACGGTGACCTCCTGGCTGGAGAAGATGATGGGCTTTTCGATAATGGCGCGCAGTTGTTCGGTGAATTCATAGCCGATGTCGATGCAGCGCTCTTCAGGCACGGCAACCAATCCTACGAATTCGTCGCCGCCCCAACGGCAGAAGGCCGCGTGTTCCGGCGCGGCGTCAGCAAGACGTTCGCCGATTTCTGCAAGGGCGCAGTCCCCGGTGGCATGGCCCATGCCGTCGTTGATCTGCTTGAACCGGTCCAGATCGATGAAGATCACCACAAAGGCATATCCGTCAGGGATATTGGGTTGCTGATCCTCCACCCATTGAATGATGCCACGGCGATTATACAGCTGGGTCAAGCTGTCATGTTCCGCCAGCCGTTTCAGGTCTCGGGTGCGTTTCTTGACCCGGTCTTCCAGCGTTGCATTGAGTTCGGTCAGGGCTTCCTGCTGGACGCGCAGGTCCTGCACCAGTTCGTGATTGCGCAGTTGCAGGCGGATCGAATGGCGTAGGATATTGTAGTTGCGTTGGTGTGTGACCAACATGACGGCCATGAAGACGGCAACCAAAGTGGCGAGAGCGAATTCCGGCACAGGCTGCAGGCACAGTTCTGCAATGATCAGCGTCAGCAGGGTGGCGATATAGATACGGCCCGTGTTTGCCATCGGCGCGAGCACCCCGGTTGCCCCGGAGGCCATGGCAGAGACCACGATGACGGTGAAATACTTCAGGTCCTGATTGCCGCTTTGCAAGGCAGCATGCAGCAGGCCTCCCCAGATCAGACTGCCAAGAAATGTGCCGAGGAAATAACGCCGACTGGCACCGACTGCCAGAGATGAGCCAGGATCGGTTTCCTGCGACAGGTGCTTTTCGTCCCGCGCTGCCAGGATCGTGCGGCCAATGGAAAGCGTCAGAAGACAGGCGGTCAGAGCATCGACCAAGGTGCTGCCTTGCCCCGTGTACTGGAACTGGGCGTAGACGCCCAGGACGCAGGCGACGTTCACGAAGAGATTGGACAGATGGTTACGATAGGCGTGCTTAAGGAGGCTCAGCCCGATCCGCTGTTCCTGCGCTTGACAGTCCCTTTCGGTTCCGGCGGCTCCACCGTCTCCTTCTGGGCTATGTTGCGGAAACTGTTCCGTCACCTCGTCCAACCTTCGCACTGCGCCTTGGCAGACCCTGCCTTGCGCCGGACAATTCCGGACCTGTTACGTCCTGAACCGCCTTCTGTGACCAGCCCGCGTCAATACCGCTTGGCACGGGCCATACCAATGTCTTGCTAAGTGTCGGGGGTTACTTTTGTGTTTATATTCAGCAATTCATATGCGGGGCAGAGCGCAGGCTCCGCATCTGACGTGACGGCACTGGCGCGCCGCTCACCGGGGGCGGCGCGCAAGCGCGCTAAATTGGTCGCTATCAGCCGTAGTGGGCGACGGGCGTACCGGCAATTGCCGCCATGTTCAAAAGCCCCCGTGCGGTGATCGACGGGCTGACGATATGGGCGCGGTTGCCCATGCCCATCAGGATCGGGCCGACCTCCAGCCCGTCCGAGCGCATTTTCAGGATGTTGCGCACGCCACTGGCAGCATCCGCATGGGCAAAGACCAGCACATTGGCCGCGCCTTCCAGCCGGGAATTGGGGAAGATCCGCCCGCGCAACTCAGGATCCAGTGCGGTGTCGATGTTCATTTCGCCTTCGTAGATGAAATCGCGTGGCTTATCGTCCAGAATGTCTATGGCGTCGCGCAGCCGGGCACCGGTGTCGCAATCGATATTGCCGAACTGAGATTGCGAACACAGGGCAATTCTGGGCTCCAGACCAAAGCGGCGCACGTGGCGGGCGGCGCCCATCACGGTCTGGGCGATCTGCTCAGGCGTGGGTTCGATCCGCACCTGGGTGTCGGCGATGAACAGCGGGCCGTCTTCGAGGATCATCATCGACAGGGCGCCGTGGGGCGCATAGGTGCCGCCGCCCAGAACCTGGGTGACATAATTGAGGTGCCAGCGGTATTCGCCAAAGGTGCCGCAGATCAGGCTGTCCGCCTCGCCGCGATGCACCATGATGGCGCCGATGGCGGTGGTGTTGGTGCGCATGATCGCCTTGGCCAGATCCGGGGTCACGCCCTGGCGCTGCATCAGCTTGTGATAGCTGTTCCAGTAATCGTAATAGCGCGGATCGTTCTCCGGGTTGACGATCTGGAAATCGCTGCCGGGTCGGATGCGCAGGCCCATCTTCTCGCAGCGTGCCTCGATCACATCGGGGCGGCCGATCAGGATCGGGGTTTCAGTGGTCTCTTCCAGCACCTCCTGCGCGGCGCGCAGCACCCGTTCATCCTCGCCCTCGGCAAAGACGATGCGGCGGGCGGCAGCGCGGGCGGCTTCGAACACCGGTTTCATCAACAGCGCCGATTTGAACACGGTCTGGTTCAGTTGGGCGCGATAGGCGGTCAGATCCGCGATCGGGCGGGTGGCAACGCCGCTTTTCATGGCGGCGCTGGCCACGGCAGAGGAGACAACCCCCACAAGGCGCGGATCAAAGGGTTTCGGGATCAGGTAGTCGGCGCCGAATGTCAGCTGTTCGCCCTGATAAGCCGCTGCCGCCTCGGCCGAGGTGGTCCGGCGCGCCAGTTCCGCGATGCCTTCGACGCAGGCGATCTGCATTTCGTCGTTGATCTCGGTCGCTCCGACGTCCAGCGCGCCGCGGAAGATGAACGGGAAACACAGGACGTTGTTGACCTGATTGGGGAAATCGCTGCGCCCGGTGGCGATGATGGCATCGGGGGCAACCTTGCGGGCCTCATCGGGCATGATTTCCGGCGTCGGGTTGGCAAGGGCAAAGATGATCGGTCGCTTGGCCATCTGGGCGACGTGATCCGGTTTCAAAACATTGGGACCGGAGAGGCCGAGGAACAGATCGGCGCCGTCGATCACATCCTCCAGTGTGCGCAGATCGGTTTTCTGGGCAAAGGCGGCTTTCATCGGGTTCATGTCTTCGGTGCGGCCTTCGTAGACCAGACCATGAAGGTCACAGAGCCAGATGTTTTCCCGTTTGACGCCCAGTTTCATCAGCATGTTGAGACAGGCAATGCCCGCTGCGCCGCCGCCAGTCGAGACGACCTTGATGTCCTCGAAGGATTTCTTTGCCACATGCAGCGCGTTGCGGGCGGCGGCCCCCACCACGATTGCGGTGCCGTGCTGGTCGTCGTGGAACACCGGAATGCCCATTCGCTCGCGGCAGATCTTCTCGACGATGAAGCAATCGGGCGCCTTGATGTCTTCCAGGTTGATGGCGCCGAATGTCGGTTCCAGCGCGCAGACCAGGTCGGCCAGTTTCTCCGGATCGCTTTCGTTCAGCTCCAGGTCGAAACAGTCGATGCCGGCGAAATTCTTGAACAGGACCGCCTTGCCTTCCATCACCGGTTTCGAAGCGAGCGGGCCGATATTGCCCAGCCCCAGAACTGCGGTGCCGTTGGTGACAACCGCCACCAGGTTGCCGCGTGAGGTATAGCGCGCGGCGGTGCCTGCCTCTGCTTTGATCTCAAGGCAGGCCTCGGCGACTCCGGGGGAGTAGGCCCGCGCCAGATCGCGGCCATTGGCCATCGGTTTGGTCGCACGGATCTCCAGCTTACCGGGGCGGGGGAATTCGTGATAGCGCAGCGCGGCGTCGCGCAGGTTCGGGGTATCGGACATGGGGCCCTCCAAAACTGATAGTTTAGCGTTAAACTATATTGCGCCGGAGGGGAACAGGGTTTTCGGGGCGGTCTCGGCGGCGGGCGGATCCTTGCATATTTTATCCAATCGGATCACTCTGCCGGGCAGAACCGCACCAGACCGTCTGAGGGAGAAGAGAGATGGCCGAGACCATCGCAGAAATGCGCCTGCCCACGCAGGAGCTACGCGACGATATTCCGTTTTATACTAAAACCTTGGGAATGAAGCTGGATATGATCTATCCGGCGGACGATCCGCGCATCGGCGTCTTCTCGGGGCATGGCCTGCGGCTGCGTATCGAACGGGGGGCCCCCGAGAGCCCCGGAACCCTGCGCATTCTGACCGAAGACCCCGAGGGATTCGCGGGCGGGGCGCGTAGTCTGACCGCCCCGAACGGAACCAAAATCGAAATCGAAGAGCGTCATCAACCAATTGTGATGCCGGACACGGTGCATTCCTTCGTGGTGCGCAGGCTGAAGGATCAGGCGCCCTGGATCATCGGGCGCGCGGGCATGCATTACCGTGATCTGGTGCCGGACCGCTTGGGCGGCTCGATCATCGCCAGCCACATCCGCATCCCCGATGGCGGGCCAGTGCCGGATATGGTGCACTTCCACCGGGTCGGCTTTCAGCTGATTTTCTGCATCCACGGCTGGGTCGATGTGGTCTATGAGGATCAGGGCGAGAAGATGCGCCTGACGGCGGGTGACTGTTTTATCCAGCCGCCCGAAATCCGTCACCGCGTGCTGGAGGCAAGCGACAACGTGCAGGTGATCGAGATCGGCGTTCCGGCAGAACATGTGACCGAGATCGACCACGAGATGACCCTGCCGACCCCGCATTACCGCCCTGATCGCGAATGGCAGGGCCAGCGGTTTGTCTACAATCAGGCAGCGGGCGCAGACTGGGTTCCTTTCCGTCTGCCGGGTTTTGTCTGCCGCGACACCACCATCAACGACAACACCAAGGGCGTCGCCTCGGTGCAGGTGGTACGCCGCGCCGAGGGCGCAGAGGCGGGCAACAGCCCCTGGGCCAGCCACGACACCGACATCCTCTTTACCTTCGTGATGGAGGGCAGCGTTACCCTGCACGGGGAAGGGCGTGATCCTTATGAGCTGGAAGCAGGCGATGCCTTTGTCATTCCGCCCGGCATGAAAACGCGGCTCAGCGATGGCTCTGCGGATCTGGAATTGCTTGAGGTCAGCCTGCCGGGTACCTTCAACACAAAGCTGGAGGAAGCATGAGTCTGAAGGAAGCAGCCATTGCCGTGCGTGAGAACGCGCACGCGCCCTATTCCAACTTCAAGGTCGGGGCCGCCATTCGCGCGGCCTCGGGCACGGTCTACGTGGGCTGCAACGTAGAGAATGTCGCCTATCCCGAAGGCACCTGCGCCGAGGCCGGAGCGATTGCCGCGATGGTGGCAGCGGGCGAGACGCAGCTGGCAGAGGTCTATGTGGTCGCCGATAGTCCCGACCCGGTGCCGCCCTGCGGCGGTTGCCGTCAGAAACTGGCTGAATTCGGCAGCGGAGATGTGCCTGTGACCATGGGTACCACCGCAGGGGCCGAGCGGCACGCCACCATTGCCGATCTGTTGCCCGGTGCCTTTGGTGCCAGCCACATGGCCGGGGCCTGACCCCAAATGGATGCCCGTGCGATCAATGCTGCCCTGCGCCGGGGAGAGACCCCGGGTGACGCCGATCTGCGCTGGTTTGCCCAAGGGCTTGCCGATGGTACGGTCAGCGATGCCCAGGCGGGTGCCTTTGCCATGGCGGTATGTCTGCAGGGGTTGAGCACGGATGGCCGCCGCGCGCTGACGCTTGCCATGCGCGACAGCGGTGATGTGCTGAGCTGGGATCTGGATGGGCCGGTGCTGGATAAGCATTCCACTGGCGGTGTCGGCGACTGCGTATCGCTGTTGCTGGCGCCCGCGCTGGCGGAATGCGGCGCCTATGTGCCGATGATCTCGGGGCGGGGCCTGGGCCATACCGGCGGGACACTGGACAAGATGGAGGCCATCCCCGGCGTTACCACCTCAGTGTCCGAGGATCGACTGGACGGTCTGATGCGCGATGTCGGCTGTGCCATCGTCGGGGCAACCGCGCAGATCGCCCCCGCAGATAAACGGCTCTATGCGATCCGCGATGTGACGGCCACGGTCGAAAGCCTGGATCTGATCACCGCCTCGATCCTGTCCAAGAAACTGGCCGCCAGCCCCGATGCGCTGGTGTTGGACGTAAAGACAGGTTCGGGCGCCTTCATGAAATCTGACGAGGAGGCCCGCGCGCTGGCGCGTTCGCTGGTGGACACCGCCAATGCGGCAGGCTGTCCGACCTCGGCGCTGATCACCGATATGAACCAGCCCTTGGCGCCCGCGCTGGGCAATGCGCTAGAAGTTGCTGAGGTGATGCGCGTGCTGACCGGCGAGACCTCAGGGCCGCTGGCTGAGATCACCATCGCACTTGGGGCGGTGCTGCTCGTGCAGGCGGGGCTGGAAAAAACTCCGGAAGAGGCCGCCGCGCGCCTGTCGACGGTATTGACCGATGGCCGGGCCGCCGCCCGGTTCGAAGCCATGGTGGCCGCATTGGGCGGGCCGCAGGGCTTTGCCAGCGACTGGCAGAGCGTTTTGCCTGAAGCCAGCGTCATCCGCGAAGTGACCGCGCCGCAGGCCGGCTATATCTCGGCCATCGACGGTGAGACGCTGGGCCTTTGCGTGGTTGGCCTTGGCGGCGGGCGCATGGTCGAAAGCGATCTTGTCGATCCTGCTGTCGGCCTGTCGGATTTGTTGCCGCTGGGCGCGCGCGTTGCACGCGGAACGCCGCTGGTGCGCATTCATGCCGCCCGGGAAGAGGCCGCCGACCGCGCCGCGCAGGAGGTCCTGGCGGCGATCACCATCGCAGAGGCGGCGCCGAAGTTGCCGCCGCTCATTCACGAAAGGATCATCTGATGGCGCGCGCCTTTCTGGTGGTGATGGATTCCGTTGGAATCGGCGGTGCGCCGGACGCGGATCGCTTTTACAACGGTGACCTGCCGGACCTGGGTGCCAATACGCTCGCCCATATCGCGCAGGCCTGCACCGAGGGCCGCGCCGAGGACGGGCGCAGTGGCCCGCTGCATCTGCCCAATCTGGAGCGGCTGGGGCTGGGGGCGGCCATGCGGCTGGCCTCTGCTGTGCCGTTTCCGGGGTTGACCGCTGAACCTGAGGGGCTGTGGGGCTGCGCCGCTGAAGTCAGCCCAGGCAAGGATACGCCTTCGGGCCATTGGGAGTTGGCAGGCCTTCCGGTGCCATGGAACTGGCATTTCTTTCCAGACGAGACACCTGCCTTTCCGACGGATCTCAGCGCCTTTGTCGCAGAGGCCGCGGGGGCGCCGGGGGTCTTGGGCGATTGTCACGCCTCGGGCACCGATATCATTGCCCGTCACGGGGCCGAGCATATGAGGACCGGTGCCCCGATCTGCTATACCTCTGCCGACAGCGTCTTTCAGATCGCTGCGCATGAAGAGAGCTTTGGCCTCAATCGTCTTCTGGACCTGTGCCGCGCGGTGGCGCCGCGCCTGCATGCGATGAAGGTGGGCCGGGTGATCGCGCGCCCGTTTGTAGGCACGCCAGAGAGTGGATTTACCCGCACCACCAACCGGCGGGATTTTGCGATCACGCCCCCGGCAAAGCTGCTGACCAACTGGGTGCAGGACGCCGGGCAGAAGGTCCACGCCATCGGCAAGATCGGCGACATCTTCACCATGAGCGGCATCGACACCCTGAAGAAAGGCCCCGATGCCGAATTGATGCAGCATCTGGCCGAGGCGGTGGAGACGGCAGAGGAAGGCAGCCTGACCTTTGCCAACTTTGTGGAGTTCGACAGTCTTTACGGTCATCGGCGCGATATTTCGGGTTATGCACGGGCGCTGGAATGGTTCGACCATGAAATCGGAAAGATCCTGCCACGGTTGCGGGTCGGGGATATTCTGGTGCTGACCGCAGATCATGGCAATGATCCCAGCTGGCCGGGGACCGACCACACCCGAGAACAGGTGCCGGTTCTGGTGGCCGCGCCGGGCCAGACACCAGGTCAGGCACCGGGCGCCGGATCGCTGGGCGCGCGGGCCTTTGCCGATGTCGGTGTCTCGGTTGCACAGCATCTGGGCGTGGCCAGCAGCGGCCCGGGGCGCAGCTTTCTGTAGCGGAATGGGCAATCCGGCTTGCCTGCACCGGGCAAGGGCGCATAAGAGAGACCAAATTTATTCGCAGGAGAGTGCCGATATGTCCGAACATCTGACCGTTGTTGATCATCCGCTGGTCCAGCACAAACTGACCCTGATGCGGGACAAGGGCACATCGACTGCCGGGTTCCGGCGTCTGCTGCGCGAGATCACCCAGCTTCTGGCCTATGAGATCACTCGCGAAATGCCGCTGACCACCACCACCATCGACACCCCGATGGAGGAAATGGAAGCGCCGATCTTGGCGGGCAAGAAGCTGGCGCTGGTGTCGATCCTGCGGGCGGGCAACGGCATGCTGGATGGCGTGCTGGAACTGATCCCTTCGGCCCGGGTTGGATTTGTGGGTCTCTACCGCGACGAGGAAACCCTGCAGCCGGTGCAATATTACTTCAAGGCGCCCGAAGGTCTGAAGGATCGTCTGGTGATCGCCGTCGATCCGATGCTGGCGACCGGCAACTCCTCGGCAGCGGCCATCGACCTCTTGAAAGAGGCTGGTGCCAACAACATTCGTTTCCTTTGCCTCCTGGCCGCGCCGGAAGGCGTTGCGCGCATGAAAGAGGCGCATCCGGATGTGCCGATCGTCACTGCTTCGCTGGATCGCGAGTTGAACGAAAAAGGCTATATCATGCCCGGTCTTGGCGATGCCGGCGACCGCATGTTCGGCACCAAGTAATTCGCATTTGCTGGCTCTGGGCCCGCTGCCTGCCTTGGCAGCGGAGCCGGGGCAACAATTTGCCCGAACGCCGCCAGATTGTGCCCGGCGCCGGGTTTACTAAGATTTGGTTATCAGGCATCGTATGCCCATATGTTGTGGGGCTCTGGTATGAAGATAACAAGAATTGTCGCGCTCGCCATCATTGCAGGCACGCTGAGCGTTCAAGGCGTGGGTCAGGCCGTGGAGGCGCAGACCCTGCGGGCCTCCGGTCCCCCAGCAGAGGTGCCCCCGGCCTCTTATAAGGGTAAGCAATATGTCGACAGCCGCGGTTGTATCTATATACGCGCCGGGATCGACGGCAATGTGAACTGGGTGCCCCGCGTAACCCGCAGCCGCAAGCAATTGTGCGGCTACAAGCCTACTACCATCGCAGGGGCTGCTAAACGCCAGCCGCAGGCGAACGCGGGGCCTGAAATCATCACCCTGCCGCAGGAACAGCAGCCCGCCGCGACCGCGGTTGCAACGGCTCCCGCCAAAAAGGCGACGCCCACGTCTCGCACAACGGCTCCTGCAAGCGCCCCTGCAGTCGCCGCAACCACCAAACCGCGCCGCACTGCGCAAAGCACCAGTGCCCGCCCCACGCGGGTCACCACCGCCGCGCCCCGGCGTGTCGTGAAACCGGCTCCGGTTGTTCCGGCGCCGCAGCCTGCACCGCAGCAAGTGCGCACGGCACCAACAGCAGGCGGCTGCCCCGGAGCCTCGGCGATCAGCCAGCAGTACATCAATAAATCCGACGGTGTCCGCTGTGGCCCGCAGGCCGAAGCGCCGGTGACTTATGGCCGGGACAGGGCGGGCGATCAGAACTCGTCGCTTCAACTGGCGCCCAACACCCGTATCCTGCCGGCACATGTCTATCAGCAGCGCCGACTGAGCACGGGGCTGACGGTGCCGGAAGGCTACCGCCCAGTCTGGGAGGATGATCGTCTGAACCCCCGGCGCGCCGAGCGTACGCTGACAGCGGCCACGCCGAATGGACAGACTGCGGTGCCGCCGGGTTACGTCCGGGTGGAACGGGATGACGACCGCATGAATACAATGCGCGGCGTGCGCAGCGCTGCAGGAGATGCGCAGATGGCCGAGGTCTGGACCGATGGCCTGCCGCGTAAACTGGTGCGCAAACCGCTGGACCGGCAGACGGTCACATTGTCGGGGCGTCAGGCCCGCAGCGCCGCCGAGGCGCGCGAGCCGCTGGCATTGCGTCTGTCGACCAGGTCGGACCCCGAGGCGGGAGCGGCTGCATCTGAAGCCACACCGCGTCGCTACGTCCGTGCGGCGACCTTTGCCGATCCGGCGGCGGCGCGCGCTGCTGCGCGGGATCTGGCCCGCTGCACTGGCTTGCCGGTCCGTCTGGGCACGCTCACCCGCAAGGGCAAGACCTACAAAGTTGTTTTGGCAGGGCCTTTCACGGCCACTGGGGCAGGTGATGAAGCCCTGAACGCCGTGCGCGGCGCGGGGTATCCCAAGGCGCGGCTCAGCAAGTAAGCTCAGCAAGAAAGATGGGCGTTCAGGCTATGGGGCAGGGCGCATCTCTGCCCCGTTGCGTTGCTCCGTAACTTAACGGGTCAGCACAAGGGCGCGGTTCTGGATCTCGATCCGTGACCAGCGTTGCAGATAGCCCATGCCAAGCAGGGATTTATCCATTTCACCGGCGTTGACCCAGACCCGCACATCGCTGTCGGTGATCCCGCCTAGCGACATCTCATCCACCCAGAAAGAGGCGGTGCGCACTTCGCCATTGGCGGTCTGTGCGCGGCCCAGATAGGCCAGTTTGTCGGTGTCGATCCCGGCGCGCTCAGCGTCCGCGTGGCTCAGAACCACCTGACTGGCGCCGGTATCCACCAGGAAATTGACTGGCGTGCCGTTGACCGAGAGGGTCAGGTAGTAGTGACCATCCGGCGCCATTGGCACCTCCACCCGGCCTTGTTCGGTGATCACGCTTTGCTGTGGCATTACCGTGCTGCGGATATCGCCCCACAGACCATAGGCGGCGATCACCCCAAGGAAGATAAACGCCCAGACGGCGAGCATCTGCACCGTCTTGCCCAGAGACTGCCGGTTCTGCACGAAGACCCAGGATCCTACCGCCACCAGCAGCAGGACAAGATAAATCACCCGGGCATAGTCCATATCGGTCATCAGCGCGCCTCCTGCTTTCTGATGTAGGAAGTTCGCGCCGCGATACTAGCCTGCGGCAAAGCCAAAGGCGCGCAGACCGTCCAGAATGAACTGCACAGAAAGCGCCGCCAGTAGCATGCCCAGAAGTCGGGTCACCACATTGATCCCGGTCTTGCCCAGAAGCCGCTCCAGCACGCCGGAGACAAGGAACATCACCAGCATCACAGAAAGCACCGCCAGAACGATGCTCATCACCAGGGCAAAGCCTTCGATGCCCGGTTTCTGACCAGCGAGCAGGATCACGGTTGCAATCGAGCCGGGGCCTGCGATCAGCGGGATGGAGATGGGAAAGACGGAGGGGTCCTCGACCTCGGTCGCTTCCTCGCCCTGATGTTCGCGGCGTTTGGTGCGCCGTTCGAACAGCATGTCGAGCGCAGTGAGGAACAGCAGCGCGCCACCTGCGACACGGAAGGCGGGCATTGAGATGCCGACAAAGGCAAGAACCGCCTCTCCGAACAGGGTGAAAAGCGCGAGGATGAAGGTCGCGGTCAGCGACGCGCGAATGGCCACGCCGCGCCGCTCGGACGCGGACATGCCTTGTGTCAGCGCCAGAAAGATCGGGGTCAGGCCAATAGGATCAATAATCACGAAAAGCGTGACAAAAGAGGTGATCATAAAGGCCGTGTCGATCATAGGGCTTCGGCTTTTTCCAGTTTCTCCAGCGCCCGCATCCACAGCAGTTCGGCGCGGTCCAGCGCCTCGATGACTTCGGCGTGCTTGCCTTGCCAGACGCGGGCTTCGTCCTTCTTCTCTGCCTCGTAGAGTTCCGGGTCCGCCAGCTTGATGTCAAGCTTGTCCTTCATTGCGGTCAGTTTGCTGACGCGCTCCTCGGCTTTACGGGCCTCCGCGCGCAGCGCCAGCATGGCATCGCGCGTGGGGCGTTTCGGCTTTGGCTTGGCAGCGGCCGGTTTCGACGCAGGTTTGTCCTTTTCCAGCAGCAGCGACCGGTAAGAGGTCAGATCGCCCTCATAGGGTTTCACCGTACCTTGCGACACCAGCCACAGCCGGTCGGCCACAAGGCTCAGAAGGTGCATGTCGTGGCTGACAAGGATCACCGCCCCGGTATAGGCGGTCAGCGCTTCCACCAGCGCTTCGCGGCTTTCGATATCAAGGTGGTTGGTCGGCTCGTCGAGGATCAGAAGATGCGGCGCATCCAGTGTTGCCAGAAGCAGTGACAGGCGCGCCTTTTGCCCGCCCGACAGGCGTCCGACCTCGGTATCCGCCTGCGCGGCGCCAAGGCCAAAGCCCGCAAGGCGCGCCCGCAGTTTCGCCTGACCTTCTTCGGGGCGCTCGCGCTGCAGGTGCTGCAGCGGGGTTTCGTCGATATAAAGCTCGTCGACCTGGTGCTGGGCAAAGAAACCGATGCGCAGCTTGCTCGATTGCGTCATCTTGCCGGACATCGGTGCAAGACGGCCCGAGAGCATCTTCGACAGGGTGGATTTGCCTTCGCCGTTCTTGCCCAGCAGCGCGATCCGGTCGTCCTGATCGATGCGCAGGTCCAGTTTGCTGAGGATCACCGTGTCGCCATAGCCGACCGAAACGCCTTCGGTGGCGATGATCGGCGGCGACAGTTCTTCGGGCTCCGGGAAGGTGAAGACTGTGCGTGCTGCGTCTTCGGGCGCGCGGATGGTTTCCATCTTTTCCAGCATCTTCACGCGGCTTTGCGCCTGCTTGGCCTTGCTGGCCTTGGCCTTGAACCGGTCCACGAATGCCTGCAGGTGGGCGCGCTGCGCCTCTTGTTTCTTGGCGGCTGCCGCCTGATTGGCGCGGTTGGCGGCGCGCTGGCGGGCGAACTGGTCATAGTTGCCGCCGTAGTAGATGAGGCCGCGATCCTCCAGATGCAGGATCCCCCCGACCGAGCGGTTCAGAAGTTCGCGGTCGTGGCTGATGATGATGACCGTATGCGGGTATTTCACCAGATAGGCCTCAAGCCAGAGCGCACCTTCGAGGTCGAGATAGTTGGTCGGCTCGTCGAGCAGCAGCAGATCGGGTTCGGAGAACAAAACCGCGGCAAGCGCCACCCGCATCCGCCAGCCGCCCGAGAAATCGGCGCAGGGGCGCTGTTGCGCCTCTTCGTCAAAGCCAAGCCCCTTGAGGATGGACGCGGCGCGGGCTTCGGCGGACCAGGCGTCGATATCGGCAAGCCGGGTCTGCACCTCGGCGATGCGCCCGGGATCCGTCGCGGTCTCGGCTTCGGCCATCAGCTCGGCCCGTTCGATGTCGGCGGCCAGCACCGTGTTGATCAGCGACACGTCCGAGGCGGGTGCCTCTTGCGCTATACCGCCGATCCGCGCCCGGGACGGCAACGAAATACTGCCGCCTTCCAGCGCCAGTTCGCCCTTGATCAGGCGGAAGAGGGTGGTCTTCCCGGTGCCGTTGCGCCCCACAAGGCCAACCTTGTGGCCGGTGGGAATGGTGGCGCTGGCCCCGTCGAACAGGGGGCGGCCTTCGACCGAATAGGTGATGTCCGAAATACGTAGCATGGCCGCGCTCATAGCAGAGGGTATCGCGCCCGACCAGCGCCTTTGCACGCTGCGTCTCAACTGGGTATCAACTGGCCCATCCCCGGAGCACGTGATAGCCAAGGCGGGAATTCGTCTTTCTCCCGTTCTACGTCCGGTGACTGCCATGCGAGCTGCGCAAACGGCCCCTCATATTGCCACGCTGATCTTCGGCACTGCCCTTTCGGTGCTGTCGCTCAACATGTTCCTGCCGTCGCTGGCACGGATCGGAGAGGATTTTCAGGCCGACTATGGTCTGGTGAACCTGTCCATCGCCGGTTACCTGGCGATTTCTGCAGTATTGCAGCTGGTCATGGGGCCTTTGTCGGACCGCTTCGGACGCCGTCCGGTGGTGCTGGTGTCGCTGCTGGTCTTTGCCCTTGCCTCAATCGGCTGCGCGCTGGCGCAATCGATCTGGGTGTTCCTTGGCTTTCGCTTGCTGCAAGGGGCCGTGGTGGCGGGGCAGGTGGTCTCCCGCGCTGCGATCCGAGACATGCACAGCGCCGAAGAGGCCGCCAGCAAGATGGGCTACGTCTCCATGGCGATGGCACTGGCGCCGATGCTGGGGCCGATGCTGGGCGGCTTTCTCGAAATGGCCTTTGGCTGGCGGGCGGGATTCATCCTTTATACCGTGATGGGCCTTGCCATGCTGGCGCTGGCCTGGGGCGACTGGGGCGAGACGAACGACAACCGCTCGGCCACCTTTGGCGCCCAGATGCGGACCTATCCTGAGCTATTGGCCTCGCGCCGGTTCTGGGGGTACAGCCTTTGTGTGGCGTTTTCGGTCGGCGGGTTCTTCTCTTTCATCACCGGGGCGCCGCTGGTGGCAGCGGCCTGGTTCGACCTCAGCCCTGCCATGGTGGGGCTGGGCATCGGCATCATCACCAGCGGTTTCATGGTGGGCAATTTCATCACCGGACGGGTGGCGGGGCGGGTGTCGCTGCTGACACTGATCCTGATTGGCCGTATCAGCGCGACGCTCGGCCCGCTTGGCGGATTGTTCCTGTTCGCGCTGGGGCAGGGCTCGGTTCCGGTGTTTTTCGGCGCCGCGATCTGCGTCGGATTTGGCAACGGTCTCACTATCGCCAATGCCAGCGCCGGGCTGATGTCGGTGCGCCCGCATCTGGCGGGCAGCGCTTCAGGGTTGTCGGGGGCCTTGTCGGTGGCGCTGGGGGCGGTTCTGACCTCGCTGACCGGTGCTTTGGTGGCGCCTGAAAACGCGCCCTTCATGGTGCTGGGGATCATCCTGTGCGCCAGTATCCTGGCGCTGGCCTCGGCGCTGTATGTGCGCTGGGTCGATATACGCGAACCTTTGCCCGAAGCGGGCTGATCGCAGGCCGTGTTGACAGCGTGGATTTGAGCGCCAGGGAGCAACTCAGCCCTTCCCAAGCGAGCGCAGGCATGTTACCCGGCGCGCGATATATCCGGCGCGGGGATTTGCCCCGGCCGAACACTAATGGAGAACGCCCGATGGCACTGGAACGCACCTTTTCGATCATCAAGCCTGATGCAACCCGCCGCAACCTGACCGGCGCAATCAACGCCAAATTCGAAGAAGCAGGTCTGCGCATCGTCGCGCAAAAGCGCATCCACCTGACCAAGGAACAGGCCGGCAAGTTCTACGAAGTGCACGCCGAGCGTCCCTTCTACGACGAACTGTGCGAATTCATGTCCTCCGAGCCGATCGTGTGTCAGGTTCTGGAAGGTGAAAACGCCATCGCGAAAAACCGCGAAATCATGGGCGCCACCAACCCGGCAGACGCCGCTCCCGGCACCATCCGCGCCGAGTTCGCGGAATCGGTTGGCGAAAACTCGGTTCACGGCTCCGACGCGCCGGAAACCGCAGCGGTTGAAATCGCATACTTCTTCTCCGGTCTGGAACTGGTCGGCTAAGCCTGACTTTCCGTGACCCGGATTTCAGGGCCGCCTCGGGACACCGGGGCGGCCTTTTTCGTTCGTCTGTTTCCTTCGGAACGGGGGAGGGGCGGTTATCCCCGACGGGGAATGACGCCTATGGCGTCTAGCTCGCGCTCCAGCCGCGACAGACCGGCGGCCTCGCTCTTGGCCGTAGTGTTTTCCGCCTTGATCTGGTCGAACCGCTTGCGCAGGGCCTTTTTCTCTTCGCCCTTGCAATCGTTCCAGGGGCGCCCCTGAAGCCCCATCACCAGCACATAGTACCCGATGAAATGGGGGCGACTGCCCGCCTGCAGCAGCCGCGCATAGGCCGCATCCGCGCCAAGCTCGCGCAGCTCCTCGGCGGAGTGGATGCCTGCACGGGCAAAGGACTCTTCCGAGGCCGGGCCAAGGTTGCGGATGGATGAGATAGGCGTGGACATAGGGCGAACATATCCGGGGCGTCCGGGGCCGTCACCCTGGTTTCGCAGCGGAATTTTGCGCCGCAGCGATTGACAGTCTCAAAACGACAGCGGACGTTACGGCACGTTCTGGGAGGAGACGACGTGACACAACCGCAAACCGCACCCGACATTCTGAATTTTGATCTGGCAAACCCACCCGAGGGCTTTGTGGAGGATCCGTTTCCCTTCTACGATGCCCTGCTGGCAGAGGCGCCCATTCTGCAGCAGCCCGATGGCTCGGTGCTGATCTGCCGCCATGCGGATCTGGACCGGATCTATCGGGACACCACGTCTTTCTCCTCGGATAAGAAGGCCGCCTTTGCGCCCAAGTTCGGCGAAGGTTCACCGCTCTTTGAACATCATACCACATCGCTGGTGTTTTCCGACCCGCCGCTGCACACACGCGTGCGCAAAATCATGACCTCGGCCCTGACGCCGCGTGCCATCGGGCGGATGGAGGCGGGGCTGGTTGAGACCGTCGATCATCTGCTGGATGCCATGGAAGGGCGCGAGGAGGTAGATCTGATCGAGGATTTCGCCTCGACCATTCCGATCCAGATCATCGGCAACCTGCTGGACGTCCCGATGGAGGAACGCGGGCCGCTGCGCGATTGGTCGCTGGCGATCCTCGGGGCGCTGGAACCTGCGCTCAGCGATGAGGAGCTGAAGCTCGGGCATAAGGCGGTGGAAGAGTTCAAAGCCTATCTGACGGATCTCATCGCGCGGCGCCGTGCCCAGCCGGGCGATCCGGAAACCGACGTGCTGACCCGACTGATCCGGGGCGAGGGCGCGGATGAGCAGCTGAGCGAGATCGAGCTGATCCAGAACTGTATTTTCATCCTCAACGCAGGGCATGAGACCACCACCAACCTGATCGGCAATGGTCTGGCGCTGCTGAATGATCACCCGGACCAGCGCGCGCGGCTGCAGGCGGAGCCGGAACTGATCAAACCGGCGGTGGAGGAGATGTTGCGGATGCGCTCTCCGAACCAGCTGGGCAACCGGGAAACCACGCGGATGGTGGAAATCGGCGGGCTTGAGATCCCGCGGGGCACCAACCTGCATCTGGTGATCGGCGCCGCCAACCGTGACCCGGAGGTGTTCGACCACCCCGAGCGCTTCGATATCTCGCGCAAGCCGAACCGGCATCTGGCCTTTGCCGGTGGCCCGCATGTCTGCGTCGGGCTGACTCTGGCGCGGCTGGAAGGCAAGATCGCTATTGAACGCTTCCTCAGTCGCTTTCCGAATTACCATCTGCTGCCGGGGCGGGTCGCCGGCGGTCGGATGCGGTTTCGGGGCTATGCGCATCTGCCTGCCTCCTTAGGCTGACCGCCGCCAGGCCTAGCGCTGCCCGCATGGGGTGCGCCTTTGCGCGCGACCTATCCTTTTGGGCGCGCTGCGCAGCCCCATGGATAGGCGCTTTTTGTATGAAGTTTCTGTAAACCTGTCGGCATCAGTTTACTCCGGCGAGGGTTGTTATGATTTATCCAGTGGTGATGGCAGGGCAGGCAAATTCTGTGGTTCCGGCAGGGGAAGAGCGCGTTCCGGCGCATTTCTTCGCGGAAGCGATGATCGAAAGCCGGTTCCAATCGGTTATCCGCTGTCTGGATCATCCGATGTTTGCCGCTCCGACGGTGGTCACCTGCGAAGCCAATCAAGGTCTGGCAGTGCAGCAGATGTGCGCGGTGGGCGTAAAGGGCTCCCTGCTGATCGAGCCGGGGCTGTCGAAATCCGCTGCGGCTCTGGCGGCCGTTGCGCTGCGGTTCCGCGATGCGCCGGATGCGCTGTTGCTGATCATGCCTGCCAGCCATTCCTGCGCCTCCGAAGGCCGTTTGCTTCAGACGCTGGAGGCGGCACTGCCTGCGGCCAAACAGGGCGGTATCGTGGCGGTGGCAACCCGTGATCACGGGCCTTATGGTCGTCTCAGAACTTTGTCGCGGCGCCGGGGACAGGAGCCGATGCAGGCATTGTATAGCGCCGGAGTGGGGGGTGATGAGGCCGATCCTGATGTCCTGTGGAATTCCGGCATCTATCTGGTGCGGGCGGGCAGTCTCCTAGCAGCATTCAAACGCCATGCCCCGCGTATCCTTCATGCCACCAAGGCCGCCGTTGCCGGTATCGCGCAAACCGAGATCGTTCGTCGGCTTGTGCCCGATGCCTATGGCAAGGTGAAACAGGAAAGCTTTGAGGCTGCGATTCTGGGACGGGTGGAGATCGTCGACAGCGTGCAACTGGACCACAACCGGTCGATCTGGGAGGACTGGATCCAGGACATGGCGAATGAAAAGGCCGAAGCCGGTGCGGCCCGCCGACGTGCGAAACGGCAGAGGGCGGCCTGATCAAGAGGCCGCACGGCCGGAGAGGAGGAATGCCGCCTCTTGCCAAAGAACACCTGAATGCGACCGGTGCGGCGCAGTCTGCGGGCGTGGTTCAGAAAAGACCGGCTTCCTTGGCGGTCAGGGCAGCTTGGGTGCGGTTCTTGGCGTCCAGCTTGCGGCAGAGGGTGCGCACATGCAGTTTGATGGTGACCTCTTGCAAGTCCAACTCGCGGGCGATTTCCTTGTTCGACAGGCCGCGGCAAAGGCCGTTCAGGACTTCCAGCTCCCGTGGGCTCAGCCGTTCGGCCAGGGGGTGCGTATTTGCGCTCTCTTCCGCGCGCATCAACTCGACCGGAGCATAGATTTCCCCCGCGCTCATGAAGCGGACCGCGTTCAAAAGCGACTGCGCGCCCATGGTCTTGGGAATGAACCCGATGGCCCCGGCATCGAGCGCCGCCCGGGCAGTATTGGCCGGAGCGCTGCCGGAGAGGATCGCAACGCCCTTGCCGCCATTGGCCGCAAGCGCCTCAGCCAGGCCATCCAGTCCTGTCATTCCGGGCATCTGGTAGTCCAGCAACACCAGGTCAAACGGGCCTTCCGCGGAAATCAGCTCCATCGCGCCCGGCAGATCGGTGGCAAGCAACACCTCTGCGCCCCCCTCGGATTTGAGGTAGGCGGAAATGGTCTCGCGAACCATGTCATGATCATCTGCCAAAAGAATACGCATAGAATTCCTAGAGTCTGTTAGCGACAGCGAAGGTCAATCAAAGTCGACACCTACACGACAAGGGTTTCATAAGTATCAATCCCCGGCTGGACGTGTCTTCCCTCTTGCAGACAATAGTGCCCCGGGCCGGTTTTCAATAAAACATTTAGAAAGATAACTGAATTAAGCTGGAGAAGGACAGCTGAAAAGGTTGGGTTTTAATAACCCATCCGGCAGGCGTCCTATCCTTTGGGATAGGCGCATATCCCGAGGCGTTGGTGCCAGAGGGGGCACAATCTGTCAGTGTCCGACGCGGTGAAATTGGGTATTTTCAAAAAGGAGTGTTGTGATGATCCGCTGGATGAATGTTTTGGGCGCGCTGGTTCTGGCGCTGGGGGTAGGCCTGATGCTCGGGCTTGGGGCGTCGGCGCAGGCCGCCAGCGACGACACCGTGCTGCTGACGGTTCAGATCGAAGGGGATGATGCCTCGACGACGACCTTCACCCGCGATCAGCTAATGTCGCTGGGCCAGACCTCCTTTGAAACGGAAACCATCTGGACCTCTGGCACGCAGGCCTTCACCGGCGTATCGCTGAAGGATCTCATGGCCCATCTCGGGGTGACCTCTGGTGTCCTGCAAGCGCGGGCGATCAACGATTACATGGTCGAGGTGCCTCTGTCCGATGCGATCGAAGGGGGGCCGATCATCGCCTATGAACGCAATGGCAAGACCATGTCGGTCCGCTCCAAGGGGCCTTTGTGGATCGTTTACCCTTACGATAGCAATCCCTCGTATAAAACCGAAGCGATCTACTCCAGAAGCATCTGGCAGCTGGAGGGGATCAACGTCCAACGGTAAAGGTGTGGCCCGGTGACCAAAGAAACGGACTGGCGATTTCCACTAGCGTCGCGCTGGGTTCTGGTCGCGGCCCTGATCGTTCTGCCTTTGCTGGTGGTACAGTCCGTGCGCCTGGGTCAACAGGTTCTCCTCAGGCTCGAGGGTCTATCGACGGCCGCGACGGACAACATGCAATGGGTCATGTCGCAGGCCGAGGTCGAGCATCTGAAACTGGATGCAGCAGCCGGTGCAGCGCGGCAGGCAAAGGACCTGCCCCTGCTGCGCCGTCGCTTTGACATTTATTACAGCCGCATTGCGACCTTTCAGGAAAGCCCGCTGTTTCAGGAGCTGCGCGACAACGAGGCGGGCAGCAAGTTACTGTCCGATCTCAGTGCGCGACTGGACCGTTTGGCTGATCTGATCGATGTCAGCGACGAGCAGTTGATTGAAAATATCTCTCAGGTCCGTTCGGAACTGAATCAGAACGGCGACAAGGTGCGTGAACTTGCCCTGTTCGGGGTGGTGATGCAGGTCGAGGGAACCGAGGCCAAGCGCCTGCAGCTGTTCGATATCCTCTACCAGTTGGGTTGGGTCATTCTGGCGTTATTTGCGGCCATTGCGATCACCGCGCTAATGCTGGCGCAGATGTACCGGCGCGGGCGCCAGCTGGCCGAAGAGCGCAGCCGCGCCGCAGCGCAGATGGAGGCAATGATTTCCTCCTCTCTCGACGCCATTCTGGTGGTCGACACCGAAGGCCGTATTCAGGCGTTCAACGGCGCGGCCGAAACGATTTTTGGCTACAACAGCGCCGAAGTCATCGGGCAGAAGATGCAGGAGCTGATCATTCCGATGCACCTGCGCGAAGCGCATGCCCGGGGCATGGCGCGTTTCCTCAATACCGGCCAGACCAAAGTGATCGGCGCCGGCCGGGTCCAGCTCGAAGGGTTGCGCAAGTCCGGTGAAATTTTTCCGGTCGAACTCTCGGTCTCGCTCAGCCAGTCGGGGCAGGATATGGTCTTTGTCAGCTTCATGCGTGACATTTCGGACCGGATGCAAGCCGAAGAAGAGTTGCGCACCGCCCGCGATGATGCCCTTGCAGGTGAACGTGCCAAGGCCAATCTGCTCACCGTCATGAGCCACGAAATGCGCACCCCTCTGACCGGGGTGCTGGGGGCGATCGACCTTCTGGAAGACACCGATCCCTCGGGCGAACAGATGCGCTATCTCCAGGCAATGCGAGTGTCGGGAGAGCTTCTGCTGCATCATGTGAACGACGTGTTGCAGCTGTCGCGGCTCGAAGCAGGGGTGGACCCGGAAAAGATTCGTGTCTTCGACCTCAGGGAACTGGCCGAAGGTCTGATCGAAAGCCAGCAGGCCACCGCAAAGAGCCGGGGAATCGATCTGTCGCTGCATTGCAGCCTTGGCCCGTCCTCGGTGGTGGCAGGGCGACCCCGCGCCATTCAGCAAGCGCTTCTCAACCTGATCGCAAATGCTGTGAAATTCACCAATGAAGGCGCCGTTTCCGTCGATATCCAGCGCCTGCCGGAGACGGATGTGGTGGACTTCCATGTCGCCGATACCGGCCCCGGTATCCCGCAGGAGGATCTGCAGCGCATCTTTGAAGAGTTCACCATGCTCGATTCCAGCTATCGGCGCGGCAATGAGGGCACCGGGCTTGGCCTGGCGATCACCCGCCGTATCGTGCAGGCGATGGATGGTGAAATCACCTGCGAAAGCGAACTTGGCGAAGGCAGCCTGTTCTCGATGTCGCTGCCGCTGCCGGTGGCCAGCGCGCCCATGGTCAAGGCCGAGGCGCAATCGGATCAGGAACAGGAGACTAGTGCCGTCCTGATCGTCGAAGACAATGACATCAATCGCCTGCTCTTGGAGAAGATGCTGATCCAGCAGGGCCAACGGGTGACCACGGCCGCAGGCGGGCTGGAGGCGGTCAACTGCGCCGAAGCGGGCAGTTTCGATCTGATCCTGATGGATATCAGCATGCCAGAGGTGGACGGGATCGAGGCAATTCGCCGGATCCGCGCGCGGAAACTGGCGGAAGGCACCGACATCGTAGCCCTTACAGCGCATGCCGCCGCCGAAGATCATGCCCGCATTCTGGACGCGGGATTCGCCGAGGTCATCACCAAGCCGATCAGCAAACAGGAACTTGCCGATGTGATCGCTCGTCGGGCAGGGCGAACCCCGGTGCTGCCGGAGGTTAATCAGGACGAAAACATCGTGCAGTTCTTCGATGCGCTTGGCCCGGAACGCGCCCGCGGCTTCCTCGCGACGTATTGCGAGGACGTGGAGCGGCTGAAGGCAGCTTTGGCCGAGGCCGAGGAGCTGACGACAGAGCTGCGCCAGGAGGCACACCGCCTGGCGGGATCGGCAGCGGTCCTGGGCCTGACCCGGTTCCGCGAGCTGATGCTGGAGATCGAACACGCAGAAGGCTGCGACATCACCCAGACCGAACTGCTCGATGAGATCTGGTGCGAGGCCGAGAGCTTTTTGTCCGTCCATATGTGCGCCTGAAGTCGGCGCTCCGCGGCACAGGCTCTCCGTGCTGTTGACCAATAACGGGGGAGGGGGGCTGGCTACGGCGCCGAGCCGGACAACGTGGCAATCCGGTCGGGCTTTTGGGCCGCCTTGGTGCCGAAGACGCGTGGACAGAGGTTGGTTCCACAGGGGCCTATCAAGGTGACAGGGGGTGTCGGCGCGGAGACGAAAGAGGGCTTAAGACCAATATGTTAGGCTGAAAGCGCGCTCTGACTTTAGGGGCTGAAAAAAACTGCAGCTTGGAGAGAATTTTCTCTGGACGCGGCAGAGCGGAGATTCTATACCACGCCTCACATTCCGGCGTAGCTCAGCGGTAGAGCAGTTGACTGTTAATCAATTGGTCGTAGGTTCGATCCCTACCGCCGGAGCCATAAAAAGCCCTCAGGTCGTGCAGACCTGAGGGCTTTTTTGGTGTCGGAGAGTTTGACGCCATAGCTCCATCCTTTTGATGAAAGCCTGCGCTTAGGGGGAGGCACTGCACCTTCCTTGAGGGTGGCCAAGCAACCTGAGTTACCAACTGATTACCTCTGGCGTCTGGACTTCCAAATGCACAGATAATTTTTTTCCTCTTTGTTGGAAATCAAAACGTCTGTCTTTGGGTTTGAGCTCAAAAAGCATGGCGCAAGGGCAGTGCCCCACTGCACTCTCTTTCACATCTCAGAGGACGGCAAGGAACACAAAAAGCTGTCGTATTGAATGGACAAATTGATAGCCTCAAAGGCCACATCCACGGACACAGGGTTCGGACCGCAGAACGCGGACGTGGCGCTTCGCCAATCTGACCTCTAGCGCTTAACTGGAGACCAGAATGCAACTTAGAAGGCCAGCAGGTTCAAAAAAGGAGGGGAGTGCACCTCTTGCGCAGATACCCCCGCATCCAATAGCACTCCAGATTCTGGAACCAAAAAAGCCCTCAGGTCGTGCAGACCTGAGGGCTTTTTTGGTGTCGGAGAGTTTGACGCCATAGCTCCATCCTTTTGATGAAAGCCTGCGCTTAGGGGGAGGCACTGCACCTTCCTTGAGGGTGGCCAAGCAACCTGAGTTACCAACTGATTACCTCTGGCGTCTGGACTTCCAAATGCACAGATAATTTTTTTCCTCTTTGTTGGAAATCAAAACGTCTGTCTTTGGGTTTGAGCTCAAAAAGCATGGCGCAAGGGCAGTGCCCCACTGCACTCTCTTTCACATCTCAGAGGACGGCAAGGAACACAAAAAGCTGTCGTATTGAATGGACAAATTGATAGCCTCAAAGGCCACATCCACGGACACAGGGTTCGGACCGCAGAACGCGGACGTGGCGCTTCGCCAATCTGACCTCTAGCGCTTAACTGGAGACCAGAATGCAACTTAGAAGGCCAGCAGGTTCAAAAAAGGAGGGGAGTGCACCTCTTGCGCAGATACCCCCGCATCCAATAGCACTCCAGATTCTGGAACCAAAAAAGCCCTTAGGTCGTAAAGACCTAAGGGCTTTTTATGGCTCCGGCGGTAGGGATCGAACCTACGACCAATTGATTAACAGTCAACTGCTCTACCGCTGAGCTACGCCGGAACGGTCCGCGCCGTATAGCGGCCCTGCGTGGGGGCGTCCAGAGGGAGAGGCGAAAAAAATGCAAATAACATCGGATCGCACAATCCGGGACCGAGAACCGCTCTGGGGCAGGGGCGTCCAGGGATCAGCCCAGCAGCCTGAATTCTGCGGTTGCGCTCAGGTCACCGACCGGGGCTACGCGGGATTTTCCCATTAGGTCAATGAGATGGGCCAGAACGTTGCGCTCGGCAGCGAGCAATAGGGCCGTCGGGGTTTCGGTATAGATCCGGGCGGCCAGATCGCCCGGGCGGGCCGGGCCGGAGCGCAGCGCATCGATGATGGCGGCTTCGCGGGCTTCGCGGTGGGCGATCAGCCAGTCGAGACGTCCGGCAGGGTCCGTGATCGGGGCGCCGTGGCCGGGATAGAAGATCCGCCAGTCGCGGGCGCGCAGCTTGCGGCAGGAAGCCATGAAGTCGGTCAGATCGCCATCGGGCGGCGAGACCAGCGAACTGGCCCAGCCCATCACGTGATCAGCGGTGAAACAGGCATCCCCAAAAGCCAGCGCGATGTGGTTGCCCAGATGCCCGGGCGTGTGCAGCACCTCAAGGTTCCAGCCCTCGCCGGAGATCATATCGCCATCTGCCACCGTGATGTCAGGCGTAAACTCGGTGTCGATGCCTTCGCCGCCGCCTGTCATGCCCTGCGCGACCAGTTGCTGCATCGCCGGGCTCCGGCCTGCGCTGGCCGGGCCAAAACCATAGACCGGCGCGCCGGTACGCTGGCTGAGCTCGTCGGCAAGGGGCGAATGATCTACATGGGCATGGGTGACGATGATATGGCCGATACGCTGATCAGGGCCCACTGCGGCCAAAATCGCTTCCAGATGATCTGGCAGCACCGGACCTGGGTCGATCACCGCCAGATCCCGGGTTCCCATCAGATAGGTGTTGGTGCCGCGATAGGTCATTGGCGAGGGGTTCGGGGCCAGAATGCGGCGCACACCCGATTGCAGCTCTTCGGCACGACCGGGGGCGGGATTGAAATCGTCTGGAGCCTGCATTCGGGTATCCGTTCCTTTTGTTGCTGGCGCGCGGGCAAAAGCCTGCCGGGTGCCTTCACAGCCATGGGGCGACCCTGTAGGCTTAGCGCATGTTCTTGCAAAGGCTCAAACAATATTCTCCACGGAGCCTTTATGGCCGGGCGGCGCTGATCCTGATCGTGCCTATCGTGTCGATGCAGCTTGTGGTCTCCATCGTCTTTATCAAACGGGATCTGGAGGATGTGACCACCCAGATGACGGCCACGGTGATGCAGCAGATCGCATTGCTGCAACAGCAGGGCGCAGGCGCGGAAAGCCAACAGGACATGCTGGTGCGGATTGCTCCGTTCCTGCAGCCTCTGCAGATGGGGGCACGGTTCCTTGAGGAGGGTGAACCTGACCCGCAGGATCTAGTGGGGTGGTACGAATTCTCTGGCCGCGTTGTCCGGGACAAGTTGCAGCAGGATCTGCCGGGTTTTGTCGCGGCGCAGTTTCCCGATAACCGCGAGGTCAAGGTGTTCCTGGATACCGACCTTGGCAGGATGGAACTGCGGGTGGACAGGCGGCGGTTGACGGCGGCAGCGCCGCATCAGCTGATCGTAACGATGGTTTTCTTCGGCCTTTTCATGGCTTTGATTTCTTTCATCTACCTGCGCAATCAGCTGCGCCCGATCAAGCGGCTTGCGGATGCGGCGCAGGCCTTTGGCCGGGGACGGATGATCCCTTATTCGCCGCGTGGCGCGACAGAGGTACGGGCCGCTGGCAGCGCCTTCGTGGATATGCGCGCCCGGATCGAGCGGCAGATCGAGCAGCGGACCCTGATGCTGTCGGGGGTGAGCCACGATCTGCGCACGCCGCTGACACGGCTGAAGTTGGGGCTGGCGATGTTGGACGAAGAGGAAGCGGAACCGCTGTTGCGTGATGTCGATGAAATGCAGGCGCTGCTGGATGCCTTTCTGGATTTCTCCCGCGGTGCGTCAACAGGCGAGCCTGAACCGGTGGACCCGATGCAAATGGCGCATGCCATCGTCGAGGATTGGCAGCGGCAAGGCAAGGATGTGATGCTGGGAGAGCTGAGCGGGTCTGGCACCGTGATGCTACGCCAGCAATCGATACGCCGGGCGGTGGAAAATCTGGTCTCGAACGCGGTACGATATGGCAGCCGGGCGCGGGTCTCTGTGACTTTGACGGAAAAATCCCTGCGCATCCGAGTCGAGGATGACGGTCCCGGTATCGACCCCGCGCAGCGCGGTGATGCGATACGTCCCTTTACCCGGCTGGATGCTGCGCGCAATCAGAACCTTGGAACCGGGGTTGGACTGGGGCTTGCCATCGTTGTGGATGTGGCGCGGGCGCATGGCGGCACGCTGCGCCTGACCGAAAGCGCCGAACTGGGCGGGTTGCAGGCCGATATCGTGATCGCACGCTGAGGAATTGCAGCTATACCCTGAGGGGCCGCGATACGGTTGAAAGGGCAGGGCGCCTGCTGGTCAATGTCAGAATAGTCGGGCCTGCGCGATGCAGGCCCGGTGGAAAATCCGATTACACGATCAGAAGATGAAATCGCCCACACCTAGGTCGGCCATATCGACGTCCAGCAGCGTGATCGAATTGCCGTTGCCATCCTGAATGAGCACGTCGTCGCCTTCCTGGCTCATGTGATTGTTGCGCAGATCCCGCATGCCGGTGATGCTTTCCACCCCGCTCAGATCAATGTCCTCACCGTTGCGTGTGGCGTTGAAATCGCGGATCTTGTCATTGCCAAAGTTGCCGGAGAACACGAAGACATCCAGACCACGACCACCGGTCAGAATATCGTTGCCGCCCTGACCGTCCAGGATGTCGGCATCACTGCCACCGAACAGCCGGTCACGGGCGCCGCCGCCCAGCAGTTTGTCGTCGCCGTCGCCGCCGAACAGCTTGTCCCGACCGGTGCCGCCCAGAAGCTTGTCGTTGCCGGTGTCTCCGTCCAGCGTGTCGCGGCCAGCACCGCCCTTCAGGGTATCGCGTCTGCCGAGGCCGGAAATTTCATCGTCGCCCGCAAGGCCCAAAATGCGGTCTTTTCCATCGGTGCCGACCAGAACGTCGTCGCCCGCGGTTGGGGTGTTGCTCAGCTCGCTGACAAAGCTCTCTGAGGCGAGGAAACCCTGGTCGATCCCGGCACCACGAATTTCCGCAATATCACCGACAAAGATCGTGTCTTCTGAGTAATCTGCACTGCTGCCTACCGGGACGGTGACGTTCACATAGGTCTGGCCTGCCTCCAGCGTGAAGGCGGCGTCGAAACTGTTGACCGTCTTAGAGTAATCCGCGTCCACTGCGGTGACAGAGACGGTTCCCGTGATATCGCTTTCGGGGGCCTCGGCGATATCAACGCGCAGGGTAACCATTGTGGAGCCACCGCTTTCGGTAGCGGAAATCGTGCCGAGGCTGGCCAGGTTGGTCGGTGCGGCGTCCGTATAGCTGCTGATCGTATAGGCGCCGGAGTAGCCGAAATAGGTCCAGGCAGCGAGGTAGTAGGTGCCGGAAAGCTCTGGCGAGAAGGTCTTCACTGATCCGTCCCAGGCGCTGGCGCCGCCGGACACACCGTCGACCGGCTCTCCATCCGCGTCAAGGATTTCCAGCCAGCCGCCGGACGTGGCCCCAAAAGGCGAGTCGGCCTGCGCCATGGAGAATCCGTAATCCATTCCGCCAATCGCGTGGAAGGCATAGTAGTCGGTCTCTCCGGTGCGGTCGCTGCCATTGATGACGCCCGTTATGCTGGATCCGATCTCAAGGGTTGGCGCGCCGCTCATGCCGCCTGCGTCCTCGTCCTCCAGATAATCCGCAGGAAGGCCCTGCATGGTGACGGTGTAGCTGCCGCTGCCAGTGACGCGGATGTTATAATAGTCCGAGGGGTGCTCGGCCGTGTAGGTCATGGTGTTGCCGTCGATTGTTGCCCCGGCATCGGTGCCGTCATCCAGCATCTCAAAGAAAACTCCGTCGCCCTCCAGGGTAAACGTGTAGGGCTGATCATAGGCCAGTGAGACCCGGATCAGATCGCCCGCATCGGTGCCGCCTACGGTACCGCTGACGCTGTGACCGGGTTGGATGTCTGCGACGTTGGTCTGAGTGTAGTCAAAATCGTTGGTCCAGTCGCCGTCTTCGGTCAGTTGATACATGGGAAACCTCCTTCACCGTGCCCGTAAATACAGCGCAATTTTAAGGCCGGGCGTACGCGTGGAACGTGACCAGGATCAAATAGGAGCGGGCGGAGGTGGGAGAATTCGCTCAAAAAGTGGATGACTTTACGGTAACTTGTGGCGTGTGCCTCAGCGTAGCACGCTTTGCTCCATGGACAGGCTGCTGTGGACAGGCCATTGCGGCGCAGGGAGGGACTCAAATCCCGGCTTGGCGAACAGATACCCCTGCATCAGGTCCACACCCAGATCATATAGCGCATCGTATTCGCCCTGGGTTTCAATCCCTTCGCAGACGATCAGGATACCCATTTCCTCAAGCATCCTGATGGTGTTGCGAACAATCGTCTGTTTCGCCGATGAGACATCGATATTGCGGATCAGCCCGGCGTCCAGTTTCACCACATCCGGCTGGAACATCGTCAGCAGTTTCAGGCCGGAATAGCCGGCGCCGAAATCATCGATGGAGGTCTTGAAGCCAAGGCGGCGATAGGTGGTCAGGATTTCGATCAGCTTGTCCGTGTTCACCCGTTCGGTTTCGGTGAACTCAAACATGATCTGGTCCACCGGAAATCCGGTGCGTTTGGCCGTCTCAAGCGTCAGCCGGATGCAGGCCTTTGGATCGTAAACCGCATTGGGCAGGAAGTTCATCGACAGGAGCGCGCCAGTTTCCGCAAGGTTCAGCTTTGCTGCCAGTTCGATCGAGGTGGTGCGGCACTTCTGGTCAAAGGCGTAAAGCGTATCAGAAGTGACATGCGAGAACACTTCGCGCGGACCAGCGCCGTCCTTGCCGCGCAGCAGCGCCTCGTAGGCAAAGATCTTTTCCGCGCCAAGGGCGACCATTGGCTGGAACGCCATGGTGATGGGCAGGTCGAACTTTGCGCCATTCCGGCAGGCCTGACATTTTTCCTGTTTCACCGCTGCACCTCCTGAGGATCCGTCGGCCAGCTGTGTAACCTGTCTTCCTAAAGAAAGGTTTATGCATCAGCGGGATGCCCCCTCCTTTTTAGGTGAACGGTTGATCGTCGAAGGGATCAGTAATGCTGCTCCTAAAAATCACCGGAGGCCCCCGTTTGGGGGCCTCCGGTCAATGTCTTCTCGGTTCATTGTGAGGCAGCGTGGCCTCAGACAGCCTCGGCCATCATGTCGTCTTCCGTGTCAGCCGGGTCTTCCGGCATCATGTCATCCTCCGGCGGTAGGGTCATGAGAGACATGACATCCGGTTCGGTTGCGGGTTGGCTAAAGGCGACCGGAAGCGTTTCGGACCAGCTGTCCAGCGTCATGCCATTCACCGCTGCCGGGTCGGTTTCGACCTGCGCCTGCGCTTCATCAGTCAGACCACCGTGCAGCTCCTGCGGATCCCGACCGTCGCTGTTGACCACAATCGACACATTGGTGAGGTCTAGATCCTGCAGCGTCAGCGCGCCATCTTCGGACCACAGGGTGAAGTTGAGGTTGTTGACGGTCCCTTCGGTGCTGTCCGGCACCTGTCCGAATTGCACGTGGGCGTCATAGTTTTCGGAGACAGTGGCGCCGTTATCCAGCGTGTTCTCCGAATTGGCGGATGCACTGTGGCCGGTCACCGGCAACGCGTTTTCATCCGGGTAGAAGTGCAGTGCATCGGTGCGGCCGTCGTCGCTCAGGTTGAAGAACATGCCGTCGAGATCCGCCTCCTGGCCGTCAAAGGTGGTTGGATCCAGTTTCACGAACAGCTCACCGCCGGGCGTCTGCGTGACGGACACGTCCACCTGGCTGCCGCCTTCTTCGCCCAGGGTGAAAGTGATGGTGGTCTTGCCATCGTCGGTGTTTTCGCCGCCGCCGCCGTCTGTACCGCCGGTGCCGCCGGTTCCACCCGTGCCTCCGGAGCCGCAATGGCCACCGCTGCCCCATCTGCCGGTTCCGCCGGAACCGTGAGTCCCGCCAGAACCGTGGGTGCCACCAGAACCATGCGTTCCGCCAGAGCCGCGGGTTCCGCCAGAGCCATCGGACGCGCAATCGTCATCTTCGTTGCGACCATGGTCCCACCAGTTCTTGCCACCGTGGTTCCACCAGTCCTTGCCGCCGTGATGGCCTTTCGAGCCGCCACCGGTGCCGCCGCCTGATCCGCGACCTGTGCCTTCTCCCGTGCCGCAGCCGTCCTTGCCACCCGATCCCCGGGCGCCGCCAGAGCCTTTGGTTCCGCCGGAGCCCTTGCTGCCACCGGTCCCCTTGCTGCCGCCCGTGCCGTGATCGTCCTTTTCGTCGCGGTCCCACCAGTTTTTATGGCCTTTGCCGCCGTGGCCAAACCGGTCGGACAGATGTCCGTCATACCAGCGGGCGAAGTGTTCCCCGCGCACGCCGCCGTTGTGGTAGCTGTTGCTGCCACAGGCGTCCTTGCCGCTGCTCTTGCCCCAGTTGCCAAAACTTTTGTGCGAAAAAAGTCCCCAAGTCATACTGTCACCCCTGCGATCTGAAATGATGCGTTTCGGCAGGCGCAAAATGGGAGGCATGCCGCTCAACGGTGAACATATGAAATGGTTCGGCAGTCGAACAAATTTTCGTCGCATTTTAGTCAAATACGGGGTGAGTGCGGGAAATTTTGGAAACAAACCCAGCTTTGGGTCGTGCATTGTTTTGCGATTGGCGCGCCCTGGGGTGTCAACTTCAGCGTGTGCCGGGCGAATCGCGCACTCTCTGCCTCTGTTTGTCCCGAAATTCGCCGTTTTCTGATGTCAGCACAGGCGCAACACTTGGTGAGGTGAAGAGGGACAGACGTGGCTGACGGCAGTTTTGAGGATCGCAAAGCTTATATCGCGGCCAAGGCCGAGGTGGTTCTGGGCGCCGCGCCCGACCGGATTTCTGCGCCGGGGGGCAATTCGCGCTCGTCCTTGCGGCTGCATTATCCAGATCGCAACGTGATTGCCACGCTGCGGCCCGATTTCCGCCGCACCCACTTAGAGGCGCATGTACTTGAGGAACTAGCGCCCCATTGTGACGATATTCCGCAGGTTCTGGGGGTCAGCGATGATGTGATGTTCCAATCCGACACCGGCGAGCTGCGTCTGAATGCAGAGATCATGGAACAGGACCCAGAGGATCAGGTCGAACTGGCCGCCGAGGCGGTGGCGGCGATCTTCCGGATCCAAGCCGCGGGGCGGCAAACCAACCTGGCGGAAATGCTGCCGCATCTGGGATCGAACACGGATTGGGTCACCTCCTTTGTCGGTTCGGTGACCGCGATGGAGCCCTATTCGGTGGGCATCTCCCGCCAGTTCGATATGGCGGCTGTGGCAGAGCGGATGGATTACCCCGGTGTGCAGTTCCTGAAATGGGATTGCCGGTCAGGCAATGCCGCCATCGGCGACGACGGATACCTGCGCTGGTTCGATTTCGAATACGCCGGTCTACGCCACGGGGCCGAGGATCTGGCCTGGCTGATTGCCGATGAAACCTGGCCAATCGCCCCCGATGTGATGGCCGATATCGTGATCGAGAATTTCGATATCGGCTGTGGCCACGACATTGCCGACTACATGGATTACTTGTCAGTCTACACGACGCTGCATTGCGTACAGCGCCTGAAGCTGATTGAGCAGGAGGTTAAACGCCGCGGCTGGCTACGCAAGGAGCGGGTGCGCAAATACGATGATGCGGGCGTGCACCCCGATTTCGCGGTGCAGCTGTGCCGGGTCGGGGCCTATTATTCGGCGCAATCGCCGTTGACGGCGCCGCTGACCCGCAATTTCGAGGCGGCTGAACGCAGCTTTTCCTCGACGGTATGACGCGCCGCTGCGCGATTACAGCCCCATCTGCCGCACCGCCAGATCGCGCATGATTTCCTCGGATCCGCCGCCGATGGCCATCACCTTGACCTCTCGGTAGATGCGTTCGATCCGGTTGCCGCGCAGATAGCCCGCACCACCGAGTATCTGCATCGCTTCGGAGGCGCAGAACTCGCAGGCTTTGGAGGTGAACACCTTCGCCTTGCAGATTTCGGCCACCGGCATCCGCCCTTCGTTCACCTGCCAGCAGATCGTGTTGAGCGTGGCCTCTACCGCGTCGATCCGGGCCGAGATATCGGCGATCTTGTGGCGGATCACCTGATGGCGGATCAGCGGCTTGCCAAAGGTCTGCCGCTCCTGCGCCCAGGCAATACTGTCCTCAAGGCAGGTTTTCATCATGCCCAGCATGCCGGCGATCAGCCCGACCCGTTCGAGGTTGAAATTCTCCATCACCGCCAGAAAGCCATGATTTTCCGGCCCCATCATCCGGTCGGCGGGCAGGCGGACGTCATCGAGGAACAGCGTTGCCTGATCCGAGCACCACCAGCCCATTTTCCGGCTCAGCGCGCTGCGGGTGAACCCCGGGGTGTCTGCTTCGACAAAGAACAGCGAAATCCCCTCCAGCCCCGGCCCACCAGTGCGGGCAGGAATAACGAAATACTCCGACGTCATGCCGCCGGTGATGAAGGTCTTGCTGCCGCTCAGCACCCAGTGATTGCCATCCCGCCGCGCCGTGGTGGTGATATTGGCGACGTCCGATCCGCCGCCCGGCTCCGTCACCGCAAGCGAAGACCCTTTGCGCCCCGCGATCACCTCCGGCAGCACCTGCATCTTGATTTCTTCGCTGGCCAGCCGGGCAATGGGATCAAGCGAGATCTGACGCCCACCCATGGCCGCCGCGACACCGCCCGCGCCGCAGCGGGCGATTTCCTCGCTGTAGGCGGCACGCATGAAGCAGTCGTCAAAGCCAAGCCCGCCGTATTTCTCGTCGATGCCAAAGCCCCATACGCCCAGCGCCCCGGTTTTCTGGTGCAGCTCCCAGGGGATTTTCCCGGCTTCGTCCCAGTCATCGCAGAAGGGAGTGATTTCCTGCGCCACAAAGCTCCGCAGGCTCTCGCGGAAGGCACGGCGCTCTTCGGTGTCAAAGGGGCTTTGCATGCGGTTTACTCCTTGGGGCCGGGGCGGGTCGCCAGATGCGGCGACATAATACGGGCGAACAGATCGACCATCTTGGTGATGATCTCGGGGTCGCGTTCATAGGGTGCCTGACTGTGCAGCCCGCGCATGAAACTACGGCAGATCGACCAGAGCAGCGCCAGATCCTCGCCCGAGGAGGCGGTGTAAAGGTTCGCGATATTGCGGTTGAAGGCGTCGTTATAATCCCAGAGCGAGGGGGTGATGCGCGTGCGCAGGGTTTCATCCGTGCGCGAGGCGACGAGGATTTCCATCACCGCGCGCCCTTCGCGGGTGTTGATCACCCGGGCCCACAGACGGTGCAGCTCGGCGGGCAAATCCTGTGCCGCGCCGCCCTTGCGCAGCATATGGCCGCTTTCGCTCGCCTGTTCCGGGCCGCGCACCGGCGCCAGAAGATGTTCCAGCGTGCGCACCATCATCTCCTCTTTCGAAGGAAAGTGATGGGTCAGCGCCCCGCGCGACACACCAGCGGCGGTCTGTACCCGGTTGATCGAGGTTTCCGCGTATCCCGACTGGTCCAGACAGTCCGTGACCGCATCGAAAATCCGCTGCCGGGTCTTGTCTGCCCGCGTTTCGGCCCGCGTTGTGCCCGCAGCGCCGGGCGCGGTGACGTCGGGTTGGTCTTCGGTTTTCTGTGTCATGCGCCTATCCTTTGAGGAATCGTAAAACAGAACGTTCGGTCGGTTCAATCGTGGAAGGGCTCGCCGGACGTAGCGGAATTTCAATTGGGAGGAGGGCATCCATGCAGCAGGCAGAGGATTTTCGTGCCGAAAGCCGGGCGCTGGCGGCGATACTGGAGGATCTGCCGGAAGAGGCGTTTCACAGGCCGACGCAGTTCAAAGACTGGACCATCGATCACGTGCTGGGCCACCTGCACCTGTTCAACGTGGCGGCAGAAACCTCGCTCAAGGGGGAGGAGGCCTTTGCCGCATTCATCGGCCCCATCGTGCAGGACATGCAATCGGGCAAGACGATCCTGCAATGCCAGTTCCCCTGGCTCGACGGGTTGTCGGGACGGGCGCTATTTGAGGCTTGGAAGGCTGGCGCGGAAACCTGCGCCGATGCCTTTGCTGTGGCCGACCCCAAGGCGCGGGTGAAATGGGTCGGCCCGGACATGAGCGCGCTGTCCTCGATCACCGCACGGCAGATGGAGACCTGGGCGCATGGTCAGGAGGTCTTTGATCTTCTAGGGCTGGAGCGGGTGGAGCAGGACCGGATCCGCAATATCGCCCATCTTGGCGTTGCGACTTATGGCTGGACCTTCCTGAACCGGGGAGAAGAGGTGCCCGACCCCGCGCCATTCGTGCAGCTGACCGGACCGTCTTCGGCGGTCTGGGAATGGAACACGCCGCAAGAGGACAACCGGGTTGTCGGATCCGCGGTGGAGTTCGCGCAGGTGGTGACGCAGGTCCGCAATATCAAAGACACCGCGCTGGAGGTGACCGGGGCGACCGCGACGCGCTGGATGGAAATCGCCCAGTGTTTTGCCGGCCCGCCCGAAATGCCCCCCTCAAAAGGGGCCCGTCACAAGGTCTGATCGCTTGGCGCGGCCCTCCGTCCTGTGAACGTGCAGGGGGCTGGCGCGACGGTGGAGGCTAGTCGTCTTCTTCGCGCAGCCTGCGCCAGGCCTTGGTCAGCCCGGCCAGTGTCATGCGTTCCGCGTCTGCAATGGTGACCGGCAGCCCCTGCATTTCCAATGCAGCGGCATAGGGGCGGGCGGTCTCCTTTTCACCGATCAGCGCCAGATTTTGCCCTAGCCAGTAAGGGCGGGCGGCGGCCAGTTCGGCGCCCAGCACGGCGCCCCAGATCCGTCCGGTGGCCTCTTCCGGGGTGCAGCTGCCGCCATGCATGGCTGCCTTGGCTTCGGCCAATCGCGCGGCCATCAGTTCCGGCTTTGACATGGTGTCGGCCACGGTTCCGGTCAGCTCACCCTCTGCCCAGTCCTGCACGTGCAATCCGGCCATGGCGCAGGTGGCTTCGGCCAGTTCCACGGTCAGGAAGCTTTGAAAACTGACGACTTCATCTGCGCTGATCAAAGCCCAGTGGGTGGTTTTGCCGGGCAGGCAAAGAACCCCGTCCCAGGACGGATTGAGCGCCAGAAACCCGGCGATGCAGGTTTCGGCGCCCTGCATGATGGCAGGCGGCGCCTCTTGCGCCAGCCCGGGCAGTGTGATGAGCACGGTTTCCGGGGGCAGGGCGCTGCCTTGTGGGGCCAGTGGCAGCTGGTCCGGGCGCGTCGGGACGGCCTGCGGTGCGGCCAGGCCGGTGCCACAGGCGACAATTGGCAGTTGCGATGCAGTCAGCTCGCCGCACAGCGCGGCATGGATCTCGGACAAGCCCGGATCGTTGCTGCCCTGCGGCAGATGTGCCTTGCGGCGAGCGCCGGGCGTGTCCCCGGACATGGCCCAGAAAGTCCACTCCGTGCCCTGCGCCTCGGCAGCGATCCAGTTGTCGGACTGAAAAAAAGACGATCTATCTGCAGCCATGGTCATCCGCGCCTTCCGTCTGTTTTGGAATGGCGCGCATAAAGACGCGATTCCCGCCAACAGGCAAGCAGGCGACCGTCAATGTTGCAGGCGCGGCGTTTGATCGCCCCGAAAAGCGGCCAGACCTATCCGCAGGTCTTGGGGTACTATCCAAAAGGTGAGGGGGGATGACCGGAAGAGACGCCAAGCGGTGGCCGGTTTCCGCTGGACAGAGTTGGGAAATATTCAAATCAGGCTATATTGTAAAAGCAGCCTGCAGCGTTTTGTGGGGCTGCCTGGCCAAGCGGCGCACCCGCGTACAACGCACGGATGAAACGCCGGGACGCTCTGCCCGGATGCACCACAGAGGCCATGTCAGGGGCCAAGACAATGCCCTCTGACTGTGGTGTTGAGTGTGTTTTGAGTGGGGCTTGTGTTATGACCCGGCATCTGAACCTTGAAAATGCAATTTTCGTCCAATGTGCCGCGCAAAGGCTGGCCGAGCTTGGGCATTCTTCGGCAGAGATCTTTCGTGCGGTGCCTTTTGGCCAGAGTCTTGTTGGCCAAGAAGAGCCCTATACCGACAGCCGTTCGATCGCATCGTTCTTTCAGCATGCGGCGAAAATCAGCGAGATTGATCTCTTCGGACTACGGTTCGGGCAGCAGACCGATCTGCGCAAGGCCGGGCTTCTGGGGTATCTGGCCCTGTGTGCGCCGCAGGTGCTGGGGTTTCTGTCGAACCTTTCGGACTACGCCCGCCTATTCGGAGAGGCCCTGCATTTCGATCGCTCACAGCTTGCTGAAACCGGTGCGCTGACCTGGACCTATGCGGTGGATGCAGGCACTCGCCCCGAGATCCGCGGAGGAGAGAGCCGAGTGCGGACATCTGCTCCAGACACGGCGGGGATCGAGCTAAGCGGACAATACGTGGAATTCCTCGTGGCACTGATCCTGTCGAACCTGCGCCGGTCCAGCCAGACCCGTATCCGGTTGCGGCAGGTGGCGTTCTGCCATCACCGTTTGTCCGGCGCCGCCGAGATGGAAGAGTTCTTTGGCTGCCGTGTCCAGTTTGGTGCGCCGGAAAACCTGTTACGGTTCGAAACCGATGACCTGACGCGGGAGCTTGCGACAGGTGACCCGATCCTGTTGCGCATCTTGCTGCAATGCGCCGCGTCGCAGATGAAGACCATGCTGGCCGGGGAGAGAGATATCGCATCGCAAGTTGAGCAGAGCATTTCGCGTCGACTTGCCTCGGGGACGGCAGCGCTGGAGACCGTGGCGCAGGACCTTGGCATGAGTCCCCGTACCTTGTCGCGCAAGCTGGGCGATCAGGGTACCAGTTATTTCGAAATTCTGGAAAAGCTGCGCGAGGAAATGGCCACGCAATATCTGTTGCACAGCGATCTGGTTCTGGCAGAGATCGCGCATTTGCTGGGCTATCGCGGGCTCAGCTCGTTCAACGATGCCTTCAAGCGTTGGACAGGAAAAAGCCCCGGAAAATTCCGCAGCGGCTCCTGAAACGGCCGTGATCCTGTCGAATCTCATTCTGTTGCAGGCTGATAGCGTGCACGCTTAGCCCGGATGCAATGTGGGGGCTGAGGTGCGCTGCGCCACCGATTCTGGGTCTATATTCCCCAGTTCCCCAACAGTGTGAGCATATTTTGGATTATTGTTTCCCAAATGCGCTGGAATTCAGGTGAAAATGTGGCTGGTTAACCTTTTTTCATTTACTCGCAGCAATTTAGATAAAAATATATTAAAAAGAATGTGTCGATAATTTGAACTTCTTTCGCCCTAAATGCGGAGAAGTGGGTGCAGGGAAGACGCGTGGGGGCGCGTCCTATCAGACCCTTCAATTACAGACGTGTGTTGCCGGCTGCTGCCATGCCGGACCTGTGCAAATTAAACGGTTCCGCAGGATGCGGTGTGCCCGACCCATGGGGTCTGGTGAGGAATGGGGATTTTGATGACGGACCTGTTGCGTAAGAATAAAGTTCCGATGCTGTCATTTGCTTCAGTCGATACTGCTGGGCAGGGAACCTTGGTTTTGAAACGGCTCAAGGATGAAGCTCTGCGACAGGCGATGACAGCGCAGGCCGCCAATGCCAACGTGGCCCAATGGATCGGTCCATCACACTATGAACCGCTGCAGATGCCGCACCGCCGGTCCTCGCGTCCGGAGCTGTATCGTCGGGCTGGAAAACGGACCCTAGATTTGCTGCTAACCCTATTATCCTTGCCTGTCACTCTGCCTGTCGTGTTGTTCTGCGCGCTGGCGCTTGCACTTGAAGGCGGCAGCCCGTTTTACACGCAGGAGCGCCTGGGCCGGAATGGCAGACGCTTCCGAATCCTGAAGCTGCGCACCATGGTGCGGGATGCGGATGCCCGTCTGGCCGAATGCCTTGCGCGGGACCCGGCCTTGCGGCGGGAATGGGACGCAACGCAGAAACTGAAGAACGATCCCCGCATCACCCGTGTTGGCCGTATCCTACGAGTCACCTCCATGGATGAGCTTCCGCAGCTGTGGAACGTGGTGAAAGGCGAGATGAGCCTTGTGGGTCCGCGTCCGATGATGCCCGAGCAGCTGGCGATTTACGGTGATCCGCGCGATTATTTTGATCTCAAACCCGGTTTGACGGGGCTGTGGCAGGTGTCGGCTCGCAACGAAAGCACCTTTGCCTTTCGCGCTGCCGCGGATTCCGAATACTGTCGCGCGCTAAGCCTTGGCTGTGACATCGGTCTGATCTGGCGTACTATCGGCGTGGTTCTGAAAGGTACAGGATATTAATCCCTGTCTGGTTCAATGCAGTCGCGAAGAGGACCCGCGCCGTGCATCTCATTTTTGGTGCGCGCGCTGCCTTGCGGCCATGGCCGGAGCGAGGCGCGTTGCGGGCTTCTTTCGCAGAGGCAAGTTGATATGATCCTGAAGTTGGCAAAGCTGCGGCCTCGTGGCAAGGCTGTGATGACAATATGAGCAAGGCATGACGCAACAGGGTTTTAAGAAATTTCGGCGGCGCGCACAGGTTCAGCCCGAGGTGCAGGAACAGGTGCGCCCGGAACCGGATGAGGCTGTGCTGGAGAACGTACCACCCGGCCTGCAGTCCGAACCTGCCGAAATCCTCCCCACCACCTTGCCAAGCCCATGGGAACGGTTGGCCAGAATCTCCTTTGATCCTGACCGGGGGGGGCGTGATGGTGCGCCGCTGGCTTCAGCCGTGCGGACCGACCCGGCCGGGCGCGCATTTGATCTGCTGCGCACGCGGCTGTTGCAAACCTTGAAGGCCCGCGGCTGGAACCGGGTTGCGGTCACTGCGCCCACCGGGGGCTGTGGAGCCACATTCTGTGCGGTCAATCTGGCGCTTAGCCTGGCGCGGGTGCCGTCTAGCCGGACCATCTTGATGGATCTCAACTTTCGCAGCCCTGGGGTGGGCCCTGCGATGGGGCTGGTGGCGGCGGGCGACATGGCGTCCTTCCTGTCCGGCACCCGCCCTGTAGAAGAGGCGTTGGTGCGCCCGCTCGATACGCTCGCGGTCGGGTTGAACGCGACGCCGGACCTGAACGCGGCAGAAATCCTGCATGACAGCCGTAGCGCCGCGGTACTGGACCACATGGTGGCGGACCTCGACCCGGAAACGGTTGTCTTCGACCTACCACCGATGCTGGAGTACGATGATGCGGCGGCCTTCCTGCCGCAGGTCGACGGGGTGCTGGTGATCTCGGACGGGACGCAGACAACGGCGGCGCATCTGGCCGCTTGCGAGAGGATCCTCAATGGAAACGCGCCGTTGCTGGGGGTGGTCCTGAACCGAGGGCGCGCGACGGCCGACATCGGGCCTGTCGCATAACTTCCGCCAACCGGTCAAAGTTTTGCCTGCTTGCCATGGTGTGTATGGCACAGCACACTTTGCACGTTAATCTGCCCAGCGGCGCGACCGCGGCAAACCAAGAGATGTTGAATGGGTCCTATCTACTCCTTGCCGGATCTTCTGGACATGCTGCGCCGCCGCGCGTTGGTGATCCTTGCGATTGCCGTTCTGGGCAGTCTGGTGTCGCTGTTTCTGGCCGCCCGACAGCAGCATTTCTACGAAAGCTCCGAGGTCATTCAGGTCGCACAGCCGACAATCGCGGATGATCTGGCCAAATCAACGGTCGAAGGATCCACCGCGCGTCGCATGCAGCTGATCGAACAGCGGCTGATGGCGCGCAGCTCTGTACTAGAGATTGTCGAGGCGTTCGATCTATATAGCGATATGCCGGATCTTAGACCTTCGGACCTGGTTACGCTGGTGCGCGAAAACGTCTCGATTACCGGGGTGGCTGCGGTGCGCGAAGGCTTTGCCGATGATGGTACCATCGCTGTTTTGACCATCACCGCCCGCATGCCCAGCCCTGAACAGGCCCAGGCGGTTGCAGCGGAATTTGGGCGCCGGACGATCGAGCTCAGCGTCAGTACCCGTATCGAGCAGGCGCGGGAAACGCTGAATTTCTTTACCGCAAAGGAAACGGCCGTGGCCAAGGAACTGGCGGCGCTGGACGATGAGATCGCCTCCTACCGGACCGAGCACGACGTTGCTCAGCCGGGGGCGTTGGAAATCCGCCAAGGGGAAATCGCCACGCTGAACGAGGCGCTGCTGGATATTGACCGGGAGCAGATCCAGATCCGTCGGGCGGCAGATCAGGCGATGTCCAATGAACGCCCGGCAACAGCGCAGCGCATGCTTGAAGAATTCGAAGAGCAGCTTGCCACCCTGACCGCGCAGCGCGATCTTCTGACCCGGCGCAAGGCAGAAATCGAAGCGTCACTAGAAACCTCTCCTGAGGTCGAGCGTCAGCTCGCTGCCTATGACCGCAGGCTGCAACAGCTGCAGAGCGAACTGGAGACGACCCGTGCTCGCCGCAACGAGGCCGAGATCGGATTCCGTCTGGAAACCGCGCGCCAGTCCGAGCGACTGACAGTGCTGGAACCAGCTGCCTTGCCCGATTACCCGGTAACAGGGGGACGCAAGCGCACGGCGCTTTTGGGCGCCGCCGCCAGCCTGCTCGCCGCTTTGGTGATTGCCTTCCTTCTGGAGTTACGAAAGCCGGTGCTGCGCTCGGTCGCGCAGATGAAGCGGGAAACTGGGCTAATGCCGGTTGTCACCATTCCGGAAATGAAGTCCCCCGGCGGAAAACGGCGCTCAGGCAAAGGGCGGCGCAGCTGATCGTTTGCCTTGTGAGGGGACCGTCACGACCAAAAGCCGGGCGTGCAGTCCCAGTTGTCCTGCCGCAGGGGCGGCTGTAGGGCAGGCGGTGGATCAGGGGGCTAGCGCCTTGATCAGGGTCAGCACCGCATCTTGATGCCACCATAGGGCGCTGCCTCCGACCAGAACAACCAGAAAGCCAGAGACCAGATCGTGCAGGGGATCCCAGGCGCCGTGTCGGCGGGCCAGCCAGATCAGCACCGGATAGGCGCCGAGCATCGCCAATCCCAGCGCTGCAATACCGCCGGGCAACCCGAACCAGTAGGTGCCGAGTAAGAAAAGTGCTGTTTGCAGCAGGGCGCGGCTGGCGGTGAAGACAAAGAACGCCCGGCTGTCTCCGGCGGCCAATGCGGCCTGATCGTAGGTCATGGTGATGACGGCCGGGGCCAGAGCCAGTGAGATCAGCACGATCATCGCACCCGCCTGCTGATAGCGCGCATCATAGAGCAGATCTGTCAGCCAGGGGCCGATCCAGGCCATGATCAACAGCAGCGACAGGATCACGGCGCTCAGACCTGCGCGCAGCAGGCGGTGTTTGCGCCGGTTTTCCGGCGGGCCATCGGCGGGCTTGTCGCGGTACACCGGAATCATCAGCCTCTGGTTCACCGCATGGCCCAGCAGCATCGGGAAACTCGCTAGAAAGTAGCCGATATTATAGACGCCCAGCACATCCAGCGGCACAAAGCGGCCCAAGATAGCCCGGTCCCCCTGCGAGGTCAGGAACCAGAAGGCCGTGGAGAGGAATATCCACTTACCAAAGCGGATCAGCTCCTGCGCGGCGCGGGGTTCCCAGCGAAACCGGTTTGTCTGCCCTGGCAGGCCAAAATGGGTCAGCGCCAGTTTCGCCGCGGCCTGAATGACCCCGCCCAGAACCAGCGCCAGAACCGATCCGGTTGCCCATGCCAAAAGCACCATAGCGCCGATGCCAAGGGCCTGCGCCGCGAGATCCAGTGCAGTGAGGCGCCCGACCAGCAAGTGCCGGTGCGCAGTTTCGATGCGGGTCGGGTTGAAGCCTGCGATGGCGAGGCCAATGCCGGCGATCGGCAAGTAGAGCAGCAGATCCGGGGCCTGATAGAGCCAGGAAACAGGCCAGGCCAGCAGCAGAGTCATCCCCCAGAGACCGAACCCGCGGACAACTTGAATGCTCCAGGCGGTGTTGAGAAAGTCGGGATCATCGCCGCGTTCATTCTGCGCAATGGACGGGCCGATCCCGACATCGGAAAACAGCGAAAGGCCAACGGTCACCACGCTGACCAGTGCCATCAGGCCAAAGGCCTCGGGGAACAGCAGCCGGGCCAGGATCAGATTGGCGCCAAGCCGCAGTGCCTGGCTGCCGCCATAGCCGATCATCAGCCAGGAGGCCGAGCGCAGCACCCGCGCCAGCAGACCCTGGCCGGAAAACAGCGCGGCTTGCTTAAGCATCTGACCTCCTGATGGTTTTCTGCACGCTAGGCAGGGCGGCGCGGCGCGTCAATCGACATGCAACTTTCGGCGCTGCCTAAGCACGAAACCCGGCAGTTGCATGCGACAATCCGTTGGCTGGGCAGTGATTGATGCGCCGTCGTGACAGGCAGTGGAGCAGCGCGACGGCGGAAACTTCTGCTGCCAACGGCGCTCTCCCGCCCATCTTGCCCACGGCAGAGCCGCGTGTGCGACGGTTGGGCCTGGCGCCGCGCAAGCGCGGCGCGGTGGCGTCAGTCCTCAGGCGTCAGAAGGCCTAGCGACCTCTCGCCCAGCGTGTCTTGGTCCTGAACAGTGGCGTTTTTACCGTCAGGCTGACCAGCGCATAGGCGGCAAACCCCAGCGGGTCGCGCAGGAAGAGACGCATCAGACTCGATGCGCCGAGACTTCGTTTGTCATCGTTTTCCAACAGATGCGGAAATCGCTTGGCGATTTCCTCGACGCCGAGATTCTGCCGTCTGCGCACCCGCACAAGATTGGCAAAGCCTTCGACCATCGGCCAGTCATAGCGGGCGGGCACACGAATGCGCTCGGCAGGGGCAAAGGACAGCCGTGCGAATGTGTCGTCCGAGATGATGTCGGGCCAGTCCTGCCAGCGCTCACGCCCGGTACGGGTCATGGCGAAAAGACCAAAACCGGGGGCGCCATCCGTGACAAAGGGCAGTCTGGACCAGAACCGCCCATAGGCGCGGGTCAGGGAAGAGCGGGCCGGGGCAACACGGGGGCTGCCACTGGCATAAAGCGGTCGCTCCGGCGTCAGAACCCCTGCCAGTTGCGCCAAGAGAGGCGGGGTAACCGTGACATCGGCATCCAGGTAGATCAGCACCGCGCCCTTTGCACGGGTATCCCCGGCGTTGAGCGCGGCCAGCTTGCCGCCCTGTGGCAGGTCGGCCACCTCGCGGCTCCAGCCTTGGGGAAGGGTGACAGAACGGGCAATTTCAGCGGTGTCATCGCTGCAGCCATTGGCTAGCACCAGAACCTCGGCCGAGCCGGGCAACGGATCAGAGGCAAAAAGCGCCTCAAGACAGGGGCGGATATACGCCGCCTCGTTATGGGCCGGGATCAGCACGGATATCAGCGGTGTCATTTCACCGCCTCCAGCACCCGCCAACGCGGGTTGTCGTCGCTGAGCGTGCGCCGCGCACCCCAGCTGCCCCATTTGCCGGGCACAGCCACATCGGCATAGGCCGCGAACAGGGTGCCGCCATGCTCGGCCCAGCCGGTCAGCATCTTCGTATAAAGCGCGGCCATTTCTTCGGTGTAATTAAAGTGGGTGAAAAAGCCGGTCAGCTCTGCGTCCTCGACCATCTGGCCGACACCCACCACATGGCTGCCGCCCTCGTACATGATTAGGTCCAGCTCGTATTCGTCGGCGACGGATTTGTGATAGGGCAGTTCCTTGTCCAGAAAACCGGCCATAGCGCCATTGCCGTCCTCGCTGAGGAGGCCATCCTCGATTTCCAGCATAGCCTGCGCCGTTGCCACATCGTACTGATGCGCCTCGATATAGGCCGCAGCCTCAGCGCCCTGCAGCCCCAGATCGGCGGCGGCAGAGCGGGCCCGGTCGCGGCTGTCGGCGATCCAGGCGCGCACCATGGGGGCGTTGTCGCGCAGGCCAAGCGTGCCGCCGAAATAGCCGGTGATCGCATAGGCATCGAAATAGCGCGCCGGGGGCAGGCGGTCTGGCGCCCCGGCCACCCAGAGCGGTGCGTTCAGCACCTGTTCCTCAAGGCCCGGCCAGCCGGTCTGACTTGAAATCACCCGCACCAGTCGTTGGTCGGCGTCTGCGCCAAAGACATCGGTCCAGATCCGCGACATTTCCGCAGCGCGTCCGCCGTAGAACTGCATCCAGAGGTCGCTGCCGCCCCAGAGGCTGCGGACCTGCTCGTCTGCCCATTGGGCCTGTGCAAATTGCCAGTTCCAGACCTCGTTGGAGTATTCCACATAGGCACGTAGATCCTCGTCCAGGCCGCCATCCACCAGCTGGGCGAAATTGCGCAGATAGCTGTCGTCGGCCATATGGGGCATGTTGAACCAGGGATCGGCGCCCAGCGTGTTGACCAGCGCGAGCAGGACTTCGGCCGGAACGCCCTTGCGCGCCCAGGTGTAATCAGAAACCTCCGGCCGGTCTTCCCAGCCAACCTGTTCGGAATCGTTGGTCTGCATCCAGTCCATGAACCGTAGCACGTCAAACCCATCCAGCATGTCGAGCCAGAGTGGGTTGAACAGGGCGCCATCTGCATAGGCCTTCAGCTGATCGGCGCGCACCACGGTGATGTTGCGTACATAATCTGTCCCGCGCCCGGTGCGCTGAATGCGGATTTCGACCGGGCCGGGGCCGGGGGTATAGTCAAAGGTGACCTTGCCTTTGCCGTAGCGGACGTTTTCGGCGCGGCCAGAGACCTCGACAATGCCGGAGCCGTCAAAGCGCAGCACATAACGCCCGGCAAGCGAGTGCGCCGAGGCGGGCAGATCGGTCAGAATGACGGTGCCGATGGAGCCAAGCTCGGGCGGCATGGCGGTGGGCCAGCCTTGCGGGTCCAGATAGCCTGCAGCGGCAAGATCGTCATGGCCGACACCGCCCCAGCGCCCAGGCAGGTGGCCGATCCACGGGCGGGCGGTTTTGAAGTGGTCAAGGAAAGGTGCCTGTGGGCTCCAGTCGGCGACCTCCATCAGGTTCATGGCGATCGGCTGGCGCGGCGGTGCCTTCGCAACAGCCTCGACCGCAGTGGCAGAGGTCGCAACCTCGGCGTTGAGGCGCGGCGTGACGGGGTCGGAGGGCAGCGGCGGCGGGTCGGGCGGCAGGGCGGCGGTGCGCACCTCCTCGCCTTGGGCCGCGGCCCAGGCGATCTCCTGCAGCCGCCGGGCCAGCGCGGGCTCAGGCGCCGGATAGGCTTTGCCCCAACGATCCTGTAGCCGGTGCGGCAGACCCACGGGGCTGTGTCCGGTCAGAACCGCATATTGTAGCGCGCTGATATAGTAGAACCCGGTGGAATTTGGGTGGATGTCATCGGAAAAGACTTCGGAAATCTCGGTGAGGCCCGGCACCGTGCCGGCCCGGATGGCATCGTCCAGACGCGCCATGGCCTGCCCGGCGGGAAGTAGGCGCATATCACCACCGACGCTGTCGTTGACTTCATCCACCACAGCCTGCCAGCGGGGCAAGTCCTGCTCCAGCCGGTCACGCCAGGCGATATCGGCGCCTTCGTCAAACGGCACCTCGGTGCCGGTTCCGCTGCTGAGGCTGTGCCAGGTTTCCTGCAGATAGACTGCGGCATCCGGATTGGCATCCTTGGCCAACTGGTAATAGCGGGTGACGGTCTCTTCGGTATTGCTCCATTTCAGGTGATTGGCCAGCGGAAGGCCCTCGGTGAGGATCACCGCGTCGACTGGGGTCTGGAGCCGCTCGCGGGCGTTCACCCCTTCGGCGCTGTCGCCGTGCTCCCAGTTATAGCTGAGCGGCGCGCCATTGATGATCTGCGCTTCGACGGTGGCACTGCTACTGGACTGGCGCAACAGCTGTTCCAGCATGGCGGGATTGTCCTGGCCAAACAGCGAATGGCCCACCATCAGGACCGAGGTGATCAGTGTTTCAAGGTTCATCCGTTCTGGCCTGCGTCAGAGAGACCCGTGCGGGGGATCCCTGTCACCACCTGCCAGACAATTTGCTGCACCGTCTCGGCAGCGGCCGGTGACAGCGCCGTCGCTGCCTCTCCATCCGGACGCGACAGCTGGTGCGGCAGGCCAACAGGGGAGCGGTGATAGAGCACGGCATAGTGGGCGAGGGCGACAATATAGGCGCCCAAGTCGTTGATATGAATGGTATCCTGTGCGCCCTCTGGGCTCTTGGCGAAAAGATCCGCAATATCGCTCAACCCGTCGATCTGGCCTGCATCAATGGCCCGTGCGACAGCGGCCATGACCTGTCCGGCGGGGATCAGGTAGACCGGGCGTTTGGGATTACGACGTGTGTCTGATCCGAGCACCTTGCCCAGCCAGAGCCGGTCAAGATCGCTTGCGATGCGCGCCTGCCAGCCGTCCGGGTCATCAAGGTGATGCCAGGTCTCATAAAGATAGATCCGCGTGTCAGGCGAAGCATCACGGGCCAGCGCGGCCCAGCGGCGCATGTATTTGGCGGAGCCGAAATACTTCACCGCGTCGCGCAGCTCGACCATTTCTGTCAGCACCACCGCATCATAATCGCCGGAACCGATGGCCTCTTTGGCGTCGCGCCAGATGGGGGCCTGATTCACCAGATCGAAATGAAGGATCGGCTCCTCCGGCTCCCAGTGCTGCTTTAGTGATGTGCCCGACCCGAGCTGGCTATTCCAGCTGTGCCCCTTGGGGGCAAGCTGCGCCAGCATGTGCGGCATCACAGGGCCAACCAGAGAGTGGCCAAGGTGATAGACCTTCATCGGTTGCTCTGGTGGGGAAAGCTCGGGCACGGGAAACGGCGCGGCCTGCAGGGGTAGGCTGGCCCAGATCCCATGCAGGCAGGTCGTCAGCGCCAGAAGCAGAGATCGTTTTCCCATTGCTCACGCCTCCAGACTTGCCGCGGTGAAAATGATACCTTCCCCGATGACATAGGCGCCGTTGATCCGGGCGCCAGTGAGAAACGGCGGGCGGTCGGCGGTGAAGGCGGCTACGAAACGTCCGCGCCGGACCGTTTCACCCACGTCTTCTGGTTCGATCTCCAATTCCATGCCGTCAAAGCCGAAAAACTGTTCACTGACAGTATACTGGCACTTATATGCAGCTTCCTTGGCGGAGAAGATCAGCTTGGCCATCTGGCCGGGGTTGTCCTGCGAGGTCAGCCAATCCTGTTCGCGGGCAGAGCAGATCGCCGGGCGCAGGTCGTCTTTCAGCGGGGTGTCTTCCTCGACGTCGATGCCAATGGCCCGCCGGGTCTGTGTTGAGGTCACGGCGGCAAGGGCGCAGCTGTGGGTATGGGTGATCGATCCGGTCAACCCTTTGGGCCAAATGGGCGCGCGGGATTTGGCAATCACGATGGGGCAGGGTGCCCGGCCAAGATCCTGCATCGCCCGGTGCGCCGCCGCCCGCCCAGCGGCAAATTCGCGGCGGCGTTTATCCACGGCGCTGGGCGACAGGCAGGCGCGCTCTTGCGGGAAGGGATCGGGCAACGCCCCCAGCGGGTTGGCCGCCCCCAGCGATATGCCAGCGCCAAAGAGCGGCCGGACCAGAGCCAGCCGCGCATCGGTTGTCTGATCAAGGGGGGCGGGGCTGTCTGTTATCATCCGGTCCGGGCTTTGCGGCTGGCGCGCATCGCCCGCCGTTTCGACATGGTTTCCGATTTGGCCGCCTCGGCTACGGCGGCCTGTTCTGCATCGGCCGGATCATCCGGCGATTCCGCGCCGCCTGCAAGCCCTTCGATATGGGCGGCCAAACCGGCCAGCGTCGGGAAGCGGAAGATATCGGTGATCGACAGTTTCGGCACCTCCAGCGCCGTGCGGATGTCCCTGTGCGCCTGCACCGCCAGCAGGGAATGACCGCCAAGGACAAAGAAATTGTCCTGGGCGCCGATCCCGTCGAGACCAAGAATCTGCCCCCAGATCGCGGCGATCTTGCCCTGCGCGCCGCCCTTGGGCGGGGTCGCTGTGGTGGGTGCGGCAACCCGCGCCGGTTTTGGATCCGGCAGCGCCTTGCGGTCGATCTTCTTGTTGGGGGTCAGTGGAAACGCATCCAGCGTCACGATATGCGATGGTACCATCACCTCGGCCAGCCGGGCCGAAAGCGCCTGTTTCAACGCAGCCTCCTGCACCGGAGCAGAGGTGGTGATATAGCCGACCAGTTGTTCCCCCGCGCCGATCTTGCGCGGCATGACAACCGCGCCGGTGACGCCGGGCTGGACGGCCAGGGCCGCTTCAATCTCTCCAAGTTCAATACGTTGGCCGCGGATCTTCACCTGATGGTCGGTCCGTCCCAGGAAATCGAGCCGCCCATCCGCGCGCCAGCGCACCAGATCGCCGGTGCGATACATCAACCTGCCGCCAAAGGGATCGGGGACAAACCGCTCCGCTGTCAGTTCGGGCCGTTGCCAGTAACCTGCGGTCACGCCGTGTCCGGCGATGAACAACTCCCCTGGCGCCCCGATGGGCTGCGGCGCGCCCGCAGCATCCAGCACGTAAACTTGGGTATTGGCGATGGGCCCGCCGATATCGGCAACGCCTGCCGGGACGCCATCAAGGGTCTGCATGGTCGACCAGATGGTAGTTTCGGTCGGCCCGTACATGTTGTGGATCTGCCCGGGGCCAGCCTCGCGAAGATCACCGGCCAGATCGCCGGGCAGCGCTTCGCCCCCGACCAGAAGATGCTTCAGGTGCGGCAGCACCATGCGGGCCTCATCGTTCTGCACCATCATCCGCGCCATGGAGGGCGTACATTGCATGTGGCTGACGTCATGGCGCAGGATCTGCGCCGCAAGTGAAAAGTCGTCCGCGGCCAGTTCCTGCGGGGCGTTGGAAAGGCGTAGCACCTCGGCCAGCGGTTTCAAACCGTCCAGTACGACATCGGGCGCGATGCCATAGTCGATGAGGCAGGCAATCTCGTCCACGCCGATGCGCTTCAGTTGCTCGACCCGGGCGACGCCATCCTGCACGGTGCCGAACAGGCCTGAGTCCTCGAAATAGCGTTCGAAGGCAAAGTCGAGGATCGCATCCAGTTCTTCCTCGGACAGGATACCAAGATCCATTTCAAAGGGATTGTTGACGCCTTTGGGTTTCTTAAAGGCGGGGAAGGCCCAGGCGTATTGCTTGATCAGGCCCGCGGCCGAGCGCAGGTAATCCTTCATCGGCTCGCGTGCGGTCTGACGGGCATCCTCGCGGCTGTCGGCCAGATAGGTGTGCAGCATCAGCGTCACGGTGAACTCCGCCGGATCATGCCCGGCGCCGCGCAGGGCGTCGTGGTAGATGCGGATCTTGCCCGCGACCTCATCAATGCTTTGCCCCAGAAGGTGGGTCAGGACATTGGCGCCGATCTCGCCCGCCTCGCGCCAGGTGTCGGGGTTGCCAGCCGTAGTGACCCAGACCGGCAGTTCGCTGGACACGGGGCGAGGCTGTGTGAGCACCGCATGGGTGCCGCCATCCTTGCGCGGGAAGGCGACCTCTTCGCCACGCCAGAGTTTGCGCACGGTTTCGATGGCTTCGTACATCGCCGGTTTGTTGGCCGGCGGCGTATTCTCGGGGCGCAGGATGAAATCATCCGGTTGCCAGCCTGCGGCAAAGCCGATACCGGCGCGCCCCGCCGTCAGGTTGTCGATCACCGCCCATTCCTCGGCGATGCGGGCGGGATGGTGCAGCGGCGCCACGCAAGAGCCGGAGCGCACACCGATATTCTGCGTCACCGCCGCGACGGCTGCCCCGGTGACCGAGGGGTTCGGGTAGGGACCGCCAAAGGCGTGAAAGTGCCGCTCGGGCGTCCAGACCGCGTTGAACCCATGCTGATCGGCGAATTTCGCACCCTCCAGCAGCAGGTTGTATTTGCGTGGGCCGGGGCCATCGTCATTGCCCCAGTAGAACAGGTTGAAGTCCATCTTCCGGTCCGAGATGGCAATTGGCCCGTTGGATAGCTGCAGGCGGCTTTCATCGCTGGACAGCACCAGTTTGAAGCCGCGCGCGAGGGTCCAGAACAGCTCCAGCACCGAGATATCAAAGGAGAGGCTGGTCACCGCGAGCCAGGCATCGCCGGGCTGATGGGGAATGCGCGCATCCATGGCGGCAAAGAAATTCGCCACATTGGCGTGGCGCACCATCACCCCCTTGGGCAGGCCGGTAGAGCCGGAGGTATAAATCACATAGGCCAGATCCTGTCCGGTGGCGCCGCCATCAACAGGCGTGTCACTCGGGGCGGGGGCATCCGCGCCATCCAGTACCAGCAGTTGCGCGCTTGAGACGGGCAGACTGCCTTGCAGGGCGTCTTGTGTCACGATGACATCGGCGCCGCTGTCCTTGATGAAATGGGCAATCCGATCCGCAGGATAGGCGGGGTCGAGCGGCACATAGGCGCCACCCGCCTTCATCACCGCGAGGGCGGCCACCACCAGATCCGGACTGCGGGAGACGTAGATCCCCACATGGCTGCCGGGTTTGACGCCCATGTCCTGTAGTCTGGCCGCGACCCCGTTGGCGCGGGCATTGAGGTCTGCGTAGCTGAGGCTCTGATCCTCGAATACCAGAGCGGTGGCCTCGGGTGTGCGGGACACCTGCGCTGCAAATGCGGCGTGGATGGTCTGATCCGGTCCCGTGTCTGCGCCTGTCTGGTTCCAGTCGCTGAGCAGCACCCGGCGCTCATCCTCGGGCAGGACCGGCAGATCGGTGAGAGGGCTATCTGCGTGATCCGGGGTGGAAATGGCGCCCAGCAGCAGCTCCAGCCGCGCGGCGAGCAGCTCCGCGGCCTTTGGTGTCAGCTGGGCACCATCCACATGGAGCGCAAGCACCCCATCCGCCCATGACACGGTTGCGACGCAGCCTGGCAGAGCTGCATCCCGTCCCATGGACAAACCAATGCCGGGCTGTGCCTGCGGTGCCAGTTCCGGCGCGCGGGCAATCAAATCCTCGGCAAACCCGCCTGTTGCGCGGGCTTTTTCAATCTCTTTGGCGACGCGGCTCTGCAGATCCGCGAGGGTGTCGTCGCGCTTTCCCTGCACCGGAACCCAGCCAGAGACAAGCCCCGCCAGCGGTGTCATGGTCTCAAGGCTGAGGGCAATATCGGCGACCTCTTCCCCCGCGCTGCGCAGGGCCCAGGTCAGGACTGCGGCGGCGATCTGTGCCTCTGTCAGGCCATCCGGCGCTGCAATGGGACGGCGGGTGACGCCGCTGTTGCCGGTCGGTTCTGCAAGGGGAACAGCGACCGGGCGCATCGCAGCCAGCGCGCGGCGCCAATGGCTTTCGCCTTTCTGTGTCTTGGCAAGGGCTTCGGTAATCGCTTGCCTTTCCGCTTCACTCAGGACCGGGAGCGCATCGCCCGGCTTGCACAGATCGACAGGCGCCCGTTTGCGTCCCGCAGGATCGGTCAGACCGCTGAGCCGCACCGCGCCATCGCCGCAGGCCACGGTCAGGCTGTCCTTGCTGACCTCGATCACACTGCCGGGCGCGCCTGCGCCCTCGACCGCCTCTGCGCTGCCGACCAGCAGGATATTCTCGCCAAGGGCGCATTTCGCGGCGCAAAGCGGGTTCCAGTAGCCGCCAAAATCAAGCGCGCGCACCACACGGGTGATCGCGGCCGCCGGGGCGATAAAATCGATCAGCGCGCCTGCCGCGGGCCGGTCGCTGCGGGCGTAGTAGCTGCGCTGGCTCAGGTCCTGTGGCTGGCGGTTGAGTGTGCCTGCCTCCAGCTGGTCTATCACCGTGCCAAAGCTATCCATCGCGGCGGCATAGCATTTGGAGTTGAGGCTGAAGGCGGTGTCATCCGCCGCAACATCGAACAGGCGCTGGGCGAGGATATCGCCCTCATCGATGCCGCCTTCGATCATATGCCAAGTGATGCCATAGCTGTCGGCGCCCTCAATCAACGCCCAGTTCGGCGCGTTGAGGCCGGCGTAACGTGGCAGCGGCCCGTCGTGAAAGTTCACCGCGCCCTTGGCCGCCAGCGCCAGCACCCGGTCGGGAATGACCCGCAGGTTGGCAATGGAGAGCAGCCAGTCGAAACCCTCGGTCAGCGCATCCGGGCTGGCGTGTACCGGGATTCCGTGTTTCTCGGCCCAACTGCGAATACCATCATCCTGCGACACGACGGCAGAGATTTGATGCCCGCGCGCCAGCAGCGCATCGCCGCATCCCACCGCGAGGGATTCATTGCCGATGATGACTGAGGAAAATTGGCTCATTTCTGTTCCTCCGGAACATGACTGTGAGGGCGCGTTTCACGTATTGCTGTCTTGGGGCGGATCGCCGACCGCAGCGCGTGGGTCAGCAGATCGCGCAGAAAATATGGTGCATCGGCGGCTGGCTTTTTCTGGAGCATCCGCCGCAGCCCATATAGGCCGCAGCCGAGGACGCGCGCCAGGGTGGCGAGGGCGGCGTAGATCACCCCGTGCGTCTTGACGAAATAATGCATGCGGGAATCGAACCAGTAGGTCGGTGTGCGGTCCCAGGACTTCATCCCGGTCGAGGCCGAGCCGAGATGCGCCACGGTGCTTGTCGGTACGTAATGCGTGCGCCACCCGGCCTGCGCGGCGCGCTTGCACAGATCCGTTTCCTCGAAATAAAGGAAAAAACTTTCGTCAAAGCCACCGATATCCTCGATCACTTCGCGGCGGATCATCAGGCTGGCGCCGGCGGTCCAGTCGACCTGGGTCTCCTGCTGCGGCATATCCATCGCCACCACTGCATGGGACAGCAGCCGGGTCACGATACCGGTGCGGGCGGCCATTTCGAACTCTCCCGCGATCGAGGGGAAGCGGAAGGCGGTGCGGTGGGGCACATCATCCGTGCCATGCACAAAGGATCCGGCGAGGCCAGCACCGGGGCTGGAAAGGAGAAATTCCCGCAGCCGGGAAATCGTCGTGCCCTCCACGAAGGCATCGGAGTTCAGCAGATAATAGAACCCCGGCGCGCTGCCGTCGGGCAGACCGGCCTCCATGCCGATGTTCATGCCCGCGCCAAAGCCACCGTTGACGGGCGAACGGATCAGCCGCAGTTTGCCGCTGTCCAGCCAGCCCCGGCTGGCGGCGCCTGCTTGCAACTCTTCCCACGAGTTATCGCCCGATCCGTTTTCCACGATCACCACGGCGCCGGACAGATCTTCCATTTCCGCCAGCGCCGCCTCTGCCGCCTGCAGCGTCATCTGCGGGGTGCGGTAGTTCAGGATGATGGTCAGAACGCTGTCGCTTTGTGACGGTGGGGGAGGGGCCATGGACATCTACTCCGCCGCCTGATTACGCACTTGCCCGGCATGCACCGGTACTGGCGCAGTATAGCCAGCCTCGGCCCGGTCCAGCCGCGCTTTGACCTCAGCCGCCAGAACGCTGACGTTGGGTACCAGCACCATGCTGTCGTGGTCACCGGGCACTTCGATCACCTCGATCTCCGGCGCCCAGCGGGTCCAGTCGTTGTCGGCAAAGACATACTCCCGCTCGGCGCTGACCCAATTGCCCCCCGAGACCTGCCAGTGCTGGTCCAGTGGCGGACGGAACAGCGACATGGCGCCGTCCCAGGGCTGCAATTCATAGCTGGCAACAGCGGCGCGGAAGCCCATTTCGATCTGCCGGTTGTTAAAGGCAGGCGCGGCTCCTGCATCGTTGCTGCCCTGGCGGCGTTGGCGTTTTGCGATCTCCCAGGCAACGCGGTTGCGCGCCCATTCCGCCAGATAGGACGGTCCCTTGCGGCGCAACTCCTGCAGTTTGATCAGCGCCTTGTCCTGTCGGCTCAGCGGTGGGCGCAGTGGCAGCGGTGTGTCGAGCAGGACCAGCGCTGCGGTTTCCTCTCCGGCAGCCTTCAGCTGCTGCGCCATTTCATAGGCCGTGATGCCACCGCCCGAGAAACCGCCCAGAAGATAGGGGCCCTGCGGCTGGATCTGCCGCACCTCGTGCAGGTAATCGGCGGCGGCCTCGGCAATGTTGTCGTGGGGCGCAACGTCCCCGATCAACCCGCGCGCCTGAAGGCCGTAGACCGGGCGGTCGCTGCCCAGCATCTGGGCCAGATGCCGCAGGTTCAGCACGTTGCCAAACATGCCGGCCACCAGGAAGAACGGACGCCGCCCGGTGCCATCACCGGCGTGAAGCTTGACCAGATGGGTAAAGGGTTCTGGCCCTGCGTCATCGGTAGTGTTCGGGGACTGCGCGCTGCCTTCGGTGGTCACGCCGCCGCCTGTTCGGGCGATAATCCTGGTCGCCAGATCAGCAACGCTTGGGGCTTCGAAGAGGACTGACAGGGGGAACTCGACGCCAAAATCCCGCTTGATCTGGGCAAACAGCCGCACCGCGATCAGGGAATGCCCACCCAGATCGAAGAAGCTGTCGCGGGTGCCGACCTCGCCCACACCCAGAAGGGTCTGGAAATATCCCGCCAGGACCTCCTCAACCGCGTTTTCCGGCGCTACGTAATCAGTGTCGAGCTGCGGGCGCTCAAAACTTTGGCTGTCCGATGGGGCCTCGGAACTGGTCATCTTGGCCTGTTCGATCAGGGCAGGCAGATCAAGGGCTGAGACCACGACCTGCGACAGGCCGCCGGAGGTTGCCGCGGCAAGGGCGCGCGTCAGGGCCTCGCCCCCGTCTTCGGCGCGGATGCCGTTTGCGATATTGTGGTGAAGGCGGCGTTCCTCGGGCGACAGGGGCTGAGCGCTGCCACCTTTGCCCATGGCAATACCGGCGGCGCTGACATCAGCCGCCGCAGTTGCAGCGGGAGCCAGAGCCTGCGTCATCCGCTGCATGCGGAAGCCTTCGATCTCGACCAGAACCCGCCCTGTATCATCGCATAGCGTCACGTCGAATACGGCGGTCCCTTCGCCAGCCGCGTCGGCGGCTTGCGCGGACAGGCGCATGTGGCTGTGGATTGTCTCGGTCAGTGGCGCATGGATGCGGATTGCCCGGTACGACAGGGGCACCCAAAGGTGGTCAGGGCTATAGCCCGGCGCCAGCGCGATGGCCCAGCCGGTTGCCAGATCCAGCAGCCCCGGGTGCAGAAGCGTTCCGTCGGATTTGGCCGCATCGGCCAGTTGTAGTGTCGCGATCCCTTCGCCGCTGCCAAAGGCCATGCGCTGCAGCACATGCCAGCGCGGGCCAAAAAGTAGGTTGGCCTCCTGCGGGGATTTCAGCCGCGCGCCATCGGTTTCGGTCTGCGACGGGCAGCGGGCGGCAAGAGCGCTGAGGTCAACCGGCGCCGCCGTGGTCTGTGTTTCTGCAAATGTCACCTTGGCCTCGGCATGCAGGGCATAGCCTTCGCCGCTGGCGGTGTAGAAGGACAGCGCGTAGCCGTCTTCCTCGGCCAGCAGCCGGATCAGCAGATCTGCCGGACTGTCATCGGCGACCACAAGCGGGCGCAGGAAGTAAAGGTCGTGCAGTTCAAAGGCTGGGTGCGCGCCATCTTTGGCCATGCCAAGGGCCGTCATCGCCTCTGCAGCCAGTTCGATGTAACCGGTGCCGGGCATCACTGCGGTGCCATCGGCGGTGCGGTGTTCATTCAGCAGCCAGTGTTGGGCTGCATCCAGTCGGGTGCGGTAGATCCGGTTCCCGCTGCCATCAAATCCTTCGCTGTCCAGCAGGGCCTGTGCGCAGGGCACAGGGTCCGAGGGGCCGTCACTGCCTTGCCGCGCGGCCATCGCTTCGGAAGCCATGCCGGTATCGGCCCAGACGCCCCAATCCACCGCCACGACACGGGTCTTGCCGCCCCGGCGATGCGCCGCCCAGGCATTGAGGTATTCGTTGGCGGCGATGTAATCCACCTGTCCCGCCGGTCCCGTCACCGTCGAGGATGAGGAGAACAGCACCATCAGATCAAGGCTGCCGTCGGGGAACAGGCTGTCCAGTACTCGCAACCCGCTGACCTTGGCCGCCAGGACCTTGGCGATCTGTTCGTCTGATTTCGCCAGCAATGGCCCGTCATCTATATTGCCCGCGCCATGGATCACCCCGGTGAGGGGGCCAAAGCGGTCCTCGGCGGTCTTTAGCGCGGCGCGCATCTGGCCGGAGTTGCAGACATTGGCGGCCAGCGGCAGCACCGCGCCCTTGCCGATCTCCTCCAGGGCCTCGACCGCGCGGATGCGCGTGGCGGTGCGGTTGGCGGGGCTGTGACTACGCAGATATTGCGCCCATCCGCCGCGTTCGGGCAGGCCCTCGCGCGAGATCAGGATCACATTTGCGGCGTATTCCTCCAGCAGATGCCGGGCGATTGAGAGGCCAATGCCACCATAGCCACCGGTGATCAGATAGGTTCCGCCTTTTTTGAAGGTGGGCAGCTCGGCAGGCGGCAGTTCGACCGGGCGCCAGTCCAGCTCATAACGTTTTTCACCGCGCCAGGCGGCGGCTGTGCTGGTCGGCTCGGCCAGAAGTTCCTCAAGCAGGCGAGAGGAGATATCTGGCGCCGCCGCGCCCTTGATCCGGGCCAGCAGACCTGTTTCTGCGCGGGGAAGTTCGATGTCCACCGTGGCGCAGGAGAATCCAGGCAATTCGCGCGGTATCACCCGGGCAGGACCCGCGATCATCGCCTTTTCCGGATCCGGCAGGGCTTCGTCCCGCAACTGCGCGGCGCCGGTGGTGAAGACGGTGATGTGCGGCGGCTGGGGTAGATCGGCGCTGCCAAGCTCCTGCGCCAGCGCGGTCAGGGCATAAAACCCGGTTTCCAGATTGCGGTCAAAGAACGAACTGCCGGGGCGGAAGGTCTCGCCTTCGGTCGCTAGCCAGAAATGCGCAATCCGGGTTGGCAGCATCTCGGTCCGGGCCAGATCCGCCAGCAGTGCGGCATAGCCCGCGCGGCCCTGTTCGGGCGCCAAGATGTAAGAGGTCGGAGATAGCTGCGCATAGGTATCCCCGGTGCGCAGCCGCACCACGGCGTGCCCTGCCGCCACCAGCCTGTCCGCCACCTGAGAGGCAAGGCCGATGTCATCTTCGAAGATCAGCCAGCATTGCGGGTCCTGATCCAGTTCGGTGTCCACATCCAGCGCGCAATCGGCAAGGCGCGGGCGCCAGGCCGCACGGTAGCCCCAGTTGTCGATGTCATCGTGGCGGGCGGGCAGGGGAGCCTCTTCGACCTGCGTGGCGGTGCCCGGTTCGATGAAATAGCGGCTGCGCTGAAAGGCATAAGTGGGCAGCGGCAGGCGATGGCGCTTTGCCTCGCCCCAGATCTGATCCCAGTCGGCGTCATAGCCGCAGGCCCAGAGCCGACCTATGACGCCAAAGAAATAGGCATCATCCATCACATCCTGTTCGGGATGGCGCAGTGAGCTGAGCGCCTGTCCGGGGGCGACCGCCGGGGCCATTTGCGCCAGCGCGCTGAGCGCCTTGCCCGGGCCGACCTCCAGATAGATGCGGCCCGGCACCTCGGCCAAGCTGTCGATGCAGGCGCCAAATTGCACGGTGCCGCGCAGCTGGCTGACCCAATAGTCGGGGTCGGTGGCCTGCTCTGGCGTCAGCTGGTCGCCGCTGCGGTTGGACATCACCGGGATCTGCGGCGCCGACAGGGTCAGACCGCGCAGGAAGGCGCCGTATTGCTCAAGGATCCCGTCCAGCATCCGCGAATGAGCCGCAATATTGATCTGGATCCGCTGATGGTCGATGTCGCGTGCGCTCAGGTCCTTGGCCAGCCGGTCCAGCGCCGCTTGCGGGCCGGAAACTGCGGTCAGGCGCGGCGCGTTGACGCTGGCGATATCGAGATCGTCACCGATCAGTGCCTCCACCTCGGCCAGCGGCAAGGAGACGGACAGCATGCCCCCCGCAGGCACGGTGTCGAAGAGCCGCCCGCGCAAGAGCACCAGATCGATGCAATCCTCGAATGAGATCACCCCGGCCAGACAGGCGGCGGTGTTTTCGCCCATGGAATGGCCGACCAGCGCAGCGGGGCGCACGCCCCAGCTGATCCAGAGCTGCGCCAGCGCGTATTCCACGATCATGATCAGCGGCAGCTGCACCGAGGGCTTTTGCAGGGCTGCATTCGCGGCCTCCTCCTGCCCCTCTTCGGGGAGCCACAGGGCGCGGATGTCATAGTCGAGGCTGGCTTGGAGGTGATCAATCCCCCGGTCCATCCAATCGGCAAAGACCGGTTCGGTCTCGTAAAGGTCGCGCGCCATGCCCGCGTATTGTGCACCGCCGCCCGGGAACATGAAGACGACCTCGGGCGCATCGCCCAGATGGTCGTGTGTGAAGACCTTGCGTGGATCACCAGCCTCTAGCAGATCGGCGGCCTCGCTTGCGGTTTCGGCCACCAGCACCCGACGCTTGGCAAAACCGCGCCGCCCTTCCTTAAGAGTATAGGCCACATCGGCCAGATCCACCTCGGGGTTCTGGCGCAGCCACGCGGCCAGCGCGGCGCTGTTGTCATCAAGCGCCGCCTTGGACCGGCCCGAGATGCAGAGCACATGGAAGGGGAAATCGCTTTCGTCGGAGGCGCCGCGGTTTGGCGCTTCCTCCAAAATGACATGGGCGTTGGTGCCGCCAACCCCCAGCGCGTTCACCGCAGCACGTCGCGGCCCGGAATGGGACTGCCAGTCGCTGAGAGCGGCGTTGACCTTGAACGGTGAGCCTTCGAAATCAATGGCCGGGTTTGGTGCCTCGTAGCCAAGCGAGGCCGGGATCTGCTGATGTTTCAGCGCCAGCGCGGTCTTGGCCAGCCCCGCGACCCCTGCGGCCGTATCGAGATGGCCGATGTTGGTCTTGACCGAGCCGATGCGGCAAAAGCCGCTTTCCTCGGTGCTGTCGCGGTAGGCTTCTGTGAGGGCGGTGACCTCGATTGGATCACCTAGGTAGGTTCCGGTGCCATGGCATTCCACATAGTCGATGGTCTCAGCCGTCACATCCGCTGCCGCCAGCGCTTTGCGTACGGCAGTGGCCTGTCCTCCGACCGAAGGCGCCAGATAGCCAGCCTTGTCGGCGCCGTCGTTGTTTATCGCGGAGCCCTTGATCACGGCCCAGATATGGTCGCCCTCGGCGATGGCATCCTCCAGCCGTCTGAGCGCCACCGCCCCAGCGCCAGAGCCGAAGACGGTGCCCTGCGCCCGGTGGTCAAAAGCATGACAATGGCCGTCGGGCGACAGGATCTCGTTTTCCTTGTATAGGTATCCACGCCCCTGCGGCAGCTCGATGGTGACGCCGCCTGCCAGCGCCATGCCGCATTCCCCTTCGCGCAGCGCCTTGCAGGCGTAATGCACCGCCACCAGAGAAGTCGAGCAGGCGGTCTGAATGTTGACCGATGGCCCTTTCAGATCAAACACATGGCTGACGCGGGTCGACAGGAAGTCCTTGTCGTTGCCGGTGTGGCGCAGCAGGAACATGCCGACCTCGTCCACCAGGGCCGGGTTCGAGCAGATGTTGAAATAGAAATAGCTACCCATGCCGCAGCCCGCATAGACCCCGATGGGTTCATCCAGGCTTTCGGGCGGGTGGCCGGCATCCTCCATGGCACCCCAGGCGACCTCAAGGAACTTTCGGTGCTGGGGATCCAGAATGGCGGCTTCCTTGGGGCTGAAGCCAAAGAAATCGGCGTCGAATTCGTCATAGCCCTCAAGACGCGCGGCGGCAGGCACATAGTTGGGATCGCTGAGGACAGAGGTGCGTTCACCGGCTTCCAGCAGGCTCGCCTCGTCCAGCACCTCGATGGATTCAATGCCGTCACGCAGATTACGCCAGAACGCGGCAGCGGACTCGGCGCCAGGCAGGCAGACGGACAGTCCGACGATGGCGATGTCACCGGAGTAGGCGTCGGCGCGTGTTTGGCTCTCGTCTTTGTTTCCCAACTTAGTCTTCACCTTTTACGCGTCTTACGCATCAACCCTGAACCGAAACCCGCAGCGCCGTGAAAGTGGAACGGGCCGGTCGTCTTTTGTCAATCCCTTCAACCCCTTGTCGCGCCCGGTTAACCTCTGTTCCGAAATAGGAAAAGCCCCCGGGAAAGCGGGGTCCTAGGAATAATAAACCGAGATGCGGCTGGGCTGAATTCAGTCAAAACCTCGGAAATAAGACTTCCGAAATCCTGATTGCCCAAGGCCAGAGTGATCGCCATATGCGGCCAAGCTATGGACGGACGGTGACCAATTATGCCGGAAACGCGATAAAAATGAGGCAGCAAGGGCAAAAGCTTGCAAAGCGTTAGTCACAAGACACTGCGTGGCCCCGGAGCCTGTTCCGACGTTCCAATGGCTTGCTGTCGGTCAAACAGGCTGCGCTTACTGCGAAATACGTCCGGATTGCGCAGGCGTTCGGCATATCCCAGCACAGAGCCTGCACAAAGCCAGGTGATCGGGATGAGTGTGTCATTCAACAGCATATCGGCCAATGTGGCTGCTAGGATCAGGGCGATCGGTGTTGCATAGGGGGAGAACGCGTGGCCCCGGTGGCGGCGCATTTCCCAAGCGAGGAGAAAAATCGGCAAGGTCAGCATGCCCATTTCGGCAATGTAACCGAGCCAACCAAATGCGCCGAAAGTGATGATCCAGCGCCCGTCGGGCACAGATATGATCCGGCCGGTTTCCATGTCGCGCACCAGATTGCGCCCCCAGCCCCCCCAGCCGAACCAGGGCTTTTCGGCGGCCCGCTCCAGCATCATCGCCTCGTTGTGGAACCGGTAACCCAGGGACTGTGCCCGCTCGCTGCTGATTGCCTCTGCCTGTGCCAGAATGGCGTCGGTTGGAATAAGACCCTGGTTGCGCAGCATCGGATAGGTCACCGCGATCACCGCAATTACCATCGCCAGACGCATTTGCCAGCGGGCCGGGGCCAGGGCCACAACCGGCACGATGGAAAGCCCGTAGGCAAGCGAAGCCAGGCTCTTGCACAGGTAGAGCACCCCAAAGAGATAGACAGCGGCGAGGGCGAATTTGGTCCGTTCCCGCTCCTGTGCGGCCCGGGCAAGTGCGACAGCTGCAACAATGGAGGTAAAGATGAAGAAGGCCAGCCACAGCGCATGCGGCAGGAACACGATGGGACGAAATCCGCCCTGCCGCATCATCTGGCCGAAATCGTGCTGAAAAAATCCATAGATCCAGATGTTGAGCTGGGGACTCAAGCGGATCTCGAACAGCGACGGAATACTATAGGCCAGACCGGCCAGGCAGAGGGCCAGCAACAGTTCCTTCTGTCCCGCTTCGCAGGACAGATAGCGTCGGGCCAGCAAAAACGGCATCAGCACTATGATCTGATTGATGATCACTGATCCCAGATCACGCCAGCGCAGCCCAGGTAGCATATCGGTCAGAAAGACGATCGGGCCGGCCCCTTCAAGCACCTGAAACAGAACGGGATCTTTATTCGTCATGACCGTAGGGATGACGCATAGGACAAACAGGATTGTCAGCGCACGGGCCAGCGGATGGCGCGGCCACAGCGGCACTGGCTTGCGCAACAGCCAGACGCAGAGGCCAAAAGCGACGACCGAAGGGATCGTGAACTTGTCCATGTCCGGCACCAGCGGCAGGTCGAACTCGGCCAGGGGCGGCAGCACAAGATAGCCACCGATGAAACACCACAGGATTGCCCGTTCCAGCGGCAGCCGCAGGAACAGCAGCAGGCTGACCAGCGGCCAGATTAGCAGCATCATATTGGCCAGGGCGTTGGGCATCGGCGTTCGGGACTCTCGATGGTGACGATCACAAACGATCAGTAATGGCCTGTTTTATAGACCTTACCTGTCAAAGTTTACGTAAACTTGCACCTCGTGTCCCGCTGAAATGCGAAATCGGGTAAACGGATGGCAACAATGCCACGTTTACCTATGCGCACCCCTGCCGGACTGGTCCAGACGCGGGCAGACGGGTAATCAGTCCTTTGCAGACTGGATTTATAGGCAGGGTTTGCAGACAGGGATGAGGCGAACTGGTGTATTTCGAGTTTCAAGGCACACGGATTGAGGTCAACATCGCGGACCGGCCCCGGTTGGAGAGTGAGGTCCTGTCGCGGTTTGCAAGCGGTGAAGGCTTTGCTCTTGCTACGGTCAATCTGGATCATCTCGTCAAACTGGAAACAAGTGCCGATTTCCTTGCCGCCTATGCGGCGCAGGATCTGGTTGTTGCCGATGGGAGCCCGGTGGTCTGGCTGTCACAGCTGGCGGGCAGACCGGTTGAGCTGATGCCGGGATCGGACATGGTGCTACCCCTGTGCAGGCTGGCCGCAAAGGCTGGGGTGCCGGTGGCGCTGGTCGGCAGCACTGCCGAGGCGCTTTCGGATGCCTCCGCCGCGCTGACGGCCAAGGTGCCGGGACTTGATCTGGCATGGTGCCATGCGCCCTCTGGCGTGTTCGACCCCGCAGGCCCCGAGGCGGAAGAGATCCTGCATAACTTGGATCAAAAGGGAATTCGCCTGTGTTTCCTCGCGCTTGGTGCGCCAAAGCAGGAGCTGCTGGCGGCGCGCGGGCGCGAACTAGCCCCGGGCGTCGGGTTTGCTTCGGTCGGTGCGGGTTTGGATTTTCTCGGTGGGCACCAGCAACGCGCGCCACTGTGGATGCGCAAACTGGCACTTGAATGGCTTTGGCGGGCGCTCAGCAGCCCGGGCCGGATGGTTCCCCGTTATCTTAAGTGTTTTGCCATTCTGCCACGTCAAATTAAGCGCGCCCTGCGGCTCAGGCGCAGCTAGTCGCCCTCAGCCGAGGCCCGGATGTGTTGACTGTAGTCCTCTGACGCGATCAAAAACCCCTTGTCCTGCAGGGTGGCGATATCCGGCGCCTGCAGTGCCGCCTCGGACCACAGCGACAGATCGGGGTTGCTGGACAGAACCGACAGGCGCAATTGGTCCTCACCATGCGCGATGGCCGCCTCGGCAACGGATTTGCGGTCGCGCGCCAAGCTGTCATTGGCGAATTTATAGTGCTTAAGCAGCCCTGTTATCGGCGCCAGTGTCACCCCGGTGGCGGCATGGGGATGCACGCCTGCCTCAACCCCGGGACCGACAAAGACCAACGGGTGTTTCGTCAGGCAGCAATGCTCTGAAAACACCTTGGCGCGCACGCCGCCAAACAGCACTTGCAGTGGCTGCAAACCACCCATGGCGATCCGGTTTTGGTTCAGAAAATAGGAAAGCCCGGTGTCCGGTGCGTCATAGTCATGGGCGGTAATCGCGCTGAGGTCGCACCAGCTGAACTGGCGCAGCACCTCGGGGTAGGTCATGTCCGCGACCTCGGCCAAAGGCGCTTTGGGGAACATTTCCAGCATCTGCGCCATCATGGCGGTATATCCGCGCGCGGACATGTAGCGCGCCAGCCCCTGAAGCCCGATCTCAGTGCGCCCTTCGAACTCAAAAATCTCGTCCATATCCACGATCAGGCACCAGCGGTTTTTCGCATAGCGCTGCGCGGCATAGCTGCGGAACATGTTCTCGAACTGGCCCCAGGGCAGGCGCGATTGCAGGATGGCGGTGCCCGGTCTTTCGCGGATCCGCGCAATCGTGTCATCCTCCGAGCCGTTGTCGAAGAACACGAAATGGCGGATGCCAAGGCTGCTGTAGTGGTCGAAAAACGCGTCGAGGTAATAACTCCCGTCACGCACAAGGGCGATCAGGGTGACCTCATCCGGGGCTGCAAAGACGCCGCGCGGCCCGTGCAAGTGACGCAGCGAGGACAGGAACCGCATCCGCTGATAGGTTCGGCCGAGCCGTTTGCGCAGCCGTACAGAGACGGAGCTTGGTTCGGCACTGTCCTTCATTTGCATCTGTTTCCTTCAGCTTAGGTGCGGCCAACCTAAGGCGAGGGCCGTATCTGCGGCAAGATGTGTTTGCCGATCCTGGCACGGGCAATGGTTGCGCCAACATTTGCATTTTGCTATTCGATGCGGCAGCTTAAAATAACAGCACCCGACAACCGGGGCGCCCGAGGAGGCTGACAGGAATGGCATCGGATCTGACCGTATTGGTGGGGGATGTTGGGGGCAGTAATACGCGGCTGGCTCTTGCGGGGCCGGAAATCGGCGTGACAGGGCTCAAACATTTCCCGAACGACAGCTATTCCAGCCTGGATGAGGTTCTGGCCGCCTATTGCGCGCAGCCGGATCTGCCGCCCTTGCAGGGCTGCTGCCTGGCCGTGGCCGGGCCGGTTTATGGTGGAACCTACCGGCTGACCAACCGAGACTGGCATGGCACGGCGGCTGGGCTGGCTGAGAGATTGCCGCTGGAGCCCGGTGGCGGGGTCGATGTGGTGAATGACCTAGCCGCCCTTGGTTATGCGCTGCCGGTGCTGATCCCCGGACAGCTGTCCTCGCTGCGCGCTGGGCGCCAGCAGGGAGAGCAGGCACTGGTGGCCGGTGTCGGCACCGGCTTCAATGTCTCGCTTTCGGCCGGTGGGAACACGATCGAGGCGGAACTGGGTCACGCCAGCCTGCCGGATCCGCTGGCGCAGGAGTTGGCACGTCTTCTGGGGCGTAGTCCGGAGGAATTCCCCAGCGTGGAAGAGCTGTTTTCCGGTCGCGGACTCGTGCGGCTGCACCGCGCCCTTGGCGGCGATCCCTCCGAAGGCGGGGCAGAGATCGTTGCCGCCTTTCAGGATGGCGAAGAACACGTCGCGCAGCGCAGCGTGCCTGCCTGGGCGCGGCTGCTTGGGCTGTTGGCCCGCGAACTGGTGCCTGCCTATATGCCGGGACAGGGGATCTTCTTTGCCGGTAGCGTCGCCCGCGGGGTGCTTGGCACCGGTGCGCGCGGTGATTTTCTGGCGGCCTTTGCCGAACCGGGGGGCAAACTTGCCGCGCAATGCGCAACCACGCCCCTGTGGCTGATCACCGATGATGCTGCTGGCGTCAGCGGCACCGCCCGCTATGCCATCGAAGCAGCGCAGCGCCGGGGTGCCGCACCCGTTCAAGCGTAATCGGTCGGCTACCAACGCGGAGCGGAGAGTGTTGCCGGGCGCGGTGCCTGCCTGTCAGTAATCACGTTTGAAAAACAGGCCCAGACCGGATTCGCCTTCACTGTCGACCTTGCCGCTCACCGTCAGGCTTTTGGACAGGTCAAGATTGATGCTCAGCTCGCTATCGCCGCGGGTGTTCACATCCACATCGGTATAGACGTTCTCGGAGATATAACCGCCCAGACCCAGTCGCCCGGCGCCAAGGCTGTCTAGGCCGACTTCGGCATCATCCGCGCCGGTGCTTTGGCGCAGAGTGTCCTGAGTTTGCCCGCCCCGACCGCTCAGCTGCAGGGCCGATGCCGCCAGCCGGGCCAGTGCCAGCGGCGACAGATCCTTGATGTTATCCCCAAAGAGCAGCAACGCCAGGGCTTCTTCGCTGGGGCGGGGCGGCTCGGAGGTGACCTTGATTTCCGGTGCATCGATCAGGCCCGAAATCTCCAGCGTGGCGCTGCCCTGTTCCGTCTGCGCCGAGGAGCGGAATTCAAGATAAGGAACCAGGTTGCCCAGCAGGGTGATCTGCCCTTCGTCCAGATTCAGACGCCGCCCCAGAATGTCGAAGGTGCCGCGGATCAGGCCGATTTGCCCGGCGGGTGAGATCCGCGCTGTGCTGCCCCGCAGGTGAATGCGTCCGCCCAGTTCGGCGCGCAGGCCGCGCCCACGGGCAAAGATCTTGCCCGGGGCGTCGATCACCACGTCCAGCGCGATGTTCGAACGGCCCGCGCTGCCACCCGTGTTTTTCGCCTGCGTGATCAGCCCGGCGCGGGCGCGGGTGGCATTCACGGCGCCAGAGGCCCCGATATGAGAGATCGGCGGGATTGGCGCCGCAGTGACCGAACCGCCAGTGGCGTTGAGGTTGATATTGGTTTCACCCACGTCGATGCGCCCGGACAGGCGGCTGTTGCCGGTGAGCGCCCCGGTGAGGGCCAGCCGCCCGTTCAACTGGCTGTCATAGCTCAGATGATCGCTCATCAGCAGATCGAGGATCTCAATGCTGAGGTCTGCATTGAACGGCGCCGCCAGAGCCACCGGCCCGGAGACGCGCAGGCTGCCGCTGTCGCCGGGGCTGGCTGAAAGTTGTAGCAAGGCGCGCGCCTGCTGCAGGGTCACGGTGGCGTTGATATCATCGACGCGCTGACCCGCCGTTGGCAGGGCCAGCGTTGCCCCAGACGTGGTGATCGTGCCCGTAATGCTTTCCAGTGCGGGCGGGCCTTTCATGGCCAGATCGAAGCGGGCCGCGCCCTTGGCAAGGTTGGGCTTGATGAAGGGGTTCGCCCCTTCCAGACGCAGCTGACCGGTGGCGGCGATATCGGCCGCGCCGCTGGCCTCGCTAAAGGTGCCGGAGAGATCGGCGCGGGCCTCTGCAGGGGCTGTGGCACTGGCATTGATGCTCCAGACCCCGTCTTTGCGCTGCGCCTCGCCCTTGGCGGCCAGGACGCCCGGCAATTCCGGCACGAACCGCTGTAATTCGTTGAGCGCCGCATCAAATGTCAGATCGGCGCTGCCATCCAGCTGCACGGACCCTTCCAGATCCGCACGCGAGGAATGCGGTCCCTTGAGCCGTGCCAGGCCCGACAGGATGTCGCCATCGCGGGTCAGGTACGCCGCAAGTTCCAGCGTTCCGGGCACCTCTGGCACCAGCTGTTCCAGCTCCAGCAGGCGGGCGGTGAGGGAGAGCCGTCCGGCGGCGCTGTCCAGACTGCCGCTGGCAGTGGCAGACAGGGCGCGGCTATCTAGGTTGAAATCGTCAATCCGCAATCCGTCTGCGCCGCGCGCGGCTACAAGTTTCAGCGTGGTAGGACCGGTCATCAGCGCATCCAGCTGGGCGATATCCGCGCTCAGGTCCTGCGCCTGCAGGTTCAGATCCACGTCAAAGGCGCCGGAAAGAGGCGTGAACTGCCCGGTGAACAATGCCTGCACCGCGCCGCCCAGCGGGCGGCCCGCCAGAGCAGAGAACCGTGACAGGTCGCCAGCACCTGCACTGAGGTCCGCCGACACCCGGAGACCGCTATCGAGGCCGGAAAACTTGGCGTCGCCTGCGGCGCGGTAGTCGGAGCCGCTCAGCGTCAGGCCGGTCAGCGACAGCGCATCCGGCCCGTCTGTGGTGAGAGTGGTGACAAGCTCCAGTTCGCTACCGGTTGCCTGTGCCAGCGCCGGATCGCGCGGCGCGAAATCGCGCAGGGCCAGACGTAGATCTCCGACAAGACCTGCCGGGCCGGTGTCATCTGCTGCGCTCTTGAGGGTGCCGGAGCCGTCAAGTCGGAGTTCCCCAAGGCGCATCTGCGGATGGCTGAGTTGGCTCACCGTTCCGGCGACGCTCCAGGCGCCATCGGTGGTCTTGCGCGCGGTGAGATCTGCCCCGGCAAGGGTCGTTGCCGCGCCGGGGACGGGCAGGACGACGGCGGCTTCTCCTGACGGGGGCCGGATTTGGACCTTCAGGTTGGCGGTATCAAGGTTGCCGGTGGCGCCGGTGGCAAGCGCGCCGGTCACGCGCAGGGCACGGGTGCTGAGCGCGAGCGTATCAAGCGCGACACCGCCTTCGGCCCCGGTCTGACCACGTGTCACCAACCGCAGGCCCGGACCAAAGAAGGGGCGGTAGTCGGGCAAGAGAAGCGGATCGATATCGCCGCCCAGATCAGCCGAGAAGGCGATCCCGCTGGGGCCTGCGTCCGGTTCGCTCTCGGCATCCTGCAGCGCAGCCAGAACGACCTGACCCGAAAGACGTTCCTGTCCGTTGCTGCTGAGCGCGATATCCGCTTCGAAATCAGTGACCGGGCCACTGCCCTTTGCGGTGAGGCCAAGGGTCGGGCGACCGGGAAGTGCCAGGACGGTGGAGAGCAAACCGCCTGCGGCCTCGGTCAGGGACAGGTCCAGATCAATTTGGCGGGTCTGATCGGAATAGCCCGCCACCAGCGACAGCCGGTCGCCGGGCTTGTCCAGCCGCGCCGTTTCGAGCCGGGTCTGCAGCGCGCCATCGGCCAGGCTCAGTGCCCCCGTGACGGAGAGGCTGGCGGATTGGCCCAGCAGGTCTTCGCCAAGATCCACGCGGCCTGCGCGGATCTCGCCCAGTTCAATCGCGACGGGCAATTCGGGCAGGCGGAGTGGGGTGGCTTCCGGGGTGGGCAGCTCAGGGTCTGCGGGCACCGGTGTCGGGCTGCGAACCACGGTGATGCTCTCGGCGCTGAGGCTGTTGACCGAAAACCGCCCCTGCAGAAGGGCCAGCCGGTTCCAGTCCAGCTTTGCCTCTTCGATGGTGAGCCAGATGCCATCATCATCCGCGACGGTCAGCCGTTCGATCGTGGCTTGTGAGGACAGGGCACCAGTGAGGCCGGTCACGGTGATATAGCGACTGTCGGCAGACAGGGTGTCTTCGAGGAACCCCACCAGCATACCGCCGCTGTCGCTTTCTGTTTCCTGAGCGCCGGAGGGGCCGACAGCAGCGGTGAGCGACAGGGCCGCAGCCAAGCAGCTGCCGCGCGTGAGGGTGCGGGTACTGGTCAAAACGCCTGTCCTATGCCGATGTAGAGTTGTGGCCCGTCGTCGCTGCCGCCGGTCACGGGATAGGCGAGGTCAACCCGGATCGAGCCGATGCCCGACACGTTGTAGCGCAGGCCCAGCCCGGCGCCCGAGTGGCTGGCCGAGTCCGACGACACGAAGCTATCCGCATCGACGTAGGCATGGTCGTAAAAGCCGACGAGCGAGATTTTCTCTGTGATGCGGCCGCGCAGTTCCGCGGACAGGGCCAGATAGCCCCGGCCGCCTGCGGTCTTTCCTGCGACGGGCACGCCAAGGGATTGATATTCATGCCCGCGCACCGACCCGCCACCGCCGGAGAAGAACAGCAGCGTCGGAGAAACCCCACTGTGCGAAGGACCAATGACCGAGCCGAGTTGCGCTCGCCCGGCCAGCACGATCCGGTCATCGGCGCCAAACCCGTGATAGGTCCGGGCATCCAGCGTGAGCTGGGCGCCGGGATCGCTGCCATCGACGCCAAAGAAGGGGGTGAAGCGGCCACTCAAGAAGCGGCCACGGGTGGGATCCACCGTGCTGTCGCGTCCGTCGTATTCGGTGCGTAGGCTGGCGAAAGCATATTTGAAGCGTCGTTTGCCAAAGGCGTCCGTCGCGAGGATGGAATCGAACCCGACGGTTGCTTCGGCGAAGAGCGTGTCGGAAAACACCCGCCGCACACCGATGCCGCCCATGCCATGGGTGGCGGTGAAATGCTCCTGATCCAGGCGCTCTGCTTCGATGAGGTAGAAGATATTGTCATCCGGGCCGAGCGTGGCGGGCTGGTCCAGACGGAGCGCGATGCGCCCGTCGATATCGCTGCTGCCGCCGATGCCGCTGACGCGGGCCTCGAAGCGCAGTTTTTCGGCAGCGCCGAACAGGTTGCGGTGCATCCAGCTGGTGGTGAGTGTTACTCCCTCGGTGGTGCTCAGTTCAGCGCCGAAGGTCAGCCTGCGGGGCGGCATGTCTTCCAACGTGACGTTCAGATCAAGCGTACCATCGGTGTTGGCGCGCTCGGCCTCTTGCAGCGAGACCGAGGAAAAGGCCCCGGTGCGGCGCAGCCGGGTGGCGGATTTCGACATCAGATCGGGATGATAGACCTCGCCCTGAGGGAAACCTGCGATCTTGCGGATGGCGTCTTCGCGGACGGCGCTGGGGCTGAGAATCGTGGTCTTGCCGAACCGCAGCTGCGGACCGGGCTGCAGCCGCAGCCGCGCGTTCAGCGTGGCGCTGCGATGATCTGCGGTAATGTCCTGCCCGCCAAGGGCGACCTTGGCGTGTCCCTGCCGCCGCCAGGCGCGGATCCCGGCATTGGCTGCATCGCGGATGGCACCGGTGCTGGCGGGGGCGCCGCTGGTGAACTCGTTCGGCAGCTCCACATCGCTGGTCTTGGGCCAGGGACGAACCTCGGCCGCGCCAAAGGTGAATCTGCGCCCCGGTTTGACCGAAATCTCGATCCGGTCGATGCGGCTGGGCGGTGTTACGGGATCAATCGCCGCTGCCTCGCGCCCATCAAGGCGAATATTCACCACCGGCGCGAAATAGCCCGCATCATACAGAACCTGCACCATGGTGCGGTAATCCGACAGCGCTGCCGCCAGAAGATCCTGAACGTCGCTCTGATCTCTTGTGGCCAGAACCGCAGAGGCGCCTTGCAGACGCGCGGTCAGATCATCCGGCGCACCGGGAGCAACCAGCAGGGTTTCGGCGGCCTCAGCAGGAGCGGACATCAGGCAGCCGCAGACCAGCAGGCCCGACGCCAAACGCCGCAAGGCAAAGCGTGATTTCGGTTTTGAGTACATCAAGGCTCCGGGCAGCGGCAGGGGGCGGGCGTGCCCCCCTGTCGGCGGAAAACCTAGCACAGCAACAGCCGAGGTAAAGCCGGGATAGGTATCATCGCAGGAGCGGATCGGGCAGGTGGCGGATTGGTGCGCACATAGACATGCCGCCCGCCATCAGAAGGCGCGGATCACATCTGCGCGGCGCGGAACCAGCGGCGGATCGCGGCACGGTCTTCGGGTTCCATATAGGTGATATTGGCCGGGGGCATGGCATGGGTGACGCCTGCCTGCAGGTAGATTTCGCGGGCGCGGCGGGCCACGTCGCGCTCGGTTTCCAGAACCACGCCCTTGGGCGCTGTGCGGATGCCGTCCCAGAAGGGTTCGCGCGCGTGGCACATGCTACAGCGGCCCATGACGATCTCATGCACCTCTTCGAACCCCGCTGTCTCTGCCATCACCAGGGCGGTGCCTTGGAGTGCCGCCTCTTCCTCAGTATCGCCTTCGTGCTCCAGCCCGGCAGTGGACAGAATGATCACCCCGAGGAACAGCAGGAACGTGGCCAGCCAGGTCCAGGTCGGGTTGCCAGCATTGGCGTGGCGGGTGTTGAAATAATGCCGGATCGTCACCCCCATCAAGAATACCAGCGCCGCGATCAGCCAGTTGTATTCACTGGCAAAGGCCAGCGGATAGTGGTTCGACAGCATCAGGAAGATGACTGGCAGGGTCAGGTAGTTGTTATGGGTCGAGCGCAGCTTGGCGATCTTGCCGTATTTGGCATCGGGGGTGCGCCCTTCCTGCAGGTCCTTCACCACGATGCGCTGGTTCGGCATGATGATGAAAAAGACATTCGCGGTCATGATGGTGGCGGTAAATGCCCCCAGATGCAGCATCATGGCGCGGCCGGTGAAGACCTGATTGAGGCCCCAACCCATGGCCACCAGCAGTACGAACAGCAGTACCATCAGCAGGGTAGGGCGCTCGGCCAGACCGGATTTGCACAGGCGGTCGTAAACGAGCCAGCCAATCGACAAGGTGGCGGCAGAGATCGCGATGCCCTGCCACAGGGACATATCCGCCTTGGACTGGTCGATGAGATAAAGCTCACCCCCGGCCCAGTAGACCACCATCAGCAGCGCAAAGCCGGAGAGCCAGGTGGAATAGCTTTCCCATTTGAACCAGATCAGATGCTCCGGCATCTCGACCGGGGCCACCAGGTATTTGCGTATATGGTAGAAACCGCCGCCGTGCACCTGCCATTCCTCGCCATGGGCGCCGGGGGGCAGATCCGCGGCCTTGCGCAGGCCCAGGTCCAGCGCGATGAAATAGAAGGACGAGCCGATCCAGGCGATCGCGGTGATCACATGCAGCCAGCGGATGGCAAAGCCCAGCCAATCCCACATCATCACGAGTTCATACATGCGCAAACGCCCCTATTGTCTTTGCTCTCTGGTCTCAGTCCGGTCTCTGGCCCTTACCCTAGGCAAGGGGGACATTCTTCGGTATTGCAGATAAAATCCAAGCTGTATCAAAAATTCTGGAATAATATCGGCCCCGTCCATGTCTTACCTCGACAATATCCGCACCTTTGTGCGTGTCTATGAACTTGGCTCCATGTCGGCGGCGGGGCGGGATCTGCGGATCTCTCCGGCTGTTACTTCGGCACGGATTTCCCAGCTTGAGGATTATCTGGGCGTTCGTCTGTTCCAGCGCACCACCCGCAACCTGACCGCGACCGAGCAGGGGCAGGTGTTCTATAGCGGCGCGGTCACGGTTCTGGACGCGGTGGACCAGGCCGAGGCGAAGGTGATGCATCTGACCGATGCGCCGCGCGGCACGCTGTTCGTAGCGGCGCCTCTGGGAGTGGGGCGGCGACTGGTTGCGCCTGCGGTGCCGGAATTCCTGGCGAGCTATCCTGAAATCAACCTGCGCCTGCGACTATCGGACCGGGCGGTGGATCTGACCACCGAAGGGCTGGATTTGGCGTTTTTTCTGGGGCAACCCGAAGACAGCACCCTGCGGATCCGCAAGATCGCCGATTGCCGCCGGGTTCTAGTTGCGGCGCCGGAGTATATTGCTCGCTGTGGCATGCCAAAGGACGGGGCGGCACTGATCCGAGAGGGGCACAATTGTCTCAACCTGCGCTATCCCGGCGCCAGTGAGTTTCAGTGGATGCTGCAAACTCCGGAGGGGCCGCAGCGTTTTGCCGTCTCCGGCCGCTATGAATGCGATGATGGCGATGTGTTGACCGACTGGGCTCTGGCTGGTGAGGGGATCGCCCTCAAACCCGTGTTCGAGGTGGCGCCGCATCTGGAGGCCGGGCTGCTGGTGCCGGTTGCAACCGCGACGCCGCCGGTGCCGGTGCAGATGGCCTGTCTCTACACCCACCGGCGCCATCAGGATCCGAAAACCCGGCTGTTCATGGATTTCATGACCGAGCGGATGGCGCGGGCGATGCGCCAGACCGAAACAGGCGCCGAGGATCCCGGCGCCTGACCGATGCGGCGTTCAGCTGCCGCGGTAAGTGGAATAACCATAGGGCGATAGCAGCAGCGGCACGTGGTAATGGGCCTCTGGATCGCTGATGCCAAACCGGATCGGCACGATATCGAGGAACAGTGGCTCCTCTGCGGTCTGACCGGTGGCGCGCAAATAGCCGCCTGCGTCGAACTCCAACTCGTAAGTGCCGGTCGCAAACTCCCCCTGTGGCAGGATCGGGCTGTCGGTGCGTCCATCCGTGTTGGTCTGCATCTGCGCCAGCTCGGTCCGGGTGCCACCTTCGACACGATAAAGCGTGATCGAAAGCCCCTCGGCCGGGCAGCCGCGGGCGGTATCCAGAACATGGGTGGTAAGGTATCCGGTCATTGGCAGTTCCTTCGCTATGTCTGTTCTTCCTGCACCAAGCGCGAGAGTTGAGCAAATGGCGCCGGATTGACAGTGTTTTCGGGAAATTTTGATAAAAGGGCCAGGTCTTCTGCCATTATAGAGGTTATGCTTGCGGTTGCCTGCCAAAGTGGCGGGCGACATCAACAAAGAGACAGCAGACCATGAACAGATATCCGCGCAATATGATCGGCTATGGCGCCACCCCTCCGGATGCAGCCTGGCCGGGCGGTGCGAAGGTCGCGGTGCAATTCGTGCTGAACTATGAAGAAGGCGGCGAGAATTGCGTGCTGCACGGGGATGCTGCGTCCGAGGCCTTTCTGTCGGATATCGCCGGGGCCGCACCCTGGCCGGGGCAGCGGCACTGGAACATGGAGTCGATCTACGAATACGGCGCCCGCGCCGGGTTCTGGCGGCTGCACCGGATGTTCACCGGGGCGAATATCCCGGTCACCATTTATGGCGTCGCCTCCGCGCTGGCGCGCTCCCCTGAGCAGGTGGCCGCGATGAAGTCCGCCGGGTGGGAGATCGCCAGCCATGGGCTGAAATGGGTCGAGCACAAGGACATGCCCGAGGCAGAGGAACGCGCCGCGATCGCCGAGGCGGTGCGCCTTCATACCGAGGTGGTCGGAACCCGCCCGCGCGGTTGGTACACCGGCCGCTGCAGCGCCAACACCGTGCGACTGGTCGCCGAGGAAGGCGGGTTCGACTATATCTCGGATACCTATGATGACGATCTGCCCTATTGGCTCGAGGTGGGCGAGCGTGACCAGTTGATCATTCCCTATACGCTGGAAGCCAACGACATGCGCTTTGCCACCGCACCGGGCTACATCACGGGCGAGCAGTTCTTTCAGTATCTGAAGGACGCCTTTGACGTGCTCTATGCCGAAGGAGAGGCCGGAGCACCCAAGATGATGTCGGTGGGGCTGCATTGCCGCCTGATCGGCAGGCCCGGCAAGGCCGCAGGGCTGAAGCGGTTCCTTGATTATATCCAAGGGTTTGAGGGCGTCTGGTGTCCGCGCCGGGCCGATATCGCCGATCACTGGGCAGAGACCCACCCGCACAAGCGCTACACGCGTCTGAGCCAGATGGAGCGGGAAAGCTTTGTCGCGGCCTATGGTGGCATCTTCGAACATTCCCCCTGGATCGCCGAGCGCGCCTTTGATCTGGAGCTGGGACCGGCGCATGACACGGCACTGGGGCTGCACAATGCGCTGTGCCGGATGTTCCGCTCCGCCAGTGAGGCTGAGCGTTTGGGCGTGTTGACTGCGCACCCGGATCTGGCGGGAAAGCTGGCCGCCGCGAAACGCCTGACCGCAGAAAGCACTTCAGAGCAGGCCAGCGCCGGGCTGGACGCGTTGACTGACGCAGAGCGGGAGAGCTTCACGCAGCTCAACACTGCTTATGTGGAAAAACACGGTTTCCCTTTCATCATCGCCGTGCGCGATCACGACAAGGCATCAATCCTGGCGGCCTTTGAACGGCGGATCGAAAACGACCGGGATACCGAATTTGCCGAGGCCTGCCGTCAGGTTGAACGGATTGCCGAATTTCGCCTGAAGGATCTCCTGCCATGAGTGAGATTATCGAGATCGCGCCGATCAGCGCCGAGGCTTTTGCACCCTTCGGGGATCTGATCGACATTTCTGGCGCGCCCGACAAGATCATCAATCAGGGCCTGTGCGGGCGTTATCACGACCGGGCAAAGATGGATTTTGCGGACGGGCGCGCGGGCCTCAGCCTGTTCAACGCCGAGCCGCGTAGCCTGCCGATGCGGCTGGAAATGGTGGAGCGCCACCCGGAGGGAAGCCAGGCCTTTATCCCCATGGGGGGGCAGGGTTTCCTTGTGGTTGTTGCCCAAGATTTGGGCGATGCGCCGGGCAGGCCGCTGGCTTTTGAGACAGAGCCGGGTCAGGCCATCAATTTCCACCGTGGCACCTGGCACGGCGTGTTGACGCCGCTGTGCGAACCCGGCCTCTTTGCCGTGGTGGACCGGATCGGTCCCGGCGCAAATCTGCAGGAACACTGGTTCGATACCGCATATGAGGTGAGGCGCCCCTGACGGGCGCCTCGTCTGTTTTCCAGCCCACCCGAAAAGAGGTGGCACCAACAAAAATACCAACAGATCCAACAGAAGAGGGAAATGAAAATGGCAGATGGTTCCATCGGAACGGCAGCAGAGCTGCGCGATCCGAATTACACGCCGCCGCTGACCCAGGCGATACCGCTGGGGATCCAGCATGTGCTTGCGATGTTCGTGTCCAATGTGACGCCTGCGATCATCGTCGCCGGGGCGGCGGGGTTCGGGTTTGGTTCGAACTCGCCCGACTTTCCCGAGCTGTTGTACATGATCCAGATGTCGATGCTGTTTGCCGGGGTGGCGACGCTGCTGCAGACGATCACCCTCGGCCCGGTTGGCGCCGCGCTTCCGATCGTGCAGGGCACCAGTTTTGCCTTTCTGCCGATCATGATCCCGCTGGTCGCGGGCAAGGGCGTCGATGCGCTGGGCGCGCTTTATGGCGGTGTCCTGATCGGTGGCCTGTTTCATGCGGCGCTGGGCATGGTGATCGGCAAGATCCGTTTTGCCCTGCCGCCGCTGGTGACCGGGCTGGTGGTGACGATGATCGGTCTGGCGCTGGTCAAGGTCGGCATCCAGTACGCGGCAGGCGGCGTGCCTGCCATCGGCAAGCCGGAATACGGCTCGCTCTTGAACTGGTCGGCCGCGTTGATCGTGATCTTTGCCACCTTGGGGCTGAAATTCTTTGCCCGTGGCATGCTGTCGGTTTCGGCGGTGCTTCTGGGGCTGATCGTGGGCTATATCTACGCGCTGATGGTCGGCATGGTGAGCTTTGAGGCCATCGGAACCAGCTGGTCGCGCGCATCGGCCTTTGCCTTGCCGGTGCCGTTCAAATACGGGTTCGAGTTCTCCTTTGCCGCGATCCTGGGTTTCTGCCTGATGGCCTTTGTCTCGGCTGTTGAGACCGTGGGTGATGTCAGCGGCATCACTCAGGGTGGCGCCGGGCGCGAGGCCACCGACAAGGAGATCGCCGGAGCGACCTATGCCGATGGTCTGGGCACGGCGGTTGCGGGGATCTTTGGCGGGCTGCCGAATACATCTTTCAGCCAGAACGTCGGCCTTATCGCCATGACCGGCGTGATGAGCCGCCATGTGGTGACCTGCGGCGCGATCTTTCTGATCATTTGCGGCCTGGTGCCCAAGGTCGGCGCCATTATCCGCACCATTCCGATCGAGGTGCTGGGGGGCGGCGTGATCGTCATGTTCGGCATGGTGGTCGCGGCTGGCATTTCGATGCTGTCCGATGTGGACTGGAACCGGCGCAACATGGTGATCTTTGCAATCTCCCTGTCGGTGGGGCTGGGGCTGCAGCTGGAACCCGGTGCGGTTCAGTATCTGCCCGATACGCTTCGGATCCTGATGACCAGCGGCCTACTGCCTGCGGCGGTAATCGCCATCGTGCTGAACCTGGTGCTGCCCATGGAACTGCCCGGCAGCGCCACCGAGGAAGTTTCTGGCGGCATGTCCGGGCATGGTCAGGGCAGCCTCGGACACGACTGATCCAAGTCCCAAGGATTGGCGGGGGCTCTCCCGCCCGTCCTGCGATCATCCTGTGATGATCTGGTCCCGTTGGGCCGGGCGCCGTGCTGCCGCGCGGCGCTTTTCTTTTTGCTGAGAGGTGCCTGAAGGGCAGGTCTGCCTTCAGGCACCTGCGCCATTCTATCGGTCTGGTTTCGGCCTCAAGGGGAGCCCGCGCCAAGGCGCGGCAGCTGCGCTGCCCTTGACCCCGAAGCCAGACCTTGGGAGCGGGGCCAAGATCGGGCCGGGGATGAGGTCAGCTTTGCGCCATCAGCCGGGCCACATCCAGCATGCGGGCGGAAAAGCCCCATTCATTGTCGTACCAACCGAACAGACGGATCTGCCGGTCTCCGCACATCCGGGTTTCCGGCGCTGCGATTACCAGTGATTCCGGCCGGGCCCGCAGATCCGAGGAAACCAGGGGCAGATCGGTCCAGCCCAGCACCGGAGAGCCTTCGACGGCTTTCTTCAGCGCGCTGAGGGCGTCAGTTTCGCTGAACGGGGTTTCAAGGCTAGCCACCAGATCGACGGCGGAAACACTGGCGGCAGGCACCCTGACGGCAGCGCCGCTGATCCGGCCCTTCAGCTGCGGCAGGACCTCGTCGATCAGGTGAGTGGCCGAACTGGTGGTCGGAACCATCGACATTGCCGCGGCGCGCGAGCGGGCGAAATCGCCGCGGGGCGCATCTACCAGCGGCTGCGAATTGGTGTAGCAGTGGATCGTGGTCATATGGGCGGCAGCAATGCCCGCGAGTTCATCCAGCAGGCGCACCAGCGGCGCCAGGGCATTGGTGGTGCAGGAGGCGTTTGAGACGATGCGGGCGTCTGTCAGCCTATCCCCGTTGGCGCCCAGAACCACGGTGCGTTCGGCGGCGGGGGAGGGGCCGGAGATCAGCACCTTGCGCGCGCCGGCCTGCAGGCCGCGTTGCGCCACGTCCGAGGTTCGGGCGATGCCGGTGCATTCGAGAACCACATCGACACCGGACAGATCGACCTCAGTCAGGTCCGCTGCATGGCTGACCGGGATAGTGCGCCCCATCACGTGCAGGCTGGCTTCTCCGGTCTCCACCGGCGCGGGGAAGGGGCCGAATGTGCTGTCGTATTGGAACAGGTATGCGCAGATATCGAGCGGTGCGATATCGTTGATCCGGGCGATCTCGATGCTTTCGGATCCGGGCAGTGTCAGGATCTGGCGCAGGATGGTGCGGCCAATGCGGCCAAATCCGTTGATGGCAATTTTCATGAATTGTTCTCCGGCCCCGGAAATGGAGCGGCGCAGCCGGTCCGGATTGGGGTGATGAATATCTGAATGGGAGGGCAAAAGGGAGCGAGTGGCAGGCGCCGTGCGGTGTCGCGGTGCGCGGTTACCGCGACCGGCAGACCAGATCGGCGTAGTAGACGCCGGAGATCGTCCTAAGCATGCTGTCGCGGCGGGCGGTGCAACCGGTGGCGGCCTTGTAGGCGCGCGCAGCCTGCCGGGCGCTGATCATTGCAGGAGGGCGGAAGGCTTCCAGCTTGCGGTTCAGCCGCTCGGCCCGGTAGCGACCGGTGCCATCGCCGACAGGGCTGACGATCCAGGTGCGGCCCAGAATTGTAACCTGACTTCCCTGCACCTTCTCCCCGGCCGCGGCGGGTGTGGGGGACAGCGTCAGCATACCCGCGCCGAGCGTCGCGCAAAGCGCCAGAGTGGGAACCGTTATGCGGCGGCTGAAAACAAGGCGGGCAAGGGTGCGGGCCGGGGCAAAAGCAAAAGTCATCGGACTGCTCCTGAAGGCAAAGACGTACTCGCAGCCTAGCGTCGCGGCTGCGGTTTGCAATGGGGCGTCCGAGGAAAAGCCGCCGACCCGGCCGTTCAGCGCAGGGGCGTGAGCGGCATATGGCGGTTCACATCCTTGTAAAGCAGGTAGCGGAACCGGCCCGGTCCACCCGCATAGCAGGCCTGTGGGCAGAAAGCGCGGAGCCACATGAAATCACCGGCTTCCACCTCGACCCAGTCCTGATTGAGCCGGTAGACTGCCTTGCCTTCCAGCACATAAAGCCCGTGCTCCATCACATGGGTTTCGGCAAAAGGAATGGTGCCGCCGGGTTCAAAGGTAACGATGGTCACATGCATGTCATGGGAGAGGTCTTCGGGATCCATGAAGCGCGTGGTGCCCCAGCGCCCCTCGGTTCCAGGCATCATATGGGGCGACAGATCCTTTTCGTTGACGGTGAAAAAGGCAGGCGCGGTCAGGCCCGGTGCAGACTGCCACTGTTTGCGGATCCAGTGGAAGGAGGCGGTGTCTGCGGCGGGATTGCGCAGCGACCAGTCGCTGCCCGGGGGCACATAGGCAAACCCGCCTTCCTCCAGCACATGCGCGGTGCCGTCGATGCTGAGCTCGACCTGGCCAGCGGTAACAAACAGGCTGTCCTGCGCAGCCGGATCGGTTTCCGGGGTGTCAGACCCGCCGCCCGGTTGCAGCTCGACGATATACTGAGAGAAGGTTTCGGCAAACCCGCTGAGCGGGCGTGCGATCACCCACATGCGCATGCCCTGCCAGCCCGGCAGGACCGAGGTGACGATGTCCCGCATGGTGCCCTTGGGGATGACCGCATAGGCATCGGTGAACATGGCCCGGTCTGTCAGCAGCTGGTCCTGCCCGGGGTGCCCGCCTGTTGGGGTAAAATAGCTGCGCTCTGTCATGGTGCCGCCGTCCTTTGTGAGGCTCTGATGGGGCGCGGACTGTTCCGCCTGGCATTGTTTGGGCAGGCGGTTACCGCGCGTCAGGAGCGACTATGAGCCGATGCGCGCGCGGGTCCAAGGTGCGACGTGGTAAAAACATTGTTCAATAATTTTTGAATATGCATCCCGGAACCGGCGTCCCGGGATGCGAGAGGGCGTGGATCAGAGACAGTCCACCGCCTTGGACTGGCGCAGATCGGCGGCGCACAGCTGCAACCCCTGCAAGAGATCGCCGGTGGCGGCTTCGGGATTGTCACCACGCGGGAGCGAGGCACCGACCACGATGGGTGTTTGCCCGGGAGCCGAGACCGGCACCGCAAGGCCCAGAATGCCCGGTTCGAATTCGCTGTCTGTCAGGCACCATCCCTGACGGCGCGCGACGTCGACCTGATTGGTGATGTCTTCGGGGTGGGTCAGGGACTGCTCCGTATGGCGCGGTTTATCCGCGCGCGCGACGGCTTCGCCCGCCTCCTCGGGTGGTAGGCAGGCCAGAAGCATCCGTCCGAGACTGGTGTGCAGCAGCGGGATATGCGCTCCTGCAGTAAAGCCGTAGGTGACCGGTCCTTGATCAACGGTGGATTGTGCCAACAGCAGAACCCGGTCCTGATCCAGAATGCAAAGGGTGATGCCGACCTCCAGCTTGCGGGCATGCTGGTTCAGCACCGGCTGAACCCGGTGGCCGAACTGGTTGGCCTGCAGGAAACCGCCCGCGAGCGCCAGAACCCGCGGCGTCAACGATAGCATGCGGCCGTCCTGCCGCAGATACCCGGCCTGCACCAGGGTCAGGGCCCCCCGGCGCGCAGTTGCCCGGTCCTGTCCGCTGCGGCGCGCGATTTCGGCCAGGGTGAGGCTGGGTGTTTCGGCGTCAAAGGTCGCCATGACGGCCAGCCCCTTGGCAAAGCTGGATGAAATGTTCCGGTCCTGAGGAGGTTTGTTCATTCGAAGTCCCAAAGAAGCCGCTCGCCATAAGGGGAACAGGTCTTGACACCGATCCTCAGGCTGCGCAGTAATTGTGCGTATGAACATATATTGGTGCGTATTTCGAACTTCGTCAAGTCACTCGTTGCAGCCTGTTACCTTCGGTTCGAATTATTGCAGACAGGAATAAGGATCCCGCCATGATCAGCCAGGAACTCAACGACAGTCTGACACGCGTCGGAAAGGGGAGCGATGCCGGAGAGGTACTGCGCCGCTATTGGCAGCCTGCGGCGCTCTCGGATGAACTGCAGCAGGGGCGCCCGGTGGTGCCGGTGCGTCTGCTGGGCGAGGATCTGGTGCTGTTCCGCGATACCGAAGGCAAGCTCGGCCTTATCGGGCGGCACTGTCCGCACCGGGGCGCAGACATGTGCTATGGGCGGCTTGAGGATAACGGTCTGCGCTGCCCCTTCCATGGCTGGCATTTCAACCGTTCGGGGCAATGCGTTGAGCAGCCGGGTGAGCCGGAAGGCAGCCGGATGCACGAGAAGATCCAGACCGCGTCTTACCCGGTGGTCGAAAAGAACGGTATCGTCTGGGCTTATATGGGGCCGGGAGAGCCGCCGGAATTCCCCAACTTTGACTGTTTCCGGGCACCCGATACGCATGTCTTTGCCTTCAAGGGCCTGTGGGAGTGCAACTGGCTGCAGGCAATGGAAGTGGGGATCGACCCGGCGCATGCCTCTTTCCTGCACCGGTTCCTGCAGGACGAAGATCCCGCCGACAGCTATGGCAAGCAGTTCCGCGATAAGGCGGGCAACACCGAAATCCCGATGACCAAGTTGCTGCGCGACTATCCGCGCCCGGAAATTCAGGTGGAAGAGGCCGATCACGGGCTGAAAATCACCGCCCTGCGCCACATGGAGGATGGCCGCAGCCACGTGCGGGTCACCAACCAGATCTTCCCCGAAGCGATCTGCATTCCGATGAGCCGGGAAATGACCATCACCCAGTGGCACGTGCCGATCGATGACGAGAATTGTTATTGGTATTCGATGTTCACCAGCTTCGACAAACCGGTGAACAAGGAGCTGATGCGCGAACAGCGCCTGAAGGAACACGTGTTGCCCAGCTATGCGCCGAAAAAGAACAAGCGCAACGAATACGGCTATAACCCGGCCGAGCAGGAAAGCGAGACCTATACGGGCATGGGGCTCGACATCAACGTGCACGATCAATGGGCAGTTGAAAGCATGGGCGCCATTCAGGACCGCACGCAGGAGCATCTGGGCAAGTCGGATGTGGCCATCATCCGCTACCGTCGTATGCTGCGGGCAGCGATTGCGGCCGTGAAGGAAGGCCGTGAAGCGGATCTTCCGATGGCAGGCGGACTGGACCTTGGCAGCATTTTCGGGCCTATTTCCAATGACTCGATCGCCCAGGACGGCGATTGGCAAAAGGCGGCGGAAGAGGCAGACGATGCGCGCCGCGGCCAGTGCTCCTGGGATGCGAGCGTCTGAACCGTCCCGGAAGTAACGCAACACCACAGCCAGCACCGGCCCCGGTAGGGCCGGATGCATAGCGATGAAAGAGGCGAGATGGCCGAAGATATTTCCACAGGCAAGCTGGCCCGTCTTGGCCTCTTGTCCGATGCATGCCGCGCTGGGGCGGCGGATCTGCTGCAAAGGGTCAGGTCAGAGGGTATAGAAACCGTCCGGGTTCTGTTTGCCGATCAGCACGGTATCCTGCGTGGCAAAACCATCGTGGCCGACGCCTTTGACAGCCTGTTCTCTGCGGGGCTCAATGTGCCTTCGACCCTGCTGTTGAAAGATACCTCGCATCGCACCGCCTTTCCCGTCTGGAGCGAGGCAGATGACGGTCCTGCCAGCCTGATGCAGGGGGCGAGTGATGTGCTGCTGGTGCCGCGTCCGGAGACTTTCCGCGTACTCCCGTGGTCGTCGCATTCGGCCTGGATCCTCTGCACGCCGGTGATGCGCGATGGCAGCCCGGTTCCCTTTGCCTCGCAAACCGTGCTGCAGACGGCGGTGGATCGGCTGGCCGGGCAGGGCATGGCTGCAACATTGGGGCTGGAGGTGGAATTTCAGGTCTTTGAGCGGTCCAGCGATGCCCGCGAACACGGTCAGTCGGGCATGCCTGGCGCGCCGGTTGAGACCCGCAATCTGGCGCAGGGGTACCAGTATCTGACCGAAACCCGTTATGGCGAAATGGAAAGCGTGCTGGATCTCATCCGCCGCAACGCGCAGGGGCTGGGGCTGAAGGTGCGCTCGGTCGAGATTGAAATGGGGCCAAGCCAGGTCGAGCTGACCTTTGCCCCTGCCGATCCGGTGACGCAGGCGGACGCGATGGTGATGTTCCGTACCATGGTCAAGGAGGTATGTGCCCGCGAAGGATTGCACGCTAGCTTCATGGCCAAGCCGCGGCTGGAGAACGCGATGGCCAACGGCTGGCACGTGCATCAGTCGCTGCAGGATATCGCCACGGGCCGCAACCTGTTCATGCCACAGGCGGATGGCAGCCTTAGCGCCGAGGCGTCGGGCTGGATCGCCGGGCTGCTGACCCATGCGGAGGCTTCGTCGCTGATGATCGCACCGACGGTCAACAGCTACAAACGCTATATGCCGTTCCAGCTGGCGCCGAACCGGATCCAGTGGGGCGCCGACAACCGCGGCGCCATGCTGCGCGGGCTGATGGCGCCCGGCGATCCCGCGAGCCGGATCGAAAACCGCGCGCCGGACAGTTCCGCAAACCCCTATTACGCCTTTGCCGCGCAGCTGATCGCGGGCGGCGATGGAATTGCGGCGGGGCTCAAGGCGCCGTTGCCCACGACCTCTCCCTATGGCGAGGGGGCGCAGGAATTGCCGAAATCGCTGGGCGCGGCGCTGGCGGCCTTCGAGGCAGGGAGCGATCTGTTCAGTGGCGTTCTGGGGGAGGGCTTCACGGGGTATCTGTCCCATCTCAAACGCTTCGAATGGGATCGTTACCTGAACACCATCAGCGAATGGGAACAGGCCGAATATTTCAACCTGTTCTGAAATCGGCATCAAACTTCCTTGAAAGCGACAGTATTGCTGCCGTTTGCGTCTTGAACGGCAGGCGGCGCGCTGTTAGCTTCGGGGCGCGCAGACGGGAGAACCGCAGCGGAGCGGAATCACCTCGCTCCAACCGGTGCCGAAGGAGCAACCGCCCCGGAAACTCTCAGGCCAAAGGGACCGCCTGCGCAGTAAACTCTGGAGAGACCCCGGCGTAGGTACCGGGGCGCCGAAGGGATAGCGATCTCAGGCGCAAGGGACAGAGGGGGCATCGAAGTGTGCAGGCGAAATCTGCGCAGAACTTGGATGCCGGACCCATTCGAACAGATGGATCGGACCGGCCGTGACAACGGGACGGACACGCATGTCTGATGAAACCACGTCTGATTTGAAAAAGACGCCTTTGTTTGCCCTGCATGAAGAGCTGGGTGGCAAGATGGTGCCTTTTGCCGGGTATCTGATGCCGGTGCAGTATCCCATGGGCATTATGGGCGAGCACAAGCACACCCGCGCCAAGGCGGGCCTTTTTGATGTCAGCCACATGGGGCAGGTGATCCTGACCGGGGAGAGCTATGCGGCGGTGGCCGAGGCATTCGAAAGGCTGGTGCCGATGGACGTGCTGGGCCTCAAGGAAGGGCGCCAGCGCTACGGTCTGTTCACCAACGATCAGGGCGGCATCGAGGACGATCTGATGTTCGCCAATCGCGGTGATCACCTGTTCGTGGTCGTGAATGCTGCCTGTAAAGAGGCCGATATCGCCCGCATGAAGGCGGCGCTGGAACCGGCTGTGACTGTTACCCCCATTATTGACCGCGCGCTGCTGGCGCTGCAGGGTCCTGCGGCCGAGGCGGTTCTTTCGGCGATTGCGCCTGCCGCCGCGGACATGAAATTCATGGATGTGGCCACCCTGGATGCAGATGGGGTCGAAATCTGGGTCTCCCGCTCGGGCTACACGGGCGAGGATGGCTATGAGATCTCCGTACCTGCAAACCAGGCCGAAGCGTTTGCCCGCCGCCTGCTGGCGCGCGCTGATGTAGAGCCGATTGGCCTTGGCGCGCGGGACTCCCTGCGCCTTGAAGGCGGTCTGTGCCTTTACGGCCATGACATTGACGCAGAGACCCGCCCGGCGGCGGCCTCGCTCACCTGGGCCATCCAGAAGGTGCGTCGCCCCGGCGGCGACCGCGAAGGTGGTTTTCCGGGAGCCGCGCACGTCTTTGCCGAGATGGCAGAGGGGTCGGCCATGCGCCGCGTGGGCCTGAAACCCGAAGGCCGCGCGCCAATGCGCGAAGGTGTGGAGCTGTTTGCCGAACCCGAGGGCGGCGCGCCCATCGGCAAGATCACCTCTGGCGGCTTTGGCCCCACCGAGGGCGGCCCGGTGGCGATGGGATATGTCCCTGCGGACATGGCCACGCCCGGCACCCGTATCTATGGCGAGCTGCGCGGTAAACGCGCCCCCGTCACCGTTGCAACGCTGCCTTTCGTGGCGGCCAACTTCAAGCGCTGAAACAGAAAAACAGGCGCGTTTGTTCAAAGGGAAAGTGGACATGAAATATACCGAAGAACACGAGTGGCTGCAGGCCGAAGGCGAGATCATCACCGTGGGCATCACCGCCCATGCGGCTGAACAGCTGGGCGATGTGGTGTTCGTCGAACTGCCCGAGGTCGGCAGCGAAGTGACCAAGGACGAAGAGATCGTGGTGATCGAATCCGTCAAGGCCGCCTCGGACATCCTGTCGCCGCTGGACGGCGAGATCGTCGAGATCAACGAAGCCATCGCGGATGAGCCGGGTAAGGTCAACGAAGACCCCGAAGGCGAAGCTTGGTTCTTCAAGATCAAACCGTCCGATCTGTCTCCGATGGACGATTACATGGACGAAGCCGGTTACAAGGCGTTCATCGGCTGATTTCTCATTCCCCGCCGCCAGATCCGGGGGCGGGGAACCACTGCGCTGTGCGAACGGGCCTGCCCGAATGATAGGGTTTTGCCTGAAACATGAACCTGAAGGGGTGCCTCATGTCTTTTGAACCGACGGACTACCTGCCGTATGACTTTGCCAACCGCCGCCACATCGGCCCGTCTCCCGAGGAGATGGACGAGATGCTGCGCGTCGTGGGCGCCGACAGTCTGGATGCGCTGATCGACGACACCGTTCCGGCGTCGATCCGGCAAAAGGCTGCTCTGGATTTTGGTCGCCCGCTGTCCGAGCGCGAGCTGCTGTTCCACATGCGCGAAGTTGCCCAGAAGAACAAGGTGATGACCTCGCTGATCGGGCAGGGCTATCATGGCACGGTGACCCCGCCCGCGATCCAGCGCAACATTCTGGAAAACCCGGCCTGGTACACGGCCTACACTCCCTATCAGCCAGAAATCTCGCAGGGTCGGCTGGAGGCGCTGTTGAATTTCCAGACGATGATTTCCGATCTGACCGGTCTGGAAATTGCGAATGCCTCGCTTCTGGATGAAGCCACCGCCGCCGCCGAAGCGATGACCATGGCGCAGCGGGTTGCCAAATCCAAGGCCAAGGCGTTTTTCGTCGACCGCGACTGCCACCCGCAGAACATCGCCGTGATCAAGACCCGCGCCGAACCGCTTGGGATCGAGGTGATCGTCGGCAATCCGGAGAAGATGGACCCCGAGCAGGTGTTTGGCGCCATCTTCCAGTATCCCGGCACCTATGGTCACGTGACCGATTTCACCCCCCATATCGAAAAGCTGCACGCGCACAAGGCAATCGCCGTGGTCACTGCCGATCCGCTGGCGCTGACGCTGCTGAAAGAGCCCGGTGCCATGGGCGCCGATATCGCTGTCGGCTCGACCCAGCGGTTTGGCGTACCGATGGGAGCAGGCGGGCCGCATGCGGCCTATATGGCGACCAAGGACGCCTACAAGCGCGCGATGCCGGGCCGGATCGTCGGCGTCTCGGTCGATGCCCATGGCAACAAGGCATACCGCCTTTCGCTGCAGACCCGCGAACAGCACATCCGCCGCGAAAAGGCGACCTCGAACGTTTGTACCGCGCAGGCGCTGCTGGCTGTGATGGCCTCGATGTATGGCGTCTTCCATGGTCCCAAGGGGCTGAAGGCGATTGCGCAGCGTATCCACCGCAAGACCGTGCGTCTGGCCAAAGGGCTGGAAGAGGCGAACTTCAAGGTCGATCCCAAGGTGTTCTTTGACACCATCACCGTTGATGTGGGCCCGCTGCAGGCGGCAGTCCTGAAATCCGCGGTCGATGAAGGCATCAACCTGCGCCGCGTTGGTGAGACCCGGGTTGGCATCACGCTGGATGAAACCACCCGTCCGGAAACCATCGAAGCCGTCTGGCGCGCCTTTGGGATTGTTCGCAAGGATGATGATTTCACCCCGGAATACCGGGTGCCAGAGAACCTGCATCGGACCTCGGACTACCTGACCCATCCGATCTTCCACATGAACCGGGCTGAGACTGAGATGATGCGCTATATGCGTCGTCTTGCGGATCGCGATCTGGCGCTGGACCGGGCGATGATCCCGCTGGGCTCCTGCACCATGAAGCTGAACGCTGCCGCGGAAATGATGCCGCTCAGCTGGCCCGAGTTCGCCCATATCCACCCCTTTGCCCCGGCAGACCAGACCGAAGGCTATGGCGAGATGGTGACGGATCTGTCCGACAAACTGTGTCAGATCACCGGTTATGACGCGATCTCGATGCAGCCGAACTCCGGCGCGCAGGGTGAATACGCCGGTCTTCTGACCATCGCGGCATATCACCGGGCGCGCGGCGAAGGGCACCGTAACATCTGCCTGATCCCGGTGTCGGCGCATGGCACCAACCCAGCCTCGGCGCAGATGGTCGGATGGAAGGTCGTGGTGGTGAAATCGGCCGAGAACGGTGATATTGACCTCGACGATTTCCGGGCCAAGGCGGAAAAGCACCGCGACAACCTTGCGGGCTGCATGATTACCTATCCCTCGACCCATGGCGTGTTCGAGGAAACCGTGCATGAGGTCTGCAAGATCACCCATGATCTGGGCGGTCAGGTCTATATCGACGGCGCCAATATGAACGCCATGGTCGGTCTGTCCCGTCCCGGTGATCTGGGCGGCGATGTCAGCCACCTGAACCTGCACAAGACCTTTGCCATCCCGCATGGCGGCGGCGGCCCCGGCATGGGACCGATCGGTGTGAAATCGCACCTGGTCTCGCACCTTCCGGGCCATCCCGAAACCGGCGGCGAAGAAGGTCCGGTGTCGGGCGCGCCCTTCGGGTCGGCCTCGATCCTGACCATCAGCTGGGCCTATTGCCTGATGATGGGGGGCGCCGGTCTGACCCAGGCAACCCGGGTTGCGATCCTCAACGCCAACTACATCGCCAAGCGGCTCGAAGGGGCTTATGACGTCCTGTATAAGGGACCCTCGGGCCGCGTCGCGCATGAGTGTATCCTGGACACGCGCCCCTATGCGGACAGTGCTCATGTCACCGTGGACGATGTTGCCAAACGTCTGATGGACAGCGGTTTTCACGCCCCGACGATGAGCTGGCCGGTGGCAGGTACCCTGATGGTGGAGCCGACGGAATCCGAAACCAAGGCCGAACTGGACCGGTTCTGTGAGGCCATGCTGTCGATCCGCGAAGAGATCCGCGACATCGAGGAAGGCCGTATCGACGGGGAGAACAACCCGCTGAAACACGCGCCGCACACGATGGAGGATCTGGTCAAGGATTGGGACCGTCCCTACAGCCGCGAACAGGGCTGCTTCCCGCCGGGCGCCTTCCGCGTCGACAAATACTGGCCACCGGTCAACCGGGTCGACAACGTCTATGGTGACCGCCATCTGATCTGCACCTGCCCGCCGCTGGAGGACTACGCCGAAGCGGCAGAGTAAGGCGCGGTCCTAATTGAAGAAGGACAGCGGGCCCCATTTGGGGCCCGTTTTCTATTGGCGGATTGCCTTCGGCGGCCGGCTATCTCTGTTTGCGCAGGAATACGTTAACCCGCCAAAGAGACGTAAGTGTTCAAAGCGTGGCTTGTCTTGGAAATAATATTTCGCGCCGCTTTCGAGGCGCTTCCACATTGATGCACATTTTATGTTCAGGTCAATTTTTCGCGAAGTTATGACCTTTTTTGCAACCTACAGGCGCGTGAGTGATAAGCACCCGTTAAGACGAATCGACTTCTTTGGCTTGGTACTCAATACCAGGAGCGAAGTATGAAGTTCGGAATTGCAGCATGTGTGTCTGCGTCTCTTCTCGTCTTTTCCAATCCCGCGGTAGCGGCCGAAATTACAGTCATGGCCGGTGATCTGCCTCCGATGATCAATCAGGATGGCACCGGGCGCGAGGCTGAGATTATCTCGGCGGTTCTGGGGCACTGCGGCCACAGCGCTGTTTTCAAGGTGCAGCCCTTTACCCGTCACTGGCAGTCCTTCGAAAAAGGGTCTGGTGATGCGGTGGCCACCGTGCCGCTGGGCATGCCCACAGCCGGGACTCAAACCAAGACCTACATCAATTATCAGAATGGTGTTTCGTTCCTGACCTCTTCAGAGCAGCAGGCCGATGCGCTGTCGGATCTGGATGGCTGGAACATCGTGGCCTTTGAGGGCGCGAGCAACATCATTCCCGGTCTGGATGGGGCAACCGCAGGCTTCAAATCCTATCGCGAGATGGCTGACCAGAAGACCCAGAGCAAGCTACTCTATGGCAAGCGGGTCGATGGCATTCTGGGCGATGGCATGCTTTTCGCAGAGTTCAGCCGTCAACTGCAGGAAGCTGGTTCTTCCGCCGGTGTCGACGCCAGCCAGCCGCTTGAATTCCGTGCCATCTTTGAACCCAGCCCCTATGTCATGAGCTTCCGGGATCCGGCGATTGCCGCTGATTTCGACCGCTGCTTTGGTGAGCTGGAAGCAGATGGAACCATCCAGGAGATCAACACCCGGTGGACCGACAAATACCGGGACGCGCTGGAAGACAACTACATGTCCTTCTGATCCGCAGCGGTGGCAGGCGTGTCGGTCTAACCCGGCCCGCGCCTGCCACCCTGTGCAATCTGCCTTCGCGGGGGAACGCCCCCTTTACGTGTGGCAGGCGCATAACCTCTCCTTCGGGAAAACGGGGCGCCATGCGTGGCGCCTTCAAAAAGAATTTTTGAACCCGGAACCCTGCTTGCCGGGGGTGTACGCAGCTTTGCATGCAGCCTGGCCTCAAGATCACTGACACGTTCGTCACCAAACCGGAGCACCATAATGAAACGCCAGCTTTCACGTTTCTTGGGCATGTCCATCAAGAAGAAACTGCTGCTGCCCATCCTCGCCTGCATTGTTGTATCGAACATTGCTTACACCGTCTTCTGGGCGTCCAAGCACAGCAGCGCCTTGATTGACGCCTTCGAGGATGAAGTCGGGCTGGCGCAACGGTTTGTCGGGCCTCCGGTCGCTGCGGCGGTCTGGGATTTCAACAGTGATGCGGCGCAGGGGGCAATCCAGGGCGTGGCGGATATGGAAAACGCTCTGTTCGCGCAGGTCGTGGTCGATGGTGAGACCTTTACCGAGGTGTTCGTAAGCGAGGACCGGCGCGCGGAAGTGACCGGGGCAGTGGAAATCCTGCTGGCGGATCCGGAAGAGGAGAAGACCACCGAGGTCAATCAAGTGGTCTACGTCAAGTTTCCGATCTCCCTCACCGATGGCACCGTTGTGGGTGAAATGGTGATGGGTTTTGACAACAGCGCGATCCAGGACACCGTCTCTGCTCTCTATCTGCAGTCGGCGGTCATCGGTCTTGCGATCTGTCTTGCAATTGGCCTGATCGTCTATTTCTCCGCGGCCTCGGTCACGCGTCCGCTGGACCGGATCGTTGATCGTATCGATGCGCTGCGCAATGGTGACACCGACAGCGCGGTTCCGGAAAAGACGCGAGGCGACGAGTTGGGGCGTCTGGCTGCTGCGGTTGTCGAATTCGTCGAGGCGATGCGCGCCAATGCCGAGCTTGAGGGGCAGTCCCGCGCTGCGGCGAAGGAGCAGGCGGATGTGGTTCAGGAGCTGGCGAACGGTCTGAACAATCTGTCCAAGGGCAACCTCGGGTACCGGATCACCAAGGAAATGAGCGCCGAATATGCCGCGCTGCGCTCCGATTTCAACCAGACGGCTGAGGCTTTGGATGACGTGATTGGACGGGTGCTGAGCACGGTCGGAGATATCGAAGGTCAGATCGGCGAGATGGCAGTTGGCACGGACGAGCTGTCCCGCCGCACTGAAAATCAGGCGGCGACCCTGGAAGAAACTGCGGCTGCACTGGACAATATCACCTCCAATGTTCAATCCGCCACCGAACAGACAAAAGCGGTCGAAGGCACTATTGCCGAAACCACCAGCGAGGCGATGCGCAGCGGCGATATCGTGAAGCGGACCGTCGTGGCCATGCAGGAGATCAATGAGGCCTCGGGCAAGATTTCGGAGATCAACAGCGTGATCGACGATATCTCGTTCCAGACCAATCTGCTGGCGCTGAATGCTGGGGTTGAGGCGGCGCGTGCGGGCGAGGCCGGCCGTGGTTTTGCCGTGGTGGCCTCCGAAGTGCGTTCCCTTGCGCTGAAATCGGCCAATTCGGCCAATGAGATCCGGGAACTGATCCAGAGCAGCTCGGAAAAGGTCAAGATCGGCGTGGAACTGGTTGATGAGGCTGGTAAATCTCTGGGCGAGATTATCACCAAGATCCAGTCGGTGTCGACCCTGGCCAGCCAGATCGCAGAGTCATCCGGTGAGCAGGCCTCGACCATATCCGAGATCAACTCGGGCATGACCGAGCTGGACAGGGTGACGCAGCAGAACGCGAGCATGGTTCTGAAATCCAGTGAGCAGGGCAAGTCGTTGCAGCAGGCCGCGACCGAGCTGGCGCAACTGGTGGCGCAGTTCAAACCCTCGTCTTCGTCTTTCGCTTCGGCTACAACGCCCAGTGCCCATGGTGATTGGGATCTCGCGGGGCAGGGCTATGACGATGATTTTGGTCAGGAGCTCATGGCGGGCTAACTCGCATATTACGCGCAGGGAAATCCATTGCGCCCGGGCCGTTGGCCCGGGCGTTTTTGTGTCTTCCTGGGGTTAGCTGCAGATGTTCTGTAGGCGCACCCAGTCGCGGTCATTCAGAACCGGTTCCAGAACCCGGCCTGCCATCGGATCGGCCTCGATCAGCCCGATGGTGGTCTCTCCGGTGATATCCAGCGCATAGGCGTAAGGGGTGGAGGGGATCGCGGTGCGGGCAAATTCGGCCAGCAGCGTCTCATCCGCAACCTCGGGGCGCGGCGTGCTGAGAACCGTTTCAACATAGTGATCGAGTGTCTCGCGTTTCAGCTGTCCCGTGGTCAGAAGCCGGAAAGAGGCCAGCACACCGCCTGATGCCAGCAGTTCTGCCAGCGGGTCCTGCGCCTCGGCCCGGGCCCGTTCGGCCAAAACGGCTCCTGCTGCCACGGCAGGGTCTTCGTGATCCTCGACAAACGTCCGGTTCAAAAGAACGATACCACCCGGCAGGTGCAGGCTGGTGGCGAGGCCGGAGCGGAACACAACAAGACGGCGCACGCCTGTGCGCAGCGCGAGTTTTTCCAGAATGGGCACCGTGTCCGCCGTGCTGCAGGCCTGACCGGTAACTCGCTCAATCCGGCCAAGCAGCGCCTGACCCAGCGCCTTGCGCTTGATATCGGGCACAACGCTGACGGCGTGGTTCTGCAGCGCGCTCGGCAGCCATAGAAATACCACCAGCGCAAGGACGACCAGACTGGCAAGGACGCTTGCCGCGCGCAGGCGCCCGGGATGCGGACGGCGCCTATCAATGGCGGCCCGCACCTTGTCGATCGCCTCGAGCATGGTGGTTTCGTCTTCTGCGATCTCCAGCGTTTCACCGGGATCGCCATCGGGATGAAAGATCGCCGGGAATTCGCCGGGGTTGGCACGTTCGACCGCCGCCAAGGACCAATGCGCCAGGGGGCGGTCGCTCATGTCGGTAATGGTGAGGGTCGCATCCCCAACCGAGATGATCACATCCCGGCGCTGCGCATCAGGGGCTGCGCGCCACAAACCCGCAGCCTCCAGCCGTTCGAAGTCCCTGAGTGCGGTCATTCAGCCTGCCCGTATCATTGCGGTTGTTCTGTTTGCCGCAGGATAGCATGCCTCACGGCAAGGCAGCAAACCGCTTTGCCGCAGATTTCACAACTCAGTGGGGCGCCTTAGCCACCGCCGTGCCTCACGCGGGTTTCAAACCCATACGGGCAAAGATCATCGCTGCCGGGCAAAAGCCGGTAAAGGCCGATTGAAACAGGTTGGCGCCGACAAAGACCGTCAGCCAGACCCAGTTGGGCGACACGAATTGCGTCAGCACCACGGACAGCAACACCATGAAACCGGCAAGCGCCATAACCGCTTTGTTGATCGTCATGTCTTATCCTTTCTGATACGCGCGCCCTACGGCGCCTTCATATTCAAAAATAAGAATAAGACTTGGTGAATGCAAGAGGCAACCGACGGGCAGGCCCGCCGGTGCCGATATTATTGGCCGTTTGCGATCTTGCGCAGCTCAAATTTCTGGATTTTCCCGGTCGATGTCTTGGGCAGCTCCTGGAACACCACCTTTTTGGGCGCCTTGAACCCAGCCAGAGTCTCGCGGGAGAAGGCGATCAGCCCGGCCTCATCCACAGATGCGCCTTCTTTCAGTTCGACAAAGGCGCAGGGAACCTCTCCCCATTTCTCGTCCTGCTTGGCCACAACGGCAGCCAGATTGACATCCGGGTGGGCCATCAGCACGCCCTCTACCTCGACCGAGGAGATATTCTCGCCGCCGGAAATGATGATGTCCTTGGCACGGTCGGCGATCTGGATATAGCCATCGGGGTGCTGGATCGCGATATCGCCCGAATGGAAGTAGCCACCTTTGAAGCTCTCGGCTGTTGCCTCAGGGTTTTTCAGATACCCCTTCATCACCGAATTGCCGCGCATGACGATTTCGCCCTGATCCTTGGCATTCATCGGGATCTGATGCATGTCGTCATCCACGACGGTGATATGGTCCATCATCGGGAAGGCAACGCCCTGACGCGCCTTGATCGCGGCGCGGCCCTGCTGGTCCAGCGTGTCCCAGCTGCCGCCTTTCCACAGGCATTCGGTGACATGGCCATAGGTCTCGGTGAGGCCATAGACCTGCGTCACGTGAAAGCCGAGCTTTTCGATTTTCTCCAGCGTTGCCGGGGCAGGCGGGGCTCCGGCGGTAAAGACCTCGACCGTGTGGTCAAAGGCACGGCGGTCCTCTTCCTTGGCGTTGACGATGGTGTTGAGCACAATGGGCGCGCCGCCGAAATGGGTGACGCCTTCATCCGCAATCGCGTTATAGACAGCAGACGCGGTAATGTTGCGGCAGCAGACCAGCGTGCCGCCCAGAACCGGCATCATCCATGTGTGGTTCCAGCCGTTGCAGTGAAACAGTGGCACGATGGTCAGGTAGACCGGGTGCATCACCATGCGCCAGGAGATCACCGTGCCCATGGTCATCAGATAGGCGCCGCGGTGATGGTAGACGACCCCCTTGGGACGTCCCGTGGTGCCTGAGGTATAGTTCAGCGCCAGGCTTTCCCATTCGTCCTCGGGCATGATCCAGTCGAAATCATGCGCTGCATTGCCTAGCACGTCCTCATAAATGGAATAGCGGCCAGAAGCGGTGAAACCAGCCTCGATGTCCGGCACTTCGATCAGGATCGGTCCGTCGCCCTCCATCCGCTCCTTGGCCGCTTCGGCGAGGGCCAGGAATTCGCTGTCCACCAGTGCGACCTTGGCCTCGCCATGCTCAAAGATATAGGCCACCGTGTCCACATCCAGGCGGGTGTTGATGGTGTTGAGGACGGCGCCGCAGGCGGGCACGCCAAAATGCGCTTCGGCCTGGGCGGGCAGGTTGGGGATCAGCGTTGCGACCACATCGCCCGGTTTCACGCCCATCCCCGCCAGCGCCGAGGCCAGCCGGGTGCAGCGGTCGTAATAGGCGGCATAGGTCTTGCGGTGCTTGCCATAGACCACCGCCGGAACGTCGGAAAACACATGCGCGGCCCGGCGCAGATGCGACAGCGGGGTCAGCGGAACATAGTTTGCCGCATTTTTTTCCAGTCCCGTTTCATCCTGCATCCAGCCCATGAATTTTCCTCCCATGATTCTGCGCCGTGTCGCTTAGAGGACAGATATTGCCGAAAGTTACTTTCATTGAAAGAGATATGAAACAATTGACCATTCCCCCCGGCGTGGCAGGCAGTCAGACCACAGCCGCGCAGGCGATGCTGGCCGCCATGGCCATCATCGGTATCAGTGACAATGCCGTGCCGCTCATGGCGGAGCAGATCGGAATCTGGCAGTTCTACTTGTTGCGTACGGTCATCACCCTGCCGTTGATCTGGGTCATGATGCGTGCCGGCCTGGGCGGGCTACGGCCGCAGCGGCTGGGGCCGGTGGCGCTGCGGGGCTTTCTGGTGGCGGTGTCGATGGTGTTCTACTTTTCAGCCGTCGCGCTGATGCCGCTGGCGCAGGCGCTGGCCGGGCTTTTCACCTCGCCGATCCTGATCGTGCTGATCTCGGTGCTGTTTCTGAAGCATCGTATCGGCCCGGTCCGTATCGGGGCGGTGGTGCTGGGGTTTGTCGGTGTGCTGTGCGTGTTGCAGCCGGACCTGTTCGATTTCGACTGGCTGATCCTGCTGCCGATCTGTGGCGGGCTGTTCTACGCGCTGGGATCTATGGCGACCGGGCTGATGTGCCGGGGCGAAAGCACGGTGTCGATGTTGTTTGCCATGCTGCTGGCGCAGGCGGTGATCGGGGCTGTGGCCCTAGGCGGGCTGGCGGTCTGGCCGTTGCCGGTGGCCGAGGGCGCCGATGGGTTTGTCACCCGGGGCTGGGTCTGGCCAGTGTGGGAGATTTCGCATTGGCTGCTGCTGCAGGGTATGGCTTCGGTCGTCGGGGTGTTCCTGATCACCAAGGCCTATCAGCAGGGCGAGGCGTCTTATGTTGCAGTCTTCGAATATTCGGTGATCATCGTCGGACCCGCCTTTGCCTGGCTTGTGTTCGGTCAGACGCTGAATCTGCTGCAAATGGCGGGAATCGGCCTGATTGTTCTGGCCGGGGCGACACTGGCCCTGCGCGGATCGTAAACCGCAGCGGTCCGCCGTTTTCTTTTCCCGCGGGACTGCATAGGCTGGCGTCATGATCCTGTCCCCCGGCCGCAACTTCGTTTTTATCCATATCCCAAAAACCGGGGGCACCTCTCTGTCGTTGGCGCTGGAGGCGCGGGCGATGAAGGACGACATGATGCTGGGGGATACGCCCAAGGCGCGCAACCGGCGGCGGCGGCTGAAGGAGGTGCAGACGCGGGGTAGGTTGTGGAAACATTCCACCCTCGCAGATATCGAAGGGCTGCTGCCGGAGGACCAGATGAGGGGGCTTTTTGCCTTTACTCTGGTGCGCAATCCCTTTGATCGGGCGGTCAGCTATTACCACTGGCTGCGGGACCAGACGTTCGATCATCCTGCAGTCACGCGATCCAAGGCCTTGGATTTCCGCGAATTTATCCTGCATTCCGATACACTTTCGGCGTTTCGTGCGCATCCGCCGCGTTCCTACATGCGCCATGCGGACGGGAGCGAACAGTGTCAGGCCTATATCCGGATTGAGTATTTTGAGAAGGATGCTGAGCCGCTGTTTGATCATCTCGGCTTTCGGCTGAACCTAGAGCGGGCCAATGCTTCGGTCCGGGCGCGGGATTGGCGGGAATATTACGATCTGCAAAGTCGCGCCGCACTGGCGGCAAGCTGCGCTGAAGAAATTGAACAATTTGAATATTCTTTTAACGTTTAACCTTTACCTCTGTTTAAGACGGGCAAAACCGCCCGCGCGAAACGGATGTAACAGGCTAAACGGCGCAGGGGACAGGCACCCCGGACCGAAAGGCCGGAAAGGATCGCAGATGCTTGATTGGTTCCAGAAACGCAGCAACCCTTTTTCCGAGGGCGCGGCGCCGATGGTGTCGGTTGGGCAGGGTGGTTTTCTGGCCGGAACCCATGCGGCGTCGAACCTGGGCTGGCGCCCGGTCGAGGCGTTGACTGTCGGCGACCAGCTTTTGACCTTTGATCATGGCATGCAGCCACTGGTCGAAGTGCGGCGCGAAACGGTGCTGGTGGGTGAAGGCGACGTGGACCCGGTGTTCTGCCCACTGCTGGTGCCGCAGGACGCGCTGAACAACCGCGTGCCGATGTATCTGATGCCGGATCAGGGCGTTCTGATGGAAAGTGATCTGGTCGAGGACGCCCATGGCGATCCCTTTGCCGTGGTTCCCGCCTGTGCGCTGGACGGCTATCGCGGTATCCGCCGCCTGCATCCAGGCGAGCGGATGGAGTTGATCATCCCCCGCTTTGCCCGGGACGAGGTGATCTATTTGGAGGCTGGCTTCCTTGGCTTTGCACCGATGCAAGGCGATCTGCTGAATGGCGCCGCCGCACCTGAGTTCTACAATGTACTGTCGGCAGCCGAGGCGCGTGATCTTGTGCTGGCCATGGCTGCAGCAGAGCAACTTGGGGGTTTTGGTGCTGGCCCCACGATTGACCCTTCGGGAGCTCCGTCCCTGATCTGAGGTTCCGCCCGGTAAAAGAAACTGGGTGAGCCGGTCAGGGTTTTGGTTTTACTACAGAGCCTTACCAAGAAACAAAAATGGCCGACCCGGTTTGGGGTCGGCCATTTCGTTTGTTGAGTGCCCAATCTTAAGCAGCGGCGGCTGCATCCGGATTGAACCGGCCATAGAAGGTCTGACCCTTCTCCGCCATCTCCCGCAGCAGCGCCGGGCAGGTGAAGCGCTCACCGTAGGCTTCGGTCAGCTGATCGCAGCGTTCGGCAGCATAGGGCGTGCCGATGATGTCGAGCCAGCTGAGCGGGCCGCCGGACCAAGGCGCAAAGCCCCAGGCCAGGATTGCCCCCACGTCGCCTTCGCGGATATCCATCAGAACGCCTTCTTCCAGCGCGCGCACGGCTTCCAGCACCTGCGCAAACATCAGGCGTTCCTGCACTTCGATCAGATCGGGCTGGTCTTCGGCCAGCGGGTATTTCTCCTGCATGCCTTTCCAGTATTCAACCCGCTTGCCCTTTTCGTCATAGTCGAAGAAGCCGGCATTGGATTTGCGGCCCAAACGACCCAGACCTTCCATCCAGAAGATCAGATCATCCGCCGGGCTGTCGGGATAGGCATCGCCCATGGCAGCCTTGGTTGCGCGGGCGATCTTGGCACCCAGGTCGATCGAGGTCTCGTCGTTGAGCTGGATCGGACCCACCGGGAAGCCCAGCTGACGCGCCGCATTGTCGATCAGCACGGGCGACACGCCCTCGGTGATCATGCGCAGACCTTCGTTGATATAGGGAATGATGCAGCGGTTGGCGTAGAAGAAACGCGCATCATTGACAACGATCGGGGTCTTGCGGATCTGGCGCACGTAATCCAGCGCCTTGGCCACCGCGCGATCACCGGTTTCCTTGCCCTTGATGATCTCCACCAGCAGCATCTTCTCAACCGGAGAGAAGAAGTGGATGCCGATGAACTGCTCAGGACGGCTCGACGCCTTGGCGAGATCGGTGATCGGCAGGGTCGAGGTGTTGGAGGCGAAGATGCAATCCTCGGGGATGATCGCCTCGACCTTCTGGGTCATCTCGGCCTTGACGGCCGGATCTTCGAAGACCGCTTCGATGATCAGATCGCAGCCCTTCAACGCGTCCAGATCCGGCGTTGCGTTGATCAGGCCCAGCATCGCCTCTTTCTTCTCGGCAGTGACCTTGCCGCGTTTGATGCCCTTGTCGAGATAGGCTTCGGTATAGGCCTTGCCCTTGTCGGCTGCGGCCTGATCGCGGTCCACCAGAACCACTTCCATACCGGCCTGCGCCGAAACCAGCGCGATGCCCGCGCCCATCATGCCCGCACCCAGAACGCCGAGTTTCTTGACGCGCTGATCCGGCACGTCCTTTGGCCGCACGGCGCCTTTCTCCAGGGCTTCCTTGTTCAGGAACAGGGAGCGGATCATGGCGCCCGACGAGGGGTTCATGATCACGGATGTGAACCAGCGGGCCTCGATCTTCAATGCCGTGTCGAAATCGACGAGCGCGCCTTCATAGACTGCCGACAGAAGCGCCTTGGCCGCCGGGAAGGCGCCTTGCGTCTTGCCGTTGATCATTGCGGAGGCGCCAACGAAGTTCATGAAACCAGCCGGGTGATAGGGCGCGCCGCCGGGCATCTTGTAGCCCTTGGCGTCCCAGGGTTTCACCAGATCGGCGTCCTTGGCGCTGAGCACCCATTCTTTCGCGGCGGCGACGGGATCGGCTGCGATCTCATCGATATAACCTGCACTCTTGGCCTTTTTCGCGTCCAGCATCTTGCCTTCGAGCAGCAGCGGCGCGGCTGCGATGGCGCCCACCTTGCGTACCATGCGGGTGGTGCCGCCGGCGCCGGGGAAGATACCGATCAGGATTTCCGGCAGGCCATATTTCGCCTTGGGGTTTTCCGCGGCAAAGACCCGGTGCGTGGACAGCGGCAGCTCCATGCCGATGCCCGCGGCGGTGCCGGGCAGGGCGGTGGCAATCGGCTTGCCGCCCTTCTTGGTCTTGGGGTCCATGCCTGCCAGCTCGATCTTGCGCAGCAGGGCATGCATTTTCATGATGCCGTCAAAGACGCCGCGTGCGGGATCGTCTCCGGCTTCTTCCTTCATCACCGCCAGCAGGTTCAGGTCCATGCCGCCGGCAAAGGAGCCTTCCTTGCCCGAGGTGATCACGATGCCTTTGACCGCGTCATCGGCCAATGCGTCGTCGATGGCGGCTTCCAGTTCCATGAGCCCGTCAAAGGACATCACGTTCATGGTCTTGCCGGGCACATCCCAGGTGATGGTTGCGACGCCGTCAGCGTCCTTGGAAAGCATAAACTCAGTCATGTTTCGTCTCCGATCTGGTCAGCCGTCAGCGGGCTGCCGTCCTTGCGGGTGAAGGCGGACCCGTTGGAGTCCTGTTTCACCATCATGTCCATATCGCTGTAATAAGCGGTCTCTGTTTCGGTGCGCGTGCCCACCACCAGGAAGGTGGCAGGCGCGTCGGTGTTGTTTTTCAGGTGATGGCCGTTGGCATCTCCTGCAGGAAAAGTGGCGCAGTCGCCGGGGTGCAGTTCGGTTTCCCCGTGATCATCGATCAGGGTGCAGACCCCGGCGGTGACCATCAGGAATTCGTCCTGCTCCATGTGGTAATGGCGCAAGGACGACAGGCCACCCGGTTCCAGCTGAACGAGGTTCACGCCAAACTGCGTGAGGCCACCCGCATCGCCCAAGCGCTGGCTGGAGCGGCCCGCGACCGCCTCTGCCAGCTTGCCGGGGTAGGCGGAGCCGGTCCGCCAGGGGATATCGGCCAGGTTCAGCTTGGGCATCAGACGCGCTCGATGATCGTGGCCGCGCCCATGCCGGATGCGATGCAGAGCGTCGCGAGACCAACTTCCTTGTCGGTGCGCTCCAACTCGTCCAGCAGCGTGCCGATGATCATCGCGCCGGTGGCGCCCAGCGGGTGGCCCATCGCGATGGAGCCGCCGTTGGGGTTCACGATGGCAGGGTCCACGTCAAACGCCTGCTGGAAGCGCAGCACGACCGAGGCAAAGGCTTCGTTGACTTCGAACAGGTCGATATCACTGATCGCCATGCCGTTGTCGGCAAGGATCTTCTGCGTTGCGGGCACAGGGCCGGTCAGCATGATGGTGGGATCGGTGCCGATCTTGGTCGTCGCCTTGATGCGGGCGCGGGGTTTCAGACCGTATTCCTCGCCGAACTCCTTGTTGCCGATCAGAACGGCGGCAGCGCCATCGACGATGCCAGAGGAGTTGCCCGCGTGGTGGATATGGTTGATCCGCTCCAGGTGCGGGTACTTCAGCTTGGCCACAGCATCAAAGCCGGGCATCTGCTCGCCCATCATCTGGAACGAAGGGTTCAACGCACCAAGGCTCTGCATGTCGGTCTGGGGGCGCATGTATTCGTCGCGGTCCAGAATGGTCAGACCGTTCTGATCAGTGACGGCGATCACCGACTTGTCGAAACGGCCATCGTCCCAGGCTTCCTTGGCGCGGCGCTGCGATTCAACGGCCAGCGCATCGGCCTGCTCACGCGAAAAGCCGTATTCTGTGGCGATGATATCGGCCGAGATGCCTTGCGGGACGAAATAGGTTTCCATTGCAACCGAGGGATCCACGGCGATGGCCGCGCCATCGCTGCCCATGGCAACGCGGCCCATCATCTCAACACCGCCCGCGATATAGGCCTTGCCTGCGCCGCCCTTCACCTGGTTGGAGGCCAGGTTCACGGCCTCCATGCCCGAGGCACAGAAACGGTTGATGGCGAGGCCCGGAATGCTTTCGTCCAGATCCGAGGCCAGAACCGCGGTGCGTGCAAGGCAGCCGCCCTGTTCCATCACCTGGGTGACGTTGCCCCAGATCACGTCCTCGACGGCGTGACCATCCAGGTTGTTGCGCGCCTTCAGGGCGTTCAGTGTCAGCGCGGACAGGCGCACCGAGGTCACCTCGTGCAAGGAGCCGTCCTTGCGGCCCTTTCCGCGCGGGGTGCGGATCGCGTCATAGATATAAGCTTCGGTCATAAGTATCTCCTCAAGCTCGGTCCGACGGGTTGCCGGGCATCAGATCATAGGGGGGTTTCCAGCCGGGCGTTTCGCTGAGACGGGTCAGCCAGGCGTCGATATGGGGCCATTCGGCGCGGTCAAAGCCGAAGGGTTCGGGATAATAAAGGTAGCCGCAGCAGGAAAGGTCAGCATTGGTGATCCCATCGCCAACGATCCAGTCACGTCCGTCCAGATGGGCGTTCAGCGTCGCATAGGCGGCCTTGAGCCGTCCCTGCATGAAGCCGATCACCTGGTCGGGGCGCTTGTCTTCGGGCAGGAAGTTCATCAGGAACCGGGTCATGCCCGCCTGGCTGGAGAGTTTGTGGTTATCCCACAGAACCCAGCGCAGCACCTCGTATTTGTCCTCCGGCGCGCCGCCGAATTTGCCCGTTTTGTCGGTGATATACTGCTGGATGGCGCCGGACTGTGTCAGGCGCATGTCGCCGTCTTCCAGCACCGGTGCTTCGCCCATCACGTTCATTTCCCGGAATTCCGGCGTGCGGTTCACCCCGGCAAAGAAATCAACAAAGACAGGCTCCCACTCAAGGCCCGACAGCTCAAGCGCCAAGGCGGCCTTATAGGCGTTACCGCTTTCTCCGAAACAGTGCAGTTTGATGGTCATTCTTCAAATCCTCCCACGGAATTCAGCAGATCAAAGGCTGCGCGAAATCAGTTCCTTCATGATTTCATTGGTGCCACCGTAGATGCGCTGCACCCGGGCGTCAGCCCACATTTCCGCGACGGCATATTCCTGCATGAAGCCATAACCGCCATGCATCTGGACGCATTCATCCAGCACTTCGCCTTGGGTGTCGGTGGTCCAGTATTTCGCCATCGCCGCCTTTTCGACGGTCAGCTTGCCTTGCAGATGCTCGGCCATGCATTCATCCAGGAAGGCGCGCGCAACCTTGGTCTTGGTCAGGCATTCCACCAGTTTGAAACGGGTGTTCTGAAACTGGGTCAGCGGGCCGCCAAAGGCTTCGCGTTCCTTGCAATAGGCGATGGTGCGCTCGACCGCGCCTTCCATGGCGCCCACTGCACCACAGGCGATGATCAGACGTTCCTGCGGCAGCTGCTGCATCATCTGATAAAAGCCTTTGCCCTCTTCCTGGCCAAGGATGTTTTCCGGCGGGATTTCGACGTTGTCGAAGAACAGCTCGGAGGTATCGGCAGCATGCAGGCCCACCTTGTCGAGGTTGCGCCCGCGCTGGAAGCCCTCGGCGCCGTCGGTTTCAAGCGCCACCAGCGACACGCCCTTGGAGCCCTGCGAGGGATCCGTCTTGGCTGCAACCAGAATAAGATTGGCGTGTTGGCCATTGGTAATAAAGGTTTTTTGCCCGGACAGACGGTAGGCGTTGCCATCGCGGATCGCCTTGGCCTTGATCCGCTGCACGTCCGAACCGGTGGAGGGTTCGGTCATCGCCAGTGCGCCAACCAGCTCACCCGAAACCATCTTGGGCAGCCAGCGTTTCTTCTGCTCCTCGGTGCCGTACTGAAGAATGTAATGCGCAACGATGCCGGAATGGATGCCATGGCCCCAGCTCGCCAGATTGGCGCGGCTGCCTTCGATCAGGATTGCGGCCTCGTGCCCGAAATCACCGCCCGCGCCGCCGTATTCCTCGGGGATCGAGGGGCAGAGAAGCCCCAATTCACCGGCCTGGTTCCACGTCTCGCGGTCCATCATCCCCTGTTTGCGCCATTTTTCGTATTTTGGCATCCATTCGTTGGTGATGAACTGCGCCGTCATGTCGGCCAGCATCTGATGCTCGTCTGTCATCCAGGCGGAACGGGTCTCGGTGCTCATGTCTCTCCCTTTCAGCACGCGTCGTTGCGGCGTGCCTATCGTTTTCTGTCCTCCAGCGCGCTGTTGAACAGACGCAGCCGGTGGGTCAGGTTTTCGCTGTCGGTGACGCTGTCGAAATTCTCAAAAAGGAATGACAGCGCCTCGCCTTCGTCCAACCCGGCCTCATGGGCAAAACGTTTCAGCCTGCGATAACCATCCTCGGTCATGGCAACCGGAAAGCGGCGGGTCAGGCGGAACCGTTTTGGCATGGTTCGGTGGTCCTTTTGGTCTGGGCACCGGGCCGGAAGGGAAGGCAAAGCAGGGCGTCCCGGTTGGAACGCCCCGGCAAAGGATCAGAAGCTTGCCGCGTCCAGCGCCATCACCGTATCCGCACCGCTCTGGATGCGCACAAGGTGCAGCTGCGTGGCGGGCAGGCGCCGTGCCATGTAGTAACGGCCGGTGGTCAGCTTTGTCTCGTAGAACGCCGCGTCAGAGGTTCCGGCCTCCAGCGCAGCATGCGCGGCCTTTGCCATCTGCGCCCACATCAGGCCAAGGCAGACATGACCGAACATGTGCATGAAGTCATAAGAGCCAGAGAGCGCGTTGTTGGGGTTCTTCATGCCGTTCTGCATGAAATACATGCCCGCGGCCTGAAGATCCTTGGAGGCGGCCTTCAGCGGCTCGATGAAGTCCTTGGCGTAATCCTCGGAGATACCAGCGTTTTCCTTGCAGAAATTTTTCACCAGATCAAAGAAGGCCATGACGTGCTTGCCGCCGTCCTGCGCCAATTTGCGGCCCACGAGGTCGAGCGCCTGAACGCCGTTTGCCCCTTCGTAGATCTGCGCAATGCGGGCATCGCGTGTGTACTGGCTCATCCCGTGTTCTTCGATATAGCCGTGGCCGCCATAGACCTGCTGGGCCTTCACGGTCATGTCGTAGCCTTCGTCGGTCAGGAAGCCCTTGATCACCGGAGTCAGCAGCGAGACCAGACCGTCGGCGTCCTTGTCACCGTCGCGGTGCGCCTTGTCGATCATGGTTGCGCCCCACAGAAGGAAGGCACGGCCCCCTTCGACAAAGCTTTTCTGATCCATCAGGCTGCGGCGGATGTCCGGGTGCACGATCAGCGGATCGGCCGGGCCATCGGGGTTCTTGACGCCGGTCACGTCACGGCCCTGGAGGCGGTCCTTGGCGTATTCAACAGCGTTCTGGTAGGCGGCCTCGGCCTGGGCCACGCCCTGCATGCCGACACCCAGACGGGCTTCGTTCATCATGGTGAACATGGCGCGCATGCCCTTGTGCTCGGTGCCAAGGAGGTAGCCGGTCGCCTCATCATAGTTCATCACACAGGTCGAGTTGCCGTGGATGCCCATCTTCTTTTCGATATTGCCCACCGAGACGCCATTGCGTTCGCCGACCGAGCCGTCTTCGTTGACGATGAATTTCGGGACGATGAACAGGCTGACGCCCTTGATACCCTCGGGGCCGCCGGGGATCTTGGCCAGAACCAGATGGATCACGTTCTCGGACATGTCGTGATCACCGGCCGAGATAAAGATCTTCTGGCCTGACACCTTGTAGGTGCCATCTGCCTGCGGTTCTGCCTTGGTACGCATCAGACCCAGATCGGTGCCGCAATGCGGTTCGGTCAGGTTCATGGTGCCGGTCCATTCGCAAGACACCATCTTGGGCAGGTAGGTGTCTTTCTGCGCGTCGGTGCCATGCGCCAGGATCGCCGAGGCGGCGCCATGGGTGAGGCCCTGATACATCACAAATGCTTGGTTGGCCGAGGAGAACAGCTCACCCACTGCGGTGCCCAGCACATAGGGCATGTTCTGGCCGCCGTATTGTTCCGGCATATCCAGACCGGTCCAGCCGCCTTCCTTGACCTGCTCAAAGGCGTCCTTGAAGCCGGTTGGGGTGTAGACAATCCCGTTTTCCAGGCGGCAGCCTTCGGTATCACCCACCACGTTCAGCGGGTGCAGAACCTCGGAGCTGATCTTACCAGCCTCTTCCAGAATGGCGCCGGTGAAATCGCGTTCCAACTCGCTATATCCCGGCGTGGCGGCCTCGGAGACTTTCAAGACATCGTGCAGGATGAACTGGGTGTCCTTGGTGGGAGCATTGTAAACGGGCATCGCGGTCCTCGTTGAATTTCTTCAGTGTTTGTCTGGCGTGACCTCCCGAAGGGCGGAAGGCCGGGGCGGGGCAACCGGTTATTCGGCAGCCTCCTGTTCGGATTTCATCGAGGCGATGACACTTTCGCCCCATTTCAGCTGCTGTTGCAGATCTTCGATCGCTTCGTTCAGCTCGTCCCGCTGGCGTTCCATATCGGCGAGCCGTTCGCAGGCGACATCATAGGTGCGCGACAGCTGCGTCAGCTGCTGGTCCCCGATGTGATAAAGGTCCAGAAGCTGGCGGATTTCCTCAAGGCTGAAGCCAAACCGTTTTCCGCGCAGGATCAGTTTCAGGCGTGCGCCGTCCCGTTTGGTGAACAGGCGTTTCTGGCCGTCGCGGATCGGGAACAACAGTTCCTTGGCTTCGTAAAACCGCAGGGTGCGCGGAGTCACGTCGAACTCATCGCACATCTGACGGATGGATTTTGTCTCTTCGGTCATCGTCGTCACTCTTGACTGCTGGGTGCAGCCTAAAATTGAACAGCTGAGGCGTGTTTTACAACATCTTCTTGACGTTTACGTAAGCTGTACGCTGCGTCACATGCGTGGGTGACGTGGAGAGAGCTATTTGTGACGCAGCGTCGGACCCCGGAACGCCTGGTAAATCCGGCGAAAGGGGGATCCGGGGCAGGGGTAAAGGCGGAATTCAGGTCGGATCTTTCGGGATTCGATGCGGCGGTGCGGCGAATCCCACCCAGCACGTCAGATATGCCGAGCGGGCGGACCAAGGGCACTTCACAGCACGGCCACGCAGGCATAGCTGCCGCGTGAAATCCGGTATTCCGAGAGCCGCCGAAACGGGAGTATTCGTGTTATTTCGCCAGAGCCAGGGTGGTGACGCGCAGGGCGCTCAGCTCTTCCATGGCCTCATCCAGCTGCTCGCGCTGCTTTTGCAGCTCGATCATTTGCCGGTCCGCCATCTCCACAAAGGCCTGCATTTGTGCCTGATCGCCTTCGTTCTCGCGGATCAGCAGCCATTGCCGGATCTCTTCGAGCTGAAAGCCGAACCGGCGTCCGCGCAGGATCAGCTTCATCCGCGCCTTTTCACGCGGGCCGTAGAACCGCGACCGCCCTTCGCGATCGGGCTGCAGCAGCTCGATGTACTCGTAATAGCGCAATGTACGCGGTGTCACGTCGAACGCAGCGCACATTTCCTTGAATGACAATCTGGCTTCGGTCATCCACTTTCTCCCCTTGGCCGCGAACCTATGCAACTGCGGCAAACAGTGCAAGCACCCGCAGCAGGCAACTTCATCCGACGTCACGGAGCGCTGTGATCACGGGGTTGCGCTTTGGGGCGGGCAGGGCCAAGGTTGCGCATACAAAAACCAAACAGATCAAAGGGAACGCCCCTATGGCGGACAAGACCCAGCTGGCGCGCCAGTTCATCGAAGCCATCCCCCACGCCCGTGAATTGGGCATGGTGCTGACCGAAATCGGCGATGGCATGGCCGAGATCACCATGGCTTATGATGAAAAACTGATCGGCGACCCTGAGACGGGTGTCATTCATGGCGGCGCGGTTTCGGCCGTGATGGACACCTGCTGCGGTGCGGCAGTGATGAGCCATCCCTCGGCGCCCGGCGGCACCGCAACCATTGATCTGCGTATCGATTACATGCGGGCAGCGACCCCGGGGCAGACCATTGTCACTCGGGCCACCTGCCATCACATCACCCGCAACGTTGCCTTTGTCCGCGCGGTTGCGATGGATGACGACAGCGACCGCCCCGTGGCCACGGCTTCGGGTGCCTTCACAGTGGAGAAAGGGTTTTGAACCGTTCCCGTCCCGAACCCGTTCAGGTGGTCAAGCAGCGCCGCGATGCCGCCCTTGCCGCCCTTGTCGAGGCCGTGCCTTATATCCGTTTTCTGGGGATCACCTTTGACCGGCGCGGGGATGAGCTGACGGCGATCCTCAACTTCGATGAGAAGCTGATCGGCAATCCGTTCCTGCCTGCTATCCATGGCGGCGTCACGGCGGCTTTCCTTGAGGTTACATCAGTGGTCACACTGAACTGGGCGCATTTGTGGCCGAAAATCGAATCCGGCGAGCTGGACCCGAATGAGCTGACGGCAGGCAAACTGCCGCGCCAGCCCAAGACGATCGATTTCACCGTTGATTACCTGCGATCTGGCCTGCCGCGCGACGCCTATGCGCGGGCGACGGTGAACCGGGCCGGGCGCCGCTATGCCTCGGTCCATGTCGAGGCCTGGCAGGATCACAAGGACCGGCTGTTCGCGCAGGCCACCGGCCATTTCCTGATCCCGCAGGATCCTGTGAAAAAGGATTGAACCGGGTGTCGCGATGACTGCCGCGTCCGAGGCGCCAATCACCCACGGCCGGGTTCTGAAGATCGCGGTGCCGATCGTGCTGTCCAACGTGACGGTGCCGATCCTTGGCGCGGTCGACACCGGCGTGGTGGGGCAGATGGGGCAGGCGGCTCCGATTGGCGCCGTGGGAATTGGCGCCGTTATCCTGGCCACCGTCTACTGGATCTTCGGGTTCCTGCGCATGGGCACCACCGGGCTTGCGGCGCAGGCGCGTGGCGCCGGGGATATGGCTGAAACCGGCGCTCTTTTGATGCGGGGACTGATCCTGGCCGCACTGGCCGGTGGTGTCTTTATCGTGTTTCAGACGCTTCTGTTCTGGGGTGCCTTTGCGCTGGCCCCGGCCAGCGCCGAGGTGGAGACGCTGGCGCGCGAGTATCTGACCATTCGGATCTGGGGGGCACCTGCCACAATTGCGCTCTATGCCGTGACGGGCTGGCTGATCGCGATGGAGCGGACGCGCGGCGTCTTCATCCTGCAGATCTGGATGAACGGGCTCAATATCCTGCTGGATCTGTGGTTCGTTCTGGGGCTTGACTGGGGCGTCGAGGGCGTCGCGGCGGCGACCCTGATCGCCGAATGGAGCGGCCTGGCGCTGGGGCTGTGGCTGTGCCGGGACGCCTTTGGCGGCAATCAGTGGCGCGACTGGGGGCGGGTATTCGACCCCGCAAGGCTGCGCCGCATGCTGCAGGTCAATGGCGACATCATGGTGCGCTCGGTTCTGCTGACCGGCTCCTTCACCACTTTCCTGTTCATTGGCGCGGATCTTGGCGATGTGCAACTGGCGGCCAATCAGGTGCTGTTGCAGTTTCTGGAGATCACCGCCTTTGCGCTTGATGGCTTTGCCTTCTCTGCCGAGGCCCTGGTGGGCGGCGCCGTGGGCGCAAATAGCCGCGACCGGATGCGCCGGGCGGCCTTGCTGGCGTCTTTCTGGGCGCTTGGCGGGGCGGTGGTCCTGTCGCTCGCCTTTGCGCTTGGCGGCGGTACGATCATCGATGTGATGACAACCTCGCCCGAGGTGCGCAGCACGGCGCGGCTGTTCCTCTTCTGGGCAGCGCTGGCGCCGGTGCTGAGCGTGGCCAGTTACATGCTCGATGGTGTCTTTATCGGCGCCACATGGACGCGGGATATGCGCGTTGCGATGATCCAGTCGGTGACGCTTTATGTGGTGTCGCTGCTGGTTCTGGTGCCGCTGTTTGGCAATCATGGCCTCTGGGGCGCACTGATGGTGCTGAACGTGGCGCGGGCCGCCACGCTTGCCCTTCGATATCCACGGTTGGAGGCCAGCGTCGCCGCCTAAAGCAGCGCCTCGATAGCCTCGGTCGGGCGGCCAATGACGGCCCGGTCACCCTTGATGGCGATCGGGCGTTCGATCAGGATCGGATGTTCCGCCATTGCGGCGAGCAGATCCGCCTCGGCGCTGTCCTTGCTGAGGCCCAGCTCCTTGAAAGTTTTCTCGCCCGTGCGCATCATGCCGATTGCAGGCAGGTCCAGCGCGGCTTGCACCGTCTTGATTTCCTCCAGGCTGGGCGCGTCTTTCAGATATTGCCGCACTTCGGCCTCTGCGCCGCGCTCCTCCAAGAGGGCGAGACCGGCGCGGGATTTTGAGCAGCGAGGATTGTGCCAATAGGTGATCACAGCCAGTCCTTTCTTGTGGTTCCAACAGCTTGCGCGACGTTGTCAAAGCCGTCGCGTGCCAAAAGGGCATCCAGCCCGCGTGCGATATCGCCCGCCAGCGACAGACCGCCAAAGACCATCGCCGTGTAGAACTGCACCGCCGTGGCGCCTGCGCAGATCTTTGCATAGGCTTGTTCTGCGTTGCTGATCCCGCCAACCCCGATCAGCGGCACCCGGTCTTGCAACAGCTCTGAAAGCTGCGCCAGAACCCGGGTAGAGCGATCAAACAGCGGCGCCCCGGATAGCCCGCCTGCCTCGTCCCGATGCGCGCTTTTGAGGCCCTCGCGCGACAGGGTGGTGTTGGTGGCGATCACCGCATCGATGCCGCTTTCCAGCGCCACGGCGGCGATATCCTCGATCCCGGCGCGGTCCAGATCGGGGGCGATTTTCAGGAACACGGGAACCCGGCGCAGCAGACCATCACGGGTTTCGATCACCCCGGCCAGCAGCGCCGACAGCGCTGCCTTGCCCTGCAGGTCGCGCAGTTTTTCGGTGTTGGGGGAGGACACGTTGACGGTGGCAAAATCCAGATGCGCGCCGCAATGGGCCAGGACCCGTGCGAAATCGGCAGCGCGGTCCTCGCTGTCCTTGTTGGCGCCAAGGTTCAGACCAATGACGGCATCGCGGGGACGCTGCGAAAGGCGCTTGCCGATCACCTCCATGCCTTCGTTGTTGAAGCCAAAGCGGTTGATGGCAGCGCCATCCTCGGTCAGGCGGAACAGGCGCGGTTTGGGGTTGCCGGGCTGCGGGCGGGGCGTTGCGGCGCCCACCTCGATGAACCCGAAACCGGCGCGCGACAGCGGCAACAACGCCTCGGCGTTCTTGTCAAACCCTGCCGCCAGACCCACCGGGTTCGGTAGTTCGATCCCGGCAAGCGTTGTCTTCAGACGCGGCGAAGTCACCGGGCCGGGCGTCGGTGTGAACCCCGATGTCAGTGCCTTGATCGACAGCCCGTGTGCGGTTTCGGGATCGACGCGGTGCAGGGCGGCAAGGGCCAGCTTCTCTGTCAGCTTCATCCGAAACTCGCTCCGCCTTTCGCAGGGTTGGTGCGGATCAAGCGCGAGGTCTCAACCGCGGCCTGACGGTGCACCACCGCCTTGCGGTAATCGGGGTCGGTCACCATCTCCAGAAACGCATGGGCAGTGGGGTAGCGGGCGATGAACATCTCGTCCCAGACCTCATCCCCCGGGCCGATCAGGGTCGCCTGCCAATTGCCGCGCCAGACGATACCGGCGCCGAGGCGGGCGATGATCGGCGCGGTTTCGCGGCCGTAATTTTTGTAAGCCTCGGCCCCCGTCAGCCCGGTGCCAGCCAGCGCGTGATCCTCGGGGTAGGCGGCGGTGTCGCGGAACTTCACAAGGTTCAGCATCTCGATGGGCTGGTCGCGGTCGAGCCCCTTGAAGGCTTCGAACTGGGCGCGGTCCGGGTCGATATAATGGCTCATGTCATCTCCTGCGGGAATTGGTGCCGGCCATCCTTCAGCGGCAGCGGTTTGGCCCAAAGCACCTCGTCCAGCTTCATTTCGCGATAAAGATGGGGGAACTCCGCGCCGCCGCGAGAGACTTCCCATTTCAGCGCATCGCCCAGAGCGTCAGCCTCCAGCGCGAGGAGAAACAGCCCCTCCGCGCCCGCGAAATGCTTGGCCGCGGTTTCGGCGGCCTGGTCGGCGGTGGAAAAGTGGATGTAGCCATCGGAAAGGTCGATCGGCGCGCCGCGGGTGGTGCCCGCAGCCTCAAATGCGGCCCATTCGTCCGCCCGGAAAATTTTGTAGATCAGCATGAAATCGTGATGCCCCGCGCCGCGTACGGAATCAAGCCTGTAATCCGGCGGTGCTGATGCCCACTGCCTGCGCAGGCTGACCCTAGGAAACCCGGTCTGGTTGTTTTTCCCCTTTGACTGGCGCGTTGTTTGGTCGCACCATTCCTCCAATCATAAAACAAGGGAGTCCTGATGATGATGACACGTTTCCTTATGTCGGTTGCGGCACTGGGGCTGACGGCGGGGGTTGCGGCCGCCGATTACAAGCTGACCATTCTGCACACCAATGATTTCCACTCCCGGTTTGAACCGATCAGCAAATACGACAGCGGCTGCCGCGAGGGTGACAACGCCGAGGGCAAATGCTTTGGTGGCTCCGCCCGTCTGGTGAGCGCGATTGCCGATGCCCGAACTCGCAGCAACAATTCGATCCTGGTGGATGGTGGTGACCAATTCCAGGGCTCGCTGTTCTATACCTATTACAAGGGTAAAGCCGCGGCCGAGATGATGAACAAGATGGGCTATGACGGGATGACCGTCGGCAACCACGAGTTCGACGACGGCCCCGAGGTGCTGCGCGGCTTCATGGATGCGGTGGGCTTTCCGGTGCTGATGTCCAATGCCGATGTCAGCGCGGAACCGGCGCTGGCGGATGTGCTGAAGAAATCCACCGTGATCGAGCGCGGAGGCGAAAAGATCGGCCTGATTGGTCTTACGCCCGAAGACACCCATGAGCTGGCCAGCCCCGGCAAGAATATCACCTTCTCCGATCCGGTGGCCGCCGTGCAGGCCGAAGTCGACCGTCTGACAGCGGAAGGCATCAACAAGATCATCGTGCTGAGCCATTCCGGCTATGGCGTCGATCAGCGCGTCGCGGCCGAAACCAAGGGCGTCGATGTGATCGTAGGAGGGCACAGTAACACTTATCTCTCCAATGTATCGGACCGGGCGGTTGGGCCTTATCCGACGATGGTGAACGGTGTGGCCATCGTGCAAGCCTATGCCTATGGCAAGTTTCTGGGCGAGCTGAACGTGACCTTTGATGAGACTGGGAACCTGGTCGAGGCGGTAGGTGAGCCGCTGATCATGGATGGCACCGTGGCTGAGGATGAAGCCACCGTCGCCCGTATCGCCGAGCTGGCGCAGCCGCTTGATGAGATCCGAAACAAGGTGGTGGCCGAGGCTGCGGCTGCGGTGGACGGAGACCGCCAGACCTGCCGCATTCAGGAATGCCAGATGGGTAATCTTGTTGCGGATGCGATGCTGGACCGGGTCAAGGATCAGGGCGTGCAGATCGCCATTGCCAACTCGGGCGGCATCCGCGCCAGCTTGGAGCCGGGCGAGGTGACGATGGGCGAGGTTCTGACCATCCTGCCGTTCCAGAATACGCTTTCGACCTTTGAAATCTCAGGTCAGGAACTGGTTGCTGCGCTTGAAAACGGTGTCAGCCAGGTGGAAGAGGTCAAAGGCCGCTTTCCGCAGGTAGCCGGGCTGACCTTCACCTGGGATCCTACGGTTGCCCCGAACGAAGGGCGCGTGCAGGAGGTGATGGTCGATATGGGCGACGGATTTACCCCGCTGGATCCGGCCAAGACCTATCTGGTTGTAACCAACAACTACGTGCGCAATGGCGGCGATGGCTACAAGGTCTTCTCAGGCGATGACAAGAACGCCTATGACTTTGGTCCCGATCTTGCGGATGTGCTGGCGGAATATTTGGCAGAGCAAGGGGCATATTCGCCCTATACCGATGGGCGCATCGCGCAGAAGTAATCGGGCTTGCGGGTAGTGGATTTGCGCGCGGTCTAAGGCTGCGCGCAAATCATACATTTGACGTGCCCCGCCTCTATGGGGGCGGTTCTGGAACGTTGAACTGCCCCTATGCGGCCTTCCGGGGGACCTGTTGCAAGAGCGACAGCAACTGAGGCTTTGACACCGGCTTCGCCAGAACCTCGTCCATGCCTGCCGCCAAATATTGTTCCAGTTGCTCAGGCATGGCGTTGGCGGTGACGGCGACGATAAAGCAGGGCGGCCGACGGGTGGCCTGTTCCATGGCGCGGATCTTCTGCGTCGCCTCTACGCCGTCCATACCGGGCATCTGAATATCCATCAGAACCACATCAAAGGCAGAAGCGCGCACCATGTCGAGCGCTTCGGCGCCGCTGCAGGCACTGTGAACCTCGCAGGAGGTATGGCAGAGGAACTTTTCGAGGATCAGCCGGTTGGTCTTGTTGTCATCGACTACCAGAACCTCCATCGCCGGAGCGTCTGACACTGTGGCGACATCCGTGGTGGACTGAAGCGGTCCCGTGTCTACGTCAGGGCCTGGGACCAGCGGTAGTCTGATTTCAAAGGTTTCGCCTTTCCCGGCTTTATCGGCCAGTTCCAGGCTGCCGCCCATCAGGTGGCACAATTGACGGGAAATCGACAGCCCCAGACCGGTTCCACCGAACTTGCGTGTGTCGCCCGCATCCGCCTGCTGAAAAGGAAGAAAGATCGCCTGCCGGGCCCCGATGGGAACGCCGGCACCGGTATCACTGACCCGGACCAACAGCTCGCTGCCCTCAGCCGTGGGTTCCGCTGTGATGGTGACGCTGCCTGACTGGGTGAACTTGATGGCATTGGAGACCAGATTGTGGAGGACCTGGCGGAACCGGTGTCCGTCGCCGACTATCATCTGAGGCAGATCCTCGTGAATGCTGGCGCTGAGCTGCAGGTGTTTTTCTTCGGCTCTAGCTGAAAACAGTGATCGCGCACCTTCGATTGCATCGCGGAGTGCGAAAGGCCGGGTTTCCAGAGCCATCCGTCCCGCTTCGATCTTTGACAGATCGAGAACATCGCCGATCGTCGTGAGCAGCACCTGACCGGAATCCTCGATAATGCGAAGATAGTCATGCTGTTCCCTGTCCAGCGCGGTTTCGCTCAGCACCGAGGCCATCCCCAGAATGCCATTCAACGGCGTACGGATTTCGTGGCTGACATTCGCCAGAAAATGCGATTTCGCGCGGTTGGCGGCTTCTGCTGTCGCCAGCGCCTCGCGCAGGGCCTCGGCAGACCGTTCTCTTTCGGTGATGTCGACAAGGGAAACGGACCAACCCAGGAGCGGGCTCTTGCTTTGCATAGGGCTTTCGATCGGCAGCGCGCGCATATCAAAGATACGCCCGTTGAGCCGGATCGGTTCCGCGTTGGCCAGAACGCCACTGTTCAGGAAGGACTGCAGTGTCGTACCGATCTTGTCCAGATGATCCAGCGTGTCGCCATGGCGTGGAAGGGTTTCACCAAACAGCATTTTGGCGGCGGGATTGGCCCCTGCAAAGCGACCGTCTGCGTCCAGAATGATCACCGGATCATGGGTGGCATAGAACAACAGGCTCCGGCCCTGTGCGACGGTATCCATCATCGTATTGTTCAGCAGCAGCCAGCTCAGCGCGATAAGGGTCACGGCAAACATGAAGGGGGTGGGATCATATCCGAAAACAGTGAAGCCATTGAAAATATAGGCCAGATTGGCCGTGAGCGGCGCTGCGGTGATGAAAATCAGCACCGCGAGGAATGGCCGAATGATTTTCCTGGCCCGGATCAGCGCATAGGTCAGCAGCCCAAGGGCGGTGCTCACAAAAATATAAAGCCCAGCCGCAACCGCATAAAACAGGGGGCCATGGTCAAAAATGACGAATGTATTTTTGCCCTCGGTCACAAGCCGGGTGTCAGGACCATACAACAGCTGCGTCTGACTGTTGGTGGCAGCGATGAGGGCGACAAGGATTGGCAGAGCGACATAGAGCAACAACCGGATCGGTTGCCGCTTGCGGCTGGAATTCATCGTGTAGTCGAAGACAAAGAAGGACCAGGCAATCGGCAGCAAGGTGATGCCGGGCCAGGCAGCAAGGGACCAGGCAACCTTGCAGGCTTCTCCGGGCGAAGCGAGATCGGCGGCAACGGTAAACAGCCACCACAGCATCGCACTCAATGTCAGCAGAAAGGCGGGCTTACCCGCAAAGCGGGTGTTGCGTGCGACCCAGAACAAGATCATGGCGCAGATCGCCCAGAGCATGGCAGCGGTCGCAGCGGCCAGCGTAACATGCAGGTGTGTCAGGCAGGTCATGGCCTAACCGGAACACCCTGGGGGCAAGTTGTGCAGCGTAGAGGCGAGAGCATGAAAAGATATCTTCGATATTGATACGTATGGCGTCCGGTTTCGCACAAAGGGTGTCGATCATTGTTTCGTGAGGACAGAGTGACGGTATATCGCGAAGATATTGAAAACAAGGCGGAAAGCCTGTGTGGTAAATGGTGTGTTGCCGGGCTTGGGCCGGGCTGTCGATTGCCCATATCTTTGAGCTTTCTCAGCAGAGCAGGATTCGCTGTCGCCCCTCAGCAAGTGGGCGATGGCCGGTTTTGAGCCAATACAGGTTAATTCCAGGAGCAATCTTGGCCGTGGCAACAGGGGCAAAGCGAGGCTTTGGGATCGTTTCTGCGGTCACAACTCCGGCTTGCAGGTGCCGTGAGGTAACCGGAGGTTCGTGATTGAGGTACCGCTAAGCTCCAGTCATACGTAGATTGTTTTCATTTTGAGACCTGAGCGGCTGTCACTTTTGATCGCGGCGTCTGTGGCATGGGGGTCCGGAAATAGGTCGCATCGCTCTCTTTGCATGTGTTAGGGATAATTGTCACAAAGCGCCTGCTGCGGAAGCGCCGATCTGTCTGTAATTACACATGACAAACAACAGTAGCCGATCCACCTCTGTGGGGCGGGACCTTAGAACCGGCGATGCTGGATCAATACAATTAGAAGTAAAAACAGGAGCCAACATGGCGGTGAAGACAGCGGTAATCGGACTGGGGATCATGGGGCAGCGGATGCTTGAGCAACTGATCCTGCACAAAGACTACACTCCGGTAGCCCTTTGGGATCCGTCTGCGGACGCTTGCGCAGCCGCGCAGGCACTGGCGCCCGAGGCTGAGGTGACAGGTACGCCCGAGGCGGCAATCGCGGCGGCTGATCTGGTCTATCTTGCTTGCCCTCCGGTACCGCGCAAAGCCTATGCCCTGGCGGCGGCTGCGGCTGGCCAAGCGGTGTTTCTGGAAAAACCGCTTGGCGTTGATCTGGCGGAAAGCGAGGCGCTGGTGGCAGGGCTCAAGGCCAGCGGCGTACCAGCAGCGGTGAATTTCACTCAGGCCGCCGGTGCGGCTCTAACGGATATCTCCAGTGCTGCCCTTGCAGGGGAAATGGGCGATCTCGTCGGGGTGGATATGGTGGTGACCTATGCTGCCTGGCCGCGCGCCTGGCAGCAGGCGGCGGACTGGCTGCGGTTCCGCGCCGAAGGCGGCATGACGCGCGAGGTCCTGTCGCATTTCCTGTTCTTCACCCAGCGGATCTTTGGCTCGCTCACCGTCTCCTGGGCGAAGCCCTCTTACCCTGGGGACCCGGCGCTGTGCGAAACGGCGTTGTTGGCCCGGCTGGAAAACGAGGAAGGATTGCCGGTGTCGATCCTGGCTTCGGTCGGCGGTGCGCAGCCGGATCGTCAGGAGTTCACCATCAAGGGCAGCAAGGCCAGCCACCGGGTTTCGAATTTCTCGGACCATGCCATCTCGGAAGGGGACGACTTCGTTCCGGTGCCCCAACCTCCGGCAGACCGCCGCACCGTCGCGCTGCAAGCGCAGTTGGACGATTTCCTTCTGTGCATGGCGGGCAAACCTCACCGGCTTGCCACCCCGCAAGAGGCGCTGGAGGTGCAGCGCCTGGTTGAGGAGATGTTGGGCGGAAAAGGCTGAGGGGCGTTTGGACCTGCCGTTGGGGCAGGTCCATCCTCGATACCTTGCGAAGTGGCGGCGAGGTGAGCCGCCCTCACGTGGTACATGCGCCTCGGCCTACGAAACCCTAAGCACCAGTTCCGCCGCGCTTCCTACATTTGACTTGGCAAGAACAGCACAAGCGTAGGGAAGGCGAGTAGCAGGATCAGGCGCAGGATATCCATCAGCCAGAAAGGCGTCACGCCGCGAAAGATGGTAGCGGTCGAAACGTCACCAACCACCCCTTTGAGGATGAAGACGTTCAAGCCGACGGGAGGCGTGATCAGGCTGATTTCAATCACGACGACGACAACGATCCCGAACCAGACCGGATCGAACCCCAGCGATGTGATCAGGGGGAAGAAAATCGGCACGGTCAGAAGCAGCATCGACATGCTTTCAAAGATGCAGCCCAGGCCGAGGTAGATCAGTATGATCAGGCCCATGACAACCCAGGGGCCCAGATCAAGCGATGTGACCAGCGCTAGTAGCCCTTCGGGCAGACCGGCCAGATTGACGAAGTTGGAAAACACCCAGGCCCCTATAAGAACCGCAAAGAGCGAGGCCGTGGTCAGAGCCGTCTCCCCCAGGACTTCGCGAATGCTTCGCCAATTCAGGTTGCCCCGGGCCAGGGCGATCAGGAAAGCGCCCATTGCGCCCATTCCTGCGGCCTCGGTAGGGGAAAAGGCGAGGTTCAGCGGCCAGAAGTTGAGCGCTCCGTAAAGGCCGCCGATGACCAGAAAAAACAGCAGCAGAACGGCCCAGACATGGCTGAGCGCCTGCAGGCGTTCGCCCCATGTGGCACGCGTCCCGGCAGGGCCTGCCTCTGGGTTGCGCATCACGGTCAGGCGCACGGCCGCAAGGTAGAACAGGACGCCAAGGAAGCCGGGAACGATGCCCGCGATAAAGAGCTTGCCGATGGAGGTTTCCGTGAGCAGGCCGTAGATCACCAAGATCACGGAGGGTGGAATGAGAATGCCCAGGGTGCCGCCCGCCGCGATGGAGGCACTGGAAAGACCGTCTGCATATCCGTATTTGCGCATTTCCGGCATGGCCACCTTGGCCATGGTTGCCGCCGTTGCCAGCGAGGATCCGCAGATGGCCGCAAACCCACCGCAGGCCACGATTGTGGCCATGGCCAGACCGCCACGGAAATGTCCCAGAAAGGCGTTCGAGACGCGGTAGAGCTCGCGACTGATCCCACCCTTGTTGACGAAAAGCCCCATCAGGATGAACAGGGGAATGACGCTGAGGCCGTAGTCCTGTGCGGTGTCGATGATCAAACGCCCGACCATCGAAATCGCAGCGCGATAGCTGGTTTCGTAAATCAACCCGATCATGCCGACAAAACCCATGGCAAAGGCAATCGGGATGCGCAGCAGGACCAGAACGAAGACGGCGATAAAGCCAAGGAAGGATTCAAGCATTCTTGGCCTCCAGCATATGCGGCGCAATGAGGTGCAGCAGGCCGCGCCCGATCAATGCGACAGCGGTGACGTAGATCATCGCTGCGATGAAATAGGCGATATAAAAGGTGGGGATCGACAGATATTCTGTCACGTCGCCGTAGCTGCGCGAGCGTTCCGCCAGATCGACAACACGGCCCGCCGGATACCACAGCATCACAGCACAGATCAGGGCAACAGCCGCATCACGCCAGCGTTCAAGTCTCATCCTGCGGAACGGCCCGTCCAACAGATCAACGGCGATATGGCCGTTCTGGGCGCTCAGAACCGGCAAGGCGGCGAACACGATAAGCGCAATGCCGATACGGATCAGCTCGGTTGCCGCTTCGATCGGGGCATTGAAAACCGAACGCATCAGCACATCTGCAAAGGTCAGGCACATCAGCGCAAAAAGGGACAGGTTGGCCAGGAACATCGGCAGTTTTGAAAGGGCGGTCAGGAACCGGAGGGCGTATTGCATCGGGCCTCGCTTGAGCGCAGTAGGATATGAAAGGACCGGCGCCCATCTGTGCGCCGGTCCCGTTTTCCGGATCGTTTACTTGCCGGACGCGGCGGCCATTTCCTTGACCATCATGTCATAGGCGGCTTGCCCGTCGACGCCTGCGGCTGTCACCTCTGCGATGATCTTGTCGCGGACCTCTGCGGCCATGACGGCAAAGGCTGCCTGATCTTCCGCGCTGGCCTCAACGATCTTATTGTCCGCGGTGTCCTGGGTCAGCTTGCGTGCGGTTGCGTCGCTTTTGTCCCAGACCGCGCCCATCATCCGCGATGCGGGTTCGCCGAAGACCTTGCTGTCGAGGGCCTCCTGCACATCGGCGGGCAGGCTGTCGAATTTCTCCTGGCTCATGATGACCGAGAAGGAGCCACGATAAAAACCACCGGGCATTTCATACACGTTCTTGGCAACTTCGTTCAGTTTGAAGCTGATACGTTCGCCAAGGTTCATGGCAACCGCATCTGCAGCGCCGGAATCAAGCGTCTCGTAGACCTTGGGGGCAGGCACCTGAATGCCGACAAGACCCAGTTTCGCGCCTACGTCTGCGGAGACACCACCGCCCAAACGTGTCTTGAGGCCAGACAGATCGGCCAGGGTGTTGACCTCTTTGTTCGAGTGGATCTGCCCCGGGCCGTGGGTCGTCAGCGCGATGACCTTTACGCCGCGATGCTCGTTCAGGTCCTTGAGAATGGCTTCGTGCACCCGCCAATGAGCGACCGAGGAGGCTTCGGCGTTGCCCTCGTAGCCGGGGATCTCGACCAGCTTGGTGCCGACGAACCGTCCGGGCGTGTAACCGTGAAACAGGATTGCCACATCCGCGATGCCATCAAGGACCAGATCCATCTGCGCAGGCGGCGAGGCAAGGCCGCTCTTCAGCTCGGTCGTCACGGCGCCGTCTGTCGCCTCTGACATCATCTCGCCCAGCTGAGCGAACATCTCAGTGTTCACCGGGTGGGTGGGCGGCAGCCATGTGGAAATGGTGATCGGTTCGGCAGAAAATGCACTGGTTCCCATGCTGATCGCAACGGCGGCGCTGGCCAGAATCTTGGTTAGCTTGGTCATTGGAGTGTCTCCCAGAATGTTGGATTCATACCATTTTCAGGGTCTAGCGCCCCAATTCGGAAGGTATATGCGTTTTCATGTAACTCCATTTTTGCCGTCTTGAAAACTATTTTCTGCTTAAAGCTTCTCTGGCGCGTCCTCTTCCAGGGTGTTCAGCAATGCATGCAGTATGGGCTTCAGGTGGTGTCCGCCGTGCTCTGTCAGGCGTTCTAGCAAGGCCTTTTCATGGGCTTGTGCCTGTGGAACGAGCCTGTTGGTCAACGCGCGCCCCTCCGGCGTCAAAAAGACGCGGACCCGTCTGCCATCTTCGGGATCGCTTTGGCGGATCAGTAGTCCGCGCTTCTCCATCTGGGCGATGATGCGGGTCAGGCGGGATTGCTCAACCAGCGCGATCCGGGCCAGCTGCGTGATCATCGCGCCTTCGCAGTCGTGCAGGCAGGCCAGCACCCGCCATTCCGGCACGCGCAGGCCCGAGCTGCGGACTTGGGCGTGAAACTGGGCACTGGCCCCTTCGCTGGCGGCAGCAAGCAGATAAAGCAGGTAGTTGCTCACAAACCCCGGTGCGCCATCCGGGCTCACTGGCATTGTCATAGGTCCACCCAGCATGCGCCAAGGCGAAGCCCAGAAATGTCTTGACCTGAGTTATATGAAATTTCATATTCTTTCAAAAGGAGGACTCCCGTGAGCAAAATTGATGGTGTCGTACTGGAGGTTACACCGCTGACCGACCGTATCAGCAGCCTGATAGTGGCTGCAACAGATGGTCGCGTGTTGCCCGAATGGGAGGCTGGCGCGCATGTCGAGTTCGACGTGCCGGGCGGAACCCGCGCCTATTCGCTGGTGGCGTTTGATGCTGACATGATGTCCGCGCCGAAGGAATACCGCATCACCGTTCAGCGCGAAGACGAGGGGCAGGGTGGCTCCAAGGCGATGCATGCGCTGACGGTGGGCGATCCTGTCACTTTCGCAGCGCCCAAGAATGATTTCCCGGTGAAGCTGGACGCCCCGGCTGTTCTATTGGCGGGCGGTATCGGGGTCACGCCAATGATTTCGATGGCGGCGGCCTTGCAGGCGGCAGGCCAGAGATTCGCGTTCCACTATGCGGGCCGCACGGGTGCCGCCATGGCCTATCACGAGAGGCTGGCGGACACCTTGGGCGAGGCGTTTCACCTGCATTGCGATGATGACACGAGCGCGCTGGATTTGGATGCTCTCATAAGTGGGCTGGGGGATGCGCATCTATACGTCTGTGGTCCGCGCGGGTTGCTGGATGCGGTGCGCGCCAAGGCCGAAGGTGCCGGTATTCCAGCGGATCATGTGCATTTTGAACTCTTCACCGCAGCCGAGGCGCAGGAGGGTGACAGCGCCTTTGAGGTGCAGATCAACGATGGCAGGGTCTTCACCATCCCTGCGGACAAAACCATCGTGGAGGTGCTGGAGGAGCATGACGTCGATGTCCTTTACGATTGCCAGCGCGGCGATTGCGGCATCTGCCAATGCGATGTGATCGAGGGCGTGCCGGATCACCGCGATGTTGTGCTCAGCGAAGCGGAACGCGCCGCTGGTGATGTGATGCAGATATGCGTGAGCCGTGCGAAATCCGCGCGGCTGGTGCTGGATATATAGGGGAACGGACATGGTCAGCTATTCAGGAAACCCAACTGCGGCGGCGTCCCTTGTGCAGCCCCATCAGGTGCACCGGGATGTCTATATCAACGAGGACATCTTCAAGCTTGAGATGAAGCACGTCTTTGCCAATTCCTGGGTATTTGTCGGCCACGAAAGCCAGACCCCGGCCAAGGGCGATTACTTCGCCACCCAGATCGGGGATCAGCCAGTCATCCAGGTGCGTCACAAGGCGGATGACATTCACGTCCTTTATAATCGCTGCCCGCACAAGGGCACCAAGATCGTCATCGACCGGCAGGGCAATACCGGTAAATTCTTCCGCTGCCCCTATCACGCGTGGTCCTTCAAGACAGATGGCTGCCTGCTCGCGATCCCACTCAAAAAGGGATACGAGGGCACCGGCCTTGAAGAGACCGAAAGCGGCAAGGGCATGAAGGCGGTCGGCGCCGTCAAGAACTACCGCGGCTTCATCTTTGCGCGGCTGGCCGAAGAGGGCATCAGCTTCGAGGAGTTCTTTGGCGACAGCCTCAGCTCGCTCGACAATATGGTGGACCGCTCGCCCGAAGGTCGGCTTGAGGTGGTCGGCCCGCCGCTGCGTTATCTGCATCACTGCAATTGGAAAATGCTGGTCGAGAACCAGACCGACACCTGCCATCCAATGGTCGCGCATGAAAGCAGCGCCGGAACCGCAGTGAAGCTATACGAAGATCTGGACCTGCCGGAAGGCACGCCCAAGCCCCCGGCGATGGAGATCATCGCGCCCTTCATGTCTCCCTATGAGTTCTTCGAGGGCATGGGTATCCGCACCTGGCCCAATGGGCATGGGCACACGGGCGTCAGCCATTCGATCCACTCGGACTACTCCGCCATTCCGGGGTATTTCGAAGCATTGACGGAAAGCTACGGAGAGGAGCGGGCCAAGGCCATTCTCGACGACAACCGTCACAACACCCTCTATTTCCCCAATATCATGATCAAGGGACCGATCCAGCAGCTGCGGGTCTTCATCCCGCTCGCGGCCGACAAGACCATCGTGGAAAGCTACATCTACCGTCTGGTTGGGGCGCCAGACGCGCTGACCGCCCGCACGGCGATGTACAACCGCATGATCAATGCGCCCACCTCGATTGTGGGGCATGACGACCTTGAGATGTACGAGCGCGCGCAGGAAGGATTGCACGCCGACGGTATGGAATGGGTCAACGTCCAGCGATTGCTCGAAGAGGACGAGGATTTCAGCGAGGAAGCCGTCCACAACGGCACCACCGAACGCCAGATGCGCAACCAGTTCAACGCCTGGGCCAAGTTCATGACCTATGATGCCTCGGAGCAGGGGGTGGCGGAATGACTGTCACACGGGATCAGCTGATCGATTTCATCTATGACGAGGTGCGGATGCTGGACGAGGGGCGCTATGACGAGTGGTTGTCGCTCTGGCTGCCCGACGGCATCTACTGGATGCCGCTTGACTACAAACAGACCGATCCGATCAATCAGACCTCGCTTCTATACGAGGACATGTTCATGCTGAAGCTGCGGGTCGAGCGTCTGAACGGCGCGCGCACCTTCAGCCAAAAGCCCAAAAGCCGTTGTCATCATGTCATTCAGCGCCCATTCGTGGACGAGATGGGCGAAGACCGCTTCGTGACCAATACCTCCATGCACTACGTGGAGACGCGTCTGGACGAGCAGCAGCTGCTGGCCCTGACCGTACGGCATGATCTGGCCCTAGTGGACGGGGCGCTTCGGATTGCGGGCAAGCGGGTTGATCTCCTCAATTGCGACGCAGCCTTCCGCAATATTCAGTTGCTGCCATGATCACCGCACAGACCGTTTTTGGCGCCTTTGCAGAAAGCGCCGCCCGCTGGCCCGACCGTCCGTTCCTGAATGTGCTGCCAGAGACGGCAGAGATCTACGGGATCGACGCAGGCGAAATCACCTACGCCGAGGCCCTGAAGACGGTGCAGGACCATGTCGCAGAGATTGAGGCTGCCGGATACGTCAAGGGTCAGCGCGTTATGGTCTTGCTGGAGAACCGGCCCAGCTATTTCCTGTGGTGGCTGGCCTTCAATGCGCTCGGGATCTCTGTTGTTCCCGTGAACCCCGATCTGCGCGCCGCTGAAATGGAATACATGATCGCGCACGGCGAACCTGTTCTGGCCCTGTCGCTGGCCAGTCGCGCGGACGAGCTGCGCAGCGCCGCTGAGGCGGCCAAGGTTCAGATGCCTGTGGTGACACTTGGGGAACCGATGCCGAAGGCCGTCACAACCGAGGCCATCGCCGCGCGTAATGGCGATGCGGAGGCGGCGCTCCTTTATACATCGGGCACCACCGGGCAGCCCAAGGGCTGCATCCTGACCGATGAGTATTTCATCGAGGCGGGCCGCTGGTACAGCACCGCAACCGGTGTTTGTGCGCTGAACACGGATGGCGAGCGGATGATCACGCCGCTGCCGATCTTTCACATGAACGCCATGGCCTTTTCCTTCATGGCGATGGTTGCCGTGGGCGGCTGCCTGACGGCGCTGGATCGTTTCCATCCACGCAGCTGGTGGGACTCGGTGCGCCGCAGCCGGGCAACCTGCCTGCATTATCTGGGCGTGATGCCCTCGATGCTGATGGGGGCGGAGCCTTGCGCGGAGGATCGCAATCACTCGGTACGCTTCGGGTTTGGCGCAGGGATTGATCCCAAACTCCATGCCCCCTTCGAAGAACGCTTCGGCTTTGCCCTGACCGAGGCCTGGGCGATGACCGAAACCGGGGCAGGGGCCACCGTTTGTGCCAACCGCGAACCGCGCAATGTGGGCACCTCCTGCATCGGCTGGCCGCAGGACACGGTCGAGGCACGGCTGGTGGATGACAGCGGCGCCGATGCCGATCAGGGCGAATTGCTGGTACGTCACGCCGGGCCGGATCCGCGCAAGGGCTTCTTTGCGGGATACTTCAAGAACGCCGAAGCCACGGATGAGGCCTGGGAAGGCGGTTGGTTTCACACCGGCGATATCGTGCGGCGCGCGGCGGATGGCACGATGTATTTCGTCGACCGCAAGAAGAACGTGATCCGCAGATCCGGGGAAAACATCGCGGCGGTCGAGGTGGAATCCATCCTGGCTCGCCATCCGGCCATTGCCGGGGTCGCGGTCGCCGCTGTCCCCGATGAGATCAGGGGGGACGAGGTCTTTGCCTGCATTGTTCCCAGGGATGCCGCCAGTCCGCAGCTTGCAGAAGAGATTACCACATGGTGCCTGACGCAGTTGGCCTATTACAAGGCGCCGGGCTACATCGCCTTTGTCGAAGACCTGCCCGTCACCGCGACCCAGAAACTGCAACGGGCGGTGTTGAAGACGCGCGCGGCTGAGCTGCTGAAGGATCCCCAGACCGTCGACACTCGCCATCTGAAAAAGCGGAGCGCGGCATGAGCCGTCTGCCCTATGACGGGGTTGTGCTGACCGCGCCGGTGTCGGTGCCCTATGTGCGCTACACCAATGAAACCGCCCATTGGTGGATCGCCCGCGCCCTGCGCGAGGCGCTGAACGTGATCGGCATGACACCGCAGCAACTGGACGGGCTTTCGGTCTCGAGCTTCACGCTGGCGCCCGACACGCCTGTTGGCCTGACGCAGCATCTCGGCCTTTCGCCCCGGTGGCTCGATACCGTTCCGATGGGCGGGGCCTGCGGCGTTGCCGCCCTGCGCCGGGCGGCGCGCGCGGTGCAATGCGGCGATGCCGATGTCATCGCCTGCGTGTCGGGGGATACCAACCGGATCGACAGTTTCCGCACCCTTCTGTCCGCCTTTTCGCGGTTCTCGATGGATGCGACCTTTCCCTATGGGTTCGGCGGCCCCAACGCCAGCTTTGCGCTGTTGCAGGACGCCTATATGCAACAATTTGGCGCCACGCGTGAGGATTTTGGCCGCATCGCGGTGGCGCAGCGGGCCAATGCCCTGAAGAACCCGCAGGCGATCATGAAAAAACCGCTGAGCCTCGATCAATACCTTGACGGCCGCATGATCTCGGACCCGATCGGCCTGTTTGACTGCGTGATGCCCTGCGCAGGCGCTGAGGCCTTTGTGGTGATGCGCGAAGAGATGGCCGTGGCCAAGGGGCTGCCCTTTGCCCGCATCAGCGCCACCATTGAGCGCACCAATGCCTTTCCTGAGGATCCCATGCAGCTGCGTGGCGGCTGGGCCGTGGACGTGGACGAGCTGTGGCAGATGGCGGGCCATGGCCCTGACGAGATCGACGTCCTGCAAACCTATGATGATTACCCGGTGATCTGCATGATGCAGTTCGAGGATCTGGGGTTCTGCGCCAAGGGCGAGGGCGCGGAATTCGTGCGCCGCCACGATCTGACCATCGGCGGCGATTTCCCGCATAACACCTCGGGCGGGCAGCTGTCCGTCGGGCAAGCCGGAGCCGCAGGCGGCTATCTTGGACTGGTCGAAGCACTGCGGCAGGTGACGGGCACAGCGGGACCAACCCAGGTCGAGGGCGCCCGCCGCGCGGCCGTGTCGGGCTTTGGCGTGATCAATTATGACCGGGGCCTGTGTTCCTCTGCCGCCGTGATCGAAGGAGGGACGACATGAGCGAACCACTGGTCCCACCGAAAAAGAAAGACCCGCAAAAACGCACCACCGTGCCGGTGCTGCCCCCCGCCACGCGCAGCCGGGCCGCGTTGGGGTTGGGTGTGATGGCCGCTCAAGGGCGCTTTGGCCTGCAGGTCTGTGCAGACTGCCAGGCGGTGCAATATCCGCCACGCGATGCCTGCCACAAATGCCTGTCCACTGATCTGCCTTGGCAGGATGTGGATCCATCCGGCACGGTGATGGCTGAAACCACGATCCGTGTGTCGCCCGAACCCTATTTCCGTGAACGGATGCCCTGGCGCATGGGTGCGGTGAAACTCGATGCCGGGCCGATGCTGAATTGCCATCTGCATGGCGAGGTCGGTCGCGGCGATGCGGTGCGCATGGCGTTGAAACTGGACAGGGCCGGGCAGGGCGTATTGGTTGCGCTGCCGCAGAAAGGAAGTACCGCGATGCAAGATGATCCCGTGCTGCGGGCAATGTCGTCCGACCCGAAATACCGCCGCGTGCTGATCAGTGACGCGCGCGCGCCGGTGGCCCTAGCCCTGACGCAGGCTCTGCTCAAGGCCGGTGCCTCCCATGTGTTCCTGGGAGAGCCTGAAGCCTGGCGCAGCTGGCCGGAACGCGCGGCCTTTGAAGCGATGGAAGACGTCTCTCTGCTGCCGCTGGACGTGACGGATGTGATGTCGATTGAAAAACTGGCGGCCGAGATCGGCGGCAAGGTCGATATCCTGATCAACACGGCCAGTTTCGTGCGCCCCGGCGGGATCATGGGCAATGACACGGGTTTTGCCCGCGACAGTTTCGAGGTGAACACCTTGGGACTTATGCGGCTGGCGCAGGGGTTTGGCCCCGGCATGGCGGCGCGGGTGCAGGATGGCACCAACTCGGCGGCGGCTTTTGTGAATATCCTCTCGGTGCATGCGCTGGTGCCGGATCCAGGCTTTGGCTCATTTGGCGCGTCCCAGGCGGCGGCACGGTCGATCTCGCAAAGCCTGCGCGCCGAATTCCGCCAGAGCGGCTTGCGCGTGATGAATGTCTATATCGGCCCTATTGAGGGCGATGCCTGGTTCCAGCCGCTGCCGCCGCCCAAGGTGACGCCGAACGCCGTGGCGCGCTCGGTCGTCGGCGGGCTGGTTGATGGGCTGGAAGAGGTCACCTGTGGCGACATTGCCCGTGATCACTATGCGCGCTGGCAGGCGGATGCCCTGCTGCTGGAACGGGAAATGACCGGAGGCGGATCATGAACGATCTTATTGCAGATGTGGCGGTGGCGCTGGGCAGAGGTGCGGCGCGTATCGTGGACCTGACCCATACGCTGGACCCGGATTTCCCGGTGATCATCCTGCCGCCGGAATTTGGCCAATGTGCCCGCTTCCGCATGGAAGAGGTCAGCGCCTATGATCATCGCGGACCCGCGTGGAAGTGGCACAACCTGACCCTCAATGAACATACCGGCACGCATTTTGATGCCCCCATCCATTGGGTGTCGGGCAAGGATGTACCCAATGGCGCAGTGGATGAGATCGACCCGAGAGTCTTTGTGGGCCCGGTCGTGGTGATCGATTGTTCCGAAGGGGCGGCCAAGGATGACGATTTCGAACTGACGCCAGAGATCATCGAAGCCTGGGAAACCGAACACGGAGAAATCCCTGCCGACAGCTGGGTCCTGATGCGCACCGATTGGTCCAAGCGCAGCGGGGCAGCCTATCTCAACATGGCAGAGGACGGGCCGCATTCACCGGGGCCGAGCCCGGCAGCGATCGAACTGCTGCTGAAACGCGATATTCGCGGCTTTGGCACCGAAACCGTTGGCACCGATGCCGGTCAGGGCGTTCATTACGTGCCACCCTATCCGGCGCATTACTTGCTTCATGGGGCAGGCAAATTCGGGCTGCAATGCCTGCGCAACCTGGATCAGCTGCCCCCCACGGGCGCGCTGCTGATTGCCCCCCCTCTCAAGATTAAAGGCGGTACGGGCAGCCCCCTGCGCGTGCTGGCAATGGTGACGACATGAGCAAGTATACAGCCGTGATCACGGGCGGCAGCAAGGGCATTGGCGCCGATCTGGGGCAGCGCCTGATTGCTAGGGGATACACGGTTGTCTCCCTGTCACGCGGCGCGCCTGAGTGGTCGGATCCGGGCCTGCACCACGTGGAGGTCGACCTGCTGGACCCAAGCGCCACGGCGCAGGCCGCAGCAGAAATCGCTGCCAATCATGACGTGACGCATTTGGTTAACAATGCCGGGATGATCTGGCCCAATCTGCTGGAAGAGGCATCGCCCGACGATCTGGCCGGGCTAACGCAGCTGCACCTTGCGGCCCCGCTGACGCTGTTGCAGGCCTTCCTGCCTGCGATGAAGGCGCGCGGTTTTGGACGCGTTCTTTTCAACGGCTCGCGTGCGGCACTTGGTGTGCCGACGCGCACGGCCTACTCGGCGACCAAGGCGGGGATCATCGGCATGGCCCGCACCTGGGCGCTTGAGCTTGCCGGGCATGGCATCACGGTGAATGTGGTCTCTCCCGGCCCCGTGCAGACCGATAACTTCTGGGGGATCATTCCCAAGGGCAGCGACCGTGAGGCAGAGCTGGCGAAGCGCATTCCGGTGGGGCGTCTCGGCACGGTGCGCGATATCTCGAACGCCTTTCTGTTCTTTTGCGATCCGGAGAACGGGTTTGTCACCGGTCAGACCCTGTATGTTTGCGGTGGCGGCAGCGTCGGGGCGATGTCGCTTTGATCGGGGCTGCTCCGTAGCGATTGAAAAAAAGCACTGCAATTCTAAAGCAAAAGTACGACCGCTGACGGCTTGTGCGACCGCGGTGCTGCGCCGCAAGAAAGCGGATTGATGCGCAGGGGGACGGCGGCTTTGAGGGAAGTCATTGGTGGTGTGGTAGGCCCGGCAGGATTCGAACCTGCAACCAAAGCGTTATGAGCGCTCTGCTCTAACCGTTGAGCTACAGGCCCGCCGTAAGCAAGTGGTTAGGAAATGGCGCGGGTAAGGTCAAGCGATGATTGTCGCGGGTCTCGGCTGCGCCGCTCGGCGGTGTATCTGGGTCAGGCGCTCGGTCACTCCATCGATCACCAGTTCCCGCCGCCGGTCGATACTGTGGCGCGAGGGGAAGACCGCAAAGACGTCCTTGTCCGGGGCGTTGTACTCCGGCAGCACCTGTTCGAAGGTGCCATCGCGCAGCTGGTCCTCGACGAAAGGACGCGGGGCGCGGGTGTAGCCAGAGCCGTTGGTCACCGCCTGAATGATGAGTTCGGGATCGTCTGCCGTGAAACCAACCCGGATCGGCGCCAGGACTTCCTGGCCATCACGGTGCAGCGGAAAGAAACCTTCGGTCTGGTCTTCGTGCAGCTGGATGAACTTAAGCCTTATCAAGTCTTCGGGCTGCTGCGGTCGCCCCACGTCATCAAGATAGGCTGGTGAAGCAAAGAGCACGGTTTCCAACTCCGCGATCTTGCGGCCCACGCCATCGGTGCTGCCCAGCTTGCCGCTGCGGATGGCAAGATCGTAATTCTCGCGCACCACATCGACCAGCCGGTCCTCCAACCGCATGACGATGTCTAGATCGGGGTATTGCCGGTCCAGCTCCAGAAGAAGCGGTCCGACCACGCTGCGGCCAAGGAAGGTGCTGGTGCTGATGCGAAAGGTACCGGAGACGCTGGCGTTCAGGCTGTCCAGCTCGGCTGTTAGCCGGTCATAGCCACCCAGCAGTCCCTGGGCGTGGGTAAAGACCAGGTCCCCGGCGCGGGTGGCCTGCACCCCGCGAGCACTGCGGTGCAGCAGTTGCTGGCCCAGTAGGCTCTCCAGTTGCTTGATCTGCTGGCTGACGGCGGATTGGGTCATACCCCGGCGCTGCGCTGCGCGGTTCAGGCTGCCTTCATCCAGTGCCACGACGAATGTTTCCAGAAGTGAAAGCCGGTCCATGGTGTGCCTATTAGCAATGCTTATGACGGGTATCTGACTTTTGAGACTGATGCCCGCGATATGCAGGGCATATCTCACGGGGGCGGGGAAATTCCCCTTATCAGATATTGGAGTGTCTTATGACTATCACCCGAAGAACCCTTTTGAAAGCCGCTGCGGTCGCCCCGGCGGCGGCTGCAGCTCCGGCGTTGTTTTCTCCTGCGGCTGCGGCGCCGCGGGGGTCGGCGCCGGTGCTGCATCAGTTCACTCTGGGCGATGCGCGGATCACGGCGTTGCTGGATGGGCATCTGGCGCTCAAGCCGGAAATGTTCACCGGATATGACGCGGCCAAGGCAGAGGCGGCGCTGGCAGGCTCTCTTTATCGCGAAAATGCGAAAGGTCTGGAAATCCCGGTCAATGGCTATCTGGTGGAGCAGGGCGGTGAATATACCCTGATCGATACCGGGACGGCGCAATTGATGGGACCTGATCTGGGCGCGCTGCCTGCGGCCCTGGCAGCGGCGGGTGTGACGCCTGAGCAGATTACGACCGTGCTGCTGACCCATATCCACCCTGACCATAGCGGTGGATTGCTGACGCCGGATGGCCGTGCCGCCTTTGCCAATGCGGAACTGGCGGTGGCTGCGGCGGAGTGGGACTATTGGCACGATGAGGCAGTTCTGGCTGCGGTGCCCGAAGAAAGCCGCGGCTTCTTCCAGATGGCCCGCAGCAGCGTCGCACCCTACGCAAACCGTCTGAAACTACTGACGGGCGAGGCTGAGGCAGCCAAGGGGTTGAGCGCGGTGCCGCTGCCCGGCCACACACCGGGACACACCGGCTTCATGCTGGATGCGGGCAGCGAGGCGCTGTTGTTCTGGGGCGATGTTGTTCACAGCGCCGCCCTGCAATTCGCCGAGCCGGACTGGACCATTCCCTTTGACGTCGATCAGGCGCTGGCGGCGCAGACACGGCGGCAGATGTTCGACCGGGCTGCGGCGGATGATCTGCTGGTTGTCGGGATGCATCTGGACTTCCCGGGGCTCGGCAAGGTGAAGCGTTCAGGTGAAGACTTCCGGTTTCATCAGGCACCTTGGCAATTCGGCCTGTAATCCGGGCGTGAGAGACGCAGTTTGACAGGTTTGCCGTGCTGCCTCTTGCGGCGCGGCAGATTCCCTTGTTCCCTTCCGAAGCGCCTTGCGTTAAAGGCTGCGCAACGTTTCTAAAGGAGCCAAGCGATGACCAGCGGCAAGAACGGTTTGACCTATGCGGATGCAGGTGTGGACATTGATGCAGGAAATGCATTGGTGGACCGGATCAAGCCGGCCGCGAAACGCACCAATCGCTCTGGCGTGATGAGCGGTCTGGGCGGTTTTGGAGCGCTGTTTGATCTGAAAGCCGCCGGGTACAATGATCCGATCCTGGTCGGTGCCACCGATGGCGTGGGCACCAAGCTGCGCATTGCCATTGATACCGGTGTTGTGGACGGCGTCGGCGTCGATCTGGTTGCCATGTGCGTCAACGATCTGGTCTGTCAAGGTGCCGAGCCGTTGTTCTTCCTGGACTATTTCGCCACCGGCAAGCTGGAAACAGAAACCGCAGCACGCATCATCGAAGGTATCGCCGAGGGCTGCGTGCGCTCTGGTTGCGCGCTGATCGGTGGTGAGACGGCAGAAATGCCGGGCATGTATCCTGAGGGCGACTTTGACCTTGCGGGCTTTGCCGTCGGCGCGATGGAGCGCGGCACCGCGCTGCCCGAGGGCGTGGAAGAGGGGGATGTCCTGTTGGGGCTGGCCTCGGATGGGGTGCATTCCAATGGCTATTCGCTGGTGCGCAAGCTGGTTGAAGTGTCGGGACTCGGCTGGGATGCCGATTGTCCCTTTGCCGAGGGTACACTTGGTGAGGCGCTGCTGACTCCGACCCGGCTTTACGTGAAACAATCGCTGGCGGCGGTACGGGCAGGGGGCGTGCACGCGCTGGCCCATATCACCGGCGGCGGTCTGACCGAGAATCTGCCGCGCGTGCTGCCCGAAGGGTTGGGCGCTGATATCGATCTGAACGCCTGGGAGCTGCCGCCGGTGTTCAAATGGATGGCGGAAACCGGCGGCATCGCCGAGGCTGAGATGCTGAAGACCTTCAACTGCGGCATTGGCATGATCCTGGCGGTCTCTGCCGACCGCGCAGATGCGCTGACCGAGGTTCTGGAAGGCGAAGGCGAGACCGTCAGCCGCCTTGGCTCCGTGACCCAGGGCGAGGGTATGCGTTACTCGGGCAAGCTGCTGTGAGCCACAAGAAGGTTGCCATTCTGATTTCGGGCGGCGGCTCCAATATGGTGTCGCTGCTGGAAAGCATGACCGGAGACCATCCGGCGCGCCCCTGTCTGGTGCTGTCCAACAATGCCGATGCGGGCGGGCTGAAAAAGGCCGCCGCTGCTGGTGTCGCCACCGCAGTGGTGGATCACCGCCCGTTCAAGGGCGACCGCGAGGCGTTTGAGGCGGAGCTGGTCAAACCCATTCTGGAGGCGGGCGCTGATATCGTTTGCCTTGCCGGTTTCATGCGGGTTCTGACCGCTGGTTTCGTGTCGCAGTTTCAGGGCCGGATGCTGAATATTCACCCGTCGCTGCTGCCCAAATACAAGGGGCTGCACACCCACGCACGCGCGCTTGAGGCAGGTGACAAGGAACACGGCTGCACCGTGCACGAGGTCACGCCCGCGTTGGATGATGGTCCGGTTCTGGGGCAGGCGCGGGTTCCGATCTTACCGGGGGACACGCCCGAGGATCTGGCCCAGCGAGTTCTGGTCAAGGAACACCTGCTGTATCCGGCAGTGCTGCGTCGTTACGCAGCCGGGGACCGGACACCGGTTCTGATCGACTGATCTTTCCCGCGCCGTTTGCAATGCAGGAACCAAGGGCGTATCACCGGGTGATACGCATGAAATATAAAGAAAAGCCGCGACCGATGAAAACACTCACCACCACCGAAGAGTTGACTGCCTTCTGTCAGGAGGCTGCCAAGCATGATTATGTGACGGTGGATACCGAGTTCCTGCGCGAGCGAACCTATTATTCCAAGCTGTGCCTGATCCAGCTGGCGTTTTCCGGCGATGGTGAAACGGACGCGGTGCTGGTCGATCCGCTGGCCGACGGTCTGTCGCTGGAGCCGCTTTACACGCTGTTCCGCGATGAAAGCGTGGTGAAGGTGTTCCATGCCGCGCGGCAGGATCTGGAGATTTTCTGGGTCGATGCGGGCGTTTTCCCGAAACCGCTGTTCGACACTCAGGTGGCCGCCATGGTCTGCGGATTTGGCGAACAGGTGGGCTATGAAACTCTGGTGCGCAAGATCGTGAAACAGGGGCTCGACAAGACCTCGCGGTTTACCGACTGGTCTCGCCGCCCGCTGAGTGATGCGCAGAAAACCTATGCGTTGGCGGATGTGACTCACCTGCGCCGGATCTATGAATACCTCGCCGCTGAGCTGGACCGCAGCGGTCGCAGCCATTGGGTGGCCGAGGAACTGCAGGTTCTGACCGACCCAGCTACTTATGACATTCGCCCGCAAGAGGCCTGGCGCCGGATCAAGACCCGCACCACCTCGGGTAAATTCCTGGCCGTGGTGCGCGAGCTGGCGGCCTTCCGCGAAGATTACGCACAGCGTAACAACGTGCCGCGCAACCGTGTGTTCAAGGACGACGCACTGGTCGAGCTGGCCTCGACCAAACCGCGCACCGGATCGGATCTGGGGGGCTCGCGCCTGCTGCTACGTGAGGCCCGCAAGGGCGCCATCGCCGAAGGTATTTTGGAGGCAGTTGGCCGCGGTGTGAACTGCCCGCCGGAAAAACAGCCCAAACCCGACCGCAGCCGTGAAAAACTGCAGGTCAATCCGGCGCTTGCGGACCTGCTGCGGGTACTGCTGAAGGCAAAGACCGAAAGTTCAGGCGTCGCAGCCAAGCTGATCGCGCCTAGCGCTGATCTGGATGCTATCGCCGCCGGGCAGCGCGATGTGGCGGCCCTGACGGGCTGGCGCCGCGAAGTCTTTGGCGCCGATGCGCTGCGTCTGTGTGACGGGGAAATCGCGCTGGCGGCGCATGGGCAATCCGTGAAGGTTGTTTCCCTCTAAGCGGCACCCGTTCCTGCGAAAAATCTCTCACATTGCCCTGACGAACCTTTGGTGGTCGTCAGGGTCTAAGCGCGGGTACAAAGGGCAGCAGCCTGTTCGCGTACGGCGCCTGATCAGCGACGGCGGCTTTCGCGGGCGTTGCCGGATCCGTTGACGCGGATCGTGCGAATGCCCGCCAGATCCTGCCTTCCGAGGCTGACCGCAGCGCGCAGGGTGCGGCTGAAGGCACTGCCCACGGCGGTGGCGTCTTCGGGATAGACCACCCGGAAATCATATTCGAGAACGGCAGGATCGTCATTCGGCACCGGGCGCATCTCGACATCAAAGGCGCCCAGCCGCGAGGCAACACCAGTGGCATAGACGATGGCGCCGGTGGGGGTCTTTTCAATGCGCAATTCACTGACCTCGGCGATCAGAACGCTGCGGTCCTCGGCCTCGGGTTTGTCGAGCAGGCCATTGCCGACCTTTTCGGGGATCAGCGGGTTCACGTCGCCGTCTACCGGGGCCTCAGCCACACGGGAGCTGCCGAACCAGTTGCTCGGGTTGATGCGGGAGTCACGCCAGCCGCCGCAGCCCGCCAGAACAATTGCACTGGCCAAGAGTAGTGAAAGGGGTTTGCGCATGATGTCCTGCCCGTTTGAGTTCTCCCTGATTGTGGTTACCCGATTGCTGCTGCGTTGAAAAGCGGTTGAAAAGACCGGGCCAGCCGCATAACTGCTGATCTGCTCGCACCGTAACCAACAGGGGATTGTCCTTTCATGGCCAGCGCCGCATTTGAAGAGATCGTCGAGGACTTCGAATTCCTGGAAGACTGGGAAGACCGCTATCGCCATGTCATCGATCAGGGCAAGGAAATGACCCCGCTGGACGATGCGCTGAAGGTCCCCGCAACCAAGGTCGAAGGCTGCGCCAGTCAGGTCTGGCTGCACCCGGTGATCGAAGACGGCCGGTTCCATTTTGACGGCGACAGCGACGCGATGATCGTGCGTGGTCTGATTTCGGTTCTGCGGTCGCTTTATAATGGGTTGACGCTGGCCGAGGTTCTGGCCGTGGATGCCAAGGCTGAACTGGGCCGCTTGGGGCTGAACGATCACCTTTCGGCGCAGCGCTCCAACGGTCTGCGCGCCATGATCGAGCGGATCCGCGAGACCGCCGCCGCCGCGTCCTGATCCGCCCCTGATCTGCGCCTATGAAAGGGACTCTGTCTGGGATGGTTCACAGCGCGCCTTTAGCTGTTCGATAAACTCCCTGAGCAGGGCAACCCTGCGCGGGCGAAAGCTTTCGCCGGTTTGCTCGTAGCCTTCGATGCGGGTGACGTGAAAGAAACGGAAATCCCGCCGTTTGCAGCACCAGGCGAGCAGCATCACCACGCGATCGTTGTATGAGAGTGCCAGCGGATAGATCCGACGCTGCGTGCGCGCGTCCTGCAGATCGCGATAACCGATATCCAGCGCTTCCTCTGCCCACATCGCCTCGCGCAGCAGGGTCATGTCGATCGTCGGCTGCGGCGGGGTGTTGAACCGGTGCACCAGATTGACCGCATGCATCGCTTGGCGCTGCTGGCGTTGGGGCAGGGTGGCCAGAATCTTGATCAATGCATCATTTGCCGCTTGCGCCAGATCCGCATCACCGCGCTGGTTCACATCCGCCAGACCCAGCATCAGGGCCTCCAGTTCGATCTGGTTAAAGGTCTGTGGAGGCAGGGCAGGGTCCTCGGTCATGGTGTAGCCGAGACCTGCCTCGCCTTCGATCCGGGCCCCGGCTGCGCGCAGGCTGTCGATGTCGCGATAGATCGTGCGCTCGGACACCTCCATTGCAGCAGCAAGCCGCGCGGCCGTCACCGGCGGGCGCAGACCCCGGATCAGATGCAGTAGTCGGAACAGTCGGTCGCTTTTGGCCATGGGGGAGATTGTACCCGGAAACATCCTGACAGAAATTGGCAAGAGGGTAACGGCATAGCTGCGTCATCAGCAACCCATCAACACGAAGGTCATGGATATGCCCACTCTCTTTCATTCCCCCAACAGCCGTTCCTCTCGCGTGATTGCCCAGCTCATACTGATCGGCAAGCTGGAGGCGGTCGATGTCGTCATCGTAGATGTCGCACGCGGTGATGGCACCGGGCGTCACGACCCGCGCAATGTCCATCCCGAAGGCAAGGTGCCCTATCTGATCACCGATGACGGGCAAGAGGTCCGCGAAAGCGCCGCGATCATGATGTACCTGGATGAACTCTTCGGTCAGCCGCTAAGCCCGAAGATCGGCACGCCTATGCGTGGGAGCTTCCTAAGCTGGATGAGCTATTATGGCGGCGTCATGGAACCCGTCATCGTGTCCGCCTTCTCCGGCATTGACCATCCGGCGATCACCGGGAATTTTCGCGGGATGGCAGAGGTTTGCTCCGCACTGGAGGCGGGCTTGAAGGATCGGCCGTTCCTGCTGGGAGAGGACATTAGTATTGCAGACATCCTTCTGGCTTCACCCTTTCAATGGGCGCCCCATCTGATGCCGGACAGTCCTGCGATCAAGGCCTGGGTCAAACGGGTTGGCGATGCCTTGGATGGTTCGGCGCTGGCAGCCTACGAGGCTAACGCGGTGGCGGAGCTCGGTGCGTTGCAAAGCGCCTGAGCGAAAGGGGCCAAATTGGGGGCGCGTAGGTCAGTCCTGCGTGTCCCTAGCGCCCCAGCGCCGGATCGCGGTTTCCAGATCGCCATAGCCGGTGTGGCGGTGTTCAAATTCCAGCCCCATGCGATCTGCGCAGGCGCGGGCCTTTTCCACCAGCGCGGGATCGCTGATCTGGGACTGATAGACCAGCTTGGTATAATTGCCGAACACCATGTCGCGCAGCTCGGGGTGCTTATCCAGCCCCATGGGACGCCAGACAAAGGCGTCGAACTGTTTGACCAGAAAATCGGTGAGGTAAAAGGCGGTGATTTCGCCCTCGTCAGCCTTTTGAGCAAAGGCTTCGTTTCCCTCGAAAAAGGCATAGCAATGCGGGCCGGGCACCAGTTCCACGCCCAGTTCCGCGCAGCGCTTTTCGAGCGTACCGCCAGTGCCGCAATCGGCATAGACCACATAGATCTGGTCGTAGACCTGCTGGTGTTTCAGCACCGCCTCCTCGACGGCTTCGGTGATCTTGTCGGGATAGATATGCAGTTTCGCGGGCAGGCAGGTCAGATCCATGTGATCCAGACCGTTCTTTTCCTTGATATCAAGGATTTCCCGGGCCAGGGCGCCACATCCGATCAGCAGGATGCGCCCGGTCTTTTTCTCGGGGGCGGCCAGCCCCTGTTCCGCAAGGGAGGCGGTATCGAGACTGCGCCCGGTTGGGGGGCGGAAGGCAGCCCGCTCATTCAGGCGGGCTGCGCGTCCTTTGCGTGCCAAATCAGGCGCTCATCTGGTTGTGCTTGCGCGCGACGAAGTCCTTGGCGGTTTCCACCGCAACAGCCGCATCACGGCAATAGGCGTCTGCGCCGATGGCCTTGCCGAACTCTTCGTTCAGCGGGGCGCCGCCAACCAGAACGATGTAATCGTCCCGCTTGCCCTGTTCGACCATCGTGTCGATGACCACTTTCATATAGGGCATGGTGGTGGTCAGCAGAGCCGACATGCCGAGGATGTCGGGCTGGTGCTCTTCCAGAGCTTCCAGGTAGTTTTCGACCGGGTTGTTGATGCCCAGATCCACCACTTCGAAACCTGCGCCTTCCATCATCATCGACACAAGGTTCTTGCCGATGTCGTGGATGTCGCCCTTGACCGTTCCGATCACCATCGACCCCATGCGCGGCGCGCCGGTTTCTGCCAGCAGCGGCTTCAGGATGGACATGCCGCCCTTCATCGCGTTTGCGGCCAGCAGCACTTCGGGCACGAACAGGATGCCATCGCGGAAGTCGGCGCCGACGATAGTCATGCCGCCGACCAGCGCTTCGGTCAGGATCTTGTAGGGCGCCCAGCCGCGTTCCAGAAGGATATTCACACCTTCTTCGATCTCTTCTTTCATTCCATCGTAGAGGTCGTCGAACATCTGCTGAACGAGTTCCTCGTCATCCAGTTCCGCCAGGATGATTTCGTCTTCTTCTTCCGACATGGGCTTGTTCCTTGACTGGCGGGGTATCCCCGGCTTGGCCTTATTCACCGACTAATGGGCCAGAATGACGCAGCGAAACTGCATTATTTGCGACACTGCCTTTATCCGAACCGACCTATAGGCGGAAAAGATGCCGAATGATAATGAAGATTTCGCAAGGAAATCTTCGCGTTTGCTTGTTTGTTCTTTATTTGTTCCTATCGCTCTGTCATCCTTGGCGCATGAGTATCGAAAGCGACCAACCCCACATGCGCCGCAAAGGGCGCGCCAGTGTCAGCAATGCGACAGGCCGGTTCGATCTTCCGAGAATCGCGGTCGATGACGGCTGGGAGCAAGAGGCGCCGCCGGAGGTGATTCCCACCGAAATCCGGCAGGAAACGGCGAAATCCATCATCAGCTACAACCGCTCGCCGGATCTTCCCTTCGATCGCTCTATCAATCCGTATCGGGGCTGCGAACATGGCTGTATCTATTGTTTTGCGCGGCCCACGCATGCCTATCTGGGCCTGTCACCGGGGCTGGATTTCGAAACCCAGCTGATCGCGCGGCCCAATGCCGCCGAGCTGCTGCGCAAGGAGCTCTGCGCGAAGCGATACAAGGTGGCGCCGATCGCCATCGGCACCAACACCGATCCCTACCAGCCCTGTGAACGGGATCTGGAGATCACCCGCAGCTGCCTGAAGGTGCTGCGGGATTTCCGGCACCCCGTGGCCATCGTCACCAAGGGAGCGCTGGTCGAGCGGGATATCGACATTCTGTCAGAGATGGCCGCGCTGGGGCTGGTACGGGTTGGCATTTCGGTCACGACGCTGGATCCGGACCTATCCCGCCGGATGGAGCCACGGGCGCCATCACCCGCCCGGCGGCTGGCCACGATCCGCCGCCTGTCGGAGGCGGGGATCCCGGTGCGGGTCATGACGTCACCCATCGTGCCGGGATTGACCGATCACGAGATTGAGGCGCTGCTTGCTGCCGGGGCCGAGGCGGGCGCCGATGCTGCCAGCTGGATCATGCTGCGCCTGCCGCGCGAAGTGTCCGAACTATGGCAGGAATGGCTGTCCTTGCACGTGCCGGGCCGCGCGGCCAAGGTTATGGCCCGTCTGCGGGAGATGCACGGCGGGCGGGAATATGATCCGCGCTGGGGTGAGCGGATGCGGGGCACGGGCGAATATGCCGGAATGATCGGGCGCCGGTTTCGCGCCGCCTGCAAGCGTCTGGGCCTGACCGAGAGGTCTGAACCGCAGCGCTGCGATCTCTTTGCGCGCCCGGCGCAGGCCGGGGATCAGCTGGCGCTGTTTTGACCGGGCCGGTCTGGGCACTGGAATGTGGGAATGGGAGTGAGCTATGCGCGCCGAGCTGCGTCAGAAGATCCTTACGGTCTGCGACCGTAAAATTGCTCAGAAGGGGGCCGGTGTCGGCCTGTCCTTTTATGCCTTTTTCGCCAATCGCAATGATGATCCCGCTCTGCTGATGGAGGCGGCTACCTGGTGGATCGAGACGCACCAGCTGGATCATTTCGAAAAGGCAGTGAAGGTTCGAGCCATGGTGGCGGATGGGCTTTAGGCGCTTGCGGGGCACGGAACCCGCTGAACAGGGTTGCAATCGGTGAAACGAAAAACGGCAGCCCGGGATTGGACCGCCGTTTCATAGAATAAAGAGGGGGAAGCTTAGCCGCGGCGGCGACCCCGGCGGGTGCGGCGCTCACCGGCAGCAGCGGCATCTTCACCGGTGCCATCGCTGGCCGAGGAGAAGGGGCCAAGCACTTCGACGATCTGCTCCAGTGTGGGGCGGTCACCGCGCGGGCGGCTGTCCAGCGCGGCGCGCATGTGGCGCAGATGCTCGGGCATGGTGCCACAGCAGCCGCCGATGATCTTGGCGCCGCAATCGCGCGCCATCACCGCGTATTCGCCCATCAGTTCGGGCGTGCCGTCATAATGGATGTGGCCATCGACGTATTTCGGAATGCCGGCGTTGCCCTTGGAGATGATCGGCCGCTCGGTGCCCTGCGCCGAAAAGCCGAGCACCGTGCGCAGGATGTCTGAGGCGCCGGTGCCGCAATTGGCGCCAAAGGCGAGCGGCGGATTGTCGAATTCCTCGACCAGCTGCGCCAGCGCTTCGGAGGTGACGCCCATCATGGTGCGCCCGGCGGTGTCAAAGCTCATAGTGCCGCACCAGGGCATATCCGCGAGTTTGAACGCCTCGGCCGCGGCGCGGAATTCTTCAGGGGCGGAAATGGTTTCCAGCCAGAGCACGTCGACGCCGCCTTCTTTCAGGGCTTCGGCCTGTTCGTGGAACATTTCCACCGCCAGCGCGTGCGACAGTTCCCCGACCGGCTGCATGATTTCACCGGTGGGGCCGACCGAGCCCGCGACTGCGATCTTGCGCCCGGCCTTGTCGGCGACCTCGCGACCCAGTTCCGCAGCGGCGCGGTTCAGCTCGCGCACGCGGCCCTGGGCGTCGTGCAGTTTCAGGCGGGCAGCGGTGCCGCCAAAGCTGTTGGTCAGGAACAGATCACTGCCCGCATCGACCGAACCCTGATAAAGCGCCATGATCTTTTTCGGCTCGTCGGTGTTCCACAGCTCGGGCGCATCGCCCGATTGCAGGCCCATATTGAACAGGTTGGTGCCGGTGGCGCCGTCGGCCAGCAGCACGTCTTTGTCTTGCAGGAGCTGAATAAAGGTGTTGGTCATCGCTGATCGGTCCCGTCAAAGGGTTGGCACTGGGGCGCACTGGCGGGCCAGTGCGGAGTGGCCCCTCCTGTCACGGCGCGGCGCGCAGGGCAATTTCATTTTGCTCAAGTTCATTATGAGCCGGATAGCGGTCGAGGAGATCATTCTCTGTGTCCGAAGTCTGGCCTGCGTCATCGCTACTGGTCTGCAGGACTGGCTGCACGGGATCCGGGCGGTGCACAAGACGCAGAAGCTCAATCAGGGAGACAGCCATCTGCGGCCAGCTGGGCGACGCCAGATAGCGTGGTTCCCAGCGCGGCGTGAAACAGGATTTGAACCGGCGCAGTCCCGGATCGGTATGCTTGGCCCAGCGGTGGTCGGGCACTGCCGCCAGCGACAGGCGCGGCACGTTTTCCAGCGCGGCGGCGGCAATCGCGGTGCGCACCAGCGCGTGGCCTGTGCCATCCGGCGCGTCAGGCACGATGCGGATCAGGTCCAGGCACCACTCTCCGGGCGTGGCGTGCAGGCTGACAAATCCCTCAAGCCGTCCGTCCTTCCAGGCAAGGAACACGCGCTGCTCGGCCAGATATCCCGGTTCGAACCGGCCCATGGTGGTGCCGTGGGCGTGTCCATGCGTGGACTGCCAGGCGGCGTCGATGGCGTCCATCTGGTCGATCGGCAGCGTGGCGGGGGCCTGCATGACCTTGAGGCCCGCCTTTTCCGCATGGCGGAGCTTGCGGCGCAGCTGCCGGTGGGAGGAGCCGCTGTCGCTGAAGGTGGTGGGCCGGACCACGGCCTCTTGCGCGATGCGTAGGATCTTCCATCCGGCATTGCGGGCCAGCGTCCCGGTGCGGGCGCCGCATTTGTAGAAACAGGCAGAGCCATTCCGCTGCCGGGCATAAGCGGCAAGCGGGGCAAAGACCTCGGGCGTGTGGCCCGACAGGGGATCAAAGAAGGCTACCGTGCATTGCGGGCTGTCAAGCACCGCAAGCTGGTTGAAACCCAGGGCCTGCACGTGGCCTCCGTTCTGCCGGATGATTGCCGTTTCGGCGCAGGCGCGGCTTGCGGGCAGATCTGCGGCAGGGGTGCGACGGGCGCCCAACAGGTCAGCATCGGTCGGGGCGCTGGATTTCGCGCGGCCCATACCCGGCAGGAACAGCACGCCGCAAGCCAGCGCGGCAGGCAGCACATAGTATACAAGGCGAAAGGCGACGAGGGCGCCGAGGAGGGCGCCCGTATCCGCAGTTGGCAGCAGGGCGCAGACCGTCAGCTCCAGTGGACCGGCTCCACCGGGGGCGGAGGAGAGGATCGCAGCGCCAAGGGCGATCAGATAGACAGGCACCAACATCGACCAGGCAATCTGGACCGTATCCGGCAGCAGCATCCAAAGGGCAGTTGCCGCCGCCACCACATCGATCAGGGTCCAGCCCATCAGCGCCGCCAGGGCAATCAGCGAGGGCCAGCGCAGTCTGAGCTTGCCGATCCTGAGGGACGGAAACCAGAAACTCATCCCAACCGCACAAATGAAACCGGCCAGTAACAGCCCGCCAATCCAGCCAAACCCCTGTATTGGCGGGAAGAGCACGAGGGCAACCCCGGCGATAGCGGCCAGCGTGGCCATGAAGGTGAACCCGACAAGGGCAGTGATCTTGGCGGCCTGCAGCGCGGTAAGACCCGGCAGCAGGCGCCAGCGGGCATAGGTGCCGGTGATGAGCCCAAAGCCAGCTGTCTGTGAGAACGCGATGGCGGCCATTCCGGCGCGGCGGGCCGCGGCGCCATCAAGGCCGGTTTGCAGATGGCGGTGTGCCACGGAGTCGTAGCGCCCCAAAGCCCAGAAACTAATTGCAGTGGCGATAGAGGACCCCAGCCAGCCCCATGCGGGCAAGGCGGCTAGTGTGTGACCAAGTTCGGCAAGGGAGGGAAGGCCAAGTTTGGCCTCGATGGCCCAGAGACACAGGACCGTCATGGCCACAGGCGCGGCCCACCGGAAACCGGCGCCAAAACCGTCCTTCAGGCTAGTCCAGAGGCGGCCGCAGCCTGCACCGGAAAGAGGGAGAGTGTGGATTGTCATCAGCATCCCTGCGTAATCGCCGCACCAGCGGTCCGCGCAGGAGAATACCAAAGAAGGCGTTCTTCTTCAGTTAATATCGATGATTTCAGTTAATGCCCCTCCCGACCAAGCTGGGCGGGAGATGCATGCCTCAGCTGATTTCGGACAGAATTTGTTCCTTGGCAAGGGCCAGCGTGTCGGTCATCTTCTCGCGGATGTCATCGGCGCTCACCCGGCCAGTCAGATCCTCCGCCAGCTTGCGAATAACGTCCTCGTGCCCCGGTTCCTGAAAATCGGCGGTAACGACCGTTTTGGCATAGGCCTCGGCTGCATCGCCGGACTTTCCCAGCATTTCGGCCGCCCAGAGACCGAGCAGCTTGTTGCAACGGGCCTGCGCTTTGAACTGCATTTCCTCATCATGGGCAAATTTGGCCTCGAAAGCCTGCTCGCGACTGTCAAAAGTACTCATCATTTCCTCCTGTTCCGCACTATGGCATGAAATGACTATGCGCCTGCCCCGGGCGCACTGCAATAGCGCCAAGAGCGGCCTGCGGAACCAAATATCCCTTCACAGCAAGCCTGTGACCGCGCGCCGCGCTTGCGGCGCAATGTCGCTTGCACTAAGAGAGCGGCAAGAAACCGGGACGGATTCCCGCCCCTGACCCCCGAAAGGTTCCTCATGGCACGTCGCAAGAAGATCTACGAAGGCAAAGCCAAGACATTGTATGAAGGTCCCGAGCCCGGAACCATCGTTCAGTACTTCAAGGACGACGCAACCGCGTTCAACGCCGAAAAGCGGGACGTGATCGAGGGTAAGGGGGTTCTGAACAACCTCTTGAGCGAATTCTTCATGCAGGGGCTAGGCCAGATCGGCGTGCCGACGCATTTTCTGAAGCGGCTCAATATGCGCGAACAGCTGGTGCGCAGCTGCGAGATCATCCCGCTTGAGGTGATCGTGCGCAACTACGCGGCCGGCAGCATGTCCAAACGTCTGGGTATCGACGAGGGCACGCAATTGCCACGCCCCATCGTCGAGTATTGCTACAAGGACGACGCGCTGGGTGACCCGCTGGTTACAGAGGAACATATCGCTGCCTTCGGCTGGGCCAGCCAGCAGGACATGGACGATATCCTGAGCCTGGCGTTGCGGGTCAACGATTTCCTGTCCGGCGTGATGCTGGCTGTGGGCATTCGCCTGGTCGACTTCAAGATTGAGATCGGCCGGGTCTACGACGGTGATTTCCAGCGTCTGGTTGTCGCTGATGAGATCAGCCCGGACAGCTGCCGCCTGTGGGACATCGAAACCGGCCAGAAGCTGGACAAGGACGTGTTCCGCCGCGATCTGGGCAGCCTGACCGACGCCTATACCGAAGTGGCACGCCGTCTGGGCGTGATGCCGAACAACCCGCCTGCAGCGGGAAAGCCGACTCTGGTCAACTGACCGACCCGTCCTGCCTATCCGGGGCTGTGGTCCCGTGAAGATGGCAGGCAGGGCATAGATCTGACAACAACAAGCCCGTGGCGGGCTTTGTGACCGAAAGCTGAGGAAAGACGCGATGAAGGCACGGGTGCATGTGATGCTGAAGAACGGAGTTCTGGATCCCCAGGGCGAGGCGGTCCGCCACGCGCTTGGCGCCATGGGCTTTGACAAGGTCGAAGGCGTCCGTCAGGGCAAGGTCATCGATCTGGAGCTGAGCGACGACGCCACCGAGGCGGATGTGCGGGACATGTGCGAGAAGCTGCTCGCCAATACCGTGATCGAATCCTACGAGATCGAGCTGGCCTGACCGATGCGGGCGGCGCGGCTTATCGGCTTTCGCCAGCCGCTGGAGCTGGTAACCTTGCCGGACCCGTCGCCCGCGCCGGGCAAAGTGCTGAGCCGCGCCATCTCTCTTTTAAAGGCCAGCGCGATCTGGCCGCGTTTGACCGCCCGGCGCCTTCGGGTTGGGGCGGTCATTACCGATTTCGCAAGCTAGGAAGGAACCCCTGATGCGTGCTGCCGTTGTCGTTTTCCCCGGATCCAACTGCGACAGGGATCTTGCCGTGGCCTTTGAACAGGCCGGATTTGATGTCTCCATGGTCTGGCACAAGGACAGCAAGCTGCCCGAAGGCATCGACATTGTCGGCGTGCCCGGCGGGTTTTCCTACGGCGATTACCTGCGCTGCGGCGCCATCGCGGCGCAATCGCCGATCTGCCAGGCAGTTGTGGAGCACGCCAACCGGGGCGGTTACGCACTTGGTGTCTGCAACGGGTTCCAGATCCTGACCGAGACCGGCATCCTGCCCGGCGCCCTTCTGCGCAACGCGGGGCTGAAATACATCTGCCGCACGGTGGACCTGAAGGTCGAGACCAGCAACAGTGTCTTTACTGAAGGCTATTCGGCAGGGGACGTCATCGGCATCCCGATCGCCCACCACGATGGCAACTACTATGCAGACGCCGACACTGTCGCGGCGCTGAAGGATCAGGACCGGGTGGCCTTCACCTACGTCGACAATCCCAACGGATCGGTTGCTGATATTGCCGGGATCCTGTCCGAGAACCGTCGGGTTCTGGGCATGATGCCGCACCCCGAACGCGCGGCGGACGAAGGTCATGGCGGCACCGACGGGACGGCAGTCTTCCGCGCATTGACCGGGATCGTCGCAACAGCGTGACTTGAGACAGGCGGGCAGCCGCAATAGGTTAAGCCTATGAGCACCCCGCCTGATCGCACAGAACTCCCCGTGGCCAAATCCGGGTCCGCCGCAAGATCGCGCACGATCTCCTGGCGGGCGCGGCTGGCCTTGGTCCTGTTCATGGCGGTGGCGGCAACGACGGTCTGGGTGACCAACCGAATGCTGACGCACCGGTTCACCGAAAGTACCCGCAACCGGGCCGAACTGCGCCTTGCGCTTTACTCCGGAAACCTGGTCAGTGAGCTGCGCCGCCATGCCATCGTGCCGCAGCTACTGGCGCGTGACCAGGCGCTGATATCAGCGCTGCAAAGTCAGGATTTTTCGCTATCTACCCACCGACTGATTTCTTTTGTTGAGGAAATCGGCGCTGCCTCAATCATGTTGCTGGCCAGCGACGGGCGTACCGTGGCGGCGACCAATCGCAACCGTCTGGGCGAAACCCACCGCAACGCGCCCTATTTCGTCGATGCGGTGCGGGCCAAATCTACCGTGTTCTCCGTCATTGAACGCGAGGTGGGCGGCTATCGTTTTACCTATTCGCGGCGCATTGTTGACACCACCGGGACGCTCGGCGTGATCGTGATCGAGGTCGATCTGCAGAAATTCGAACGGGCTTGGGCGGGGATTTCAGACGCGGTGATGGTCAGCGACAGCACCGGCCGTATCGTTCTGGCGACCGAAGCGCGCTGGCGCGGCAAGGAAGAGCGCGACGCACTGCGCCTGCAAACGCCGGAGGGCGCCATTCAGCGCGCGATCCGGGCAACCGCGGATTGGACTGTCCTGCCAGCCGATGCCTATCTGCAAGGCGAGGCGGTGATGCGGCTGGAAACGCGGGTGCCGTTTCAGGGCTGGCGGCTGACCTCCTTCACCACCTATGCCTCGATCCGCGAGCGGGTGAACGCGGTTCTGGCGCTTGAAATCATGGGATTCGCGATTCTGCTGGCACTGGCCTTCTATGCGCTCAGCCGCAAGACGGCGCTGCGCATGGCGCTGTTCCAGCGCGAGTCGGCGGAGCTTCGCGTATTGAACGCACGGCTACAGCGGGAAATCGCCGAACGGGAACGGGTGCAGGAAACCCTTGCCGTGGCTGAACAAAGCCTGGCGCAAAGCTCGAAACTCGCGGCGCTGGGGGAGATGTCAGCGGCGGTTAGTCACGAGCTCAATCAGCCGCTGGCGGCGATGAAAACCTATCTGGCCGGGGCGCGGCTGCTGCTCAACCGCAACCGCCCCGAAGAGGCACTTGCCTCCTTTGGGCGTATCGATGATCTGATCGAGCGCATGGGGGCCATTACCCGGCAGCTGAAATCTTACGCCCGCAAGGCAGGCGATGCCTTTGCGCCTGTAAACATGGGCGATGCGCTGGCGTCGTCCCTGTCGATGATGGAACCGCAGCTGCGTCAGCGTCAGGTCAAGATCACCCGAATGCTGCCCGATCAGCCGGTTTACGTTATGGGCGACCGATTGCGGCTGGAGCAGGTGATGGTCAACCTCTTGCGCAATGCACTGGATGCCACCAAATCTGTAGAGGACCCCGAGGTGGAGATCCTGCTGGCGGCAGGCGAGACAGCAACCCTGTCGGTGCGCGACAATGGCAACGGGATCAAGGATTTCGACAATCTGTTCGAACCCTTCTACACCACCAAACAGCCCGGCGATGGGGTCGGACTGGGGCTTGCCATCTCCTCGGGGATCGTGAACGACCTCGGGGGGCGGCTGATTGCCCGCAACGGGCAAAACGGCGGCGCCGTGTTTGAAATACAGTTGCCGATCCTTGTGGACGGTATCGAAGCCGCTGAATAAGCGGCGTTAAAGATGGAGAGGCCGCGCATGGCACAGGCTATGAAGATCGCGATCGTTGATGATGAACAGGATATGCGCCAGTCGATCAGCCAGTGGCTGGCCCTGTCGGGCTATGACACTGAAACCTTTGCCAGTGCCGAGGATGCGCTGAAGGTTCTGGGCTCGGATTACCCGGGGATCGTGATCTCCGACATCAAGATGCCTGGCATGGACGGAATGCAGTTCCTGAAGAAACTGATGGGCAGCGATAGCGCCTTGCCCGTCATCATGATCACCGGCCACGGCGATGTGCCGATGGCGGTCGAGGCGATGCGCGTCGGGGCGTTCGATTTCCTTGAAAAACCCTTCAACCCGGACCGGATGTCCGAGCTTGCCAAACGGGCCACCAATTCCCGGCGCCTGACGCTCGACAACCGGGCACTGCGCCGCGAGCTGTCCGATGGCAGCCAGATCATGAAGAAACTGATCGGGATGAGCCCGGTCATGGAGCGCCTGCGCGAGGATATTCTGGATCTAGGTCAAGCCGATGGACACGTGCTGATCGATGGTGAGACCGGCACCGGCAAGACGCTGGTGGCCCATGCGCTGCACGCCGTCGGCAGCCGGGCGGGCAAGAAATTCGTTCTGGTCTCCTGCGCCGCACTGGAGGAAGAGGCCCTATCAAAGCGTCTGTTTGGTCCGATGCAGCCCGAAGACAGCCTGTTGCCCGCCATTGAAGAGGCCCGCGGCGGCACATTGGTGCTGGAGGACGTGGAGGCGCTGAGCGAGGCTCTGCAGGCCAAACTCCTGAGCGTGATCAACGAACAGGGCATGCCGGGCGAAACCCGTATCATCGCCATCTCGAACCTACAGGAGGCGGGCAAGACCTGCGAGGACGCGCTGCGCCCGGATCTGTTCTACCGCCTTGCGGCATTGCGGATCACTGTGCCGCCCCTGCGCCAGCGCGGCGAGGATATCCTGACTCTGTTCACCCGCTTCAGCGAGCAATTCTCTGAAGAATACGGCTGCGAGGCACCGCAGGTCACCGCGCAGGAGGCCGCACAGCTGTTGCAGGCCCCCTGGCCGGGCAACGTGCGCCAGCTGATCAACGTAGCCGAACGGGCGGTTCTGCAATCCCGACGTGGATCGGGGACCATCGCATCGCTGCTGATGTCCGATCATGAGGAAATGCAGCCGGTGATGACCACTGAAGGTAAGCCCCTGAAGGAATACGTCGAAGCCTTTGAACGCATGTTGATCGACAACACCATGCGCCGCCACAAGGGCTCCATCGCCTCGGTGATGGAGGAGCTGTGCCTGCCGCGCCGGACTCTGAATGAGAAGATGGCCAAATACGGATTGCAGCGCTCAGAATACCTGAGCTGACAGCTGCAGGCTTGGACTGCAACCTGGCTGAGGCAGATTTTGGCTTTGATCGACATTGATGCGGCGCCGGGATGCACCGGCGCCGTTTTCCATTCAGGTCGCTTTTTTGCGGAAAAACACCGCAGTTTTTCGGGGATTTGTTAACCAATACCGTCTAAGGAAGAATAGTTTACACTTTCAGCAATGCCCGTGCCGAATGGCCATTGTCATTTCCCGGTTTCAGGCCTTATGCTGAAAATACAGGAAAAGGATGCCTCTTTCGCATCCAGCCTTATGAGATTCGCTGTCTCATGCTTTTGTCCGGAAAGAACCGAGAAAGCTGAGGCAGACCGATTTGCCCCTTGTGAAGGGGCAGCCTAGCACCTCTTCCGGCACGACCGGGAAGGAATAACATGGCAGGGTTCGGGATATCCCACCTGTCGGAGAAGAACCGCGATGACGCGCGCGAGAGCGAAGAGCATACAGGACAAAGGGCCGGACGCATGTTTCGGGACCCTGACCTGCGGCGCGCAGTCTGAAATCGCCCTGACAAGACACCACCCAAAACACGCGCAGCCCCCCGGAAGAGGAGGGGCTTTGTTTGCACTGGGCAGGTGCACCAAGGAAACATGGCCAAGAAGATGCTTATCGATGCCACCCACGCGGAAGAGACCCGCGTCGTGGTGGTTGATGGAAACAAGGTCGAGGAGTTCGACTTTGAATCCGAAAACAAACGCCAGCTTGCCGGCAATATCTATCTCGCAAAAGTAACACGGGTCGAACCTTCGCTTCAGGCGGCCTTTGTCGATTACGGTGGAAACCGCCACGGGTTCCTTGCGTTTTCGGAAATCCATCCGGACTATTACCAGATCCCCGTCGCCGATCGTGAGGCGCTGATGGAAGAAGAGCGCGCCTACGCCGAGGCGATGCGCGCCCGCGACGAGGAAGAAGAGAGCAAACCGTCCCGTGGCTCGCGCTCGCGCAGCCGCAAGTCTTCGCGCACCAAGGCTGCCAAGGCGAACGCCGGTGATGCGGTGGAGACCAAAGAGGTCACGCCGCAGGACAATGCTGATGATGCGTCAACCCAGGCCCCGGAAAAAGACAGCCCGAAAAAGGCTGAAATCGCGGGTATGGAAACCATCGATCTGGACGCCGAAGATGGCGCTGCAGATGACAAGCTTGCCGAGGTCCCCGAGGGCACCTCGCCGATGGAGACCGTTGCGGAAACCCCGGTTGAAGAGCCGGATGGCGACGATCAGAACGGTGCAGAGGCTACCAGCACCGAAGAAGCGGCTGGCGATGACGCGACCGCCGATGCTGAGACAGCCGAGGATGCCGGTGCGGATAACGGTGATGTCGCCGACAAGGCTGAGTCTGCCGAACAAGACGTAGCTGACGATAAGGACGAGGACGACAAAGAAGACACCGCGAAGTCTGACGCGACCTCGAAAGATGAGACCATCGAATCCGTCGCAGACGAGGATGACAGCGAGGACATCCGTCCGCCGCGCAAGCCGCGTCCGCGTCGCTACAAGATTCAGGAAGTCATCAAGGTCCGTCAGGTTCTTCTGGTGCAGGTCGTCAAGGAAGAGCGCGGTAATAAGGGCGCGGCGCTGACCACCTACCTGTCGCTGGCAGGCCGTTACTGCGTACTGATGCCCAACACCGCCCGTGGCGGTGGCATCAGCCGTAAGATCACCAATGCCGCCGACCGCAAGAAACTGAAGGATATCGCAACCGAACTCGACGTGCCGCAGGGCGCGGGCCTCATCGTGCGTACCGCAGGGGCCAAACGGACCAAGGCCGAGATCAAGCGCGACTATGAATACCTGCAGCGCCTCTGGGAACAGATCCGCGAGCTGACGCTGAAATCCATCGCGCCGGCCAAGATCTATGAAGAGGGCGACCTGATCAAACGCTCGATCCGCGATCTATACAACCGCGAGATCGACGAGGTTCTGGTAGAGGGCGAGCGCGGCTACCGCATCGCCAAGGACTTCATGAAGATGATCATGCCGTCCCACGCCAAGAACGTGAAGAACTACAACGAGACGCTGCCGCTCTTTGCGCGCTACCAGGTGGAAAGCTACCTGGCGGGCATGTTCAACCCGACGGTGCAGCTGAAATCAGGCGGCTATATCGTGATCGGCGTGACCGAGGCCCTGGTAGCCATCGACGTGAACTCCGGCCGGGCGACCAAGGAAGCCTCGATCGAGGAAACCGCGCTCAAGACCAACCTGGAGGCCGCCGAAGAGGTGGCGCGACAGCTGCGTCTGCGTGACCTTGCGGGCCTTATCGTCATCGACTTCATCGACATGGACGAGCGCAAGAACAACGCCGCCGTCGAAAAGCGGATGAAGGACAAGCTGAAGACCGACCGTGCCCGCATTCAAGTGGGCCGCATTTCCGGCTTTGGCCTGATGGAGATGTCGCGTCAGCGTTTGCGCCCCGGCATGATCGAGGCGACCACGGCGCCGTGCCCGCATTGCCATGGCACCGGCCTTATCCGCTCGGATGACTCGCTGGCCCTGTCGATCCTGCGTCAGATCGAGGAAGAAGGCACCCGCCGTCGTTCGCGCGAGGTTCTGGTGAAATGCCCGGTGGCCATCGCCAATTATCTGATGAACCAGAAACGCGAACATATTGCGCAGATCGAAGCGCGCTATGGTCTCTCCGTGCGCATCGAGGGCCACCCGCATCTGGTTAGCCCGGATTTCGAGTTGGAGAAGTTCAAAACCGCATCGCGCACTGTTCCAGTGGCCGCGTCGCCCGTGGTCTCGGTTGATACTTCGATCATGGATCAGATCGATGCCGACGAAAGTGAGGCTGCGGAAGCAGAGGAGACAACCTCTGTCGACGAGGGCAACAAGACCCAGCCTGAGGCCGAAGGCGATGGTGAGAACAAACCCAAGCGCAAGCGTCGTCGTCGGCGGCGGCGCAAGTCCGGATCCTCGGATCAGGACAATGGCGAGAACAACGGCGATCAGTCCGAAGGTGATAAAGACCAGTCTGCTGGAGTTGCGGAGGGTGACAAGTCTACGGAAGACGGTTCGGCGCAGGACGCCAAGTCTGATCAGCCCGCTGACGCAGCCGAGGCCAAGGCGGAGGGCGCGGAAGAGGGTGCTGAGCAGGAAGAGAAGAAGCCTGCCAAACGCACCCGTCGCACCCGCACCAGCCAGAGCCGCAGCCGCAAAAAATCTTCCGATAAACCGGCAGAGGCTGCAGAGGCCGAGACCGCAGATGCGGTGACAGAAGAGAAACCCGCAGAGCCCGACCAAGCCGAAAGCCCCGCGTCGCAGCCAGAAGAAGCTGTTGCTGCCGAAGCACCTGCGGAAGCAGCTGCCGAAGCGGAAGCTGCACCCGATGCCGCTGAGGCTGCGCCTGCGGAAGAGCCCGAGGCGGTAGAACCCGCCGAGGCAACTGCTGCTGCTGAGCCGGAGGCCGCGCCTGAGGTGGAACCGGCGGCAGAAGAGGCAGCCGCCGAAACTGCACCTGCCGAGGCGGAGACCGCTGCGCCTGAAGAGGCCGAGAAACCCGCTGAGCCGGAAGCTACGGCCCCTGAGACAGCAGGACCGGAAACCAAGGAGCCCGAGGTGGCTGTGGCAGCGGCTGAACCTGCGCCCGCGCCTGAACCGGAAGCCCCGCCCAAGCCCAAGCGCCGCGGCTGGTGGTCACTGGGAAGCTGAGACTGATATCGGGGCGGGCCACAGGGTCCGCCCCTTTTTCATTACTGAGGGGATCGCCATGGCAAAGACGCGGCCGCACAGCGGCACAGAGCTACTGAACGCGTTGTTGGAGTGTGAGGCGCGGGTCTGGCAGGCGCTGCAGACCGGCGACAGTGCAGCAGACGCCGCCTTGCTAAGTGCGGATTTTCTGGGGGTTTACCCGGACGGCTTTGCGGGCCGGGAGGATCACGTGGCGCAGATCAGCGCTGGTGCGTCGATTGACCGCTACGAGGTCTCGGAGGCAAAGGTCAGGGCGCTGGGGCCGGATCACGGACTGCTGTCTTACCGCGCACTCTACAGCCGCTGCGGTAAGGAGGTGGAAGAGGTGATGTACGTGAGCTCCATCTGGCAGCGCACTGATGCAGGCTGGGTCAATACCTTCAGCCAGGACACTCCGGCGCTTGACCCCGAAAGAGAGACAAACTGACCTGTTCAGGTGCGGGAACCTGGCTTTCGCCCCATGTAAATAGGGATCTCAGCCGCCTTTTCGGATGCGGTAGATCTGGTGACCGGCCCCGTCGCTTTGGCCAAGGAACTCATGCCCAGCCTCGGCGCAGAAATGTGGTACATCGATAATGGCCGCAGGATCATCGGCAAGCATGGTCAGCGTATCGCCCGGGGCCAGCGCCTTCAGCCGTTTGCGGGCCTTCAGAACGGGCAGGGGGCAAAGCAGCCCGATGGCATCAAGAGTGGTGTTTTCGTCAGTCATATCCTGCAGATAGGGTGCCTCTCACAGCCTGTCCACAAGGATGTGACCGCAGGTACCAGTGACCTTTGGTCTGCACTGGATTAAGTGAGAGCTATGTTTGGAATTGAAATCATCGACGCAGGACTGATTCCTGCCATGTTCGTGGCGCTGACGGCTGGTCTTATCAGCTTTCTGTCGCCCTGTGTGTTGCCGATCGTGCCGCCCTATCTGGCCTATATGAGCGGCGTCACCATCGGAGAGATGCAAGGCACGGCAACCGCCCGGCGCAAGGTGATCGTCTCGGCACTGTTCTTTGTGCTGGGGCTGTCGACGGTGTTCCTGCTGCTGGGGTTCACCGCCTCGGCCTTTGGCGCCTTCGTCCTGCAAAATCAGGAGCTGTTCGCCAAGGTCTCCGGCGTTGTCGTGATCGTCTTTGGCCTGCACTTCCTGTCGGTCTTCCGCATTCCGATCCTCGACCGCGAAGCACGGATGGAAGCGGGGCAATCCGGTGGGTCCGCCATCGGGGCCTACGTGCTCGGTCTGGCCTTTGCCTTTGGCTGGACGCCCTGCATCGGCCCGCAGCTGGGCGCGATCCTGTCGCTGGCGGCCTCTGAGGCCTCGGTCAGCCGCGGAACGCTGTTGCTCGGTGTCTATGCGCTGGGACTGGGCGTTCCCTTCCTACTGGCGGCGATCTTCCTTAACCGCTCAATGGCGCTGATGAACCGGATGAAGCGCCACATGGGGCTGATCGAAAAGGTCATGGGCGGCCTTCTGCTCGTGGTTGGGATCATGCTGGTGACCGGTCTGTTCTCCACCTTCTCCTGGTGGCTGCTGGAAACATTCCCCGCGCTTGCAACACTTGGCTAAGAGCCGCCGCCGGGGTCTTACTCTTGCCCAGATCCGCCGCTAATCTCGAGTGAAATCGAATGAGGCCGGAATGGGCAGAACGGCAAGGCAGGACTGCGATCAATCCATCGGCGGTGCAACAGTGCGCCGCCGACAGGTTTTTTACATCCCCGGTTACGATCCCATCCACCCCCGCCGCTATCGTGAGCTTTACCGCAGCGAAAGCACCGCCCAGGCGGCGATCTCCGGCTACCAGATCTCGCAGCGCCCTAAACAGGCTGACGGTCCCTATGGCTGGCACGTAGAGGCCGAGATCGACGGGACCGAGGTGGCGGCCGATGTAGAGGTTCTGGTCTGGTCTGACATCGTGCGGGGCAGCATGGCGGCCTCCATCCCGGCGACCTATCTGCAACTGGCGCGCACCGCCTGGACCTATATCTCGACTGGCGCGCTTTTTCGCCTGATGCGTCTGCGCAAGGGGCCGGTGATTGCAGCGCTTTATCCGGTGGGCATGCTGCTGCTGCAATTGCTGCTGGCGCTGGCGTTGGGGGCTGTTGTCGGCGGTGCAATCGACTGGCTCGCACAATGGGCGCTCACCCCTGTGGCTGGGTCTCAGACAGCGGCGGTCGTCGGCGCGGTGGCATTCATTGCGGCGCTGATTTTAACTGCGATTGCACTGCTGCGCTGGTTCAAGGCGCGCGATGGTAAGCTCTTTGCCTATTACCTGATGCATGATTACGCCTATTCCGCAGCCTCGCGCGGGGCCAACCCGCCCGAGCTGGAGGCGCGCATAGCAGAGTTCCGGCAGCTGATCCGCCGCGCCATCGAAGAGAATACAGTGGATGAGGTTTTGGTCGTTGGCCACTCCTCCGGCGCCCATGTCGGTGTTTCGGTGCTGGCGGATCTGTTGCGCGAAGGGTTGCCCGCGGCGCGCCCGGCGTTGGGGTTTCTCAGCCTTGGTCAGGTGGTGCCGATGGTTTCCTTCCTGCCAAAGGCCGACCGGCTCCGCGGCGATCTGCGGTATCTGTCGGTCAGTCCGGAACTTTCTTGGGTAGATGTCAGCGCGCCGGGGGATGGCTGCGCCTTTGCCTTGTGCGATCCGGTCTGCGTCAGCGGCGTTGCACCAGATGAAAAACGCTGGCCACTGGTCGTTTCGGCGGCCTTTACACAAACGCTGAGCCCAGAGCGCTGGAAAGAGCTGCGTTGGCGGTTCTTCCGGCTGCATTTTCAGTATCTCTGCGCCTTTGACCGGCCCGGTGACTATGACTACTTTCAGATCACCGCAGGCCCCATCTCGCTGGCAGAGCGTTACGAGGGGCGGCCTGCGTCGAAATCCCGGATCGAGGCGCCGACCTCGGGCTATACCTCGGTGTCATCGCCATGACGCCCCTGCCACCCAAACCCGCCTCTCGTCCCGACAAAGTATCGCTCTGGCGCTATGTGAGGCTGTTTCGCAAGGACATCCTGTCGGCGCAGCCCGCGCGGCTTTACCGGGCCTGGATGGCGGAGTTCCGCACGCCCTTCTTCCGGTCCTTCCTGCTGAACCAGCCGGATCTGGTGAAAACCGTGCTGAAGGACCGCCCGGACGATTTCCCGAAATCGGACCGGATCAGCGAGGGGCTGAAGCCGCTGCTGGGTAATTCGGTGTTCCTGACCAACGGCGAAGTCTGGAAGCGCCAGCGCCGGATTATCGACCCGGCATTCGAAGGCGGGCGTCTGAAAGAGACCTTCCCGGCGATGCGTGCCGCTGCCGAAGCCGCTGCCGCGCGCCTCAAGGGGCAGGAGGGGGAGGTGGAGATCGAAGCAGTCACTTCGCATGTGGCGGCGGATGTGATTTTTCGCACGCTGTTTTCCATCCCCATCGAGCACGAGGTTGCCGCCCAGGTGTTTTCCCGCTTCCGGGACTACCAGCGCAGCCAGCCAATCCTGAATCTCGCCGCCTTTGTGCCGGTGCCGCGCTGGATGCCGCGTTTCTTTCGCAAGGGAACGCGGGAAAATGCTACGCGCATTCGCGCCCTGATTACCCAGCTGACGGATGAGCGAGCAGCCGAAATCGCTGCCGGGACCGCGCCGCAGGACCTTGCGACCAAGATCATGACCACTGCCGATCCGGAAACCGGGGCGCGCTTTTCCACCGAGGAAATGGTCGATCAGGTGGCAATCTTCTTTCTGGCCGGGCATGAAACCAGTGCTTCGGCGCTGGCCTGGACGCTTTATCTGATGGCGATTTATCCAGAGTGGCAGGAAAGGGTGGCCGAGGAAGCCGCCGCGCTTGAGGACGACAGTTTCGCCGCAGTATCCCGCCTGCGCATCAGCCGCGATGTGTTCCGCGAGGCGCTGCGGCTCTATCCGCCGGTGCCGATGATGGTACGCGAGGCGACGTGCCCCGAACGCTTCCGCGACCGCGAAGTGCCGAAAGGGTCGCAACTGGTGCTCAGCCCCTGGCACCTGCATCGCCACGAACGGCTGTGGGACAACCCGGATGGCTTTGATCCGGAGCGCTGGCAGACCGAGAATGGTAAAAAGTGTCAACGTGAAGCCTATATGCCGTTCTCGGCTGGTCCCCGGGTCTGCACCGGTGCTGGCTTTGCCATGGTCGAAGGGCCGTTGATTCTGTCGATGCTGCTGCGCCATTTCCGGGTGGCGCCGGTGGCAGGCAAGGAGCCCGTGCCGGTTGCACATCTAACGGTGCGGGCAAAGAATGGGATCTGGCTGCGGCTGGAGCGGCGGGATCAGTCCCCGGTCTGATGCGCCTGCAGGTGGCGCAGAACGTACAGGCGGATGGCCGAGGCCAGCCCGCATTCTGTTCCGCGTTCTTCATCAATGTCGGCGGCCAAGTCGTTGATTGCCCGGCCTTCCTTGGCGGCTATGGCGCGGAAGGCGGTCCAGAATTCATCCTCCAGCGAGACCGAGGTGCGGTGCCCGCGCAGGGTCAGGGAGTGTTTCTTGGGACGGTTGCTCATTCTTCGGACTTGTGACCGTCAAGTTGGCGGTCGCTTTTGTCACGCCGACTGCGGTCAAGCTGCTTTTCGGCCTTGCTGCGGCCGAATTTCACAGCGTTGGCATCAGCGCGGGCCTTTTTCTCGGCCCGCGCTTTTTGTTTTCTGAACCGGTTTAGATTGACCGGTTCCGCCATCAGGCCTTGGGCCCGATCATGTCTTCGGGGCGCACCACGGCGTCAAAGGTCGCTTCATCCACAAAGCCGAGCGCGATGGCTTCTTCCTTGAGGGTGGTGCCGTTCTTATGCGCGGTCTTGGCGACCTTGGTGGCGTTGTCATAGCCGATGGTCGGCGCCAGAGCGGTGACCAGCATCAGCGACTCTTTCATCAGCTTTTCGATGCGGGGCTCGTTGGCCTGAATGCCCATCAGCATCCGCTCGGTAAAGCTGTCCGCCGCATCACCCAGCAGCTGGATCGACTGCAGCAGGTTGTAGGACATCATCGGGTTGTAGACGTTCAGTTCGAAATGGCCCTGGCTGCCCGCGAATTTGATCGCGGCGTCGTTGCCCATGACGTGGGCGGCGACCTGTGTCAGCGCCTCTGCCTGTGTCGGGTTCACCTTGCCCGGCATAATCGAGGAACCGGGTTCGTTTTCCGGCAGGATCAGCTCACCCAGACCCGAACGCGGACCAGAGCCGAGGAAGCGGATGTCGTTTGCGATCTTGTAGCAGCTGCCTGCGATGGTCGCGAGTGCGCCGGACAGGAACACCATGGCGTCATGCGCGGCCAGTGCCTCGAACTTGTTCGGTGCGGTGACAAAGGGCAAGCCGGTGATCTCGGCCATGTTGGCCGCTACGGTCTCGCCCCAGCCGTTCTGGGTATTGAGCCCGGTGCCGACGGCGGTGCCGCCCTGTGCCAGCTCATAGATACCGGGCATCGCGGCCTCGACCCGTGCCAGACCCTGACGGATCTGATGCGCGTAGCCAGAGAATTCCTGGCCCAATGTCAGCGGGGTCGCGTCCTGGGTGTGGGTGCGACCGATCTTGATAATGTACTTGAACTCTTCGGACTTCTTTTCCAGCCCTTCGGCCAGTTTGGTCAGGCCCGGCACCAGCACGTCGCGTACGGACATGGCGGTGGCGATATGCATTGCGGTGGGGAATGTGTCGTTCGAGGACTGGCCCATGTTGCAGTGATCGTTGGGGTGCACCGGATCCTTGGAGCCGATGACGCCGCCGAGGATCTCGATCGCCCGGTTGGCGATCACCTCGTTCGAGTTCATGTTCGACTGGGTGCCGGAGCCGGTCTGCCAGACAACCAGCGGGAAGTTGTCGTCGAACTTGCCTTCGATCACCTCACCGGCGGCCTGGATCACTGCATCGGCGATCTTGGCGTCCATTTTGCCAGAGGCCTTGTTGGCCATGGCGCAGGCTTTCTTGATCACGCCCAGCGCGCGCACGATGGCGACGGGCTGTTTTTCCCAGCCAATGGGGAAGTTCATGATCGAACGCTGCGTTTGCGCGCCCCAGTATTTGTCGGAAGGAACTTCCAGCGGACCAAAGCTGTCTGTTTCGGTGCGGGTATCGGACATCTTGTCTCTCTCCGTCTCGTATGCCGTTGCATGCCGTTTAGCCGACGCCCGGGTCAGGCGCAATCGGCCAGTTGCGCGCATCATAGGGAAACGCGCGCGCGGGTATAGGGACAAATGGGCGCGCCGGATTGCCTGCGCCCTGAAATAAGCTAAAGTCACCGGAAGATACTTTCGCTCATCTGTAGACAAGGAACGCCAGTGCCCGATTATTCTGCCCCCTCCAGTCCATCAGCCGTTGCCCGCGTCAGGGCGTTTCCGGCCGTACGTGACGGTGTGGTATGGCTCCGCTGGGTCATGCTTCAGGCTGCGATGTTTTGTGCCGCAGTTATGCTGCTTGCGCAGGCGGCTATTGCGGATATCGCGCCGTTTGTCGGGGCTTACACCGGGTCGGTGATCGTCACCCATGCCAACGGTGAGAGCGAGCTGCGGGACATGAGCGTGACGATTGCTGAGGCCAAGAAGGGATTTACCGTCAAATGGAGCACCGTCACCATCAAAGGGGGCGGCAACCGCAAGGCAAAAACCTATGAGATCAGTTTCGTGGACAGCGATCGTTCGGGGATTTTTGCCGCTGCGATGGAGCAGAACGTCTTTGGCCATGCCGTCCAGATGGATCCGATGAAAGGCGATCCCTACGTCTGGAGCCGGATTGCCGGAGATACCTTTACGGTGTTTTCAATGTTCATCGCGCCGAACGGCGATTACGAGATGCAGCAATACGACCGCACCCTGGTCAAAGGGGGGCTGGACCTGAAGTATGTGGTCCATCGCAATGGTGAGCCGACCCGGATGGTTTCGACCTTTCTGAAACGTCAGGACTAACGCCGCGCCGACGGCTGATCGTTTAAACGGACAAAGGCCTTATTTGGGGTGTCTGAAAAAAACGCCACCCGCGACGCGCAAAAGGTTTAGCCGTATTTCGCGATCTGGGTTTTTGGTGATCCGGCGGGCCGCGACCGGCGGTTACTTGCGGAAGCTGTCCAGCGATACCACCTCGGCGTCGGTTTTCTCCGCCGTCTCGTCCGTGGTCGTATCTTCCTCGGGCGCGGTGGTGTCTTCGGGCTGTTCGTCCTCGACGTCGTCCTCGGCGGTTTCGAACCGCAGGCCGAATTCGACGGAGGGGTCCACGAAGGTTTTGATCGCGTCGTAAGGAATATAGAGCGGCTCTGGCGTTTCACCGAAATTGAGCGTGACGGCAAAGCCATCCTGATCGACGGCAAGATTGTCATACCAGTGCTGCATCACCACGGTCATTTCTTCCGGGTAGCGTTCGCGCAGCCAGTCGGCAAGCTGGGCATCGGGATGACGGGTGTCAAAGGTGATGAAGAAGTGATGATTGCCGGGCAGACCGTTGTCCGCCACATCCTGCAGGACGGTGCGGATCAGGCCGCGCATGGCGGAATGCATCAGGTTACCGTAGTCGATTTCTCGGGACACGCTGAGACCCCTTTTCTTTTCCCCTAGCATAGGGGATTCTCCGGGAAACGAAATAGTTACCGGAACCGATTTGTTAAAAAAACAACGGACCGGAGGGGGCATTTTCCGCTCTGGCACAGGGATTACGGGAGCAGCAGATCGGGTGCAGCCGCAACTGCGAGCCCCGCCACAACCATAAGCGCCAGAAGCCAGAGCAGCCGCCCGCGCAGCGCGATGGCCGCGCCCGCTGCCACTGCTGTCAGAAGCAGCGCCTCGGCGTCAAGGCTGCTCCAGTCCGGCACCACAAAGGACAGCGGCCCGACCTGTGTCTGCGGCAGGTCGCGGAACAGGACGTGCAGCAGGAACCAGACCGACAGGTTGAGGATGACACCGGTCACCGCAGCGGTGATCGCCTTTAGCGCGCTGCCAAGGCGGGGATGCTGGGACAGGCGCTCCACATAGGGGGCGGCGGTAAAGATCCACAGGAAGCAGGGCACGAAGGTCGCCCAGAGGGCCACCGCCCCGGCAGCCAGGAACACGGGCATCCCGCCGGTCGTCAGCCCGGCCAGCATTGCGATGAACTGGGTGACCAGAATCAGCGGTCCGGGGGTGGTTTCTGCAAGACCCAGCGCGTCGATCATCTGCCCGGCGGTGACCCAGCCATGCTGCTCGACCACGGTCTGGCTCATATAGGCGAGCACCGCATAGGCGCCGCCAAAGGTTACCACGGCGAGTTTGGCAAAGAACCAGCCAATGTCTGCCAGAAAGCCGAAGCCGGAAAAATGCAGCAGTGCCAGCGGCGTCAGCCAGAGAATGCTCCAGAAGGCAGCGATCCGCAGCGGCGATTGTGGCCCGTGTCCCTTTGTGACTTCTGCCGGTTCCGCTGCCGGTGTCTGGCCTTTCACAAGACCAAACAGACCTGCGCCCAGGACGACAACGGGAAAGGGTAAGCCAAGGAAAAACAATCCGACAAAGCCAAGTCCGGCGAGAGCCCAGTCGGAGCCTTTGCTGAGGGCCTTCTTGCTGAGCCGCCACAGGGCTTGCAGAACCACGATGATGACTGCTGCCTTGATCCCGGCAAAGGCGGCCTGAACCCCCGGCACGGTGCCAAAGGCAGCGTAAAGCCAGACCAATGCGGCGATAACTGCGGCGCCGGGCAGCACAAAGAGCAATCCGGCCAGAATCCCCCCAAAGGTGCCGCGCAGGCGCCAGCCGGTATAGGTGCACAGCTGCATCGCTTCGGGGCCGGGCAGCAGCATGCAGAAGGAGAGACCGCGCAGGAATTCATCTTCGCTAAGCCAGGGGCGCTGCTCCACCAGTTCGCGATGCATCAGGGCGATCTGGGCGGCGGGGCCGCCAAAGCTCAGCAGGCCGATACGAAGAAAAACGCGGAACAGATCGCGCAGATCCGGGCGGTCGGGCGTGAAACTGGCAGACAAGTCGATCTCCGCGGCTGATCGGGGCAGGGTCTTGCATGCCTATAGGGCAGCCGCGCCCGCGGAGACAGAAAAAACTAGCTTAGGCTGTGGAGGGATTACTGAGCCCAGATCAATTGCTCGCCTGTGAGGCAGATCGGGAGGGAATCCTCGGGCAGCTGGCCAAGCTGCTCGAACATCTTCATGTAGTCTATGGTTGCAATAAGTTCTGTCACTATTGCTTCTTTGACCCGGGCGATGATCTGCCCGGTAAAGCGAACGTCATCCCCAGTTGCGGCGGATTGCGCCTGCACGATCAACTTTACTGCAACCCATTCCCCCTGCTCGACAGGATAGGCGTATTCGAAGTGAATATTCTTTAGCAGGTCATTCAACGCGGTGACCACTTCGCCATAGTTCTGTGGCGCAGCCAGCTCTGATATCGCTCCCTGCATCGTGGTGCCAGAATTGGAGAGGGCATTTATGGCGGCCGTATCCGCCTCTTCCCAAAGCTCGTGAAACCATTGCTTTACAGTCTCAAGAACGCTGCCTGTCTGATGAGTCATTCGTTGGGGTCTCGGTTGGTCAGAGTTGAAGTGTCAATCCGGTACTTGTTACCAACAGTGAAGTCGAGAGGGCTTGTGGCTGCGAATCAACCACTTTTACGTGTGTATCGTTTCTGGTGAAAAGGGTGGGTTGAGTCCGTTTGTGGGGCTGGCGGTCTAATGCGCCGTGGCGAGGCTGTGGGGTGTCTGTCTGACCCAATCGAGCCGCTGCCCGGTCATGCAGATCGGGATCGTGTCGGGCGGCAACAGGTCCATTTGCTCCAGCAGGCAGATATAGTCGACGTGATTATAGGCTTCGGCGATCCTGCCGTTTTCGAACCGGGCCATGACCTGCCCTGAAACCTCAAGCGGGGCGCCCGTGTCGGTTCTTGAGGTGCGTACGACGAGAAAGGCTGAAACCCAGTCGCCTTCGGCGATCACTTTGGGCAGGTCCACTTCAAACCGCCCGACCTGGGCCTGAAAGGTCATGATAAGGTCTCGGAAATCATCGATTCCCATCTGCATTTCAGGAACGATTCCCTTGGCGATGGTGTCCGGTGCAATGAAATCTGTGATCGCGTCCAGGTTTCCTTTTTCCCAGACCTCGGTATACCAGTTTCGCAAGCGTTGAGCGTTGGTCATCACAGTTCTCCGTCTTGCGCATAGGATGCGCCCAGAGTCTGAATAAAACCTATACGGGTGCCTGTGATCGTTGAGAAAGCTGGGGAAAAGTGCAGGTTTCTGTTGCCAGGTACCTGCGAACCCCGCCTAACGCGGCTAGGCGCTAGGACTTAAAGTCGGTTCGACTCGAACTGCTTACGCAGCCAGAGCAACCGGAGCACGATTGTCGTTTGCAATTGTACTAGTTTCGCCGATAACGGTGGCAGACAGCCGAGACAAAGCTAACCCCTTTAGACGTTCGTCGATCCTGTTTCGGCCCCATGATCCCCAAACGAAGGATATATGGTGGAGCCGCCGGGTACCGCCCCCGGGTCCGATCCGCTTATTACGAGCGCGTTTATGTCCATAGTTCCACGAGGGAACAGTGAGAACATAGGTGCTGACCGGGCGGAGTTAAAGGGGCAAATCGGATAGACAGCGCGAATTTTGTGGGCCGAATTACCTGCGATCAGGCGTCAGGTAGAGACCGCCGCAGCACGTGCGGCAAAGACATCCGAGGCCAGCTTGCGCGTTTCCTTTTCCAGATCACTGAGGCCTTCGCTGGCAGCGGTGCCGTCACCGGATTCGATGGCATCCGCGATGCGTCCGTGCAAATCCACGATACGTGCACGGTCCCTTGCGGTGAAGGTGATCATGTTCATCAGCGGCTGCATCGCCTCGACTGCGCCAGCCAGCTGATAGGACAGTACTGGATTGCCCGCGCCATCGACGAGCGCACGGTGAAAGGCAACATCCGAGGCGCAGAAGGCTTCATCGGTCAGGCCGGGCTGGGACTGGCGGAACATCTCTGTCCGCATCGTGGCCAGTTGATCGGCTGTGCGCCGCTGGGCCGACAAGGGCGCGCAGGCGCGCTCCAGCGCATAACGCGCTTCGCAGGCTGTGTCGAAACTGACCGCATTCATCGACAGCAGCAGGGTCGAGGTGGTCACCTGCTGGGGGTAGGCATCCTCAAAACTCAATCGGTTGACGAAGGCGCCGCCGGTGGCGCCGCGCTGCGTACGGATCAGCGATTGCGCCGCAAGCCGTTTCAACGCTTCGCGTACGGTCGGGCGGGACACCTGAAAATGGTCGGCCAGTTCGGCCTCGGAAGGAAGTCGTTCATCGACGATCAGCTGACCGCCGATAATCGCGTCCTTGATTGCCTGTGCGATTTGCACAGAGAGGTCGTCGGAACTGGAAGGGTCGATTTTCATGGGTACTGTCCTGTCGATATCCGGCGTCATTACCATATCGTGAGGGGCTGTAAAAATCATTTGTCAGACATTTAAAAGTCTGACATTTGGGAAACAAGCGTTGAGTCGCGGTTTCCGACCCTTGGGTGAAGCGTAAAACCCTGTTCCGGTGAGGATGAGGAGGACCGCAGGCTACTGGGCAACGCGCCTTGCCAGGGAGGATTTGCAATGGCACTGATTTCACCGTCGCGTCGGCTGCGGCGCACCCCGTTTTCCCAAGGTGTGGAAGAGGCCGGAGTGCGCGCCTACACCGTTTACAACCACATGCTGCTGCCCACGGTTTTCGAAAGCGTCGAGGCGGATTACCATCATCTGAAAAACCATGTTCAGGTCTGGGATGTGGCCTGTGAGCGCCAGGTTGAACTGCGTGGACCTGATGCCGGGCGCCTGATGCAGATGCTGACCCCGCGCGATCTGCGCGGGATGACGGCAGGCCAGTGTTTCTACGTGCCCATCGTCGATGAAACCGGCGGCATGCTGAACGATCCCGTGGCAGTGAAGCTGGCCGAGGACCGCTGGTGGATCTCCATCGCGGACAGCGACCTTCTTTACTGGGTGAAGGGGATCGCCAATGGCTGGCGTCTGGATGTGCTGGTGGACGAACCCGATGTCTCACCGCTGGCCGTGCAGGGACCCAAGGCCGAGGAGCTGATGGTGCGCGTCTTTGGCGAAAGCATCCGCAATATCCGCTTCTTCCGCTTCGGGGTTTATCAGTTCCAGGGGCATGATCTGGTTATTGCGCGCTCGGGGTATTCCAAACAGGGCGGGTTCGAGATCTACGTGGAGGGCAGCGAATTTGGCATGCCACTGTGGCGCAAGCTGTTCGAGGCGGGTGAGGATCTTGAGGTCCGCGCGGGCTGTCCGAACCTGATCGAACGGATCGAGGGCGGCTTGCTCAGCTACGGTAACGACATGACCGATGACAACACGCCGCATGAATGTGGTCTGGGCCGGTTCTGCAATACCCATACGGCGATTGGCTGTATCGGCCGGGATGCGTTGTTGCGGGTCGCCAAGGAAGGGCCGGTACAGCAGATCCGCCCGATTGCCATCGACGGGGATGCCGTGCCACCCTGTGATCAGTTTTGGTCGGTGTTTGCAGGCGGTCGTCCGGCGGGGCGAATTTCCTCGGCGGCCTGGTCGCCCGATTTCCGCACCAATGTGGCAATCGGCATGATCCGCATGACTCATTGGGATGCGGGCTCAAGACTTGAGGTGGAAACACCCGACGGTATGCGCACGGCCACCGTGCGCGAGAAATTCTGGATGTGAAACGAGGGGAAGCATGATGTTCAACGCATTGGTCGTGAATAAGGACGAAGACACCGGAAAGACATCTGCGGCGGTCGAGCAGATCAGCCTTGATGACCTGCCGGAGGCCGAGGTGACTGTGGCGGTGGACTATTCCACCGTGAACTACAAGGACGGGCTCTGCATCGGCCCTGGTGGCGGTCTGGTCCGCAAATACCCGCATATTCCCGGCATCGACTTTGCCGGTACGGTCGAGGCGTCTTCGGATGCGCGTTACAAGGCGGGGGACAAGGTGGTCCTGACCGGCTGGCGCGTGGGAGAGGCCCATTGGGGCGGTTACTCCCAAAAGGCCCGCGTGCGCGCCGATTGGCTGGTACCGCTGCCCGAAGGGCTGACAACCCGCCAGGCGATGGCAGTGGGAACCGCTGGGTTCACCGCCATGCTGGCGGTCATGGCGCTGGAGGATCACGGGCTGCAAAAGGACCACGGTCCGGTTCTGGTCACCGGCGCCGCTGGTGGGGTTGGCTCTGTTGCAACCGCGATTCTGGCCAATCTCGGCTATGAGGTCGCGGCCGTGACCGGCCGTCCAGAGACCGCAGATTACCTGCGCAGCCTTGGCGCGACACAGATCGTGGCCCGTGAAGAAATCAATGAGACGGTCAAACGCCCGCTGGAAAGCGAAACCTGGGCAGGCTGCGTTGATGCGGTTGGCGGGGCGATGCTGGCACGTGTGCTGGGGCAGATGAAATACGGTGCCTCCGTTGCGGCGGTGGGTCTTGCTGGTGGGGCGAACCTGCCCGCAACTGTGGTGCCCTTCCTTTTGCGCGGGGTGAACCTGCTGGGTATCGATTCCGTCATGCAGCCCTATGACAACCGCCTGCGCGCCTGGGAGCGGATCGCAACGGATCTACCGATGGACAAACTGGAGGCGATGATCCAGCCCGCAACTCTGCAGGATCTGCCGCAATTGGGCGCAGACATCCTCAAAGGGCAGGTCAAAGGCCGCGTCGTGGTGGATGTGAACGGGTAACGGAAACACCGTTTTTCTGAGACGAAGGGAGCGCGCAGGGTTGATACTGCGCGCTCTTTCTTTTGGCGACGCATCTGGCGCCTCACGCGGCAGGACGGTTCCACCGCGTACCGGCGCTTGACCTTGCACGGCAAGATCTGCATCCCTTTTGCGAACACAAAAGCAGGGGAATGACAGATGGCGCTGGATATTGATTTTGTACGCGGGCAGTTCCCGGCCTTTGCCGAACCCACGCTGCAAGGGCAGGCTTTCTTTGAAAACGCAGGCGGCTCTTATACCTGCAAGCCGGTGATTGATCGTCTGATGCGCTATTACACCCAGCGCAAGGTGCAGCCCTATGCGCCTTACGAGGCCTCGACCCTGGCCGGGGCAGAGATGGATGAGGCCCGGCAACGGCTTGCGGCAATCCTGGGAGTGGATACCGATGAGGTCAGCTTTGGCCCCTCGACCACGCAGAACACCTATGTTCTGGCGCAGGCCTTCCGGCAGTTCCTGTCCCCGGGGGAGGCGATCATCGTCACCAACCAGGATCACGAGGCCAATACCGGTCCCTGGCGGCGGCTGGCCGAAGAGGGCATCGAGGTCCGTGAATGGAAGATCGACCCTGCCACTGGTCATCTGGATCCGGCGGATCTGGAGACGCTGCTGGATGAAAACGTGCGCCTTGTTTGCTTTCCCCATTGCTCGAACGTGGTGGGAGAGATCAACCCGGTGACCGAGATAACCGCGCTTTGCCATGCAGCGGGGGCCTTTGTCTGCGTCGACGGGGTGTCCTACGCGCCGCATGGGCTGCCCAACGTCGGGGAGCTGGGACCGGACATTTACCTATTCTCGGCCTATAAGACCTATGGTCCGCATCAGGGGATCATGGTCATCCGCCGCGCGCTGGGCGAAATCCTTCCGAACCAGGCGCATTATTTCAACGGCGACGTTCTCTACAAGCGCTTCACCCCTGCGGGACCCGATCACGCACAGGTCGCGGCCAGCGCCGGTATGGCGGATTATATCGACGCCCTGTGCGATCATCACGGCGGCCCTACCGAAGACGCAGCAGCGCGCGCCGGGTTCGTGCACGATCTGATGCGTGACCACGAGGTCAAACTGCTGCAACCGCTGTTGGATGCGCTGAAGGACCGCAACGATCTGCGCCTCATCGGCCCAAGCGACGCCGCCGTGCGCGCGCCGACCGTGGCTGTTGCCGTCAACCGGTCTGGCGCTGGGCTGGCAGAGGAACTGGCCGGGCACGGTATAATGGCGGGCGGCGGGGATTTCTACGCGGTGCGCGCGCTCTCGGCGATGGGGGTGGACCCGGAACAGGGCGTCCTTCGGATGAGTTTTACCCATTACACCAACGAAAATGAGGTGACGCAGCTGATCGAGGCCCTAGATCGCGTGCTGTAACGAGAATGGCAGCACAGGACTCTCAGACATATGACCAGCAATGCCCCGGTGATCTGGTGGATCCGGCGCGATCTGCGCCTTGCGGATAATCCGGCCCTGACGGAGGCGGCGCGCAGCGGCGCGCCCGTTATCCCGCTATATATTCTGGATGCGCAGGACAAGGCGCTGGGCGCTGCCCCGAAATTCCGTCTTGGCCTTGGGCTGGAGAAACTTGCCGAAACGCTGGCCGCGCGGGGCAGCCGACTGATCTTCCGCCGCGGCGATGCGCAAGAGGTTCTGCGGCAGGTGATTGATGAGACCGGGGCAGGGAGCGTCGTCTGGTCGCGGCTTTATGATCCCGAGGCCATCGCGCGGGATACAGCGATCAAGGAAGATCTGAAGGCCGCCGGGATCGCTGTGAAATCCCACGGCGGGCGGCTGCTCTTTGAACCCTGGACGGTCGAGACCAAGGCGGGGGGCATGTTCAAGGTCTACACCCCGTTCTGGAAAGCCGTTCGCGATCGCCAGCCCGCCGATTTGCTGCCCGAGCCGGGCAAGCTGTCCGCGCCGGAGAGCTGGCCGGACAGCGATGCGGTGGCGGATTGGCAGATGGGCGCGGCGATGCGGCGCGGCGCCGATATCGTGCGGGCGCACTGCAATGTTGGCGAACAAGCGGCGCTGGACCGTCTTGACGGGTTCCTTGAGGAGGCCGTCGCCCGCTACAAGGATCGCCGTGATTACCCAGCCGAGGATGCAACCTCGAACCTGTCGGAAAACCTCGCCTGGGGTGAGATCAGCCCGCACCGGATGTGGCAGCTGGGCCAGCGCGCGATGGCAGGCAGCGGGAAAGGCGCGGAACATTTCCTGAAAGAGGTGGTCTGGCGCGAGTTTGCCTACCACCTGATGTATCACAGCCCGCAGATCCTGACGGAAAACTGGCGGCCAGAATGGGATGGTTTTGGCTGGTCCAGCGAGATCACCCCGGATGTGGAGGCCTGGCAGCGGGGGCAGACCGGTTATGACTTTGTCGATGCCGCCATGCGGGAAATGTATGTCACCGGCAGGATGCACAACAGATCGCGCATGATCGTGGCAAGTTTCCTGACCAAACATCTGATGGTGCATTGGAAGGTCGGGATGGACTGGTTTGCGGATTGTCTGGTGGACTGGGATCCGGCCGCCAATGCGATGGGCTGGCAATGGACCACAGGCTCCGGCCCGGATGCGGCGCCGTTCTTCCGCATCTACAATCCGGAAGGCCAGATCGACAAGTTCGACGCCGATCGCCGCTATATCCGCCGCTGGATCGCCGAAGGGCAGCGCACACCGCCGCAAAGCGCGACCAGCTTTTTTGATGCGGCGCCGCTCAGCTGGGGCCTGTCCCCGGACCAGATGCGCGCCCGGCCCCTGATCGATCTGAAAGCGGGGCGGGAGCGCGCCTTGGAGGCTTATGGGCAACACCGCAGCGCCGGACAGAAGGCAGGCTGAGCGGCGCCGAGCAGGGGACGCTTTGTTGCCCAGTTGCGCATGGTGGCAGAACTTGTTCCCTGCACTCTTGTCTGCGGGGCGGGAACCGGCGAAATTGCTAGGCAATGCAGGATGCGGTGGCCGTTTGGGGGCAACCGCCACAACAGGAACGGAACCCGCCGGGATGCCAAACGGAGCACGACTGATCGCAGCCCTGTCGATGGCGCTGCTTGCCTTTGTTGTTTCGGGCATGATCATGCCCCTGATGCCCGAGGGTACCGATTTTGGCTATTTCACCTATGTGAACATGGCCATCGGGGTCGTCTGCGGCTGGATCTTGATGGGGCGACGGGCCGGTCATGGTCTGGTGCCTGCCATCAACAACGGGATCACCGGCATGGCGGTGATGGTGTTCTGGGGTCTGTTCGTGCAGGGCGTCTGGGAGATGTTCCGGCTGGCCATGCGGCACCGGTTTGACGGGCCGTTCGAGGCGCTTACCGCGATCTTCACCATCGCGCTGGATTATTTCTTTGTGATGGCAGTGCCGCACGTCCTGCTGGCGCTGGTGATCGGCGGGGTTCTGGCGGGCCTTGCAACCGAGAACGCTCACAACCGCTGGCGCTGACTGTCAATTTTCACTTCATAACGGGAGCGCCTTGTGGCTGATCTCTTTTTATACGGCACGCTGCGCTATGTGCCGCTGCTGGAATGCGTTCTGGGACGCAGCGCCAAAAGTCTTGATGCGCGGCAGGCGCAGCTTGCCGATCACGCAGTGCGGCAGGTCAGGGACCAGCCCTTTCCCGCCATCGAGGCCTGCGAAGGCGCCTCTGCGCCGGGGCTGCTGCTGCGCGGTGTGACGCAGCAGGATCTCGACGCGCTCAATTTCTATGAAGGCGGTTTCGATTATGCGCTGAAACAGGTGGAGGTGCGCCTGGAGGGGGGAGAGCCTGCGCATGCAGAGGTATATTTCCCCGCGCCCGGTATGTGGGATACCACTGAGCTTTGGGATCTGGATGAGTGGATCGCAGATTGGGGCGCGCTGTCACTGCGCGCTGCCGAGGAGGTCATGGACCTGCGCGGTTGCAAATCGGCTGAGGAGATCGCCCGGATCTTCCCCTCGATCCGCCGCCGCGCCGCGTCCTGGTTGGCGGCGCAGGCCCGGCCAGAGGATCCGGCCCACGATCTGGCGCGGGATGTGCGGGTGCACGGCCACAAACGTGCCTATGTGAATTTTTTCGCCATGGAAGAGATGGATCTGCAGTTCCGCCGCTACGATGGCAGCTTCAGCCCGGTGGTGAACCGGGGCGTGGCGCTGGTTGGACGGGCGGCGGTGGTTCTGCCCTATGATCCGGTCCGCGATCAGGTGCTGCTGATCGAGCAGTTCCGCGCCGCGACCTATATTGCCGGGGAAAAACGCCCCTGGATGTGGGAGCCGGTGGCGGGTCTGATCGACCCCGGTGAAACGCCGGAAGAAACCGCTCGGCGCGAAGCACAGGAAGAGGCGGGCGTAGCCGTCACCCAGCTGGAGCGTGTGGCCGAGGTCTACCCCTCAAGCGGCGCTTCAGGTGAATTCATTCACATTTTTGTGGGGCTTGCCGATCTTGATACGGTCGAAGGTGGCGGCGGGCTGGCCAGTGAACACGAGGACATCCGCAGTAAAGTCATTTCGTTCTCTGAATTTATCGATGCGGTGGACAGGAATACCTATCAGGACATGCCTTTGGTAACGGCAGCGCTTTGGCTGGCCCGGCACCGGGACAGGCTTCGCGCGCACATCGATTGAGCGGGGCACAGTTGTGGCTTCGCGCCTTGTGATCGGAGGGGCGGTTGGCTAAGTCTGTAGGGAAAGATCGAAAGGGATACTATGCGCATTGCACGTGATCTGGCCGATGCAATCGGCCATACGCCACTGATCCGGCTGAACCGCGTCAGCGACGAAACCGGCTGTGAAATTCTGGGCAAGGCGGAGTTCATGAACCCCGGCCAGTCGGTCAAGGACCGTGCGGCGCTCTATATTATCCGCGACGCCATCGCACGCGGCGAGCTGAAGCCGGGCGGCACCATTGTTGAAGGCACCGCGGGCAACACCGGGATCGGTCTGGCGCTGGTGGGGGCCTCGATGGGGTTCAAGACTGTCATCGTGATTCCCGAAACCCAGTCCGAAGAGAAAAAGGACATGCTGCGCCTTGCGGGTGCGCAACTGGTGCAGGTTCCGGCGGCGCCCTATCGCAACCCGAACAACTTCGTGCGCTATTCCGAGCGTCTGGCCAAGGAACTGGCCAAGACCGAACCCAATGGTGCGATCTGGGCCAATCAGTTCGACAATGTCGCCAACCGTCAGGCCCATGTGGAAACCACCGGCCCCGAAATCTGGCAGCAAACCGACGGCAAGGTCGATGGTTTCATCTGCGCTGTCGGCTCGGGTGGTACGCTGGCCGGTGTCGCCGAGGCGCTGCAGCCCAAGGGCGTTAAGATCGGTCTTGCCGATCCGATGGGCGCCGGGCTTTACAGCTATTACACCACCGGTGAAATCGCGATGGAGGGCTCCTCCATTGCCGAAGGCATCGGTCAGGTACGCATCACCAAGAACCTTGAAGGCTTCACACCGGATTTCAACTATCAGGTCCCGGACGAAGAAGCGCTGCCGTTTGTCTTTGATCTTCTGCATAACGAAGGTCTGGTGCTTGGCGGTTCGTCGGCGATCAACATCGCGGGCGCCGTACGCATGGCCAAGGAAATGGGACCGGGCAAAACCATCGTGACGGTGCTGTGTGATTATGGCACGCGCTATCAGTCGAAACTTTTCAACCCCGATTTCCTGCGTGAGAAAAGCCTGCCGGTGCCGGACTGGATGACTCACGCTCCTGCCTCCATCCCGGGTGTATTCGAGGACGTATGAAACGCATAGCTGACTTGCTGCGCATTTGGGGGGCTGGGCTGATCCTGTTGATCGGCCTGGCCCTTCCGCTGTCTGCACAGAGCACGGAAGAGATCCGGGCCATGTCTGCCGAATGGCAGAAAACCGCGACGCGTGCGGAACAGGTTATTGATGCCAACCGGGCTTCCAACGCCGCGCTGGAACAGCTGCGAAGCGAATTGGCCAGGTTCCGGCAGACCTTTCTGTCTTCAGGCACCGACAACGCTGACCGGATTCGCACGCTGGAAGGGCAGCTGGAGGCGCTTGGCCCACCCCCGGCAGAGGGCGAGACCGAGGCCGAGGATATCGCCCAGTTGCGGGCAAGCCTCCGAGATCAGCTGAATGCCTTGCGGGTCCCACGGGTGGTTTCTGAAGAGGCTTACAGCCGCGCCGACGGCTTGATTGCAGAGATCGACAAAATCATTCGTGAGCGGCGCACCAAACGGTTGCTGGAACGGGGGCCGTCGCCTCTGAACCCGCAATACTGGCCCGAGGCAGCGGCCGATCTGTCCGATGCCGGAATGGCGGTGTGGCATGAAACCGCTTTCCAATTGGGCAATGACACCACGCGGGAGCGGATCAGCAACAACCTGCCGGCGATTTTGCTGCTGCTGCTGTTGTCCGGGCTGCTGCTCTTGCGGGGACGCCCCTGGGCACGGGCTGCGGGCAGCCATTTGCGCCAATATGGCGGCGGTGGCACCGGCGTCTGGAGTTTCGTGGTCTCCTTGCTGGAAGTTCTGCTGCCGTTCGGTGGCATCCTGTTGCTGACCGCTGCAATCGATCTGTCCGGTCTTCTCGGGCTGCGCGGTTCGCTGCTGATGGATTACGTGCCGGTTTGGGCCTTCTTGCTGTTGTCCTTCCATTGGTTGGGCGAACAGGTCTTCAAGCCGCGCGACGGCAGCAGCCTGATCCCGGTTGCCGACAACCGGCACCAGCAGGCCCGGTTGATGCTGGATCTTCTGGCGGTGTTGCTGGTGCTGAAGGATGCGCTGATCCGTCTTGAGCAGATCGAAAGGATCTCGGTCGAGGCCCATGCGGTGCTGGGCTTCCCGCTGATCGTCTTTGCGGCGCTTGTGATGTTGCGGGTACAGCGGCTAACGGCCATCTCCGAGACGTCCGAGACCCAGCAGAGCGAGGACGACGACACCGGAGCGCCAGCTGTTTCAAATGTCGGGCGGATACGGTCCGTCGTGCGACGTGGCGCCTATACCTTGGGGATCGTGTCGCCGCTGGTGGCTGCAGTCGGCTATACCAGTGCGGCCGAGGCGCTGATTTATCCGGCAATCTCCACGCTTGCGATCCTCGCGGCAATGCTGGTGCTGCAACGCTTCATTGGCGATGTTTACGGCTGGCTTAGCGGCAAGGGGCAGACCGCGCAGGATTCGCTGTTCACGGTGATCTCTGGCTTCCTGCTGGTGACGCTGTCGCTGCCGATTTTGGCCATTGTCTGGGGGGCCCGCGTTGCCGACCTGACGGAGCTGTGGTCTCGGTTCCTTGCGGGCTTTTCGATTGGCGATACGCGGATTTCTCCGACCGCTTTCCTTAGCTTTGCAATCGTATTCGCCGCCGGGTATGCGCTGACCCGTCTGGTGCAGGGTAGCCTGCGCAATTCTCTGCTGCCAAAGACCAAGATCGATCCGGGCGGCCAGAATGCCATTGTTTCGGGGCTTGGCTATGCGGGGATATTCATTTCCGCTGTAGTGGCGATTTCCCTGGCCGGACTGGACCTGTCTTCGCTGGCGATTGTTGCCGGTGCCCTGTCTGTCGGGATCGGTTTCGGCCTTCAGACCATCGTATCGAATTTCGTATCGGGCATCATCCTGCTGATCGAACGCCCGATCTCCAAAGGCGACTGGATCGAGGTTGGCGGGTTGATGGGCTACGTGCGGGACATCTCGGTGCGCTCCACCCGGATTGAGACCTTTGACCGCTCTGATGTAATCATCCCGAACTCTGACCTGATCACCGGGACTGTAACCAATTATACGCGTGGCAACACGGTAGGTCGCGTGATCGTGCCGGTCGGGGTGGCCTATGGCACGGACCTGCGCAAGGTTGAGAGTATCCTAATGGAGATTGCCAAGGCCAATCCGCTGGTTCTGATGAACCCGGCACCCAGTGTGATTTTCCAGGGCTTTGGTGCTGACAGTCTCGATTTTGAAATCCGCGCCATTCTGCGGGATGTGAATTGGGTGCTCTCAGTTAAATCCGAGATGAACTACGAGATCGCTCGTCGGTTCCACGAGGAAGGCATCGAGATCCCGTTCTCGCAGCGCGATATCTGGATCCGCAACCCCGAGGCTCTCGCGACATCGCAGCCTTCCGGTCCGGCTGCCCCTCGTTCGGCGGTCGACGATCCGGTTAAACCCGATCTTCAGGATCTCGACCCCGATCAAGCCGACGGAGAGGATTGAGCGGGCGCGCCTGACGTGCCCGTAAAACCTTGCGCGATGCGGCGTCGCGGGCAGCGGCGAATAGTTGATTCGTTAAGATTGCCGCGGCTGTTTGTTTCGTGCGCAGCAACATTGGCGCTTGTTTCTAGTGATTGCCTCAAATCGGGTGATTATTCGAGAGATTGGCCCGGCACGGCTGCTCGGATGTTTGGCGCTTCAAACAGGCAGAAATTGCAATGAGCAGAGAAACAGAAGGCCGGGTATTGAGTGGATTTTGCACACAATAAGGGCGGTAGGTGCCGGATTGTTTCGAATGCTCGTTGCAAGCTAAGCCCTTGCCGTCGTTGATATACTCCAGCTTGGAAACAGTTTTTCAACGTTACAAACTCAAAGAGGGCGCGTTTCTTTGAGTTTCTACAAATCGTTTAAATTTTCTTTCGATTTTTTCCTTTGTTGGTTTCAGGGCCTAGGGTAGTTTCGATTGAGCCCATCTGGGGGGGCTGTTTTTGAGTACGCCGAAATTCGGCACTGGGGTTCTGTTCGCTCTGGTATTTGCTGTCGTCTGCCTGGCAGTGAGTGTGTCGTTGAATGTGCATTGTTGACCTGCACGCCTTTCGGGCTGTGCGGAATACGGCGGCGGTAGAATAGGCCGCATCCCCCTACATGATCGGGTATTGGCGATGTCGGCAGATCTGTGCGGCATGGTTATTTGGTATTCGGTCGCTCCGGCGTCCAGAGTTTCTGGTGCGAGCGCGTGCCGAAGAGGAGAATGTGATGGCTGAGAATTTCGACAACCCGTATTCGGCAAATCTGATTGGTTTGTGGGACTTCCGCGAGGATTATACCACTGAGGACACCGGTCTGGGCGATGGCATCGCGCAGGATGGGACGGGGTCTCCCTCCACCACCTACGCTGGCGGCTGGATGCTCGGAAATGGCAGCAACACGCAATTCTCTGTCGATGGCAGCAATGATGGCCCCTTCGATCTGACCGAAGGCACCCTTATCAGCACCTTCCAGCCGAATGAGGTCCCGGCCTCTGACTCCCAAACCGTTGTCAGCCGCGGTCTGGAAACGTCGGGCGATGCCGATGGCGAGAATTTCGAAATCCGGGTCACCGCCGATGGGTCGGTCGAGGTCGCGCATGCCGATGGCGGCGCTTCCGTGCTGCTGGCGACGGACCCGGGCTTTTTCACCTATGGCGATGTGCTGACCGTGAAATACAGCTGGACCGATGGGGGCCAGACGATGGTGGTGGAAAACACCACTCAAGGCACGGTTGCCACCGCCGGGGATGATGTGGCTGGCCTGTCTCTGGATGTTACCGCCGACGGCGATGACAGTTTCTCCATCGGCGCCGCCGGGGACGGGTCTGCGTCCTTTAACGGTCTGATTGATTATGTGGCCGTGCTGGATGAAGACGTGATTGCCGGTGAGTTGGACGGAATTGTGGAAGGTGGAGCCACGGACGACCTGATCGACACGGCCTATACCGGTGATCCAGAAGGCGACCGGATCGACGCCGGTGATGCGATTAACCCGGCAGATGGCCCGGATGACGATCTGGTCAACGCCGCAGCCGGGGATGACACCGTTGAAGCGGGCGCCGGGGACGACACCGTGCATGGTGGCTCTGGGGCAGACAGCCTTAGCGGGGGCGCAGGCGATGACGTGCTGGAGGGTGACACCGATGCGCCGGGCGCCGGTCCCAGCAGCCGCGAGGTGTTCCAGTGGGATCTGGCTCCGGACCCGGATGACGGTGGCGCCGTTGATCCGCAGGACGATCTGAGCGGCGGCTTTTCGCAGGATACAGGTTCGGTCACCGTGGACTTCTCCGTGCTGTCTCAGACCTCGGGTTCTGAGACGCTATTCAGCGACACCACGCAGTTTGTTGGCAATATCGACACCGATGGCAGTGCTGCCGATGCCAACAGTGGCATGGCGTCTGAACTGGACGGCGACGGTAACAACGCGGCCTATCAGCTCGACTTTTCTGACCCGGTTGGAAATGTTTCCTTCCGTATCAACGATATCGATGGCGATGGCTCGGTACAGGTCAGCGCATTTGACGCCGATGGAAACCCGGTAATCGTCAATCTCTCGGGCGGACCGGCGCTGACTTTGTCGGATGCGGATGCCGTACCGGGCGATGACAGCGCCGAGGTCAAGGTTGACGGCACCTATGCCAGCGATTTCGACCCGGACATTTCCCTATTGGTGACGATACCGGGGCCGGTATCTTCGATCGTGATCAGCCACACGCAGGATGGACATGACAACAGTGGCATCGACGTCTCCGACGTCTATTTCGATGCCACCGATCCCACCGCGCCGATCGTGCCGGGAAATGACACCATTGATGGCGGCGACGGTGATGATGTGATCATCGGCAATGGCGGGGACGACAGCCTGACCGGCGGTGACGGGTCTGACAGCGTCGATGGCGGCGACGGCGATGATGTCATCGACACCTCTGGCAACGAGCCGACACCGCTGCCGGATCGCGGTTTCCCGGGCTACACCGGCACCACGCCGAACATTCCGCCGATCCCGGCGGACAGCGATCCCTATGATGACATGGATACCGTTGCGGGTGGCGCAGGCAATGACACCATCACCACTGGTGATGACGCCGACCTGATCTCCGGTGGCAGCGGTGATGACAGCATCGATGGTGGCATCGACGACGATACGGTCGATGGCGGCGCCGACAACGATATGATCATCGGCGGTGAGGGCTCGGACGTTCTGCTGGGGGGCGATGGGGACGATACCCTTTATGGCGGTCTTGATCCGGCCTTCCCGGATGGGCTCAACATCATGGACGATGGCGCTGATGGGCGCCCCGTTGATCCTGACCCGACCAATGGCATGGACACCATCGAAGGCGGTGCTGGCAACGATCTGATCTATGGCCAGGACGACGACGATGTCATTTCCGGTGGTGAAGGCGACGACACCATTGATGCGGGTATCGATGATGACGAGGTGACCGGCGGCACTGGCAATGACGTGATCACCGGCGGCCATGGGGCCGACACGCTGAGTGGCGGCGCCGACCGCGACTTGTTCATCGGTGCATCCGATGGCGATGTGGTCGATGGTGGTTCCACTGGCGATGACTATGACACGCTGGATCTGACAGGTCAGAACTTTGAAATCACCAGCCGCACGCTGGACGCCGATGGCAACAGCTATTCGGGCACCATCAACCTGCTGGATGGCGCGGACTCCGTGATTGGATCCATGACCTACAGCGAGATCGAGCGGATCATTCCCTGTTTCACGCCGGGCACCCTGATCGCGACACCTGATGGGGAGCGCAAGGTCGAGGATCTGCAGGCGGGGGGCCGGGTGATCACCCGTGACAACGGCATTCAGGAAATCCGCTGGATCGGAGCCCGTAGCCTGACCGAAGCCGAACTGAAGGACGCCGCACATCTGCAACCGGTGTTGATCCGTCAGGGTGCGCTTGGCAATGGTCTGCCGGAGCGCGACATGATGGTCAGTCCGAACCACCGGGTACTGGTCGCCAACGACAAAACGGCGCTTTATTTCGAGGACCGCGAGGTTCTGGTCGCGGCGAAGCATCTGACCGGCCTTGAAGGGGTGGACGTGGTGGAAACCACTGCGGTGACCTACATCCACTTCATGTTCGACCAGCACGAGGTGGTTCTGTCGGATGGTGCCTGGACCGAAAGTTTCCAGCCCGGTGATCTGACCCTGCGTGGTCTGGATGGGGATCAGCGCAACGAGGTGCTGGAACTGTTCCCCGAATTGCAGACTGTCGAGGGCCGCGAGGCCTACACGTCAGCGCGCCGGTCGTTGAAGAAACACGAAGCGCGGCTGCTGGTTCACTGAACGGTCCGTCCGTAGCGCCGGGGGGAAGCTGCGGAAGAGGACCCGTGAACCATTGCAGACCGAGGCTTCGGGGGAGGGGCAGGGCCGCTGGGTCCTGCCTTTCTTGTTATCAGGTGGTCTTTCGGATTGGGGTAGGCGTCCGAGGGTAGGCCTTCAAACCCGCGCGGCACGCCAGGCGGCCCAGGCTTCGGGAGTGTCCAGATCCGTTGTCGCATGGCGGGCGGGCAGGGCGATATATTGTACCTTGTCCTGCTTCAGCAGCACGCGGGCGCCCTGATCGCCGGTGATCGCCTCAAGATCCGCAAAACAGCGTTTGGGAAAGAGCACCGGATGCCCGGACTGGCCGTCCTCGGCAGTGGCGCGCAGAATCGGGCCATCGCCGCCATGGAAATGCGCTGCCATGTGCATCAGGTCCTGCGTTTCCAGCTCGGGCATGTCTGCGGGCACGATCATCACCCCTTCGGTCGTCTCCGGCAGGGCAGTAACCCCGCGCCGGATCGAGGCGGCCATGCCTTCATCAGCGTCCGGTACCGGGACGGGCGTTGCCGTACCGGTCAGACCGGTGCGCGGGTGTGCCTCGTTCGGGACGGTGACATAGACCGGCAATCCGGTCAGCGCAGCGCGGCGGCACATCAGAGCGAGCAGGGGCTGGCCTTCCACATCTTCGCTCAGCTTGTCGCGCCCAGCCATACGGGACGACGCGCCTGCCGCAAGCAGAAGGATAGCAATGTTGGACATGGAACGTTCCCCCGTGGCTGCTCTGTCACCTGCCAGCCGTTTGGGGATCTTGTGGGCATTGTGCCCATAAAGCCAGAGATTTCTGGCGCCTGCGTCACCCCCGCCCGGGAACAGGCGGAGGCGAAATGCGTTTCAGATCACTGGTCAGCCGCGCATGCGGGCGCCGTCGGCGTCGAACAGCGGCGTGGTGATCAGGCGGGCCTTGTGCATCTTGCCGAGAATTTCGATCTCGGCCTCCAGCCCTTCGGCCACCTTGTCGGTCGGTACGAACCCTTGCGCGATGGATTTCCCGGCGTGATGCGAATAGCCGCCCGAGGTGCAGAAGCCGACAACCGTGCCATCCAGCCAGATCGGTTCATAGGCGGTGACATCGGCGTCATCCGCGTCAACCTCAAAGGCGCAGAGCTTGCGCGCAGGACCCGCATCGCGTTCTGCCTCGGCAGCAGCGCGGCCGATGAAGTCCACGTCCTTCTTGAAGGAAATGAAGCGGTCCAGACCGGTTTCGGCGGCGGTGTAGTCGGGGGAGAATTCCCGCAGCCAGGCGCCAAAGAATTTGTCCAGACGTAGCGACATCATCGCCCGCATGCCGAAGGGCTTCATGCCATGGGGCTGGCCTGCCTCCCACAACACATTCCACAGGGCGCGCTGGCTGGGCAGATCGCAGTAGATCTCATAGCCGAGGTCACCGGTGTAGCTGACCCGCTGCACCACGCAGTCTGCCATGCCGACGCTCATCCGGCGCACGTCCAGGAATTTCATGTCGGAAATATCCTGTCGCGTGCAGGCCTGCAGCACCTCGCGCGCCTTGGGGCCGGCGATCTGGAAGCCGTTAACCCGGTCCGAGATGTTCTCGACGTGAACGCCGTCCTGTGCGTTCTGCTGGAACCAGCGCATATGATAGGCCTGCGCGCCATAAGAAGCGGTCAGCTGGTAGGTTTCCTGATCGAGGCAGGAGATGGTGAAATCACCGATCAGACGTCCCTTGTGCGACAGCATCGGCGTCAGGCTGATCCGGCCCGGCTGCGGCACCCGGCCTGCCATGACACGGTCCAGCCAGACGCGGGCATTGGGGCCGGTGACCCGGTATTTGCCGAAGTTATGCACCTCGTTGATCCCAACCGCTTCGCGCACGGCCTTGACCTCACGCGCGGTGGCGTCAAAGGCGTTGGAGCGGCGGAAAGAGGGCGTCTCGTAGCGCGGCTCACCCTCCGCGGCGAAGTAGTTCACCACTTCCATGCCGTATTGCTGGCCCCAGACCGCGCCCATCTTGTCGAAGATATCGTACATCGGCGTGGTGCGGAAAGGACGCGCGGCGGGCAGTTCCTCGTTCGGGTAGGAGACGGAGAACCGGGTCTGGTAGTTTTCGATCACCTTGGGACGGGTATAGCCCGGCGTGATCCAGTCGCCGTAACGGGCACAGTCCATTGCAAAGGTATCACGCTCGCACTCGCCTTCGACCATCCATTGCGCCAGCATCAGGCCAACACCGCCGCCTTGGCTGAAGCCTGCCATCACCGCGCAAGCGGACCAGTAGTTGCGCATGCCGGGCACCGGGCCGACCAGCGGGTTGCCGTCGGGGGCAAAGGTGAAGGGACCGTGGATCACCGATTTCACCCCGGCGCGCTCCAGTGCGGGGAAGCGGCGATAGGCAAAGGCGATGCTGTCCTCGATCTTGTCGAAATTGTCGGGCAGCAGTTCGTGGCCAAAGTTCCACGGCGTGCCGTCGACCGCCCAGGGTTTGCAGGGTTGTTCATAGAAACCAATACAAAGGCCACGGCCCTCCTGGCGCAGGTAGCTTTCACCAGCCGGGTCCATCACGTGGGGGTGCTCGCCACCCGCGTCGATAATGGCCGCGATTTCAGGCACTTCGTCGGTGACGATATATTGGTGCTCCATCGGGTGCAGCGGGAAATAAACCCCGGCCATCGCGCCCACTTCGCGCGCCCAAAGTCCGCCTGCGTTGACCACGTGTTCGGCGTGGATGGTGCCCTTTTCGGTGACCACGTCCCAGGTGCCATCGGGGCGCTGGTTGGTCTCGATCACCTTGCAATGGGTTTCGATGGTTGCACCGCCCATGCGCGCCGCCTTGGCATAAGCGTGGGTTGTGCCCGAGGGATCAAGGTGCCCGTCGAGGGGATCGTAAAGCGCGCCAAGGATGCCGTCGGTATTGGTGACCTCCGACAGTTTCTTCACCTCTTCGGGGCCGATGATGTCGGTCTCAAGCCCCATGAAGCGGTGCTTGGCCCGCTCGGCCTTCAGCATGTCAAAGCGTTCCTGATTATCGGCCAGGGTAATGCCGCCGACGTGGTGCAAGCCACAGGACATGCCGGTGATCTCTTCCAGCTCGCGGTAGAGTTTGATGGTATAGCCCTGAAGCGCCGCCATATTGGTGTCGCCATTGAGCGTGTGAAAGCCGCCTGCCGCGTGCCACGTCGAGCCGGAGGTCAGCTCGGACCGTTCGATCAGCATGACGTCGGACCAGCCCAGTTTGGTCAGGTGATAAAGGACCGAACAGCCGACGACTCCGCCGCCGATGACTGCCACGCGCGTTGTGGTCTTCATGATTGTGCTCCCTGGCGTTCTGCGTTTCGGCCATTCTGGACAGAAGTGAACAGTAGTCCAGTGAAAAAGCGACATCTCATGTCGCTGGCAGATCGGAGGAGAGGGGAACTGTCAGTCTTCGCTGCGGAAACGGCTGTTCTGGATGATGACAATGGCGATCAGCGGCGCGACCAGCGTCAGCACGGCAACGGTGATCAACAATGGCCCGAGCTGAGTGTAATCGGCGGCGGTGACGACGGTGCCATCGGCATCTGTGACCTCACGCGTGACCACGAAGATCTGGTTAAGGTACTTGGTGCCAAGGCTGGAAGCCGAAAGCGCCAGATTGGTGAAGGAGGCCATCACCGCAAAGAAGGTCGCCTTCAGCCCCGAGGGCGCGTTGCGGGCAATCCATGCCAGCATCGGGATCATCGACACCTGTCCCAGCGGCGATTCCACGGCGGTGTCCACCAGTGCGATGAAACGGGCATCCACGACCCCACCGGTCATCGCCGAGGTCCATTCATGGATACCGTAGTAAAGCGCCAGATTCGGCAGGCTCAGCACGGCCTCGCTGCAGGTCAGGAAAATCACGATCCAGGCAATCGTGTGGTTGGCCATCATCGGCCGTAAAACGATCATGCCGACCAGTGTCAGCAGCGAAGCGATCAGCGACAGCACCGAAAAGAACTGAGGATCAAAACCCAGAACGTCGATTTCGAACCAACTGGCCCCGGGGCCACTGAGGGGCTTGGCACGGTAGACGAAAATGATGATCGCGGTGCCAATCAGCGCGCGGGCCTGGGCTGGCGTCAGCACCGCGATCAACTGGCGCATCAGCAGTAGGACGATGGCCATGGATCCGGCAAAGATGATTTCCTGCCCATAGGCCAGATCGCTGAGCCCGACGCTGAGCGACAGCGCAACAAAGGCGCCGCCGCCGATGAAATACCACCAGTTCACATCCACCGGATCGCGCGGCGGATCGAGCCGGGTGCGGATCTCGGCCTGTGGCAATCCCCTGCGGCGCAGATCGGTAGTCCTGCGAATGCGCTGCACAAGGGCAAGCGCGACCCCGGACAGGGACAGTACCGGCACCAGCAGCGCCAGAGTATAGACATGGGCGTAAAGCGCGCCCTTTTCGGCTTGTGGCAGGGCTTCGGCGCCTTCGAACAACAGCACGTTCAGCGCGGCCGCCGCGCTGGAGCCGCCGATCAGGGCGATACGGCCCAGGGTCTGCATGGTGGTGTGCAGTGCGCGGGTTTCTTCTTCGGCCAGCAACGTGCCGTCGGCATCCCGGTGCGGAACCGCCTCGACAGACATGGCATCGGCGACCACGTCCTGCAGCACAAAACCGCAGGGCGCCAGAATGATTGCGGTTACATACCAGGCATTGACCGGCATGATCGCCTGCATAACCTCGGGCAGGGTCAACAATGCCACGATGATCCCATAGCTTGACGCCATCAGCGCCGCGCCCAGAAGGATCAGCAGGTATTTCCAGCGCCAGATCAGATCGACCAGATGCCCGATCGGCATTTTCAGTGCCCAGGGAATACCCACCCAAAAGCTGAGCCCGGCGAGGAAGGCCGCAGGCAGGTCCAGATATTCCTTGACGTAAAAGGCCCCGGCAACCGAGGTGATGCCCTGCGCCCCATAGGCGAAATAGATCAGCAGCGGCGGCAGGAACGACCAGCGCATCTGCCGGGACAGATCCACGAAGATACTGTCGATCCATCGCCACGCCCGGGTCATGGGCTGCGTCCGGTCCGGGAGGCGGGGCTATTGCCTCCGTTTCTGCGCTGGCTCTGGGTCATGTCAGCGGGCGCACCTTCAGGTCGGTGATCCGGTTGCCTTCGCGACCTGTCACCTCGAACCGAAAGCCATGGAAGGAAAACACCTGTCCAACGGTGGGGATCATCTGGGCCTCATGGATCACAAGACCGGCGATGGTGTTCGCCTCATCATCGGGCAGGTTCCATTCGGTGGCGCGGTTGAGATCGCGAATGGTCGTGGCGCCCTCCACGAGGAAATTGCCGTCCTGGGTCTTCTTGGCAAGGGATTGCTCCGCCGGGTCGAATTCATCGGTGATCTCGCCGACGATTTCCTCAAGGATGTCCTCAAGCGTGATGAGACCTTGCAAAGCACCATATTCGTCCACCACCAGGGCGAAATGACTGCGCATGCGCAGGAACTGGCGCATCTGGTCGTCCAGCGTGGTGGTTTCCGGTACAAAGTAGGGCGGTTTCGCGACCGAGGTGATCTGGAAGTTGCGCAACGCCGCGGCATCGCCATCCGGCCCGCCGATCTGGGCATACATGTCGCGCAGCAGATCCTTGGCATGCACCACGCCGATGATGTTTTCCTGCTCATCCTTGAACACGGGCAGTCGGGTATGGGGCGAGGTCAGGCATTGCTCCAGAATGACCTCTGGGTCGGAATTGGCGTCGATCATCTCGATATGGGAACGGTGCAGCATGATCTCTTCCACAAAGCGGTCGGACAGATCCAGCGCGCCGAGGATACGGTCACGGTCCTCTTTTTCCACAACGCCTTCGGAATGGCCCAGTTGCAGGGCACCTGCGATTTCTTCGCGCACTGCCATGATGTGGCTGTCCGGGTCGATCTGAACTCCGAAGAGGCGCAGCACGCCGCGTACCAGCAGCCGCACTGCACCGACGACCGGCGCCAGTATGGTCACCAGAAAGCCAATCACCGGGGCTACGGCCGATGCGGCCTTTTCGGCGTTGGAAATCGCGTATGTCTTGGGCAGAACCTCGGCAAAGATCAGAACCAGCAGAGTCATGACCAGGGTCGCCAGAGCAACGCCGCCTTCGCCGAATGCGCGGGTGAACAGCGCTGTCGCCAGTGAGGTCGCCAGGATATTGACGAGGTTGTTGCCCAGCAGAACCGAGCCGATCAGCCGCTCGCTGTCCTCGGTTACGGCCAAGGCGCTGCGGGCGCCGCGTGCGCCCTTGTCGGCCTGGGTGCGGAGCTTCCCGCGCGAGGCGGCGGTCAGGGCTGTTTCGGAGCCAGAGAAGAAGGCCGAAAGAACGAGCAGCAGAGCAATGGATCCGGCGCTAAGCCAGAATGCGCTGTCCAGAGTGGTCGGATCGGTTTCCATGTCGGGTCCAGTTTATCAGAAGGATTTTGTATGGTTATGGGCGTCCTGCCGGTTTCGTTCAAGAGGCAGGGCGCTTCCGTGCGGCGCGGCTTATTCTTTGTCGCCAGGGCCCTTGTTGCGGGACAGGGGGTGGTGCTGCAGGACCAGCTCGCTCAGCCGGGCATCCAGCACATGGGTATAGATCTCGGTCGTGGCGATATCGGCATGCCCCAGCAGCGCTTGAATGGCGCGCAGATCGGCGCCATTGGCCAGTAGATGGGTGGCAAAGGCGTGGCGCAGCGTGTGCGGCGTCACCTTTTGCGGCGACACGCCACCGGTGACGGCAAATTCCTTGATCAACAGATAGAACCGGTGCCGGGTCAGGTGCCCTTCCTTGCCGCGCGAGGGGAACAGAAACCGTGAGGCGGGCTTGCCCTGTTTTTCTGCCTCAGCAGCGGCGGCATCGCGGGCTTGCAGCCACTCGGCCAGCGCATCGCGGGCCGGGGGCGACAGGGGCACCATACGTTCCTTGCCGCCTTTGCCCAGAACCAGCAGCATGCGCGGATCGCCCCGGGCGGCGCTGACCGGCAGCGAGACCAGTTCGCTCACCCGCATGCCGGTGGCATAGAGCAACTCCATAAGGCAGGTGTTGCGCAGCCGGTCGTCGGGCGTGCGGCCAGTCTGACGCGCGGCCTCTAGCAGGCGGTCGACTTCGGTCACCTCCAGCGTCTTTGGCAGGGATTTGCTGCGCCCCGGCCCTTTGATCTGAATGGCGGGATTGTCTGTGCGCCAGCCTTCTTCGAAGGCAAAGCGATAAATCTGCCGGATCGCGGAGAGACGCCGCGCGCGGGTGGCGCGAGAGAGGCCCTCGGCGTCGCAGGCAATCAGGTAGGATTCGATGTCATCCTGACTGGCCGCGCTAAAGGAAATACCACGCCGGGCCATCCAGCCCGCCAGATCCTTCAGATCGCGGCCATAGGCCAAAAGCGTGTTGCGCGCCGCCCCGAGATCCGCTGCCTGAGCATCAAGGAAGGTCGCGATCCATTGCAGATCATCGCGCGGGGCATCCATATCAGTGCCTGTCGAGCAGCAAGAGCTGAAGCGCCGCCCGGCGCGCGGTATCCTCAAGCCCCATCGCCCGTAGTGCAACCAGCGCGGCGCTGAGATCGCCCAGGTTGCCGTCGGCGCCATGGGCAAAGAGCTCGATGGTCTGCAAGATCGCTTCGCCCAGCTGGCCGTTGTCCAGAAGGCGGGCGATGGAGACAGGCATTTCTGCGTCGGCAGCAAAACCGGTCGCGATGGAGGCCGACAGATCGGAAGGGGGCTGTACCTCTGCTGGGCGGCCTTGTGCCAAAGCAGCCAGAAACAGATCTTCGGCGGAGCGCGACGGCGGATTATGCGCCGCGAGTTCATAGCTTCGCGCCAAAAGCCGAATACGCCAGGCCAATTCGGCGGCCTCTCCCTGCAGGCGTGCGCGGCCCAGATCGTCGGCAAAAAGATCGGCAAAGGCGACTTCGATCCGGGAGGCCTGCGCGGCCTCCCAGGCAGACTGAAGGGCGTCATCCAGTGCCGTAGATGTGCCCGGATCGCTCCGATTGCCGCGCAGCGCGGTTTCAAAGGTCTGCAGGGCGCGGACCCGGTCCCAGATACCGCCGGAGGCGGCAGGTTTGCGTTCGGTGAACAGGCCAAGCAGTTGGTTGGGGTTAAGCGCCCCGACACGGGTCAGTCGCTCTGCCGCCTCAAGCTGGGCTTTCCAACCGGCGATGTCGCGCAGATCGGCAGCGGCAAAGGCGCGCGGCAAGGGCGCCGTCGGTTGCCGTTCTCCGATGGTTTCAAACAGGCGGAAGGTCAGGGGATCAGGATTGTCTGGCGCCGGAAGCGGTGCGGCTCCTTCGAAGATATCCGGATTCAGGAACCGGTCGAGCAAGGCCAGCGCCGGTGGATCCAGCAGCTCCAGCGCATGGGCGGATTCCAGCATTAGCGCCGCGGTCGGCCAGTCGCCGCGCCGGGCCGCGCAAAAGATCCGCGCGCTGTAATCTGGCGCCAGATAGGGTGCAGCGGTCAGCGCGGCGCAGGCGCGGTCCTCATCCCCGGTCAGGAGCGTGCTGTCGAACCAGCGGTCGAAACGAGCGCGTGTTTCCGACGGTCCAGCCTGTTCGGCCAGCGCCTGTGCCGGGTCGATGGCACCGAGGTCGATCAGCCGGTCGAGGCGGGCCAGCAGAATGGCGTCATCGCCGCCGGGCAAGGGGCGACTCTCTGATAGAATGACAGTGAACAGCAGCGACTGCATCGCCGGGCTGTTATGCACCGGCACGTCGCGCAGCAGCCGTGCAATGTCCTGCGGAGCGCTGCCGCGCCAAAGGTCGATTGGCAGCCCGGTGGCAGAGGGCGTCACCAATCCGATCGGGGGCAACAGCGCCTCAAGCGGGGTTACCGAGATTTCCGGCCGCGCGGCGCTTCCCGCAGTTGGCGGCTCCAGCAGCACTGTATCCGGCAATACCTGGCTTTGGGTTTGTCCCAGCCAGTCGATCACCGTCAGCGGTTCCTCCGCCAGTGGCGGAGAGGCGCCCGCAGCGCCCGCAAATATCGCCGAAAGGGCAAGGGCCAGAGGTCCTGAAGAACGCCTAGTCGGCATGCAGGACCACCGGTTTGCGGATCTCCTCTGTCGGGGCGCTGAAATCAGCGCCGAACCACGGGCCGACATAGGCGTATCCCACCAGGCCGATCGCGGCCAGAACAACAATATAAAATAGATATTTGATCAAACTTGCCATTGCGTCCCTGCTGCCTGCTTCTTTGTGTTTTGCTCAAGTTATATATGGCCTTTTCGGCAATATCACGTCATTCACTGAAGAATGAGCGAAAAAGAGCAAACCGAAGAAACTGTGACCGTCGGACCGACACCGGGAAGGCTGAAAAAGACGATCGTCATGGTTGGGATGATGGGCGCGGGCAAGACCGCTGTGGGCCGGGCGCTGGCTGCCCGGCTGGATGTGCCGTTTCTGGATAGCGACCATGAAATCGAAGCTGCCGCCAATATGTCGATCCCGGAGATCTTCTCGCGCGATGGGGAGCCGTTTTTCCGGCTCAAGGAACGTCAGGTCATCGCCCGCTTGCTCGAAGAAGAGCGCGGTGTGCTTTCGACCGGGGGCGGCGCCTTCCTGTCCGAAGAGAATCGCACCCTGATCACCGAAGGCGGTGTGTCGGTCTGGCTGCAGGCGGACCTTGAGGTTCTGTGGAACCGGGTGCGCCACCGGGACAGTCGCCCTTTGTTACGTACCAGTGACCCCAAGGCCACCCTGCGCGAGCTTTATGACGCGAGGGTGCCATTTTATGAAAAGGCCGACCTGACGGTGAAATCCGACGGGCAGGCTTCGATTGAAACAATGGTCGACCGGGTGCTTGAGGCCCTGAAGGAGCGGCCAGACGTATTGGAATGGACGAAATAATGCAGCGCACAGTTCACGTACCCCTTGGCGAGCGCGCCTATGATGTGGTGATCGGTCCCGGCCTGTTGCAGGAGGCGGGCAAGCGGATCAAACCGCTGCTGAACCGCCCCCGGGTTGCGGTTCTGACCGACGAAAACGTGGCGGCCAGGCACCTTGATACCCTGCGGGCCGGACTGGCGGCGGAAGGCATCGAAATGGATGCGCTGGCCTTGCCGCCCGGCGAAAGCACCAAAGCCTGGCCACAGTTTTCGCGCGCCGTCGAATGGCTTCTTGAGACGCAGGTGGAACGCTCTGACATCGTGATTGCCCTTGGCGGTGGTGTGATCGGGGATCTGGCCGGGTTTGCGGCGGCGGTCCTGCGGCGGGGTGTGCGTTTCGTGCAGATCCCGACCTCCCTGCTGGCGCAGGTCGACAGTTCGGTCGGAGGCAAGACCGGGATCAACGCGCCGCAGGGCAAGAACCTGATCGGCGCTTTTCACCAGCCTTCGCTGGTGCTGGCGGATACCGAGGTGCTGGGCACGCTGACCGCGCGGGATTTCCTGTCCGGCTATGGCGAGGTGGTGAAATACGGTCTGCTGGGCGATGCTGCGTTCTTTGACTGGCTTGAAGAACACGGCCCGGCACTGGCGGCGGGCGATATGGCGGCCCGGGTCGAAGCGGTGGCCCGCTCGGTCCAGATGAAGGCGGATATCGTCGTGCGCGATGAGACCGAGCAGGGGGATCGCGCCTTGCTGAACCTTGGCCATACATTCTGCCACGCGCTGGAGGCGGCGACCGGCTATTCCGACCGTCTGATGCATGGCGAAGGCGTTGCCATCGGCTGCGCGCTTGCGTTCGAATTGTCCTCGCGTCTGGGGCTGTGCAGTCAGGAGGATCCCAGCCGGGTCCGCGCCCATCTGAAGGCGATGGGGATGAAGGCGGATCTGTCGGATATCCGCGGCGATCTGCCCGGCGCTGTGGCGCTGCTGGACCTGATGGGGCAGGACAAGAAGGTGATCGCCGGCCAGCTGCGGTTCGTTCTGGCGCGCGGCATTGGCAATGCCTTCGTGACGGCAGATGTGCCGCGCGAGACGGTGCTGGCCGTGCTGGAGGATGCGCTGGCCCTGCGTCAGGTCGAACGGGCGTAACCATTCCGGGGAATGGGGGCTGTTGGCCCCCGTCCTGTTACAGGTCGTCTGCCGATGGCTAGCGGCCTTTCACCACCATCATCTCCCCGATGTTCTCCGAGGTGATATAGCCTGCAAGAGCGCCTGTTTTTGTCGTGACGACAACGGCAGGCGCGCCCTTGTGCAGGGCGTCGAGAACGGTCTCCAGCCCGGCAGTCAGCGGGACCGAGGGGATATCATTTGTCATCAGCATGGAAACCGCCTTCATGCGCGGGGTTTCTGCGGCGATGGCGGCGAACAGATCGCCGCGCGTCACAAAACCCAGCGGGCGGCCTGTGGCATCCAGAACCGGGAATTCATGCTGGGTGGTGCGGATGACTGCGGCAGAGGCCGTGTCTAGCGTGTCCTCAGGGCGCAGCGCCTCGAAACTGGTGATCATGGCATCGCGGGCCATGAACCGCTTGGTCACGGCGCGCATCGCCACGTCCTGATTTTCGGCATTGGCGGCAATGAAGACAAAGCCCGCCACCAGCACCAATACCGGGTTGCCGGAGGTGAGGCCGAGATATGCCAGCCCCATGGCGGCGATCTGCCCGGCGATGGCGGCGATGCGGGTCGCCTTGACCCGGTCCATCTTGAGGCACAGCGCAGCACGAAGCACCCGGCCGCCATCCATCGGAAAGGCGGGGATCAGGTTGAAGACTGCAAGGATCAGGTTCACCAGCGCCAAACGGCCCAGGAAATTCCAGCCGGAAAACTCCTGCGCCGGATCTGCCAGGCTCGCCAGATCCCAGCGGCCCGCACCAATCACCACCAGAATGGCCCAGATTGCAATGTTGACGGCAGGTCCGGCAAAGGCCACCGCGATCTCGTGCCAGGGGTTGGACGGCATCCGTTCCAACCGTGCCAGACCGCCGATGGGCAACAGGGTGATGTCGGGGGTGTCAATGCCGTATCGCCGCGCCATCAGCGCATGGCCGAATTCATGGGCCAGAACACAGGCAAACAGCGCCAGCACGAAAACGGTGTTCTCAATGGCGCCGGGCAGGCCCTGTTCGCTGTAGGCAGAAAGCCCGATCCACCCCAGAAGAAGGAAGAAGGTGACATGAACTCTGACCTCTGAGCCAAAGAGGCGGCCGAGAGAAAAAGACCATGTCATCGCGTCATTCCTTTTGCAGCCTGTGCGGATCGGGCAAGGATCATCAGGGAGATATCACCAAGGCTGTATCGCCAGGGTGATATCACGCGTCAGAACCGTTAGATCAGAACGGGATCTCGTCGTCGTCGATATTGTGCGAGGGGCCACCCTGACCGCCACCGCCAAAGCCACCGCCCTGGGGTCCGCTGTCGTAGCCACCGCCGCCACCGCCATATCCGCCGCCGCCGCCACCGTAGCTGCCGCCACCCTGGCCGCCACCACCGCCGCCTTCACCGCGGCCATCCAGCATGGTCAGGGTGGAGCCAAAGCCCTGCAGGACGACTTCGGTGGAATAACGGTCCTGACCGTTTTGATCCTGCCATTTGCGTGTTTGCAGCTGGCCTTCGATATAGACCTTGGAGCCCTTGCGCAGGTATTGCTCGCAGACGCGCACCAGACCTTCGTTGAAGACGGCAACGCTGTGCCATTCGGTCTTTTCGCGGCGTTCACCGGTGTTGCGGTCTTTCCAGGTTTCAGAGGTGGCGATGCGCAGGTTGCACACCTTGCCGCCGTTCTGAAAGGTCCGCACCTCTGGGTCGCGGCCCAGGTTACCGATGAGGATGACTTTGTTGACTGAGCCGGCCATTTGGTCCTGTCCTTGTTCTTATTGGATGTTCTTGTCTGTGGATGGGCATCTGGTGTCAGAACCGAATCTGAGCGCGCCCGGATTTTGGGCCACAGTACAGACCCGCAAGCTCTGATGAAAGCAACCTTCTTGGCCGCGGGGCGCGGGGGGGGCGCAGGTTTTCGGTCGGGCAGCCTCCCACCAGAATCTGTTTGCCGCACTCTGACGCTTTCAATTTAGTTAAGATCCGCTATAGTCTCGCCGGTCGGAAAACGGATCGCGACGGTAACAGAGTTGAGGGCCGCTATGTTTGGGCAAGCCACGTTTAAGACCGCTTTGATCAATGTCTATGCAATGAACTCTCGTGGCCTTGCTGCGGCTGCCGGGGTTTCGTTATTGGCGACTGGCGCTACCGCCGACATGTTCTCGACCAAGAACCAGCGCAGCCTGTTCGCCGCCCATACCAAGGTTCTGGATGGCCGTGCGGCGCAACAATACGAGAACTCCAGCCGTCTGTTGCCGCGGTCCTCATTTGAAACGGGCCAGTATGGCAGTCTGCCCTATACCGGCAAATACCGTGGGAAATTCATGACCATGGCGCGCGCCGCAGCGCGCAAACACGGCGTGCCCGAGGATCTGTTTCTGCGTCTCGTGCAACAGGAAAGTAACTGGAACCCCGGCGCGAAATCCCACAAAGGCGCTCTGGGGCTGGCGCAGCTGATGCCGCAGACCGCCCGGTCGCTGGGGGTGGATCCCGCTGTCCCGCAGGAAAACCTGGAAGGCGGCGCGCGGTACCTGGCGCGCCAATTCCGTAAGTTCGGCTCCTGGCGCTTGGCACTGGCTGCATATAACGCAGGCCCCGAGGCAGTCCAGAAACACGGCGGCGTGCCGCCTTACCGTGAAACCCAGGCCTATGTAAAAACGATCTGGGGCGGCTGACCGCTTACGAAACGCCTTGAACCGCACCCGTTTGGATCGGCCCGGATCACGACCGTGTTAACGCCTCGGTAAACTTGGTAAATGCCGCGTTAACTTCTTTTCTCCGCCACGAAGCTGCCCGAATTACCCCTGAAAAATGCGAGCAGTTTCAGGAGGATTTGCCGTGACAGCCTACAGTTTTGATGATCGCCTTGACCGTATGCACTGGACCCCGTCGGCGGGTCCCAGCCGCGAGATCGTCGACAGCGTCCTTGGCGCGCGGCAGCGTGCCGGCGCCCGCAGTGTCGGTGTTACCCTTGCCGGGGCCATCGTGGGAATACTGATTGGCTTTGGCCTGATCGGCATGTCCTTCGAACAGTCGCCCTGGGGGCCGGGCAGCGGTGCTGTCGGTCTCGTGTTTGGTACCCTGTCGCTGGCCGGTCTGGCCCTGTCGGTCACGCTGGCCTTGTTCGCGGCGTGGAAAAGCAAACGTTTCCCGCGCTTGATGCAGTTCGCCTCGATGAACCTTCTGATGATCGTTGTTCTGTTGCTGAGTTAACCAGTATCGGCCCGCCCCATGATCGGGGCGGGTCTTTTCCTAGCTTTATTGTCGGGAATTGCGCTTGATCAAGGTCGGGGCTATAGCTGCCGGGTACTTCGCGTGGGGACTGCCCCGGATCCAAAGGCCCTGATGATGACGATTTCTCCTTTCTGGCGCATGGGCGCCGCTGCCCGTTGCCTTGCCTTGTTGGTCGTCGCGGCATCACCGCATACTGCATTGGCCGAGGATGCAGAGCTGACGCCGGTTGAGGCCTTGGGAGAGGCTCTGTTTCACGATCCGATCTTGTCGCAGAACCGCACTCAGTCCTGTGCCAGTTGTCATGATGCCGAATATGGCTTCACCGATCCACGCCGTTCTGCCGATGGTGCGTTTTCGCTGGGGGATGACGGGCACTCGCTGGGCGACCGCAACGCGCCAAGCGCGGCTTACGCGGCCTTCACGCCGCCGTTTCACCAGAAGGAAGACGGAAGCTGGGCCGGTGGGATGTTCTGGGACGGGCGCGCCCGGGATCTGGCAGAGCAGGCCGCGGGGCCGCCGCTGAACCCGATCGAGATGGGGCTAAGTGATAAGGCGCAGCTCGTCGCGCGCCTGAAGGAAGAGCCGGACTATGTCACAGCCTTTCAGCAGAACTTCGGCGCGGATGTCCTGAAGGATCCGGAGGCCGGGTATGCGGCGATGACCGAGGCGCTGGCGGTCTACGAGAGAACCGCCATCTTTGCGCCGTTCGACAGCAAGTACGACCGTTTCCTACGCGGTGAGGTGCAGCTCAGCAAAGAAGAAGAATTGGGCCGGATCCTGTTCTTCTCGGAGCAGTTCACCAATTGCAACCAGTGCCACCAGCTGAAGCGCAGCGCGATGGATCCGCAGGAGACCTTCACCAACTACAGCTACCACAATATCGGCGTGCCTGAGAATGTTCTGGGGCGGGCCGAGAACGGCGTTGCCGCCGGTACCATTGACGACGGGCTGCTTGCCAACCCGGCGGTCAGTGATCCGGCAGAGCGGGGCAAGTTCAAGACGCCGGGACTGCGTAACGTGGCTGTCACCGGCCCCTATATGCACAACGGGGTGTTTCAGGAGCTGCGCACGGTGATTGCCTTTTACAATCGCTACAACAGCAAATCGGACGCCGCGCAGATCAATCCCGAAACCGGAAAACCCTGGGGGCCGCCGCCGGTTGCAGGCACCCTGTCGACCACCGAGCTCACCCACGGGCCTGCGCTGGATGACCGGCGCATTGACGCCCTGGTTGCGTTTCTGAAAACGCTGACCGATCAGCGCTACGAAGAGTATCTGGAATAGAAAGGGCGCCCGCGTGATGAACGCGGGCGCCGCTTTGGGTGTGATCAGAGTGGCTACTCGGCGGCGATCTTGATGACCGGGTTCATCCGTTCAAGGATCTCATCGCTGAGGTGGCATTTGATCTGATGCCCGCCCTGCATGTCGCGCACCGGGGGGACCTCGCGTTCACAGAGACCGCCCGGAACTTCGCTCTTCCAGCGACAGCGGGTCTGGAACGGACAGCCTGATGGCGGGTTCATCGCTGACGGGATGTCGCCTTCGAGAACGATATGCTCCTTTTCCACCGATGTATCGGCGATGGGAACCGCGCTCAGCAGGGCCTCTGTATAGGGGTGATAGGGTGGCGAGAAGACCTGATCGGTCGTCCCCAGCTCCACCACATGGCCGAGATACATCACCATCACCCGGTCGCTGAGATAGCGCACGATGGACAGGTCGTGGCTGATGAACAGCAGCGTCGTCTTCTCGTTGCGCTGGATCTCCATCAGAAGATCGGTCACCGCCGCCTGCACCGACACATCCAGTGCCGAGACGGGTTCATCCGCCACAACGATGCGTGCACCGCCAGCAAAGGCGCGGGCGATGCCGACGCGCTGTTTTTGTCCGCCGGACAGCTGCCGCGGCATGCGGTCGGCAAAGGCGCGGGGTAGTTTCACCAGATCCAGCAGCTCCAGCATCCTCTGCTTGCGCTCCGCGTCGTTGTCACCGATGCCAAAGATTTCCAGCGCCCGGGTGATCTGCCGTCCGACGGTCATCGACGGGTTCAGCGTATCAAAGGGGTTCTGGAACACCATCTGCACGTCCGAAATCGTCTTGGTGTTGCGTTCTTCGATCGGGGTCTGTTCGATGTTCTGGCCATCCATCAGGATATCCCCGTCGGTGGCGGTTTCGAGCCCCATCAGCACCTTGGCAAAAGTGGATTTGCCACACCCCGATTCACCGACGATGGCCAGCGTTTCGGATTCGCGGGCCTCGAAGCTGAGCGTTTCATTGGCTTTCACCACCTTCTTGGCGCCGCCACCGAACAGGGCATTCGCCGCCACCTCGTAGTATTTCTTAAGCTTGTCGATCTTGAGGACAACCTCACCCGGGGCGGTCTTTTCCTTCTTGTCGGCTACGGTGATCGGCGCGTTCCAGTCGATTTCCTGGAACTTCAGGCAGCGCGTGGCGTGGCGGTCATTGCCGGGCACATCGGCCATGGCAATGTCGCCCGCATCGCAGCGGCCCGCTTCGAAATAATCGCAGCGCGGACCGAAGTTGCAGCCCGGCGGGCGTTCGTGGGGCAGTGGGAAGTTGCCCGGAATCGCCACCAGCGGGCGCGCGTTCTTGTCGGCACCCGGCAGCGGGATCGAGCGGAACAGCGCCTGCGTATAGGGGTGCTGCATCTCGTCAAAGACGTCTTCGATACTGCCGCGCTCCACTGCTTCGCCGGAGTACATCACGCAGAGCCGGTCACAGGTTTCCAGGACAAGGCCAAGGTTGTGAGAGATGAACAGCATCGAGGTGCCGTATTTCTTGCCCAGATCCTTGACCAGTTCGACCACCGCAGCCTCCACCGTCACGTCAAGGGCGGTGGTGGGCTCATCCAGGATCAGCAGTGCCGGTTTCGACATCAGCGCCATGGCGATGACGATCCGCTGCTGTTGGCCGCCCGACAGCTGGTGCGGATAGCTGTTCAGCATCCGCTCCGGGTCGGGGAGGCGCACGTCGGTGACAACTTCAAGGGCGCGCTTGTAGGCTTCCTCTTCGCTGACGCCCTCGTGGATCATCGGCACTTCCATCAGCTGCTTGCCGATTTTCATCGCCGGGTTAAGGCTGGCCATTGGCTCCTGATAGATCATCGCGATTTCGTTGCCGCGGATGTCGCGCAACTCCTCGACGCTCATCTCGCCCAGATCGCGGCCCTTGAACTTGATCGAGCCGCCCACGATGCGGCCGTTCTTGCCAAGGTCCTGCATCACCCCAAGGGCGACAGTGGATTTACCGCAGCCGGATTCGCCCACAAGGCCAACCGCTTCGCCGGGCATCACGGAGACGGAAAAATCCATCACCGCCGGGATTTCGCGCAGCCGGGTGAAAAAGGAGATCGACAGGCGGTCGATTTCCAGGATCGGGCCATCGGTTTGCTCAAGCTTGCTCATGTCATCAATCCCTCAGGCTTTCTTCGCGCAGACCATCGGCCAGCAGGTTCAGACCCAGCACCAGGCTCAGCAGAGCGATGGCGGGGGGCAGGGCCGGGTGCAGGTAGATCGACAAGAGCTTGCGCCCTTCGTTGATGGTCGATCCCCAGTCCGGGCTTTCGGGCGGCAGGCCAAGGCCGAAGAAACCCAGAGTCCCGAGAAGGATGGTCGTGTAACCAATGCGCAGGCAAAAATCGACGATCAGCGGCCCGCGTGCGTTCGGCAGAACCTCCCACAGCATGATGTACCAGGGACGCTCACCCCGGGTCTGCGCGGCGGCCACGTAATCGCGGGTCTTGATGTCCATCGTCAGGCCCCGCACGATGCGGAACACGGTGGGTGAGTTCACGAAGACCACCGAGACAAAGACCACAAGGATACCGCCCGGAATGTCGAACAGATCCACCGGCCAGAAGTCGATCTTGGACCCCTTGGCATTGATCAGCGACATGTAAAGGATGAACAGCGGCGCCAGAACGACAGCTAGGATGATGAAGTTCTTCTTGGGCTGCGTCCGGTAGCGGGCGTTCAGCAGCACCCCGAAGAATACCATCGGGAAGGCAAAGAGCACCACTGCCATATACTGCGGCAGGCCGGTTTCGACGATCTCGGGGGTTACCATCAGGTAGAACAGCAGGATCACCGGGAAGGCCAGGATCAGGTTGGCGAGGAACGACAGGAAGGTGTCCAGTTTGCCGCCATAGTATCCGGCCGGCAGCCCCAGGGTGATCCCCACCATGAAGGCAAAGGTCGTCGCGAGCGGGGCAATTTTCACCACCTCCCAGGAGCCTTTGACCATCCGGCTGAACACATCCCGAGCCAGGTTGTCACCGCCAAGGAGATACCATTGGAATTCCCCCTCTTCGGCGCCGCGCAGGGGCGTGCCGGGGGCTTTGTTTTTCATGCCCGACGCCTGCGACAGCGCATCATGGGTGGCCAGCATGTCAAAGGCCGCAAAAAAGCCGGTGAAGACCCAGAACATGACAAGGCCAAAGCCGATCATGCCGATGGGGCTGTCAAACAGCTTGCCATAAAGGCCAAGACGCCGCTTGAAGGTGATGGAAACGGCATAAAGCACCACAAGGGCGATCCAGACCGGCAGCATCTGCTGCGACAGGGCGCCGATGATGCCCGCGCCGGTGCCCATCACGAGGCCAAGCAGCAGATAGGCCAGAAGGATGACGGCCGAGGCCAGGAAGGTGAGGCGCACGGCCAGCGCGGCAAGGCCCTGCGGCCCGGCCGACAGGCTGAGCGTACCGCCTGCGTTGGTAATGGCGCGTTCCTCGGGGGTGACCGCGCCGATGATGATCCAAAGAAGGATCGAGATTGCCAGTAGTCCCAAAGCCGCAAAAAGAAGCGGGTTGAGAAAGGCGATTGATCCGGTCCAGCTGAGTGGTTCCATAGTCTTTCTCCGTCTTCAGGAAATGCGAATGCGTGGGTTGAGGTAGACGTAGCCGATGTCCGAGATCAGCTGCGTGATCAACACCACGAGAACCGAGACGACCGAGACGCCCAGCAGCAGTTCGATATCGTTGTTGCCAGCGGCTTGTACCAGCGTCCAGCCAAAGCCCTTGTAGTTGAACAGGGTCTCAACGATCACCACGCCGTTCAGGAGCCAAGGGAACTGCAGCATGATCACGGTGAAAGGCGCGATCAGCGCGTTGCGCAGGGCATGTTTCATGACGATCTTGGGAAAGCTCACCCCTTTGAGCCGTGCGGTGCGGATATATTGCGCCGTCATCACCTCGGTCATCGAGGCGCGGGTCATGCGTGCGATATAGCCCATGCCATAAAGGGCGATGGTCAGAACCGGCAGCAGGAAGTTTTCGATGTTGGGGCTTTCCATCGCGCTGGTCGCGGTGCCCTTGAACCATTTGAGGCCGACGGCAGAGGAGGAGAAAATAGCGATAAACAGGACGCCGGAAACATATTCGGGTGTCGCCGTGGTGGTGATGGCAAAGGTCGACAGTGTTCGGTCGGTGGCAGAGCCTTCCTTCATGCCCGCCAGAACGCCAAGGATCAGCGCCGAGGGCACCATGACCAGCATCACCCAGAACATCAGCGTGCCCGTCAGCGACAGGCGGGTGGCGATGATGGAACTGACCTCATCCTTGAACACCGTGGAATAACCCCAATAGCCCTGCAGGATGCCGCAGAACTGCGGGGCCTCGGCTGGGTCCATGCCCGGAGTGATGCAGCGGCCGGTGATGGTGCCATCCTCAGCCGTGTGCTGGTAAGATGGCGCGACGCCGATCCATTCCATGTATTTCTTTGGCGTGGATTGCAGGTAACCGCCTTTTTCCAGCCAGCTGGCCACGGCTTCGTCCGACATGCGGAAGTTGCCCTGGGTCTTGGCGAGTTTTTCAAGGTTCGGATAGAGGTTTGTCATGAAGAACACGACAAAGGTCAGACAAAGCGCCGTCAGGATCATGACCCCGACGCGTCTGAGGATAAACAGTCCCATGGATGCCCCCATTGGTGGCTATGCGCCCGGTTCAATGCCGCTGCGCTTTTGCTAGGCGCGGATGCGCCCTGTCTTTTGGCTGTGCTACGGGTCCAGCGGAAACGGGCCGCGCGATGCGCGGCCCGTGCAGGTCCAGGTCAGGCTTTGAGAGCCCACTTGTAAAGCTGGGGCAGGTCCGCAATGTGCTTGTCGACACCGACCAGGGTATCCCGGTGGTGACGCATGGCGGTGCGCCAGTAAGGCTGGATGGTGACGCCTTCGTCGATCATGATGGCTTGCAGTTTGCCCATCACTTCGCGGCGCTTGTCGGCATCTGCGATCGAGTTGGCCTCGGCCAGCAGAGCGTCGAACTCGGCATTTGCAAAGCCGCTTTCGTTCCAGGCCTCGCCCGAGCGATAGGCCAGTGCCAGTACCTGAGTGCCCAGCGGGCGGTGGTTCCAGTTGGTCGAGGAGAAGGGATATTTCACCCAGTCGTTCCAGAAGGTGGAACCGGGCAGGATGGTCCGCTTCACGTTGATGCCTGCATCGCGCAGCTGGGCTGCCACCGCATCGGTTGTGTTGCGGCGCCAGTCATCGTCGATCGACAGCAGCTCGTGCTCGTAATCGCCCATGCCTGCTTCATCCATCAGGGCCTTGGCCTTGGCGGGGTCATAGGGGATACGGGTGACGCTGGGGTCGTGCTCCGGGTGCATCGGGCCGACGTGGCAGTTGTCTGCCGGGATGCCGTAGCCGGACATGCCCAGTTCAAGGCAGACGTTGTTGTCGACTGCCATGGCCAGGGCCTGGCGCACGCGCTTGTCAGCATAGGGCTTCATGCCATCGACTTCGGCCAGCTGGTTCGGGCGGATGACGATGGTAAAGCCGGAGGGGATTTCCGATCGGGTCAGGCCGATGCTGTCGAAGATGTCGACATATTCACCGACCGACTCCCAGTTCATGTCGATTTCTTCGGCCTCGAAGGCGGCCAGGAAGGCGGCCGGATCGGTGCCGTAGTCGATGAACTCGATGCGGTCCAGATGGCCGCCCTTACCAGCGGCGTAGCCCCACCACTCGTGGTCCTCGTTGCGCACCAGCACACCCTTGACACCGACTTCCATGCTCTCGGGCAGCATGTAACCGGTACCGATCGGGTTCTCCAGCATGGTTGCCGCGTCATGGCTGGCATGGGTGATGGCTGCGGGATAGTCCGCCATGCCGGGGATGATGGTGATGTCCGGCGTGTTGGTCTTCAGCATCACGGTGTGGCTGTCCACCACGGTGATGGCGCCATCTGCGGCCTTGCCAGTGGCTTCGTCGATCAGCGATGCCATGCGGCCTGCCATCGAGTTGCCTTCGACGCTCTTGTCACACCAGCCGGCGATGTTGCGAGCCACGTCCTCGGCGGTGAAATCGTCGCCGTTGTTCCATTTGACGCCTTTGCGGACGTTCAGGGTGTATTCGGTCGCATCGGCATTGGCGCTCCAGCTTTCCAGCAGCATCGGGCCGAAAGAGCCGTCGCTGTTGTATTCGACCAGATATTCCAGCCAGCCGGCGGTAAAGGTCGCGATCTGGGTCCAGTCAAAAGTGCGCGGATCCTTGAGCGCACGGACCTCCATCTGCATACGCAGGGTGCCACCCTTCTGGGCATGTGCAGCGGCCTGCACCGGGGTCTCCAGACCGATCAGCCCATAGGCGGCTGCGGCGCTGACGCCCAGTGCGGTGGAGCGGGCCAGGAATTCACGGCGGCTCAGTTTGCCGTTTTTGACTTCCTCGGCATGCATCTGGGCGGCCCAGTGGATCGGCGCGCCGGTGGTGGTATCGTTGTTCATACGGATCTCCCTGTTTGCACCAACAGGACGCTTGGCCCTGCCTCGAGGTGGCGATGGTATGTCCGGATTGCGGTCCGGAAAGGTGCTATTTTTGAATTTCGCCGTCTCACGCACCTATTCGGCCTCATAAGGCGGCTTAGGTCAATGCACAGATTCGGCGGAATACGGCAGAAAAGCGACCTTTTTTGCGTCGTTTTCGTATATTCGCGGTGGGTCGCGCCACAGGACTGGGCAGAAGTGCCCAGTTCTCCGCAGGGTTGAGGTGCAAACGGGGGCCTGGGCCGACTCACGACGGCAGGTCGCGGGCAGAGGCTGGAACGTTACTGGGGAATAGCGGCTTTGCGCGCCTTCTTGCGCAGGGCGCTTGGTGTCTCACCGGTGTGCTGGGTGATGAAGCGAGTGAAATAGGCGGCGCTGCCGAACCCCAGTTGGGCGGCAATGTCGCGCATGGCCAGATCGCTTGAAATCAGCAGGCTGCGGGCCGCGTGAAGCTGCCGCTCTGTCAGCAGCGTGGCGGCAGTCTTGCCGGTTTCCGCCTTGCAGACCCGGGTCAGGTGGGTCGGCGTTACGTTCAGCGCAGCGGCGTGATCTGCCATGCTGGCGTGTTCATCGAAATAGGTAACCACCCGCTTGCAATAGGCCTGTGACAGGCGCCGCGCGGCGTTTGGTTTCACCGGGGGTAGGGGGCCGGAGGGGGGCTGACGGCGCAGCTGGATGCTGATCAGATCGGTGTAGGACTGCATGGCCCGGCGCCACAGGGCAGGATGAGTGGATTGTTCGACCGACACCGCCTCAAGCAGGCTGTTGAGACGCGCTTGCTCGACCGGGTCGTTGAACTTCAGGTGTAGCGGCTCGGGCGGCATCGACACGGGCGCGGTGGCGGGCACGATCAGGGCCTGACCCAGGCATTGGCGTCCGAATTCCACTGACCACAGATTGCCGGCCGGAAAGAACAGCGCCGTATGCGCGCCAAAGCCGCGCCGGTGCCCATCCATCAGGAAACGACCCTGTCCGCGTGTGATCCAGATCAGCACATGCTCGGCGCGATCATGCGCGAGTTCTGTTTGCCAAGGACCGTCCGGGTAGAGACGCGAAAGCGGCGAAACGTGAAGATCTTCGGCTGGTTTCGGGTCGAATGGCATGAGATGTTACATAGATTTACTTAAACTTTATCGATGTAACAGCGCATGAAAATGTGATTCTGGCAAGTTCCTGCCGAAGAAGGTTAAAAATTGATAAATTTGTGCCTCTTACCTGCACCTGCCGTTTAGCTGAGCTGATAGCCGATCTCCGGGGAGATTTTCCGCCATTTATCCATGCGGGCACGGAACCAGGTGCGCTGCCGTTTGGCGAAACGGCGGGTGGCAATCGCGGCGCTTTCCTCCGCCTCCTCCAGCGTCATTCTGCCAGTGGCATAGGCCATGAGTTCCGGCGCGCCGATCGCCTTGCAGGAGGGCAGGCTGGGGTCGAACCGATCTCGCATGGCCTCGACTTCATCCATGGCGCCCTGATCCAGCATGGCGCGGAACCGTTTGCGGATGCGTGCCTCCAGCCAGTCCTTACTGCTTTCCAGCACCAACGCACTGCAGGCGTTCAGCGGCAGGGGCGGCGGCGGGGTGTCATCCTGCCAATCGGCCAGCGCCCGTCCCGTGGCGGTCAGCACCTCCCAGGCGCGCTGCACGCGGGCACGGTTCTGCACATCGATGCGGGCCGCGGTCTGGGGATCAAGCGCCGACAGCAAGTCTTCGAGCGACATCGAATCGCCCTCGGCCCGGACTTCTGCAGGTGTGGGCGGGATTTCAGCCATACCTTCGGTCAAAGCACTGAAATAAAGGCCGGTTCCGCCGACGATGATCGGCCGCTGCGCTCCTGACAGCAGCGGCACCACCTCCCGTAGCCAGTGACCGGCGGAATAGGGCGCATCATAGGCCACATGCCCATAAAGCTGGTGCGGCGCGCGGGCTTCTTCTTCGGCAGAAGGGCGGGCGGTAACGATCCGCCAACAGTCGAACACCTGGCTGGCATCGGCGTTGACCACCACACCGCCTTGTTTTTCCGCAATTTCCAGCGCGAGCGCGGATTTCCCCGAGGCCGTTGGGCCAGCGATCAGAACGGGCCTATCCGGATCGATGCGAAGTTCTGTCATGTCAGCCTGTCCTCACCGAGGGCGGATTTGTTATACTCCGGGGAAGAAAAGGCGCCTGGCCTGCATTGATCCTGCCGGTGATTTGCTTCATTTTGCGGCGCAAATTAACCCCGTCATATTCCGGAGCGCAACATGCCCCAAGAAATCGAAACACCGGCCGCCACTTCGGCCGTTGCCTATAAACGTGTCATGCTGAAAATCTCCGGGGAGGCGCTGATGGGGGATCAGGGCTTTGGCCTGCATCCGCCGACCGTGGAGCGGATCGCCAAAGAGGTGAAGTCGGTGCACGACATGGGCGTCGAGATCTGCATGGTTATCGGCGGCGGCAATATCTTCCGGGGCCTGTCCGGCGCTGCGCAGGGCATGGAACGCACCACAGCTGACTATATGGGGATGCTGGCGACCGTGATGAACGCCCTTGGCATGCAGGCCGCTCTGGAATCGCTTGGCGTCTTCACCCGGGTGATCAGCGCCATTCCGATGGATCAGGTCTGCGAGCCCTATATCCGCCGCCGCGCCGTGCGCCACCTTGAGAAGAAGCGGGTCTGCATCTTCGCGGCCGGCACCGGTAACCCCTATTTCACCACCGACACTGCGGCGACGCTGCGTGCCAATGAAATGGCCTGCGAGGCGATCTTCAAAGGCACCAAGGTCGATGGCGTCTATGACAAGGATCCGGTGAAGTTCGACGACGCCAAACGCTATGACACCGTCAGTTATGACGATGTGCTGGCCAAACGTCTGGGCGTGATGGATGCCTCGGCGATTGCTCTGGCGCGCGACAACAGCCTGCCGATCATTGTCTTCTCGCTGGATGAGCCGGGCGGGTTCCGCGGTATTCTGGCTGGCGAAGGCACCTACACCAAGGTTCAGGGCTGAACCGCAGTTGGTTTGAAAATGGCAAAAGACGCGTGTCCCGGCAGGAGGCGCGTCTTTTCGTTTATGCAAGGGGTTGCAAGCCGGTATCAACGCTGTGGCTAGCTGCTGCCATCGGGCAGAGTGGCCGTCAGCGGGCCGAGATTGCTATACAATCTTGCGACAATCGCTTATGAGCGGTGTAAAGACCGCCTCAAGTCAGGGGAGAGAGCAGAATGTCTGATGATTTTGAACTGGATACCGACGATCTGAAACGTCGCATGGATGGCGCCATGGCCAACCTGCGCACCGAGTTTGCCTCGCTGCGGACTGGGCGTGGCTCGGCCTCGATGCTGGATCCGGTGATGGTAGATGCCTATGGCTCGATGACGCCGATCAACCAGGTCGGCACCGTCAACGTGCCCGAGCCGCGCATGGTGACGATCAACGTGTGGGATAAATCCCTTGTTGGCAAAGTTGAAAAGGCCATCCGTGAATCCGGCCTCGGCATCAACCCGCAGCTGAACGGCACCATCATCATGCTGCCGATTCCGGAGCTGAACGAAGAACGCCGCCGCGAGCTGACGAAGGTTGCCGGCCAATACGCTGAACACGCCCGTGTGTCGGTGCGCAACGTGCGCCGCGATGGCATGGATCAAATCAAGAAGGCCAAGGCTGATGGGATGTCCGAGGACGACCAGAAGTTCTGGGAGAGCGAAGTTCAGGATCTGACCGACGCGATGATCAAGGCCGTGGATGAGGCGCTGGAAAACAAGCAAGCCGAAATCATGCAGGTCTGACGCCCGGATATGGTCAGCAATACCGACACGGCGCCTTCCGAGGGCGCGTCCGAAGACGGCACGGGGCAGGGCCCACGCCATGTTGCCATCATCATGGATGGCAACGGCCGGTGGGCACAGTCCCGTGGCCGCCCGCGTCTGTTCGGGCACCACGCAGGCGCCAAACGGGTGCGGGAAATCGTCGAATGCTGCCCGTCCCTGGGCATCAAGTATCTGACCATATTTGCCTTTTCGACCGAGAACTGGAAACGGACGCAGGTCGAGGTCGCAGGCCTCATGAGCCTGTTTCGCCGCTATATCTCCAAGGAGATGAAGGCGCTGGCCGCGCGTAATGTACGGGTGCGTTTCATCGGGGATCGGGTGCGGCTTGATGCCAAGCTGATCCAGTTGATGGATCAGTTGGAAGAGGAAACCAAAGGTAACGACGGCACCAATCTCACAATTGCCCTGAACTATGGTGGGCGGGACGAGGTGGCCCGCGCCACGAAACGGCTAGCGCAGGATGTTGCGGCTGGAAAACTATCTCCTGACGATGTGGACGAGGAAACCCTGCCGAAATACCTCGATACCCATGTGTTGCCGGATCCCGATCTGGTGATCCGCACCAGCGGTGAGGCGCGGATTTCCAACTTCCTGCTGTGGCAGTCTGCCTATGCGGAGTATGAGTTCATCGACACGCTCTGGCCGGATTTCACCGCCGAAGAACTGGGGCGCCTGTGCCGGGGCTATGGCGCCCGTGACAGACGTTTTGGCGCGGTGAAGACATGAGCGCGGGACGCTGGTCCGACCTGATGCCGCGCTTGCTGTCCGCGGTCGTCATGCTTGTCGTAGGCGCCGTGGAAATCTGGCTGGGCGGCATCTGGTTTGCGCTGCTCATCGCTGCCGCTTGCGGTGGCATGATCTGGGAACTTGTCCGGATGCTGACGCCCGAAAAGACCGGACAGGCGCTGCAACTGGGGGCAATGTCAGCCATTGCGGTGCTGGGCGCGACCCTGCTGCCGCCGGTCTGGGGTATGCCCTTGCTGGTTTCGCCTATTCTTGGCGGTATGTTTCAACTGCCCGTTGCTGCCCGCCTGCGTTTTGGCTTGTTTGGTCTCTGGATCGTTTGCGCCGGCTTTACCTTTGTATGGCTGCGCAATGAAATGGGGGCCCCTTGGCTGTTGTGGCTGATCGGCGTTGTCGTCGCCACCGATGTAGCAGGCTATTTTGCCGGTAAGATGATCGGCGGGCCAAAGCTTTGGCCGCGTGTCAGCCCCAAGAAAACCTGGTCCGGATCTTCGGCTGGCTGGATCGCTGCGGCGATTGTCGGGGCCTTTTTCAGCGAAGCCTCGGGGCTGGGCATGGGCGCGATTGTCCTGTCGGTTGTCATGTCGATGGCTAGCCAAGCGGGCGACATCGCGGAAAGCGCGCTGAAGCGGAAGACCGGCGTCAAGGATTCCAGCGCGCTTATTCCCGGTCACGGTGGTCTTTTTGACCGGTTCGACGGGATGCTCGGGGCGGCGGCGGCCTTCCTGATCTTCGTGACATTTCTGGGATAGCCTTGTAGGGCATGACCATGCGTAAAATTTCTATCTTCGGCGCCACCGGCTCGATCGGGCAGAACACCATTGACCTGATCCGGCGCGATCTGCGCGCCTATGACGTAGTGGCACTGACGGGCGGTGCCAATATTGCCCGGCTTGCGGCGGATGCCATCGCGCTCAAGGCTGATATTGCGGTAACGGCCTATGAGGAGCGCCTGCCGGATCTGCGCGCCGCGCTGGAGGGCAGTGGCGTGGAGGCCGCAGCGGGAGAGGCTGCCCTGATCGAGGCGGCAACCCGTCCGGCGGACTGGATCATGTCGGCCATCGTTGGCGCCGCCGGTCTTGCGCCGGGTCTCAAGGCGCTGGAGCAGGGCACCACGCTGGCGCTGGCCAATAAGGAATCGCTGGTCTGTGCCGGTGGCCTTCTGATGCAGACCGCGCTGCGACATGGCGCCCGGCTCTTGCCGGTGGACAGCGAACATTCGGCGGTGTTTCAGGGGCTGGTCGGTGAAGAGATTTCCGCGGTTGAGCGGATCATCATCACCGCATCCGGTGGCGCGTTCCGCGACTGGCCGCTGGAAGATCTGCAAAAGGCAACCTTGGCCGAGGCGTCCTCCCATCCAAACTGGGACATGGGGCAGCGCATCACCATCGACAGCGCATCAATGTTCAATAAGGCGTTAGAGGTTATTGAAACCAAAGAATTCTTTGGTGTCGCGCCAGAACAAATCGAGGTTCTGGTGCACCCCGAATCGATGGTGCATGCGCTGGTTGGCTTTCGCGATGGTGCCCTGATGGCGCATCTGGGCGCACCAGATATGCGCCATGCCATCGGATACGCGCTGCATTGGCCCGAGCGAAAGGATCTGCCGGTTGCGCGCCTCGATCTGGCGGAAATCGGTCAGCTGAAATTCACGGCTCCGGATACGGCGCGGTACCCGGCGCTACAGCAAGCCTATGATGTAATGCAGCGCGGCGGTCTGATGGGCGCCGTCTTCAATGCAGCCAAGGAAAAGGCGCTGGATCTGTTCATCGCGGGACAGATCGGGTTCACCGAAATGGCCGAGGTAACGGCCGCGGTTCTGGAGCGGATGGAGGCACAAAGCGGCCTTATTGATTCCGCAATGACCCTTGATAACGTCACTGAGATTGACCATCTCGCCCGACAAGAGGCAGAGCGCGCCGCAGCGGAACGCAGATAAGGTAAGAACTTGGATATCGTGACCCTACTCCCGCAGTTTGGCGGCTTTCTCTACACTATCGCCAGTTTTGTTGTCGCGCTTTCGGTGATCGTCGCGGTGCATGAATACGGCCACTACATCGTTGGCCGGTGGTCCGGAATCCATGCGGAAGTTTTTTCGCTGGGCTTTGGCCCCGTGTTGTTCAGCCGCGTCGATAAGCGTGGCACCCGCTGGCAGATCGCGCTGTTGCCCTTTGGGGGATATGTGAAATTCCTTGGCGATGCAGACGCGGCCTCGGGCAAGGACAGCGCCGCGATGGAGGCGGCGGCCAATGATCCGACGCGCCTGCGCCAGACCATGCACGGTGCCCCGCTTTGGGCGCGCAGCGCTACGGTTGCTGCCGGACCAGTGTTCAATTTTGTGATGTCAGTGATCATTTTCTCGGTTCTGGCGATGACGCAGGGAACCCTGCGGGATCCGCTGGCTATCGGTACCTTGGTGCCGCTGCCCGGCATCGAAAACCAGCTGCGCGAAGGTGACGAATTGGTCGCAATCGAGGGCGTTGCCATCCCGGACGAGGCCGGAGCCATGTCATGGGGGGAATTCCGCGACCAACTGCCGATGGTGCAGCCGATGGAGTATCAGGTGCGCAGAGAGGGGCAGCTGATCACGGTTCAGGGGCCGTTCCTGTCGCCGCCCCACGTGCGGGCCGTTGCGCCGCGCAGCGCTGCATCGGATGCCGGGCTTCAGGCCGGAGATGTCATCACGGGCGTCGATGGAGAACCGATTTTTGCCTTCGATCAGCTTAAGCAGACCGTCGAACAGGCCGATGGCCGCGTACTGCTATTGGATGTCTGGCGGCAGGGGCAGGAGTTGGAGCTTGCGCTGGCACCGCGTCGCACGGATGAGCCGCAGCCCGACGGAAGTTTCGCGACCCGTTGGCGGATTGGTGTGGTCGGCGGTCAGGCCTTTGAGCCCGCAACCGAAGTGGGCGGGGTCGGCGAATCCCTGGTAGCTGGGGCGTCGCAGGTTTGGTCGGTGATCGACATGTCGATTTCGGGCCTGACGCATATGATTACCGGCGCCATCAGCACCTGTAACCTGTCAGGGCCCATCGGGATCGCGGAAACCTCCAGCGCAATGGCAAGCCAGGGCGCGGTCAGCTTCATCCGTTTCATCGCGGTTCTGTCGACAGCTGTTGGCCTGTTGAACCTCTTCCCGGTGCCAGCACTGGATGGGGGCCACCTGGTGTTCTACGCCTATGAGGCGGTCACAGGGCGTCCGCCCAGTGATGGAGTCATGCGGATCCTGATGACCCTTGGCATTGCGATGATTCTGTCGTTGATGGTCTTTGCACTCGGCAACGATCTTTTCTGTTAAAATTTAACACACTTCTTGTGGCGCCCGCCTCCGGGAAGGGGGCAGGTGCCCAACTGTCGCCATATTCCAGCATTAACCCTTTCTCAATCTGCTACGCCCGCAGCGCAGCCTTGCGCGCGGCATCGACTGGGGAAAGGAAGTCGCCATGCACGCTCTGATGAGAACGGACAATGGCCTGGGTCTTTTGATGCGCCTTAATTGGGATCGCGCACTGTCGGTCGTGACGATTTTTCTCGCTCTGACTGCAGGTGCCTGGTTCGGATCCCTTTGAAACCATGGGGATGCGGCGTTTGCACCGCGCAACGCGTCGGTCACCCGTGCTCAGTCTGTGCGCATCTTCGTGCCCCGGAGTGATTTCTTAGTTTTGACAACGGTCAGTAAACCCGGTACGCACAGTTAAAAGCTGCTTAAAAAATCGGATTATGACTGATGGTTCGGGGGAAGGTCGTGGGTACATCCTGCGGTGTGCGCACAAAACGCACCAATATACTGTATAGAAGCGTATCGAGCGCCGTATTGGCTGTTGCCTTGGGATTTGTCCTGACGCCCAGTTTCGCATCGGCGCAAAGCTACCAGTTCAATTCGGTCCGGGTGGAGGGCAATCAGCGCATCCAATCGGATACGATCGTGTCCTATGCGGCGCTGGAACGGGGAAAACCAGTCAGCGCTGGCCAGTTGAATGACGCGTATCAGCGTATTCTTGACAGCGGTGTCTTTGAGACCGTTGAGCTGGTGCCGAGTGGCAATTCTCTGATCATCAAGGTCACCGAGTTCCCGACGATCAACCAGATCAATTTTGAAGGTAACCGGCGGATCAAGGATGACAAGCTGGCCGAGCTGATCGAATCCGCGCCGCGCCGCGTGTTTCGCGCCGCGCAGGCCGAACGGGACGCCGAGACCATTGCTGCCGCCTATGGGGCGCAGGGACGTTTGGCCTCGCGTGTAACGCCGCGCATCATCCGCCGTAGCGACAATCGCGTCGATCTGGTGTTTGAGATTGCCGAAGGCGACACCATCGAAGTCGAGCGTGTTTCGTTTGTCGGCAACAAGGTTTATTCGGATCGGCGTCTGCGCCGGGTTCTGGAAACCAAGCAGGCTGGTCTCTTGCGGACCTTCATCAACAAGGACACGCTGATCGAGGACCGCCTGCAGTTTGACCGGCAGGTGTTGCGCGATTTCTACCTGTCGCGCGGCTATGTGGATTTCCGGGTCAACAGCACCAACGCCGAAGTGACTCGGGAGCGTGACGCCGTCTATCTGGTCGTCGATGTTACCGAAGGTCAGCAGTTCGAGTTCGGCAATATCTCGGTGACCAGCGAAATCGCTGAGGCCGATGCTGACCTCTACCGCTCTGCGTTGAAAGTCAAACCGGGCGTGACCTATTCGCCGCTGATTGTTGAACGTTCCATCGAGATGCTGGAAACGCTGGCAACGCGTCAGGGGATTGATTTCCTGCGGGTTGAGCCGCGGGTGACCCGCAACGACCGCGATCTGACGCTGGATGTTGAATTCGCGATGGTGCGCGGACCGCGTGTCTTCGTCGAACGCATCGATATCGAAGGCAACACGACAACGCTGGACCGGGTGATCCGCCAGAAGTTCCGCTCGGTCGAAGGCGACCCCTTCAATCCGCGTGAAATCCGGGATGCCGCAGAACGGATTCGTGCGCTTGGCTTCTTTGCCAAATCAGACGTGGACGTCCGGGAAGGCAGCTCCGAAAGCCAGGTGATCGTAGACGTGAACGTCGAAGAGCAACCGACCGGTTCGTTGAGCCTTGGCGGCGCATACTCTGTCAACGACGGCTTTGGGGTTAACGTTGGTCTGACCGAAAACAACTTCCTGGGCCGCGGTCAACGCCTGTCTTTCTCGATCGCGACTGCTCAGGAATCGGAAGAGTACGTTCTGGGCTTTACCGAGCCGCATCTGCTGGGACGGGATCTGAAATTCGATTTGGACCTTGGTGTGTCCGAAACCGATTCTAGCTATGCGGAGTACGACACCTCTCGCGCGTTCTTCCGTCCGGCGCTGACCTTCAATGTGACCGAAGATACCACTCTGGAAGTGCGCTATACTTGGGCCGACAGTGAGATGATCCGCCGCGATGACGTGAGCTTTGTCGGAGGGACCTACCCTGTGGCGGGCCCTGTGATAAGAAGTGAGATCAATCAAGGCAGCAAAACGTCCAGCTCCCTTGGGTTCACATATTCCTATGACAGCCGTCTGACCGGACTCGACCCCAATATTGGTTTCACCATGCAGGTGGGCGCTGATTATGCCGGGCTTGGCGGAGATAGCGAATACCTCAGAACCACGGCCAAGCTGGTCGCGCAGCGCAAGATCCTCAACGAGGAAGTCACGCTTCGGGCCACTTTGGAAACCGGCTCGCTGCACTGGATGGGCGACGATTACAGCCGCTCGATTGACCGTTTTGTTCTGACCCCCAGCGTTATGCGGGGGTTCGAACCCGGCGGGATCGGGCCTCGGGATACTGCACCGCGGGCTGATGGCGGAAGTTACGACGATTTCCTCGGCGGCAACGTCTATGCTGTTGCACGTTTTGATGCCGAATTCCCGCTGGGTCTGCCTGAGGAACTGGGGCTGCGCGGTGGTCTTTTCTACGATGTCGGCAACCTTTGGGGCCTGCAGGACGTGGACACACCGGCCAGCGGTGGTTTCGTCGTCGGCCGTAACGGCTCTTTCCGGCACGTGGTCGGCTTTTCGGTCCTCTGGACGACGGCCTTTGGCCCGTTGCGGTTCAACTTTTCCAATGCGGTCAAGAAAGAAGACTTTGACAAGGAACAAAGTTTCGATCTGACCTTGCAGGCCCGGTTCTGACCCGGTGATGCAGGCAAGGCCGACGTGTATAACAAAGAGGGCGCCGACCGGCTGGTCGGCGCCCCTTTATCAGGCGCGCCGGGGGCTTGTTATGGGCCTGGCGCTGTACCTGCCTTTGACCGCTGGAACAGCTTTGGCCCAGTCAACGGTTATTGGAACACCCGCGCCTTTCAATCTGTCTCTCGGCCAGGAAATGCAGATTGGCGCGCCGCAAAGTGGCATTCTGACGATCCAGCCTGACCGTCTCTTCTCCGAAAGCGCCTTTGGCCAGCGCGTCACGCGTGAGCTGGAAGCCGAAGGTGCCGTGCTCACCGCCGAGAACCGCCGTATCGAAGCAGAGCTGCGCGCCGAAGAGCAGGACCTGACTCAGCGGCGGCCCTCTATGGAGCCCGAGGCGTTTCGCACGCTTGCGGATGCCTTTGACAAAAAGGTGCAGGAGACCCGGCGTACGCAGGATCAGAAACTGCGCGAGATCACTCAAATGGGCGAAACAGCCCGCCGGGAGTTCTTTGTAGCCTCTTTGCCCATCCTTCAGGGGATCATGCGTGACAGCGGCGCCGGTGCCATTCTGGATAACTCTTCGGTTTTCCTCAGCTCTGAGGCCGCGGATGTGACGGATCTTGCGATCACGCGCATCGATGCCGTTCTGGGAGACGGGGCAGACCTTGAAAGCCAGTCGTCTGACCAGTGAAACAGGTCTGACCGGTGCCTGACATCGGCGCGGTGCGCTTGCCCAGACCGTTCCCGCTTGGTAGTGACGCAGGACATATAAAAAAACGGGATACCCGCCATGACCGCCGATCTGAAAAGTGCCGATATTCACCTGATCCAGCGCATTCTGCCGCATCGTTACCCGTTCCTGCTGGTCGACAAAGTGATCGAAATCGACGGTTACACCTCGGCGCATGGGATCAAGAACGTCACCATGAACGAACCGCATTTTCAGGGCCACTTCCCCGGCACGCCGATCATGCCTGGCGTAACCATCGTCGAGGCGATGGCGCAAACCGCCGGCGTCATGCTGGGTGTCGGCATGGATATGGTCGATACCGACCTGCTGATCTACTTCATGAATATCGACAAGTGCAAATTCCGCCGCAAGGTGATCCCGGGCGACGTCCTGGACATGCATGTCGAAACCCTGCGCGGGAAGAAAGGTGGCAAGATCTTCAAGTTCAAGGGCGTTGCCTCGGTCGATGGCGAAACCGCTGCCGAGGCTGAATTCTCGGCCATGGTCGACATTCAGAAGGATTGATCGCGATGAGCCAGATCCATCCGTCGGCGGTGATCGAACCGGGCTCCACCATTGGTGAGGGCTGTGAAATCGGTCCGTTCTGCATGGTCGGCGCTGACGTCACCCTTGGCGAAGGGGTGGTTCTGAAATCCCATGTGGTGGTCACCGGCGAAACCGAGATCGGCGCAGAGACGACGGTGTTCTCCTTCGCAGTGATCGGTGAGATTCCGCAGGATCTGAAGTTCAAGGGAGAGAAAAGCCGGACCGTGATCGGTGCGCGCAACCGGATCCGTGAACATGTGACCATCAATGCAGGTACCGAAGGTGGCGGCGGGGTGACCCGGATCGGCGATGACGGCTTGTTCATGGCCGGTTGCCACATTGCCCATGACGCGCAGATTGGGGATCGGGTGATCGTGGTCAATTCTGCCGCCGTCGCAGGTCATTGCGTGATCGAGGATGATGTGATCATCGGTGGTCTTTCCGGTATCCACCAATGGGTGCGCATCGGGCGTGGCGCTATCATCGGCGCGGTGACCATGGTCACAAATGATGTGATCCCCTACGGGCTGGTACAGGCCCCGCGCGGAGAGCTGGACGGGCTTAACCTTGTCGGCCTGAAACGCCGCGGTGTGTCGCGGGCAGATATCACCGCCCTGCGCGCCGCCTTCCAGATGCTGGCACAGGGGGAGGGCACCTTTCAGGAACGCGCCCGGCGGCTTGGTGAGGAAACCGACAGCGCTTATGTGCAGGAAATCATCGCCTTTATCACCGGTGCAAGCGACCGGTCGTTTTTGACACCAGGGGGATGATCGCATGATCGCTCTGATCGCGGGGCGCGGTGCGCTGCCGCTTGAAATCTGCAATCGCCTGTCCGAACGACCGCTGGTCTGCGCCATGGCGGGGTCCGAGCCGGATGCGCTTGATCCGGAAATCACCTTTCGCCTGGAACAGCTGGGCAGTTTCCTCGCCCGGCTGACGTCCGCAGGCGTAACGGAGATCTGTCTGGCGGGGGGCGTGTCGCGCCCGGCCATTGATCCTGCGGCCATCGATGCCGAAACCTTGCCGATGGTGCCGGTGTTGCAGGCTGCGCTTGGCGCCGGGGATGACGGCGCATTGCGGGCGATCATGGAGCTTTTTGAGTCAGCAGGTTTTGCTGTACGAGCTGCGCATGATGTGGCGCCGGATCTATTGATGCAGCCAGGGGTGCCGACCCGTATTCAGCCAGGTGAACTCGACAAGGCAGACGCAGCCAGGGGAACAGAAATCGTTGCCGCGATGAGCGCGGCGGACATTGGCCAGTCCTGCGCGGTGCGGGCGCGGCAAGCCGTCGCGGTGGAAACGGTCTTTGGCACCGACTGGATGCTGGAGACCTTGATCCACCGTCCGGACGGGCAGGGCGGAGTGATGGTCAAGGCGCCGAAGACAGGACAGGACCGGCGCGCCGATCTGCCCACCATTGGCCCTGCGACGGTGGAAAAGGCCGCAGCAGCCGGTCTGTCCGGTATCGTGCTGGAGGCCGGAGGCGTGATCGTGCTGGAGCAGGAGGCGGTGATTGCCACCTGTGACCGTCTGGGCCTGTTCCTGTGGCTGCGCGACGCGGCATGAGCCTCCGGGTCTTTATCCTGGCCGGGGAGCCTTCGGGGGATCGGCTGGGCGCGGCCCTGATGGAAGGGCTGAAAACGCTAGCCCCCGATGTTTCATTTGAAGGGGTTGGCGGTACCCTGATGGCTGAGCAGGGGCTGCAGTCCCGGTTTCCGATGGACGAGCTGTCCGTCATGGGCCTGGCCGAGGTTCTGCCGAAATACCGCCATCTGAAACGCCGTATCCGTGAAACCGCCGATGCTGTGATCGCCATGCGCCCTGATGTGATGATCACCATCGACAGCCCGGATTTTTCGCTGCGCGTGGCGCGGCTGGTGAAACAGGGCAGCGACATCCGTACCGTGCATTACGTGGCACCGTCCGTCTGGGCCTGGCGGCCGGGCCGGGCGCAGAAGATGGCCACCTGCATCGATCACGTGCTTGCGCTGCTGCCGTTCGAGCCGCCTTATATGGAAGCCGCCGGGATGGACTGCGATTTTGTCGGCCATCCCGTAGTAGCAGAGCCAAAGGCGACAGCAGAAGAGATCGCCGCGTTGCGCCAGACCTGTGACCTTGGCGATGCGCCGATCCTTTTGGCCTTACCGGGGTCACGGCGGTCAGAGGTGGGGCGCTTGGCGCCCGTGTTCGGGGCCGCGCTGCGGGATTTCGTAGCGGCCTATCCCGAATACCGAATCGTGGTGCCGACCGCCGGTCCGGTGGCTGAATTGGTGCGCCAGCACGCCAAGGATTGGCCACAGGGCACTGTGTTGCTCGACCCGACCGGTCTTGACCCGGCTGTTGCCGAGGCGCGCAAACGAGCGGCCTTTGCCGCGGCGGATCTGGCGCTTGCAGCTTCGGGCACCGTGTCGCTGGAGCTAGCCGCCGCGCGCACCCCCATGGTGATCGCCTATCGCTTCCAATGGCTGACCTGGCAGATCATGAAGCGCATGGCCCTGATTGATACGGTCACACTCGTCAATCTGGTGAGCGAAACCCGCGTTGTGCCGGAATGCCTTGGGCCAGATTGCACCCCGTCGCGGATCGCCGGGGCGCTGGCAGATGTCCGTGCCAACCCTGAGGCGCAGCAGGACGCCATGGGGCTCACCATGGAGCGTCTGGGCGAGGGCGGGGAGGCGCCGGGCCTGCGCGCCGCCCGCGCGGTTCTGGCGCGCCTTTAGTAGCCGCGCCAGATCCAGCCGCCTCCAAAGATGCGGCTGCTTTCGGTGTCATAAAAAACGCAGGCCTGTCCGGGCGATACGCCTTCTTCGGGCGTCAGGAGCTCAACCTCGGCCGTGGTTTCGGACAATGGACGGATAATCGCCTCACGCGGGGGGCGGGTCGAGCGAACCTTCACCGCGACATGCCATTCCTTCCGACTGGTAAAGGGTTCGTCGCCCAGCCAGTTGATTTCCCGCACAGGTACGATTCGGGTGGCCAGCATGTCCTTGGGGCCGACGACCACCTGTTTCTTGTCCACATCAAGCCGCACCACATAGAGCGGCTCGCTGAGGCCACCGATCCCAAGGCCGCGGCGCTGGCCGATGGTGTAGTGAATCACCCCGGTGTGCTGGCCCAGAACGCGCCCATCCGCATGAACGATCTCTCCGGGATCAGCCGCCCCGGGGCGCAGCTTCTCGATCACGCTGGCATAGTTTCCATCGGGTACGAAACAGATGTCCTGACTGTCGGGCTTGTCGGCCACCGCCAGCCCATAGCGGGAGGCCATCTCGCGGGTGGCATCCTTGGAGGGTAGGTGCCCTAGCGGAAAGCGCAGATAGTCCAGCTGTTCCGGCGTTGTTGAAAAAAGGAAATAGCTCTGATCCCGGTTGGCATCCTCGGCCGAATGTAGCTCGGGGCCGTTAGGGCCCATCTTGCGCTGGATATAGTGACCCGTCGCCATGCAATCGGCCTCGAGATCCTTTGCGGTCTCCAGAAGATCCTTGAATTTGACCCGTTCATTGCAGCGGATGCAGGGCACTGGCGTCGCCCCGGCCAGATAGCTGTCGGCAAACTCATCGATAACCGCATCCTTAAAAATGTTCTCATAGTCGAGAACATAGTGCGGGAATCCGCGCTCTTCGGCGACTCGCCGCGCATCGTGGATGTCGATCCCAGCGCAGCAGGCGCCCTTCTTGGCCAGGGCCGCGCCGTGGTCGTAAAGCTGCAGCGTGACGCCCACCACATCATAGCCCTGATCGGCCAAATATGCAGCAACAACAGAGCTGTCGACGCCGCCGGACATGGCAACAACCACCCGCGTTTCCGAGGGCGGTTTGGCAAAGCCAAGCGAATTCAGCGGGCCATCGGTATCCAGCGCCATAGGGCGACTCCTTAGTTCAAGGGAAAGGCGTTGCAGAATATAGGAAAATCCTAACGACTCTCAAGTGTGTGGTTCACGCGCCATTAAGGACAATGGGGGAAACCTGCTCACGAAGCTAATTACGCAGATCCTCACAGGGATAAAGCAATGTTCTTGAAAAAAGTAGATGGACCACGGGCTGTGACCTTGCCGGACGGCTCCGTTATGACCCGTGCAGACCTTCCGCCCAAAACGACAAAACGCTGGGTTGCCTCGCGCAAGGCCTCGGTGGTGAGGGGCGTTCTTTATGGATTGCTGCCACAAGGGGAAGCACTGCGTCTTTATGGTCTCAGTGAAGAAGAATTCCGCAGCTGGGTTGCTGCGGTTGCCGATCACGGCGAAGAAGCGTTGAAAACCACCCAATTGAAGAAATTTCGTAAGCCTTAGTGCTTAATACTAACCTTTTGCTCCGCCTACCCAGTGCCATTTTGTGCTAAAACAACACCGAACGGTTGATTTGATGTTGAGTTTTAACGATCATGGTAACGGGGCATTAACTATTTTCCAGCAAGGTTAACAGCGACCTGAGGGAAACAGGATACAGGCGGAGAAAACGAACATGCGCATTCTTCTTGTTGAGGATGATCCTACAACTGCAAAAAGCATTGAGTTGATGCTGACCCATGCCAACCTGAACGTCTATACGACGGATCTGGGCGAGGAAGGCATCGATCTGGCAAAGCTTTATGATTACGATCTGATCCTTTTGGATCTGGGACTGCCGGACATGAACGGGCACGAAGTGCTGCGCCAATTGCGCATGGCACGTATTGAGACGCCCATTCTCATCCTGTCTGGTGCTGATGATACAGACAATAAAATCAAAGGCTTCGGTTTCGGCGCTGATGATTACCTGACCAAGCCGTTCCACCGTGAGGAACTGGTGGCACGGATCCACGCGATCATTCGCCGCTCCAAAGGTCACTCCCAGTCGATCATTAAGACCGGCAAGATCTCGGTTAATCTGGATGCAAAAACCGTTGAGGTTGACGGCAAGGCCGTTCACCTGACCGGCAAAGAATACCAGATGCTGGAATTGCTCAGCCTGCGGAAAGGGACCACCCTGACCAAGGAAATGTTCCTGAACCACCTTTATGGCGGGATGGACGAGCCCGAACTGAAAATCATCGACGTTTTCATCTGCAAGCTGAGAAAGAAACTCAGCACTGCAACAGGCGGTGAAAACTACATCGAAACGGTCTGGGGCCGGGGCTATGTGCTGCGCGATCCGCAGGACGATCAACTCGGTGGCGGTGCCGAACAACGGATGGCAGTCGGCGCCTGATCGGCGACCCATTCGAATTGTAACTCTTTGTTGGGGGCAGATGTCTGCCCTCAATTATAATGGCATATGCTGTTAACCAAAGGCATGTGTCGTTAACCAAGTGGCTGCGCCATTTACCATGTGCGCGCCACGCCAATTTTGGTTTTCGTGAGTAAGGTTCTGTACGGGCCTTCGCTCAACCCGCTGCGGCGGGATTTTTTGTGTTTGATGGGACGCCAAAGCCCTCTTGCTTCTCTGGACGTGGCAGGTTCTGCGGCCTATCACCTAGTCTGAAGCAAGACGGGGCAAACGCGTGACACAAAGCCAAGACAGCGATCCGAAGAGTCTTTCCAAAGAAGACGCCCGCCAGGAATTCCTGGCCTTGCAGGAGAAACTGCAAACCGCCGATCTTGCGTATCACCAGGAAGATGCGCCGATCATTTCGGACGCCGAATACGATGCGGCCAAACGCCGGTATGTTGCTTTGACGGACGCGTTTCCGGCACTGAAAGACGAGGCGTCTCAGCTGAATACCGTAGGGGCGCCCGCGGCCTCTGGCTTTGGCAAGGTGGCGCATAGCGTGCCGATGTTGTCGCTCGGAAATGCGTTTGAAGACAGTGATGTAGAAGATTTTGCCCGCAGTGTTCGAAAATACCTGGGCCAGTCCGAGGATACTCCGCTCAGCTTTACCGCCGAGCCAAAAATCGATGGTTTGTCTCTTTCTCTGCGCTATGAAAACGGTGTGCTGATACAGGCCGCCACCCGCGGTGATGGATCGGTGGGCGAGAACGTCACCGAAAACGCCCGCACCATCGCCGATATTCCGCAGCAGATCGCAGATGCGCCCGCAGTGCTGGAGGTGCGCGGCGAAGTCTACATGAGCCATGAGGCTTTTGCCGCCCTGAACGCCCGGCAGGAAGAACGCGGCGGCAAGACATTTGCCAACCCGCGCAACGCGGCGGCAGGGTCCTTGCGTCAACTGGATCCGGAAATTACCCGCTCCCGTCCATTGCAATTCTTTGCCTATAGCTGGGGTGAGCTCTCTGAACCTCTTGCGGAAACGCAGTTCGAGGCGATGAAACGATTGGAAAGCTTTGGCTTTACCATCAATCCCCTGACCAGGCTGTGCCCCACTGTGGACGAGATGATTGCGCATTACCGGAGCATCGAGGAACAGCGGGCCACGCTGGGCTACGATATCGACGGTGTCGTTTACAAGGTGAATGACATGGCGCTGCAGGGGCGGCTGGGTTTCCGCTCCACCACGCCACGCTGGGCGATTGCGCATAAGTTTCCCGCCGAACTGGCCTGGACCCGGCTTGAAGCCATCGACATCCAGGTTGGCCGCACCGGTGCGCTCAGTCCCGTTGCGCGGCTGACCCCGGTGACCGTGGGCGGGGTGGTTGTCTCGAACGCGACACTGCACAATGAGGATTACATTCGCGGCTTTGACTCCAAAGGCGAAGAAATCCGTGGCGGCAAGGACATCCGCATCGGCGATTGGGTGCAGATCTACCGCGCTGGTGATGTGATCCCCAAGGTGGCGGATGTGGACCTCACCAAGCGGCCCGAGGGTGCAGAGCCATATGCATTCCCGCATATCTGCCCGGAATGCGGATCCGAAGCGATCCGGGAAGAGGGCGACGCTGTGCGCCGCTGCACCGGTGGCCTTATCTGTCCCGCGCAGGCTGTTGAAAAGATGAAACATTTCGTCTCTCGCGCGGCCTTTGATATTGATGGGCTGGGCAACAAGCAGGTCGAACAATTCTACGGCGATGAATGGATCCGCGAACCGGCTGATATTTTTACCCTGCGGGACCGCTTTGGCTCTGGCATGCAGCTGCTGAAACACCGCGAAGGTTGGGGGGAAAAATCGGCCGCCAACCTGTTTGATGCCATTGATGAGAAACGACAGATCCCACTGGCCAAGTTCATCTTTGCCCTTGGTATTCGCCACGTCGGCGAGGTCGGTGGCCGCGATCTGGCGCTGCATTACGGCGGTTGGGGTGAACTGGTTTCGGCGCTTGATACCGCGCGTCCGGCGGCGCTGGCGCATCGGGCGGCGGATGAGGCGGAAGAGGCCGAACGCATCGCCGCCGCCGAGGAAGGGCGCCGCGCCCGGATCTCCGATACCCGTGCCGCTGCGGTCAGCGCCTGCGACGTGCCCGAGGCAGCGCAGGCGGCCTGGGACGATCTGGTCGCCGCCGACGGGATAGGACCTATTCTGGCCCTGTCTCTGTCCGACGCCCTTTCCAACCCTGAGGAACGCGCCGCGATTGACCGGTTGACGGCACATCTGACGATCATCGCCCCGGATGCGCCCGCCGCCGAAAGCCCGGTGTCCGGCAAAACGGTGGTATTTACTGGAACGCTGGAAAAGATGACAAGGGCCGAGGCCAAGGCGCGGGCTGAGGCACTGGGGGCAAAGGTCTCCGGCTCGGTCTCCAAGAAAACCGATATCCTTGTGGCGGGGCCCGGGGCCGGTTCCAAGGCAACCAAGGCGGCAGATCTTGGGATCAAGGTTCTGGATGAAGACAGCTGGCTGGAGCTGATAGAACAGTCATGAGCGGGCGTCCCGAGATCCTGTTTCCCCTGTTTTCAGGGCTGGAGAAACTGCCAGGGATTGGGCCGAAGACGGCCCAAAATCTGGAGCATATCCATATAGAAACGCCGCGTGACCTGTTGTTTTCATTGCCATACTCGGTACAGGATCGCCGTCGTCGCGATACGGTTTCCGGGTTGGAACTGCCGACCGTTGCCACGGTTGAGGTTACCATCGGCGGCCATAGGCCGCCGCGCAATCGCGGGGGCGCCTACCGTATTACGGTGACGGATGCGGAGACGGATTTTCAGTTGGTGTTCTTTCACGGACGCAGCCGTTATCTGGAGGCGCAATGCCCCGAGGGATCGCGCCGTCTGGTGTCGGGCAAGCTGGAGCTGTTCGACGGTATCGCGCAGATGGTGCATCCCGATCACATGGTGCCACTGGCCGAAGCCGCGACGATTCCCGAGTTCGAGCCAGTCTATCACCTGACCCATGGGGTATCGCAGAAAACCATGTTCAAGGCGCTGCGCGGCGCATTGGATCTGGCGCCGGAACTGCCCGAATGGATCGACCCCGAGCAAGTCAAACGCGAAGCCTGGCCTTCATGGGACGATGCGATCACCACGGCGCATGAGCCACAAGGGCAGGAGGATCTGTCCCCTGATGCACCGGCACGGGCGCGCCTGGCCTATGATGAGCTGTTTGCGCATCAGCTGACGCTGGCGATTGCCCGCCAATCGGAGCGCAAATCCCGTGGCATCCAGAGTCAGGCCACCGGGCGTTTGCAGTCCCGTGTCCTGTCGGCGTTGCCTTATCGCCCCACGGGGGCGCAGACCCGCGCGATTGAGGAAATCTCCGCCGATATGGCCTCGGACAAGCGGATGAACCGGCTGCTGCAGGGCGATGTGGGCGCGGGCAAGACGCTGGTGGCGCTGATGGCGCTTCTGGTTGCGGTTGAGGCAGGCGGGCAGGGTGTGATGATGGCCCCGACCAGCATCCTCGCGCAGCAGCATTACGACGGGCTGCGCCCCCTGGCCGAAGAAGCAGGCGTGGTTCTGGAACTGTTGACCGGCCGCGACAAGGGCGCCGAGCGCAAGGCCAAGCTTGCAGCGCTACAGCGAGGTGATATCCAGATTCTGGTCGGGACCCATGCGGTTTTCCAGCAGGATGTTCATTTTGCAGATTTGCGGTTGGCCATCGTAGATGAACAGCATCGGTTTGGCGTTCGTCAACGTATGGAACTGGCAGAAAAGGGCATGGGCGCCGATGTTCTGGTGATGACCGCGACTCCCATTCCGCGCTCACTGGCTCTGGCGCAGTACGGGGATATGGATGTTTCGGTGCTGGATGAGAAACCTCCGGGCCGCAAGCCGGTCAAGACGGCTGTGATCAGCACGGAACGGACCGAGGAGATTGTCAGCCACCTGCGCCACGCCATTGAGGAAGGGCGGCAGTGCTACTGGGTGTGCCCCTTGGTTGGCGAATCCGAGGTCATGGACCTGACCGCTGCAGAAGAACGGTTCAAGCTCTTGCGCGCCGCCCTTGGCGAAGGCGTGGTGGGTCTCGTGCATGGGCAGATGCCGGTTGGGGAAAAAGATGCGGCCATGGCCGCCTTTCAAAGCGGTGAGACCAAGGTTCTGGTGGCGACCACGGTGATCGAGGTGGGCGTCAACGTGCCCAATGCCTCGATCATGGTGATCGAACGGGCCGAAATCTTTGGCCTAGCCCAGCTGCATCAGCTGCGGGGGCGTGTCGGGCGTGGCAGCGCAGAATCCACCTGCCTGTTGATGTACCAGCCACCGCTGAGCGAGGGAGGCCGTCGGCGGCTGGAGGTGCTGCGCGAAACCGAGGATGGCTTTCGCATTTCCGAAACCGATCTGGAGATGCGCGGTGCCGGTGACATGATCGGCACGGCGCAATCCGGTCTGCCGCGGTTCAGGATTGCCGATCTGGAACGGCAGGCACCATTGATGGCCGTAGCGCAAAGCGATGCGCGCGCATTGCTGGCCAAAGACCCCGATCTGACTGGTCCCCGGGGGCAGGCCGCACGCGTTCTGCTGTGGTTGATGAAGCAGGACCAGGCATTCCGTTTGATTTCAGTGGGTTAACCTGTTTCGTTCCTGCTGAAACCGGTTTTGTTCCAAAAAGTTCGCAAATGTTCCCATAAAGTTCTTTACTTGCTGTTCGCAAAATGAGAACAAAGGGGCAACAAGAATGCGCCCAAGCGCAAACACAGCGAACAGACCGGAGGAACGATAATGATTGCACAGTTGAAAACGACCCTTCAAAACGCCCAATCCACCCTGCTGCAGGACGCGATTGGTGCGGGCGCCCTTACGGTCATGCTGGTGGCGGCGCTGCACCTTCCGGGATCTTTCTAAGCCTGACACAATCCTGAATTCGATCTTGGCTCTTCATGGTGGTCGCACTGCATCCTGTCCCGAACCGATGAGGGGAATACCTGCCTGTACCCATCCCCGTCCGGCCTTGCCTGATTGCCGGAAAGCGTGACCCGTCCCGCATGAAGAACCAGAGTTGCCGCCACCATCTGCCCGGATGTGTGGCGGCTTTTTTTATTGCATAAATATATAGTTGCGCGGGGTTTTCGTCTGTTTCGGGGATCCGTGTAATTGGGCTTCAGGTCGTAAAGGCCATCCGCAGACCACCCCAATGGCGACCACCCACGGTAATGGGCGCCGACAGGTCCTTCATCATGACGAAGTCGCCGCCGCCCATGTCGCGCCGGTAAACCTGCATCAGGAAGGGACCTGTGTTGCGTCCGGCCTTGAGCCCGACACGATCATCGAAAATCCGCCGGTTGCGGCAGTTGGCCGTGTTCCAGTCAGGATCTGCGCTTTGCGGTTTGGAGAATTTCTTGTTGTGAGTCGGGAGGTATCCGTTGACGTCCACTGCTGCGGAAAAGACCACGCGCGGATCCAGATCCAGGGCGGCCTCCAGCAGCGGCGGCAGGACGCTGTCGGTGAACTTGGTGAAACGGGTCATGACCTGTGTCGGATTGGTGTTGGGGATTGGAACATAGGTCCGGTCGAACAGATCTGCCTGCGAAATCCGGCTGCTGGTCAGGCCTTCTTCGAATAGCCTTCCAATCTGGGCGGCCATGTCGGTGACAAATGCGATGAACATCTTGTCCCCGGATTGGCCGCCAAGCGCCACCGTGCCCTGAACAAGACGTTCAGAGGAAAGAATAAGATTTTCAACACGGTGGTGGGTCTTTTGAATGTCGGCAGTGGTGTCCTGAACAGAATGCTTGATCCGGTTGATGTTGGGAAAACACGCCTCCATCGCGTCGCGCACGGTCGTGGCATCGGTCAGAATCCGGCCGGTTTCGCTGTTCACCTTCTGGGCGTCTTTTTCAATGCCAGCCAGCGACGCGTCGGTATCTCGGGCGCGGTCCAGGATTTGTTTGGCGGATTTGGATATCGTCTCAGTTTCTTCGTCCAGAGTCCGGATCCAGCTGTAAAGCGTTTCGATATTTGTGCTGATCTCCCGTGCCGCGCGTTGGGTGCGTTTGGACAGATCATTGATCGCCTCTGCAACGACCGCAAATCCCCGCCCGGCATCGCCTGCGCGCCCCGCTTCGATCTTGGCATTGATGGCGAGAATGTTCACCTGCGCCGCGATCGAAGTGATGATCTCGTTGTCCTTGCGCATAGCGTCGACGGTGTTGCTGACGTCCTCGGTACGGCTGTTGAGGTCCTGCACCCATTCGGCAACCTCCTGGCTGCGGCCGCTGCTTTCGCGGACGAGGGCTACGGACTCTCTGGCTGACTCCAGCGTTTTCTGGGTTGATAGAGAGACGGCACCCACGGTCTCCATGACCTGCGCATTCGATCTGACAACCCGCTCGGCGCCTCGGTCCAATTGGTCAAGATCTTCAAGTTGGGTTTTGGATTTACTCTCGATCATGTCCAGGAACCCGGCAATGTCGACAATTTCAAAACCGAGCTGGGAAGAGATTTCGGCAAGATCGTTCAGATTGGCGTCCGCGACTGATGGCGCCTGAGTGTCTTGTTTTTGCAGCATTTAGGGACCCGTTTACTCGTTACAGTCAACAAGTAGCCCAAATGTTATAAAATTATCGTTAAGTACACTCTTCCTTAGCAACTTGCTGAAGCGCCTCACGCGTCGCATCCAGCGCCAGCATGATCGAAGCATGGCGATTCTTGAACTCACGGGCGGGCACCAATACCTCAAGTTCGTCAAAGGGGGCTTGCGGCGGTTCGGCACCTTCGGTCAGCATCGCTTTCAGCTGGTTGCGGGCCTTTTCCACCGTCTCCAGCGAGCAGCCGATAATGTGATCCGCCACAACCGATGCCGCGGCTTGCCCCAGGGCGCAGGCTTTCACGTCCTGGCCGAAATCGGTGATCTTGCCATCCTCGACCTTCAGATCGACGGTCACCGTCGACCCGCAGAGAGGCGAGCGTTTTTTCACTGTGACATCAGGATCTTCCAGACGCTCCAAATGCGGAATATCCGCCGCAAGGGCCAGAATGCGGGAAGAATAGAGTTTGATCAGATCGGTTTCGCTGGACATGCGGGCCTCGGGGTTTCCCTTGGGTGGAGTTCCTCATACATAGGGAGCGAAGCTTCAGATGCAAAAGGTTTTTGCCATGTCCAGCGCGACCACACAGTCCTTTGATCCCGCAAGCCTGCGTTACGACGCAAACGGCCTGATCCCCTGTATCGCGCAGGACCGTGAAAGCCATGAGGTGCTGATGATGGCCTGGATGAACGCGGAAAGCGTCGCGCGCACGCTGGAGACGGGCAAGGTGACCTATTGGTCGCGCTCGCGGCAGTCGTTCTGGGTCAAGGGTGAAAGCTCGGGCCATGTGCAGGAGCTGGTGGATCTGCGACTGGATTGTGACCGGGATTGCTTGCTTGCTGTCGTGCGCCAGACCGGACCGGCTTGCCACACCAACCGGCGCAGCTGTTTCTATACCGCTGTGCGGCAGGGGGAAGAGGTCGAACTGATGGCGCCCATGGTCTGAGGCAGCTCAGTCAAGGCCCACCATGCGGCGGATGTCCTGCGGCGTTGCGCCTTCGGCGCGGTATTTTGCGATGGCTCGGGCATCGTCGCGTTTGGCGAGGCGCTTGCCTGCCTCGTCACGGATCAGGCGGTGGTGGTGGTAAATGGGAACCGGCAGCTCCAGCAGTGTCAGTAGCAGGACCTGTAGCTGGGTGAAGTCGAACAGATCCTCGCCCCGTACCACATGGGTGATCTCCTGATGCACGTCGTCCAGCGCCGAGGCGAGGAAATAGGCGATGATCTCTTCGCCCTTGCGCGACAGAACCACATCGCCGATTTCCTGCAGGGCGCGCTCAGGATCCAGATGGTGTGTGCCCTTATGCGCCGCGCCGGTTTCTTCGAAGGTCACGTTCTGGCCTTTGAGGCGGGAAAGCGCGCGGTCAAGATGCAGCCGCAGCGCATCACCCGGTTTGCGATCCGACATGGGGCGGTTCTTGCAGGTGCCGGGATAGACGTCGTGGCTGACACCCTCCTGCGGTGCGGAGAGGGCGGCGCGGATATCTGCACGGCTGCAGGAGCAGGGATATAAAATCCCCATACTTTCAAAGGCTTTGAGGTATTTATTGTAGTCGTTCAGGTGCTCTGACTGGCGCAGAATGGGCTCGTCCCAGCGAAGGCCCAGCCAGGTCAGATCTTCGATAATGGCCGCGTCCCATTCCGGTTTCGACCGTTGCAGGTCGGTGTCCTCCATGCGCAGCAGGAAGGCGCCTCCGGCGGCGCGGGCCATGTCATGAGCAATGATCGCGGAATAGGCATGGCCCAGGTGCAGCGGACCGGTGGGCGAGGGCGCAAAACGGGTGCGAAATGTCATTGCGCCCCTCGCGGTTCAGGAAAACTGCTGCAGCCATTCGGTCCAGGCGGCTTTGGCCCGGTCGGTATAGGCCTTGTAGCGGTCCTTGCGGCCGCGACGCCCGCCTTTCAGCCCATCTACCGGGCGGAACAGGCCAAAGTTCACGTTCATTGGCTGGAACGTCTTGGCCTCGGCGCCGCCGGTGATGTGATGGATCAGCGCGCCCATGGCGCTGTCCTGCGGCACATCGGTCAGGGGCTTGCCCAGGATCTCCGCAGCGGCCAGGCGACCGGCAAGCAGGCCCATAGCGGCGCTTTCCACGTAGCCTTCGACGCCGGTGATCTGCCCGGCAAAGCGGATATTGGGCCGCGACTTCATGCGCATCTGGCTGTCCAGAAGGGTCGGAGAGTTGAGGAAGGTGTTGCGGTGGATGCCGCCAAGCCGTGCGAAACTGGCGTTTTCCAACCCCGGAATCATCCGGAACACCTCGGTCTGGGCGCCGTATTTCATCTTGGTCTGGAAGCCGACGATGTTGAACAGCGTCCCCAAAGCATTGTCCCGGCGCAGCTGCACCACGGCGTGTGCCTTGATGTCGGGCTGGTGCGGGTTGGTGAGGCCAACGGGCTTCATCGGTCCGTGGCGCAGGGTTTCGCGGCCGCGTTCGGCCATCACTTCAATCGGCAGGCAGCCGTCGAAATAGCCAGCGGTTTCGCCCTCGTGGAACTCTGTCTTGTCGGCGGCGAGCAGCGCGTCGATGAAGGCCTCGTATTGTTCCTTGTCCATCGGACAGTTGAGGTAAGCGGTGCGCTCCTCCTCGGTCTCGCCCTTGTCATAGCGCGACTGCATCCAGGCCTTGGACATGTCGATGCTCCCGGCATAGACGATGGGTGCAATGGCATCGAAGAACGCCAGCGCCTCGGCGCCGGTTTCAGCCTGGATCGCCTTGCCCAGATCGGGGGAGGTCAGCGGACCGGTTGCAAAGATCCAGTGACCTTCGGTGGGAAGCTCTGTGATTTCTTCATAAGAAACAGAGACATTCGGAAGGCTCTTAAGCTGGGCGGTGACGGTTTCGGCAAAGGGTTCCCGGTCCACCGCCAGGGCGCCGCCTGCGGGCAGGCGATGCTTATCCGCCGTGGTCATGATCAGACCCTTGGCGGCGCGCATTTCCCAATGCAGCAGGCCAACGGCGTTCTGTTCATCGTCATCGGAGCGGAAGGAGTTGGAACAGACCATCTCACCCAGGTTGCCGGTCTGATGGGCAAAGGTTTCGACCTTGGGCCGCATCTCGTGCAGCACGACCTTTACGCCCATGTTCGCCGCCTGCCAGGCAGCTTCGGACCCGGCCATGCCGCCGCCCACGATATGCAATTCTTGTGTCATGAGGTGCCACATAGGGCAGGGATGGCCATTGCGCAATATGACATGCTTCGGGGGCAGCAATGGCGCGCAATGCAAGGGGGCCGACAACGCACCCGTTTGCTCATCATTGGAACCGGTATTGTGCAGGGGAGAATTTTGGGGCCACTGCGGCGGGAATGTCGACCGGGGAGAGAGACCCGGTTGGAGGGACCTTCCGACGCAGCGGCCCAAAATTGTGACCGGTCTGTGACCGGTGCCCAACCTTTGCCATTATCCTGCCTTTATTGAAAGACCGGATATGGAAACAATATCTGGTCAATCGTAAACAAAGGCTAAACTTGTTTTAAATTTTCGGAAAACTCAGTTGTCTTCCCAGTTGGGCGGACGCTTTTCGATAAAGGCGTTGAGCCCTTCGATGGTGTCGCGGTGCATCAGGTTCTCGACGATCACCCCGCTGGTATAGGCATAGGCCTCGTCCAGCGGCATTTCGATTTGACGGTAATAGGCTTCCTTGCCGATTTTCACGGCCGAGCGGAGTTTTGATGCGATGGTTTCTGCCATCTTCAGCGTTTCCGTCTCCAGATCCTCTTCGGGCACGGCGCGGTTGATCAGGCCCAGCTCGGCGGCGCGGTCGGCGGACATGAACTCACCCGTGGTCAGCAGTTCAAAGGCGTGTTTACGCGGGATATTACGGGACAGGGCCACCATCGGGGTTGAGCAGAACAGACCGATATTGACGCCATTGACGCCGAACCGGGTGCCCTGCGCGGCCACGGCCAGATCGCAAGAGGCGACAAGCTGACAGCCGGCGGCAGTCGCAATCCCATGCACTTGGGCAATCACCGGCTGCGGCAGGCGTTGCAGGCCCAGCATCACACTGGTGCAGCGGGCGAAAAGGCCCTCGAAATAGGCCTTGCCACCATCCTCGGCCGCGCGCCCTGCGTTCATCTGTCGGATATCGTGCCCGGCGCAGAAGGCCTTGCCCTCGCCAGAGAGTACAACGGCCTTGATTGTGCTGTCGTTTTTCAAGGCGTCGATCTGCTCTTGCAGGGCGGCCAGCATCTCATCCGACAGCGCGTTTAGCCGCTCGGGTGCGTTCATGCGCAGATGTGCGATCGCATTTGCGTCGCGACGTTCCAGAATTGTCATCTTGTCCTCCTGACCCTGTTTGGGGCAACTCTATGGCGGACAAGGGAGAAGGAAAAGCATGGCTTTGGCTTTTGATGCGGCGGGGCTGACCGCCTATATGGCGGAGATCTTTCCGCAGGTGGCGGATGATTTCGCCGTGGACGAACTGTCTGAGGCAGGGATCACCATGCGGCTGCTGACGGCAGAACGGCACCTGCGGCCGGGCGGCACTGTGTCTGGCCCTTCGATGTTCGCGCTGGCTGATGTGACGGTCTACGGGCTGGTCCTATCCCGGCTGGGACGCAAGGCACTGGCGGTGACCACCAATTGCTCGCTTGATTTTATGCGCAAGCCCGAGGCGGGTGTCGATTTGATCGCCAAAGGAACTCTGTTGAAACTGGGCCGCGCGCTGGCTGTGGGCGACGTGCATATGTATTCGGAAGGTTCGGACAAGATGGTGGCGCGCTCCACCATGACCTATTCAATTCCGCCGGAAAAATAGGGGTCAGAGGGCGCGCGCCAGAGGTTCGCCGACTTTCACAAGGGTTTCCAAGCCTTTGGAACTGTTGGTGATCAGATCGTCGCTGAACTGAACCTTTCCGGGTTCAAAGACCACGACGACGGTGGAGCCGCCGAACTTGAAATAGCCCTTTTCGTCCATCTTCTCGACCCGGCCACTGGTGCGGGTGTTGACGATGGACCCCACGCCAAAGGCGCCGACCTCGACAAAGCACATGGTGCCCGCCGTGTCCGTGTCGATCAGGGTCAGGCTGCGCTTGTTGTCACCAAAAACATCCGGCCCGGCGCCAAGCGCGATGGGGTTCACCGAATGCAGCGCGCCGGGAATGTCGCGGGTTTCGGTAATCTGGCCTGCGGTCGGAAAATGATACCTGTGATAATCGGCGGGGCACAGGCGGACAATGGCGAGGGCACCGCCCAGAAACCGCTCGTGCAGGCCGGGCAGCATGGTACGGATCGACATCGGGTGCCCTTTGACCGGGACAAAAACGTCCTCCTCCAGTTCAGGGAACACCAAGACGCGACCATCCGCCGGGGAGACGATGTCGTTCAGTTCATCACTATAGGGGCGGGTTTCCGGTTTCAGGTGCCGCACGAAGAAATCGTTAAAGCAGCGAAAGCTGGAGACCGGATCACGGGCCTCGTCCATGTCAATCGACAGTTCCTCGATGACCGCGGCGATCTTGCGTCGGGAAAGGGGCGAGTCGAACCACAGCCCGAACAGGCGGCTGACCAAAGAGGATCGGAACAGTGCGCGCTCCAGCAGGCTGGAGCCTGCGTCCTGATAAGCCCAGCGGATCCATTTCTCGCCAAGGATCACCTCGTCGAAAACCGTGCCGCTTGCCCGGTCGACCACCTTGATCGGAGTATTCGTCATCTATCCGCCTTGTCGCTTGTCCGGCCTGTCTGGCCCGTGGCGATGAGGTAGCAGAGTGCGCGCAGAAGGCTCAAGGGCGGAATGCAACGGCGGCGGAGGGCCGCAGGGCCAGACCGTTGCCTCATGCGCGGACGCGAGGGTAACGGGACCTCAGCTGTTTGGTGCAACACTTTGCCATGAAACAGCAAAGAGTGTGTGGATGCAGGTCAGGCAGATTGCCGAAGAGATCGTCGAGCGCGAAGGCGGTTATGTGAATGATCCCGGTGATCCGGGTGGGGCCACCAAACACGGGGTCACGATCGGGACCCTGAAACGGCTGGGAATTGATGTCACCGGTGACGGGCAGGTCGACACCAGGGATGTGAAGGCGCTGAGCCGCGAAGATGCGGTGGATATCTTCATCCGCTGGTATTTCGAACGTCCAGGAATCGCCCGCTTGCCAGAGGCGCTCCAGGCATCGGTGTTCGATATGTACGTCAATTCCGGCGCTAACGCGGTCCGGATCCTGCAGGGGTTGCTACAGGAAATGGGGTTCGACATTGTGGTGGATGGGGTGATTGGGACGCAGACTGCGGCGACCGCACTGCGGGCGGCGCAGATAGATGCAAAGAGCCTGCGCGACGCCTACGGCATTGCCCGGCGCAGCTACTATTTCGACTTGGCAGACCGGCGCCCGGCCAGCCGCAAATACGCCCGGACCCGCGCGGGCGGCAAGGGTGGATGGATCCGGCGCGCCGAGGTATTCATCAGCACCAAATACCACATGGACCGGAAGGCCTTTGTCCGGCGGGTCGCACGGTGGCAGGAAGAAAAACGATGATCACAGGTTTGTTTCGCTTGCTGTTTGGTAGCAATCGCAATGTGTTGCAGAATACAGTTGAGGTGTTTCGTGAAAACGCGGAGGCCGGCGCAGAGCGGGCCAGCCGGGCGCAAGGCGCGGCGCTGCAGCAGTTCGCGGCAGAATTCCGCGCTGAACGGCGTAGCGGGTTTGACCGGGTGATGGATGGGATCAACCGGCTGCCAAGGCCGCTGCTGGCGCTCGGGACAGTGGGGCTGATGGTGAGCGCAATGGCCAACCCCTCGTGGTTTGCAGCCCGGATGCAGGGGCTGGCGGCCGTGCCCGAACCGTTGTGGTGGCTGCTGGGGGTTATCGTCTCGTTCTATTTTGGCGCGCGTCATCAGATCAAAAGCCAGGAGTTCCAGCGGAGCCTCGCGAAAGTCGCGGCGCGCATGCCGAAAGGCGCAGAAAGTTTTGCGTCTTTGCAGGGTGGTGAGGCGCCGTCCGTTCAAGAAGCCCCTTCTATGCAGCAGGAAGGACACTTGGCGGCGAGTGCGGAAGCCGAAAACCGGGCGCTGGCTGCATGGAAGCAAAGCCAGCTCAGGCTGTCGCAGACCGACCCCGCAGAGTAAGCGCGCAATCGCCTCCTGCGGCGGCTGGACGCGCCAAATGCCATTGGCGCCGCCCCGGTGAAAGATTATAGACAGAGGTATGATTACAGAACTCGGTCACTTCGCCCTCATCCTCGCCTTTCTGGTTGCCATCGTGCAGATGGTCGTTCCCATGATCGGCGCCCATAAACGCTGGCCCGGCTGGATGGCCGTCGCCGAACCTGCGGCACAGGCGCAGTTCTTCTTTACCGCCTTTGCCTTTGCGGCGCTGGTCTGGGCCTTCGTGACTTCGGATTTCTCGCTCCGGCTTGTCACCCTCAACAGCCACTCGGCCAAGCCGATGCTTTACAAGATCTCGGGCACCTGGGGGAACCACGAAGGCTCCATGCTGCTCTGGGTACTGATTGTCAGCCTGTTCGGCGCAGTGGCCTCGGTCTTTGGCGGCGGCTTGCCGCAGACGCTCAAGGCGCGGGTTCTTTCGGTTCAGGCCGCCATTGGCGTTGCCTTCTTTGCCTTCATCCTGTTCACATCGAACCCGTTCCTGAGGCTGGTGTCGCCGCCGTTTGACGGGCAGGATCTGAACCCGCTGCTGCAGGACCCGGGCCTCGCCTTTCACCCGCCATTCCTTTACCTCGGCTATGTTGGGCTTTCGATGGCGTTTTCCTTTGCCGTGGCTGCCCTGATCGAGGGGCGTATTGATGCCGCCTGGGGACGCTGGGTGCGGCCATGGACGCTGGCCGCCTGGATCTTCCTGACCATCGGCATCGCGCTGGGATCCTGGTGGGCCTATTACGAGCTGGGTTGGGGTGGCTTCTGGTTCTGGGACCCGGTGGAAAACGCCAGCTTCATGCCCTGGCTGCTGGCGGCAGCGCTGCTGCATTCGGCCATCGTGGTGGAAAAACGTGAGTCACTCAAAAGCTGGACCATCCTGCTGGCCATCCTCGCCTTTGGCTTCTCGCTGATCGGGACCTTTATCGTCCGCTCGGGGCTGCTGACCTCGGTACATGCCTTTGCCAACGATCCGGAACGCGGCGTGTTCATCCTCTTTATCCTCGCCTTCTTTACCGGCGGGGCACTGACGTTGTTCGCGGCGCGCGCCCAACAGATGCAGGCCAAGGGTGTCTTTGGCATCGTCAGTCGCGAAGGCGCGCTTGTGGCCAACAACATTCTGCTGGCGGTCAGCTGTTTCGTGGTGTTCTTCGGTACGCTTTGGCCCATCGTGGCCGAGATGGCCTTTGCCCGCAAGCTGAGCGTCGGACCGCCGTTCTTCAACGCGGCCTTCACGCCCTTCATGGTCCTTCTGGGGATGATCCTGCCGGTTGGCGCCATGCTGCCGTGGAAACGCGGTAAGCTGGGGCAGACGGTCTGGTACCTGCGCTATGTGCTGGTGCTGTCGGTTGCCCTGGGCGTGCTGGCCTGGGCGATGCAGACTGGCCGGTCCGGTCTGGGGCCAATCGGGTTGTTCATCGGCTCCTGGGTGGTCTTTGGCGCTGCTGCCGATCTGTGGTCGCGCACCGGCAGGGACGGGCAGTTCGGTCGATTGCTGCGCCTGCCGCGCGCTGACTGGGGTAAGGCCGTGGCCCATGCAGGGCTGGGGATCACCATCTTTGCCATCGCCGGTCTGACGGCGTGGGAAGAGGAAGACATCCGCGTTGCCAAGATCGGCGAGCCCTTCACTGTCGGCGGGTACGAGTTGGTGCTGGATGCGGTCGACCGCGCGCGGGGGCCGAACTACTTCACCACCATGGCCACCGTCAGCATCTTTAAGGATGGCGCGGATGTTGCTGTGCTGCATCCTGAAAAACGCACCTACCCGGTGGCGAAGATGCCGACGACAGAGGCGGCCATCGACTACCGCTTGCTGCGCGACCTTTACGTGGTGATCGGCGATCAGCAGGCGGATGGTGGCTGGACCGTACGGACCTATATCAAACCACTGGCCAACTGGATCTGGGGTGGCTGTCTGTTGATGGCGCTTGGCGGCATGCTGAGCCTCAGCGATCGACGATTCCGCGTGGCGGCCGGGGCCCGCAAGGGCGCTGGCGCGGCCAAGGTGCCCGCAGAATGAGGGGCGTGGCTATGCTCAATCGGTTTGCCAAGGTTCTGGTGATCACCCTCATGGGGGTGATCGCGCTGCCTGCGACGCCTGTACTGGCCGTCCAGCCGGATGAGGTCCTATCCGATCCGGTTTTGGAGGGACGCGCGCGCGAGTTGTCCAAGGACCTGCGCTGCCTCGTCTGCCGCAACGAGAATATCGATGAATCCAACGCCGATCTGGCGCGGGATCTGCGGCTTCTGGTGCGCGAGCGCCTGGTGGCCGGCGACAGCGATACCGAGGTGATCGATTTCGTGGTCGACCGCTACGGTGAATACGTGCTGCTGCGGCCTACCACCACGGGGGCGAACTGGCTGCTTTGGGCGGCGGGTCCGCTGATGCTGTTACTGGCCCTTGGCCTTGGCGCCGGGTATCTGCGTGGGCGGGCCAGGGCGCCCGGAACAGCAGAGGCCGGGCTGAGTCCCGAGGAAGAAGACCGGCTGCGGAAAATTATGGACGAGTGACGCCGGGTCCGGCTTTTCGACCGCAATCCTTTACGCCACCATGGCTGAAATAACATCCGCTCCGCGGCGCCACTGGGCCGCGGGGATCCGAGAGAAGACAGACGAGGCCCTCTGATGGACTATAAAGAAATCCAATATTCGCTTGAGAACGGATTGGCGATCCTGACGCTGAACCGCCCGTCGAAGATGAACGCGCTGACTGGTCAGATGCGGGCCGAATTGACCCATGCGCTGAAACAGGCCGCGAGCGAGGCACGCGCTGTGGTGCTCACCGGCGCTGGCAGCGCCTTTTGCTCGGGGCAGGATCTGAGCGATGCCTCCGGCTCTGGCGATCTGGATCTGGAGCGGACGTTGCGCGACGAATATACGCCGATGCTTGAGGCGCTTTATGATTGTCCGGTGCCGACCATGGCGGCGGTCAACGGTCCTGTGGCCGGGGCAGGGGCCAATCTGGCGCTGGCAGCCGATGTGGTAATCGCGACCGAGAGCGCCTATTTCCTGCAGGCCTTTGCCCGGATCGGCCTGATGCCGGATGCAGGCGGTACCTGGTTCCTGCCGCGCCAGATGGGGCTGGCCAAGGCGATGGGCGCGGCCCTGTTTGCGGACAAGATCACGGCCAAGCAAGCCAGCGACTGGGGCATGATCTGGGAAGCGGTACCGGACGCCGAGTTCGACGCCCATTGGCGGGCGCGCGCGGCCTATCTGGCCGAAGGTCCGACCAAGGCCTTTGGCGCCATCAAGACCGCGATGCGCGGCAGCTATAACAAAAGCCTGCCCGAACAGCTGTCGATTGAGGCCCAGTTGCAGGGCGAATGCGGCAAGACCCGGGATTTCCTGGAAGGCGTCACTGCCTTCATGGAAAAACGCCCAGCCAAGTTCGAAGGGCGCTGAAGACAGCCTTATGCAAAAGGAAGCCCCCGCCGGTTATTCCGGCGGGGTTTTTTCATTTCAGTTATCAGATCGTAGGTCTCGCGCTAGCGCCATCGGCAAACAGCCGGATATGGCGGTCTGGATCGAACTGTCCATCCTGATCCAGAACCCGTAGGACCTCGACCCCGTCTGCCAGGACGATAGCATCGCTGCCCCCATCCTCATTCTCTTGATTGAAGACAGAAAACCGCGGTGGCGGGCCATCTTCGGGATTGAACCCGTAAACGATCTGATCCTCGCCCGGCTCGAAATCAGTAATGGTGGCAGCCTCGGTGGTTTCCAGCCAACGACCGGCGAAAAATTCATCCGCGCCGTCGCCGCCAGTCACGGTATCATCGCGGCCAAAGAGGATAAGATCATCCCCGGCGCCGCCATTCACGGCATCGCCACCGGTATCGACATCGGCCCGGATGGCGCCGGAGGGATGCAGATCAAAACGGCTGACCCATAGGACGTCATCGCCTTCTCCCCCGTTGATGGTGTCGCTCCCTTGACCCTCAATGACTCCGTCATTTCCCTGACCACCAAATATGGTGTCATTGCCTTCGGCACCGGTCAGCAGATCGTTGCCGTCGCCGCCGGAGACCAAATCGTTGCCAAAGCCTCCCATCAACGTGTCACTGCCACTATCGCCAAACAGACGATCATTTCCCCCACGACCGTCGATTTCGTCATTTCCGGAGCGTCCCGCGATGGATTCACCTGCGTTAGTGCCTGTAAGCGAGTCATCCCCGCTGCTGCCTTCGATCAATTCGCCCGGTGGGGTCGTGTTACCATTTCCTGGGGGGGAGGGCAGATCGCTGAGATCGTCATCGGGCAGGTTATCTCCATCATCGCTGGAGTCCATGATCAGCCCGGCAAAAAGGCCAAGAGAAACAAGCGCGAAAAGAGCAATCATAGGGTCGTCCTGAAATTGTTTAATACAACTTATAGAAAATTAACCCCGAGAGGTGAGTGAGTCAATTTTTAATAGAAAACAAACTTTTACCACCGTTTCCCTTCGGGCGACAATGCGTATGTGGGCGCCCGAAATTCGCCGGAGCAGGAGTTTTTTCGCCTTTGCACGCAAAGGCCGGAGGTGACCGCCACGCCCAAAAAAACGCCCCGCACCCAGAAGGTGCGAGGCGTCCAATCAAGGCTGATATGCCGATCAGCGGTTCTCGATATCCACGTAATCGCGGGCGGTTTCGCCGAGGTACAGCTGACGCGGGCGACCGATTTTGTTCTGTGGGTCTGCGATCATCTCTTTCCACTGCGAGATCCAGCCGACGGTGCGCGACAGCGCGAAGATCGGCGTGAACATCGAGGTCGGGAAGCCCATCGCCTCCAGGATGATGCCCGAGTAGAAGTCGACGTTCGGGAACAGTTTCTTCTCGATGAAGTAAGGATCGTTGAGCGCGGTCTGTTCCAGCTCCTTGGCAACCTGCAGCAGCGGGTTGTCTTCGACGCCGAGCAGTTCAAGAACCTCATCCGCGGACTGTTTCAGAACCTTGGCGCGCGGGTCGGTGTTTTTGTACACGCGGTGACCAAAGCCCATCAGGCGGAACGGATCGTTCTTGTCCTTGGCGCGGGCGATGAATTCGGGGATCTTGTCGACGGTGCCGATTTCTTTCAGCATCTCGAGGCAAGCCTGGTTGGCGCCGCCATGGGCAGGACCCCAGAGGCAGGCGATACCAGCCGCGATACAGGCGAACGGGTTTGCACCGGAAGAGGACGCCAGACGCACGGTCGAGGTCGAAGCGTTCTGTTCGTGGTCCGCGTGCAGGATAAAGATCCGGTCCATGGCGCGGGCGAGGATCGGGTCGACGTGGTATTCTTCGGCCGGGACCGAGAAACACATGTGCAGGAAGTTCGCGGCGTAATCCAGATCGTTGCGCGGATAGACGAAGGGCTGACCGATCGAATATTTATAGGCCATCGCGGCGATGGTCGGCAGTTTTGCGATCAGGCGGATCGAGGCGACCTCGCGCTGCCACGGATCGGCGATATCGGTGGAGTCGTGGTAGAAGGCGGACATCGCGCCAACCACACCAACCAGGGTCGCCATCGGGTGCGCATCGCGGCGGAAACCACGGAAGAAGTTGTGCATCTGCTCGTGCACCATGGTGTGACGGGTCACACGTGCTTCGAAATCTTCCAGCTGAGCAGCGGTCGGCAGCTCACCGTAAAGCAGCAGGTAGCAGACTTCGAGGTGGTGCGAATTGGCTGCAAGTTGGTCGATCGGGTAGCCACGGTGCAGCAGCTCGCCCTTGCCACCATCGATGAAGGTGATGGTGCTGTCGCAGCTTGCGGTCGAGGTGAAGCCCGGATCGTACGTGAAGACACCGGCCTGCGCGTAGAGTTTGCGGATGTCGAGAACATCGGGCCCGGCTGTCGGAGAGAAGATGGGAAGCTCGTAAGTTTCGCCATTCAGGCTGAGCTGGGCTGTCTTATTGGTATCGGTCATAGATGTCCCTTCCTGTTACAGGCACGAAAACCCGGAGAAATCCGGGCTTCATGCAGGCAGCACCTGCGCGTGGACTGCGCAGGTGAGGTCGTATCGAAGCAGACTTACCCAAGGGTTAAGAGGCGGGATCAGCCTGCAGCGTCAGTCAAACGGGCCAATGTTTCCTCACGGCCCAAAATCAGCATCATATCGAACACCGAAGGCGTTACCGCCCGGCCTGCCAGGGCCGCTCTCAGCGGGCCGGCCAGCTTGCCGAACTTGGTATCCTGTGCTTCCGCGAATTGGTTGAGAAGCGCCTCCAGATCGTCACGCGTCCAGCTAGCACTTTGCAACTGCGGCGTCAATTCATTCAGTATACTATCGGATACAGATGCCAGCGCCTTGGCGGCCTTTGCATCCGGTTCGATGGGGCGTGACGTCAGGATAAAATGCGCTTTCTCAAGAAGTTCAGGGAAAGTCTTGGCGCGATCTTTCAGGCAGTACATGGCCCGTTCAAGATCAGTTGACTGAACGTCAGTCAGGGCTGGCTCACCGGCTGCGGCAAGATAGGCTTCGATCTCCTGCCGCAGTGCAGCGTCATCGCTAACGGCGATATGCTGCCCGCAGAGGCTTTCCAGCTTTTTGGTATCAAACCGGGCCGGGCTTTTGCCGATTCCATCCAGATCGAACCATTCGCGTGCTTGCGCGTCGGTGAAGAACTCATCGTCGCCATGGCTCCAGCCGAGACGGGCCAGATAGTTGCGCATGCCAGCCGCGGGATACCCCATGGCCTGATACTCCTGCGCGCCAAGGGCGCCGTGGCGTTTCGACAGTTTTTTGCCGTCGGGGCCATGGATCAGCGGGATGTGCGCCCAGACCGGAATGTCCCAGCCCATCGCCTCGTAGATCATCATCTGACGGGCGGCGTTGTTGAGATGGTCGTCGCCGCGGATCACATGGGTGACGCCCATGTCATAATCGTCCACGACCACGGCCAGCATATAAACAGGCGTGCCATCGGACCGCAGCAGAATCATGTCGTCCAGCTGATCGTTGCGGATCGAAACATCGCCCTGCACCTGATCGCGAATGACCGAAGTCCCCTCCTGCGGGGCCTTGATGCGCACCACGTAAGGCGCATCCGGATGAGTGGAGGCATCGGCATCGCGCCAGGGCGAGCGGTAGAGCGTCGATTTTCCCTCGGCCCGGGCGGCATCGCGGAAGGCGGCGATTTCTTCCTGGGTGGCAAAGCACTTGTAGGCCTTGCCTTCGGCCAGCAGTTGATGCGCAACCTCGGCGTGACGGTCGGCGCGTTCGAACTGGCTGATCACATCACCGTCGTGATCCAGGCCCAGCCAGTCCAGCCCCTGCAGGATGGCGGCGGTGGCTTCGGGGGTGGAACGCTCCCGGTCGGTATCTTCGATTCTGAGCAGGAATTTACCGCCGCGTCCGCGCGCATACAGCCAGTTGAACAGCGCGGTGCGGGCACCGCCGATATGTAGAAAGCCGGTGGGCGAGGGGGCGAAACGGGTGACGACCGGTTTGGACATGGAGGTGATTTACCTTTTGGAAACCATAAGAGGAGTAGCGTTTCTGCCTGTCTACCCACCCGAAGGGTCAGGAGCAAGCATGCGTATGATGCCTATCCTGGACCAGCTGCTACAGGTTCAAAGGGGACATTTGCTGGCCTGGGTGCCGGTGTTTCTGGGGCTTGGAATAGGGGTCTTTTTTGCGCTCCCGGTCGAGCCGGAGGCGGTGGCCTATCTTTGCGCTCTGGTTCTTGGTGGAGTGTGTGCTGGTTTCTCTCTGCGGGGCAGCGCCAGCGGATTGCTGGCACGGGCGGTTCTTCTTTGTGTTCTTGGGTTCATGGTTGTGGGGTGGCGGACCCATTCTGTGGCGGCTCCAGTACTCGGCTTTCGCTACTACGGCCCTGTGGAGGGGCGCGTCGCCACTATCGACCGGTCGGCGCGCGATATGCTGCGTCTTACGCTGGATCAGGTGCGGCTGAAGCAGGTATCGCCGAGTAGAACGCCTGCGCGGGTGCGTGTCTCGGTGCCGGTGGACAGCGGGTTGCCCGGTCCCGGCGCAAGGGTGGCCACCACCGCACATCTGATGCCGCCGCAGGGCCCGGCTGAGCCGGGCGGTTTCGACTTCCGGCGCCATGCCTGGTTTTTTCAACTGGGCGCCAATGGCTACACCCGCGTTGCCGTGCTGACGCTCGATCCCGGCCCGCCGGGGCTGACCTTGGCCGGGCTGCGGCGGGATCTGTCTTTGGCGCTGCGCCAGCGGCTGCCCGGTGAGACCGGCGCCATCGCCGCCGCCATCACCACCGGCGACCGCAGCGGTGTCAGTCAGTCAACGTTGCAGGATTTGCGAGCCAGCAATCTGGCGCATTTGCTGGCCATTTCCGGCCTTCATATGGGGCTGGTGGCTGGATTTGTCTTTGCGTCTTTACGGTTTGCCCTGTGCATGGTGCCGCCCATCGCACTGCGACTGAACGTGAAGAAACTGTCAGCGGCTGCGGCCATGCTGGCGGCGGGGGCATACCTGGCGCTGTCCGGGGGAAATGTCGCGACCGAGCGGGCCTTTATCATGGTGGCGGTGATGTTTGTCGCGGTGCTGCTGGACCGGCGGGCGATATCCTTGCGCGCGGTTGCCATTGCTGCGGTTCTGGTTCTGTTGCGGCGCCCGGAGACGCTGCTCAGCCCAGGCTTCCAGATGAGCTTTGCTGCCACGGCCGCGCTGGTGGGGGTGTTTGGGGCGATCCGGGATGGCGGTCTTACCCTTGGGCCAAAATGGCTGCGCCCTGTGGCCGCCTTGGTTTTGTCCTCGCTGGTTGCTGGGCTGGCCACGGCGCCCTTTGGCGCGGCGCATTTCAACACCCTGTCGCACTATGGGCTGCTGGCCAACCTGCTCGCGGTGCCGGTGATGGGCCTTGTTGTGGTGCCCGCCTTGGTTCTGTCCTTTTGCCTGCTGCCCCTCGGTTTGGAGGGCTTCGGCCTGGCGGTGATGGGAGCGGGCATTGACTGGATCCTGACCGTCGCCCGCGCGGTTGCGGAGCTGCCGGGAGCAGAGGGCACGGTGATGCAGCCGGGGCAGTGGGTGTTGCCGTTGCTTTCGGTCGGCGGGGTGTTCCTATTGATCTGGCAGGGGCGTTTGCGCCTTCTCGGGGTGATGCCGGTTGCACTGGCCTTCGCGCTTTGGTCGCAAGACACGCGGCCGCTGGCGTTGATTTCATCGAATGGCGGCTTGGTCGGGGTAATGGGGCCAGAGGGCCGGGCCTTGTCCCGAAGCAAGGGGCAGGGCTTTGCGGCGCGGGTCTGGCTGGAAAATGACGGAGATCCCGTCAGACAGGTCATTGCAGCAAGCCGCTGGCGGTCTCAGGGCAACGACCCGAGCCTTCGCCGCGTCAGGATTGGCCCCTACTCTCTGGTGCATGCGGTAGGCAGCAGGGCTGCGGAGCGTTTGACCTCATGTGCCGAGGGGGAGATTCTGGTGTCGACGGTTGATCTGAAGCCGGAGGGCGGCTGCATCATTTTGGGGCTACAGCAATTGCGGCGCATGGGCAGTATTGCGATCGATCAGCAAGGCAAATTGACCACGGCGAGGGACCTGTCAGGGCAGCGCATCTGGACCCGCTAGGGCCATTGACCGCGATTGGTACGGCTCATCCGAACCGGGCCGGTGTCCGCCGCATAGGACAACTGGCCGACACTCCGCCCACCAAACAGCGGTGCGGGCGGTCAGTAGCTGCGGATCAAGCCAACCAGCCGCCCCTGTACCTCGACCTGATCGGAGGGGTAGGCGCGGGTTTCATAAGCTGGGTTGGCGGCCTCCAGTTCAATCGCGCCGTTGCGGCGATAGATCTTTTTCAGCGTGGCTTCATGCCCCTGAACCAATGCGACCACGATGTCGCCATCGTCCGCCGTGTCGGTTTCGCGGATCACCACGATATCGCCGTTGTTGATCCCGGCGTCGATCATCGAGTCGCCGCGCACCTCAAGGGCGTAGTGGCTACCTGATGAGGTTAGCATCGAACTGGGCACAGTCACCTTGCTGGCCATCTGGCTTATTGCCTCGATCGGTACACCTGCAGCGATGCGCCCCATGACGGGCAAGTCCATTGCGGAGCCAATCGCTCGGTCGGTGTTGGCCGCAGCCGGTCCCGCATCTGCACTAGCGGAGCGATCCGTGCCCGTCTCGGTGGATCCGCCGCTGATACTGTCAGGGAGACGCAGGATTTCGATGGCGCGGGCACGGTGGGCAAGGCGGCGGATGAAACCGCGTTCTTCCAAAGCAGTGATCAGTCGGTGGATGCCGGATTTCGACCGCAAATCCAGTGCGATCTTCATTTCATCAAAGCTGGGCGGGACACCGTCCTTTTGCAGACGCGTGTGAATGAATTCCAACAAATCCAATTGCTTCTTGGTCAGCATGTCCGCCCCTCTGCGCCCTGTGACGCTTTGCCATGTTTCCCTTTGTTCTAGTCATGTTCCCGTTTTGTGTCAACGGACCCCATGCGAATTTCCCGGTGGCGTTGTGGCGACGCACCGAACGGCCGGGGGATCACAAGGGGTAGAGGGACGTGTGGCGCGCGGGCAGACCGCAGGAGCGGTCAATCTGAGAGACGGTTGGGATACGGCAGCCGTCCCGGCGCCGGAAACATCAGATCAAGCGCAGATAGGACATTGTTTCGCCGATCTCGCGGGGCGGATCATGCGGCGGGCGGATCAACAGGGCGTCAGCCTCTGCCAGTACCGTCAGCAGCGCACTGTCCTGCCGCTCGAACGCGCGGATCTGCCCGTCCTCCGTCAGGGTGGCGCGCATGTAATGCTCTCTCGGACCGTTCTGTTCCAGCGGTGCCGCCAGCGGAGCGGAGAGAATAACCTCTTGCAAGGGCGGCAGCCCCAGCATCGCCCGCACCATTGGTGCCAAAAAGATATGGCCGCAGACCATGGCCGACACTGGATTACCTGGCAGTCCGGCCATGGCAGAGGTGCCAAGGCGGCCAGCCATTAGTGGTTTGCCGGGGCGCATCGCCACCTTGTAGAAACTCCGCTCCATGCCAAGGTCGGCGGCAACCTCGCCAACCAGATCATGATCGCCTACCGAGGCGCCACCAATGGTGACGATCAGATCAGCGCCCTCGGCCAGCGAAAAGGCGGTGCGCAGAGAGCTGTGGGTGTCCCGCGCGACGGGCAGGATCCGGACCTGTGCGCCCAGACCCTCCAGCATGGCCTTTAGCCCGAAGGTGTTGGAGGCAATGATCTGGTCCGGGCCCGGAGTGCTGCCGGGCATCACCAACTCGTCCCCGGTGGAGATCAGGGCGATATCGGGTTTGCGGGCAACGGGGACCTCGGCAATATTCATCGCAGCGAGGAGGGCAATGTCAGATGGTGTCAGCTGCCGCGGGGCCGAAACGGTCTGGCCGTTCTGGAAATCACCACCGCGCGGGCGGACATTGGCATTGTCACCTGGCGCGTCGGTGATGGTGATCAGGGTACCTTTTGCGGTGACGTCTTCCTGAATGACCACGAAATCGGCGCCGTCGGGGATCGGCGCACCGGTGAAAATCCGCACCGCCTGACCCGCACCGACGGTGCCGTCAAAGCCGTGGCCGGCGGCGGCTTCGCCGATCACCTTGAACATGGCGTGAAGTTCGACCTCGGCAGATTTTACCGCGTACCCGTCCATCGCCGATGCGGCAAAGGGCGGTTGATCCCGGCGGGCGGCGACGTCGTCGGCCAGAACCCGGCCCGCAGCCTCTGCGAGAGGGACCAGTTCGGTTCCAAGCGGGGAAACCAGCTCCAGAAGATGCGCGCGTGCCTCGCTGACTGAGATCATTTAAGCCTCGTACCGTCCTGATTTTCCGCCATCTTTCAGCGTAACGCGGATGCCGCCGATTTCCATCGCCTTGTCCACGGCCTTGGCCATGTCATAGACGGTGAGCGCCGCAGTCGACACTGCGGTCAGGGCTTCCATCTCGACCCCGGTCTGGCCGGTAGTCTTGACGGTGCCTTCGATGCGCACGCCCGGAAGATCGGGGTCCAGGGTCAGCTCAACCGCGACCTTGGTCACCGGCAGCGGATGGCAGAGCGGGATCAGCTCGGGTGTTTTCTTGGCGCCCATGATGCCAGCCAGCCGGGCCACGCTTAGAACGTCGCCCTTTTTTGCGCGGCCTTCGGAAATGATATCAAAGGTTTCCCGGGCCATGGTGATGTGGCCTTCGGCGGTGGCGATGCGCGCGGTCACGGCCTTGTCCGAGACATCGACCATATGGGCGTCACCCTTGCCGTCAAAATGCGTCAGCGGCATCACATCGCTCCCGGTGTCAGGGGATTGGCGAGCAGGTGGCGGGTTGCAGAGGCCACGTCCTCCTGACGCATCAGGGATTCCCCGATCAGGAAGCTGCGGGCGCCATAGCGGGCCATGTCGGACAGATCCTGCGGCGTGAACAAGCCGCTTTCGCAGACGATGGTGCGATCTGCGGGAACCATGCGCGACAGCTCACGCGTGGTGTCCAGAGTGGTCTCGAAGGTCTTGAGATTGCGGTTGTTTATTCCCATCAGGGGCGATTTAAGCGCGCAAGCGCGCTCGAGTTCTTCGGCATCATGCACCTCCAGAAGAACATCCATGCCCCATTCGGTGGCGCAGTCTTCCAGCTCGGCCGCCTGCGCGTCGGTGACAGAGGCGAGAATGATGAGGATACAATCGGCGCCCAGTGCGCGTGCCTCGGCCACCTGATAGGTATCATACATGAAATCCTTGCGCAGCGCGGGCAGGCTGCAGGCATCACGTGCCTCGGTCAAAAAGGATTTGGCGCCCTGAAAGCTGGGCGTATCGGTCAGCACGGACAGGCAGGTGGCGCCGCCCTGTTCATAAGCCTCGGCCAGCGCCACGGGGTCGAAATCCTCGCGGATCAATCCTTTGGAAGGGCTGGCTTTCTTGATTTCCGCGATCAGACCGTAGCCTTCGCGGCTGGCCCCGAGCAGCGCATTTGCAAATCCGCGCACGGGGGACGCATTGCGAGCCATGGCTTCGACCTCGCTCAGCGGCACGGCGGCCTTGTCGGCGGCGACTTCCTCCAGCTTGTAGGCCTTGATCTTGTCGAGCACGTTTTCTGTCATCGCGTTGCCTCCAGTCAGCTGGCCCAGTCGATGGGCGCTTCGCCGCGCGCGCGCAGCCATGTGTTTATTGCCGAAAACGGCCGGGATCCGAAGAAGCCGCGCCGCGCCGAAAGCGGCGAGGGATGCGCGGTCTTCAGGATCAGGTGATCGCCCGGATTCAGGTGTTTTTCAAGCCTTTGTGCCTGTTTTCCCCAAAACACATAGGCCGTGGGGCGCTGCGATGTGCGCTGCAGCACCTCTTCGATCAGGGATAGCCATCCCAGATCCTTGTGCCCGTTCGCGGTGCCCGCCGGTACGCTGAGCGCGGTATTGAGAAGCAGCACCCCTTGCCGCGCCCAGCTGCGCAGGTCGCCCGTGGTGGGCACTGCACCAATATCGCTCTGCAACTCCCTGAAAATATTGCCAAGTGATCGGGGCAGGGGCGCAACATCCGGTTCCACTGAAAAGGCCAGCCCATGGGCATGGCCGGGGGTTGGATAGGGATCCTGTCCCAATATAACGACACGGGTGTCTGCAGGCTGGGTCAGCTCCAGCGCAGCAAAACGCTGCGCCGCAGGGGGCAGAACCGGCTGCGTTTCTGCCGCCAGCGCAGCCTCTATTGTGGGCCAGTCACGCTGAAAAAACGGCAGGTCGGACCAGGCGCCAAGACCACCAGGCAAGAGCATCAGTTGCCCCCGGAGGTGATCCGCGCAACGGTTGCGATCTTGTCCCGTGCAGCGCCGCTGTCGATGCTGTGGGCCGCCTTGGCGACGCCTTCGCGCAGGTCTTCGGCGTCTCCGGCGACCACCAGCGCGGCGGCGCTGTTGAGCAGGACGGCATCGCGATAGGCCGAAGGCTGCCCGTCCAGCAGCGCCCGGAAGGCGATCGCGTTCTCTTCCGGCGTGCCGCCGATGATATCCTCGAACGGGTGGACAGGCAGACCCGCGTCCTCGGGGTGCAGTTCCACATCGCGGATGCTGCCGTCTTCTTCCAGCGCGGAGACCCAGCTAACGCCGGTAATGGTCAGTTCGTCGGTGCCATCCGAGCCATGCACCAGCCAGGCCCGTTCAGAGCCAAGCTGCCCAAGTGTTTCCGCCATGGGACGGATCAGATCGCGGGAGAAAGCCCCGGTCAGCTGGCGTTTGACGCCCGCAGGGTTGGTGAGCGGGCCGAGGATGTTGAAGATCGTTCGGGTGCCAAGCTCCTGCCGGGTGGGCATGACATGGGCGATCGCAGGGTGGTGCATGGGGGCCATCATGAAGCCAATTCCGGCCTCTTTCAGTGACTTTTCAACCACTTCTGCGCCGACCATAACCTGAATGCCCATCTGCCCCAGCGCATCTGCCGCGCCGGATTTTGAGCTGAGGTTGCGGTTGCCGTGTTTGGCGACAACCGTGCCTGCACCAGCGACCACGAATGCGGTCGCGGTCGAGATATTGAGCGTGCCCTTGCCGTCACCGCCAGTGCCGACGATGTCGATAGCGCCCTCTGGCGCCTTCACCGGGTTGCATTTCGACCGCATTACGGCGGCAGCAGCAGCATATTCATCAACGGTTTCGCCGCGGGTGCGCAGGGCCATCAGCAACCCGCCCATCTGGCTGGGGGTCGCTTCGCCTTCGAACAGCAGGGTAAAGGCCTGTTCTGCCTCGGCCCGTGTCAGCGGGCGGTCGGCTGCGGCGTCGATCAGCGGCTTCATCTGGTCGCTCATGCGGGCACCTTCATTTCATTCAGGAAGTTCTTCAGCAGGGTATGGCCGTGCTCGGAGGCAATGGATTCCGGGTGGAACTGCACCCCGTGGATCGGCAGCTCCCGGTGTTGCAGCCCCATGATGGTGCCGTCTTCCAGCTCTGCTGTGATCTCAAGGCAGTCGGGCAGGCTGTCGCGATCCACCACCAGCGAATGATAGCGCGTTGCCTGGAACGGAGAAGGCAGCCCTGCAAAGACACCTTTGCCTTGATGATGCACCGCGCCCATCTTGCCATGCACGATTTCGTGGCAGCGCACGACCTGGCCGCCAAAGGCCTGTCCGATGGTCTGGTGGCCAAGGCAGACGCCCAGAAGGGGAATACCGGCCTCGGCTGCAGCAAGGGTCAGGGGCAGGCAGATCCCGGCCTGATCCGGATCGCAGGGGCCGGGGCTCAGCAGGATCCCAGCGGGGCGCAGGGCCAGAGCGGCCTCGACATCCAGCGCGTCGTTGCGGTGCACTTCCATCGAAGCCCCCAACTCGCCCAGATAATGCACAAGGTTGTAGGTAAAGGAATCGTAGTTGTCGATCAGCAGCAACATCTTGGCAGGCTCTTTTATGGGTGGCGGGCAGGGCTTGCGCCGCAGTATAGTTGTTGCGACATACATGTTCAGGCTTGCAAGGCAGCGTCAAGAGCGCGGCGCGTTTTTGAAGGCTCGGCGGGGCTGTGGCGACAGGGTGTCGCCCTCGCTGGTCCTGATGGCCAGGCCGGACACAAGGATAAAGGGCGAGCGGGCATGCGTGGCTTTCTGGGAGGCGTGAGTATCGGAGCTTTGGTGGCGGTGTGCGGCGCTGCCATGTGGTCGTTGTCGACCCCGCTGCCGCGGCAGGTCGACGTCAGCGCCACGGGACCGGAAAAGGCCACTGTGCCTCAATCGGGCGCGCTGGCGCCCATAGAGACGCCGCAACCCGACGCCGATCTGGTCGAGGCCGCGCCGGTAGCACCTGAAACGGCGCCTGCGGATGACCTCAATGACCTGACCTCTCTGGATACCGAACCGGCTGCCCGTCCCGAAGTCGGACCCGCGGGTGATGTGCGCGGCTCTGGCGATGCCGATCTGCCGGATGTGCCAGAGGCCCCGTCCGAGGCGGAAACAGCTGCTGGCGGCGCTGAGCCTGCAATGTTGCCCGAAACAGCAGAGAGCGACGACGGTGTGGAGGTGTCCATGACCCCGGCGCCGACACCCGAGGCGCCGGACACCACCGCAGAGGTGGGGCAGAACCCGACCGACAGCCCGGCGCCTGGCACCGCGCCTGAAATGACGGCGCCGCAGGGCGCGCCCGAGACGGTTCAGCTTGAGCAAGGCGCTGCGGTGCCGGTGCCGGAGCTGGGCAGCGCCCCGGATCCAACCACGCCGCCGGTGATTGCCTTCTCCACCCCCGAACCCGCGCCTGAGCAGCCTGAGGTCGTCGAAGCGGAGCTGGAAGAAGACATGCCGCCCGCCGAGGAGGCCGAGACGGAAGATGCGCCGGAAAATGGTCGGATCGCCGCGCTGCCAACTGCAGACGGAAGCCGCGCGTCGCAATCGCCGCAGATCGGAACCCGCGTGGTGCCGCTGACCGAACGCGACAGCGAGGAGACCGCTGCGGCGGGCGCTGAAACCACGCAGCAGCCGTTTGATGCCTATTCCGAACCCTTCGCTGGCAGCGATGGGCGGCCCTTGATGTCGATTGTCCTCATCGATGATGAGACATCCGTCGGCGCTGAGGCGCTGGTCGATTTTCCCTATCCGCTGAGCTTTGCTATCGATCCCGAAGATCCCAGGGCGACTGAGAAAATGGCCGCGCGCCGGGCCGCGGGCTTTGAGGTGCTGATCCTGTCGGATCTGCCGCGCGAAGCCATGCCACAGGACGCGGAGACTGCGATGGAGGTCTGGCTGGACCGGGTGCCGCAGGCGCTGGGAATTCTGGAAGGCGTGGAGACAGGCGTGCAGGGCAACAGGCCGCTGGCGGATCAGGTGTCCGATGTGGCGCGCACCGGTGGATACGGGCTGGTGCTGCAGAACAGCGGCCTTAATACCGTGCAGAAACTGGCGCTGCGCGACGGGGTGCCGTCCGGCGTGGTGTTCCGGGATTTCGATGGCGCCGGTCAGAACCCGCGTGCCATTCGCCGCTTTCTGGATCAGGCGGCCTTCCGGGCGGGGCAGGAAGGCGCAGTGATCATGCTGGGGCGGCTGCAGCCCGATACGATTTCAGCACTTTTGCTGTGGGGGCTGCAGGACCGGGCCAGCCGGGTGGCGCTGGCGCCGGTTTCGGCCAGTCTGCGCGCCAATCTGGCTGCAACGGGAGAATAGCCCGTAATAGACCCGCACGGGGCAGAGCCCAGGGGCACGGGGTCGCTTAAGCTTCCCCGCGCTCCGGAGCGCTTTGATGTTATCAGCTGTTGCGGCTGCCGGTAAAACGCGCGGCATCCGCAGCAGCACGGCGGATCGCGTTCGATTTATGCACGGTTTCCTGATACTCGGCCTCGGGGTCGCTATCATAGACCACGCCGCCACCAGCCTGGATATAGAGCGTCTGATCCTGCACGATGGCCGTGCGCAGGGCGATACACATATCCATGTCGCCCCCGGCCGAGAAATAGCCGACACCGCCGCCGTATACGCCGCGTTTTTCTGGCTCCAACTCGTCGATGATTTCCATCGCGCGTACCTTTGGCGCGCCGGACACCGTGCCCGCCGGCATGCCCGCAAAAAACGCATCCAGAGCGTCCTTGTCCTCGTCCAGCTCACCCACCACGTTCGATACGATATGCATCACGTGGCTGTAGCGTTCGATGATGAACTTTTCCGTCGGGCGCACAGTGCCGATCTTTGATACGCGGCCCGTATCGTTGCGGCCCAGATCCAGCAGCATTAGGTGTTCTGCCAGCTCTTTCTTGTCGGCCAGAAGATCGGCCTCCAGCGCCTTGTCCTCTTCCGGTGTTGCGCCGCGCGGGCGGGTGCCTGCGATGGGGCGGATGGTGACCTCTTTGCCAAAGACACGGACCAGAATTTCGGGGCTGGCGCCAATCACCTGAAAGCCACCGAAGTTGAAATAGAACATGAAGGGCGACGGGTTGGTTCGCCGCAAAGAACGGTAAAGCGAGAACGGCGGCAGCGGGAAGTCCTGCTTCCAGCGCTGCGCCGGAACCACCTGAAAGATGTCGCCGGCCCGGATGTATTCCTTGGCCTTTTCCACCGCTTCCATGTAGCCGGATTTGCTGAAGTTGCTGACCGGCGGGGCCACCTCGTGCGCATCGCCGAGATCGCGGGTCTCTGCGGGCATGGCGCGCTCCAGATCGCGCACCGCGTCCATCACCCGTTCGGCGGCCTGCGCATAGGCGGCCTTGGCCGATTTCCCATCTCCGGTCCAGGCCGGGGAGACCACGGTCACCTCGCCTTTGACGCCATCCAGAACCGCGACCACCGAAGGGCGCATCATGACCGCGTCGGGCAGGCCAAGGGGGTCGGGATTGACGTCCGGGAGATGTTCGATCAGCCGGACCATGTCATAGCCAAGATAGCCGAACAGCCCGGCCGCGGCCTGCGGCAGGTCATCGGGCAGGTCGATGCGGCTTTCGGCGAGAAGCGCTCGCAGGTTGTCCAGCGGCGCGCCCGTCTGCGCTTCGAAACCCTCGGGATCAAAGCGGGCCGAGCGGTTGATTTCGGATGTCGTGCCGCGGCAGCGCCAGACCAGATCGGGTTTCATGCCGATGATCGAGTAACGGCCACGCACCTCGCCGCCGGTCACCGATTCCAGCATGAAGGCGTCCTTCTGGGCGCCCGTCAGCTTGAGCATCAGCGACACGGGCGTGTCGAGGTCAGCCGCCAGCCGGGTATAGACCAGCTGGTTCTCTCCCGCCTCATAGGCGGCGGCGAAAGTGTCGAAATCCGGGGTCAGAGCCATCGTCAGGTGCCTTGATTGATCTATGCGCGCTTATTGGAAATTGGCCTGAACCGCGTTCAGGGCCTGCTGGTCAACACGCGGTGCGGCGCGCAGCTGTGCGTCCTGCGCGAAGGCTTCGAACAGCGCCTGCGACAATGCCTGATCCAGCTGGGTCTGCATCGCGTTGGCCAGCATCTGCATTTCCTCGCTGGTGTCCTCGGCAGGCAGAACCTCGTCCAAACGCAGCACCACGGCGGAGCCTTCACCGGACACGGTGCGCAGCTCGCCCGGGTTCATTTCGAAGACCTCGATCATCATCTCGACCGGGGTGGTGTCGATATAGGCGGTGCGGGTTTGCGCCGTCTCGGTCTGCACGTCGTAGCCTTCGGGGAAGGCTCCGTCTGCCTCGGTCTGTTTCAGCAGTTCCTGTGCCAGGCTGTTTACGGCCTCTGCTGTCCGGTTTTCGTTCCAGGCGGCAAGTACCTTGTCCCGAGCGTCTTCGAAGGGCTCGGGGCGCGGGGGCAGGACTTCGTCGAGCCGCAGAGCAAAGAGGCTACCATCCTCAAGGAAGGCGACCGAGGGGAAATCATCAACCGTCACGGCCTCTGCGGCCTCGCGGAAGCCGTCATATGCGGCGATGCCTTCGGCGTTGAGCCCGGTCCAGCCGAGGGTGCCAATCTGCATGTCTGTCTGATCCGGCAGTTCTTCCAGCGTGACGCCACCAGCGAGCATGTCCTCGATGGATTCGGCTTGCTGCTCAATCACTCGGCGGGCGCGGTCTGCGGCCAGCTCGGCGCGGAGCTCGGCTTCGGCCTCTTCAAAGCTGGTTTCGCGGGCTTCGAGGCGGCCGTTAACCCGGTAGAGTGCTGGGCCAAGATCCGATGGCAGCGGGCCAACAACATCGCCGACCTCTGCAGCAAACACTTCAGCGCCTGCATCCGAGAGGTCAGCTTCGGTCACATCGCCCATATCCACGTCCGACAGGGCCAGACCGCGATCCTGCACCAGGACCTCAAAAGTCGTGCCGCTCACGTCAAGCTGCGCCTTGGCGCTTGCGGCGCTGTCATTGTCCGCAAAGACAAGGCGTTCCACCAGACGGCGTTCCGGGATCAGGTACTGATCGGCGCGATCTTCATAAAGGCCACGCAGCGCCTCCTGATCGACCTCAACGGTGTCAAGCAGCATGTCGGGGCTGAGATGCGCGTAGGTCAGGGATTTGGTTTCCGGCAGGGTGAAATCCGCGATATTGTCGTCATAGAAGGCACGCAGCGCAGTGTCATCGGGCATCTCCTGCGTCAGCAGCACATCGTCGGATGACAGTTGCACGTAGGAAAAGCTGCGGCGCTCGCCGATATAGGACACCAGCGTGTCACTCATCACTTCGGGCATCTTGGTGCCGGACATGATGGCGCCCTGGACCAGCGTGCGTGAGGCCTCGCGGCGAAGATCGTCTTCGAACTCGGCTTCGGTGAAACCGGCGTTGTCGAGGGTAAAGCGGTAGGTCTCGCGGTCGAACTGGCCGCTGGAGTCCTGGAACGAGGAGACCTTGGTCAGTTCGGACAGCAGGTTTTCATCCCCGATGGAGATGCCCAGCTTGCTGACCTCATTGTCAATGGCGGCGAGGGTGATCAGCCGCCCGAGCACAACCTGATCCAAACCCATTGCGGTCAGCTGCGACATCGGCATTGCCTGACCGGTCTGGGCCTGCATGGCGCGTTGTTCGCGCTGCAACTCGCGCACATAGGCGTCGACGGTAACTTCTTCGTCACCCACCAAGGCAACCGCGCTCATCGAGCCGGTGAAATTGACCGCACCAAAACCGGCAAGGCCGACGATAAGCATCCCCATCAGGATCCAAACAAAGGTTCTGGAAAGATTTTTCATGCCTGCGGCCATTGTGCCCTCATTCGTACCTGTTGCCCGCTCCCTTTGCGCCGGATGGGCGCTGCGGGCAGGGTGCCTGTGTCATAATCGTGTTCTGCATACGCTGCCGCCCGTACAGGAGCAAGATCTTGTGCCGGGCTTGTTGGTTTCCTATGGCGCAGCGTAGCGTTAGGGGTGAAACGCGCAAAGCCGGTCGAACAGGGAGACGATCCCGGCCCGGTCGACATTGGCAAAGGCGATGCGGAATTGCTTGCTGCCTGCCGGATCGCCTTCGGGCATGAACATCGTGCCAGGCAGCATCAGGACCGACGCGTCCTGCACCAGCTTTTTGGCCAGCTCGGACGAGGCTTCCTCGAAGGGGTGTTCCACATAAGCGAAATAGGCACCGCAGCCCAACAGCTTCCATCCCTTCTCGGCAAGGCGGGGGAATTCCTCTTCGATCGCCGCCTTGCGGTCCAGAATCTCCAGCCGTTCCCCCGCGAGCCAGGACTGGAGGTTTTCAAGTCCCCAAAGCGCGCCGATCTGTCCAAGCTGTGCAGGACAGATCGTTATTGTATCGAGAAACTTCTCCATTTCGAACAATTTCTCTTCAGAACTCGCGATCGCTCCAACCCGGTGGCCGGTCAGCCGATAGGCCTTGGAGAAGGAGTACAGATGGATCAGCGTCTCGTCCCAGTTCGGGGTCTGGAACAGGTCGTGCGGCGCCCCTTCGCGGCTGTCAAAGTCGCGGTAGGTTTCATCCAGAATCAGTGCCAGCCCATGTTTGCGGGCCAGGTCAAAGAAGGCCTGCACGAGGCCCGAGGGGTATTCGGCGCCAGTGGGATTGTTGGGGGTGACAAGCGTGATGGCCCGCGTCTTGGGCGTGATCAGCTGGGCTGCGGCCTGCGGATCCGGCATCATATCAGCACCTACCGGCAGCGGAACCGCTGTGACGCCTGCCATATCGAGGCACATTTTGTGATTGAAATACCAAGGCACCGGGATGATCACCTCGTCCCCTTCGCCGCAAAGGGCGGCGATGGCAGCGGCAAAGGCCTGATTGCAGCCAGAGGTAATACCGACCTGCGCTGCGCCAACGGTGCCGTCATAATGCTCCGAGATTTGTGCCGCCAGTGCTGCACGCAGTTCGCTGCGGCCCAAAACGGCGCCATATAGATGCGCGTCGGTTTCATTCAGGGCCGCATCGGCGATGGCCTGCCGCAAGCCCGTGGGCGGCGGATCTGCTGGGGCGGCCTGACTGACGTTGATCAGGGGGCGCGACGGCGGAAAAGTGACCCCTTCGGTCCAGCGCCGGGACTCGACGATCGGAGAACAAAAGGTCGCTTCGGTGCGGGAGATATGCATGCAGTCATCCTATTGTCGCAAGGCCCTGCCAGGGCAGGCGTATTCGGGCCTTATCTGTGGCACGCCCTCGCGGCAGGCTCAAGAAAAAGCGCGCCTCCAACAGGGGCGCGCATTCATGGTGTTTTGAAAATCGGCTGCGGTTCGTCCCGCGCACGGGGCGGGGCGGCGTCAGTCCTTGCCGCGATAGGGCTCGACGTATTGCAGCGCCATATCCCAGGGGAAGAAGATCCAGGTGTCTTGGCTGACCTCGGTGATAAAGGTGTCCACCATCGGGCGGCCCTTGGGCTTTGCATAAACCGTGGCAAAATGCGCCTTGGGATACATCTGGCGCACCAGTTCAAGGGTTTTGCCGCTATCCACCAGATCATCGATGATCAGGATACCTTCGCCATCACCCATCAGCTCGGCGTCGGGTGCTTTCAGCACCACGGCCTCACCCTGGTCCTGGTGGTGGTAGGATTTCACCGAGATCGTATCGACCGTGCGGATATCCAGCTCGCGGCTGACGATCATCGCGGGGGCCATGCCGCCACGGGTGATCGCGACCACGGCACGCCATGCGCCACCGTCAGGTCCCTGACCGTCCAACCGCCAGGCCAGCGCGCGGCTGTCCCGGTGGATCTGATCCCAGCTGATGTGAAACCCTTTTTCGTGCGGCAGGCGGTCGGTCATCTTGCGATTTGCTCCGGCAATTGTAGCGTCTGATGCGGTGTCATGTGCCGGGCTGCAAAGCAGGCACGATACCAGTGTTGGTCTGACGAGTGCGTCGTTGATATAGCCCCGGGCGCACCATTCAAAATAAAAACAGCACAGGCCCGGGGCAGTTCGTTTATTTAGTAATGTCGGGGGCGTCCACGGCTTTCATGCCGACAACGTGATAACCAGCATCCACGTGCAGATTTTCCCCGGTCACGCCCGATCCGAGGTCCGACAAAAGATACAAAGCGGATTTACCGACGTCCTCGGTTGTAACATTTCGCCGCAGCGGCGAATTGTATTCGTTCCATTTCATAATGTAGCGGAAGTCGCCAATTCCGCTGGCGGCCAGCGTTTTGATCGGACCAGCGGAAATCGCATTTACGCGAATGCCGTCTTTTCCAAGATCTTCGGCCAGATATTTGACCGATGCTTCGAGCGCGGCCTTGGCAACGCCCATCACATTGTAGTGAGGCATAACCTGCTCGGCACCATAGTATGTCAGGGTGAGCATCGAGCCGCCCTCGGACATCAGTTTCTCGGCGCGGCGGGCAACAGCCGTAAAGGAGTAGACCGAGATATCCATGGTCATCTGGAAATTGTCACGGCTGGTATCGACGTAGCGGCCGCGCAGTTCGTTTTTGTCAGAAAAACCAATGGCGTGCACGACAAAGTCCAGCTTGCCCCATTCGTTTTCGAGGCTCTCAAACAAGGCGTCAATCGAGGTTTCGTCGGATACATCGCAGGGCAGAACGATGGAGCTGTTCAGCTGTTCGGCGAGCGGGCCAACGCGCTTTTTAAGGGCTTCACCCTGGTAAGAAAAAGCAAGTTCGGCACCGGCATCGGCGCAGGCCTTGGCGATCCCCCATGCGATGGATTTGTCGTTGGCCAGGCCCATGATAAGGCCACGTTTGCCGGACAGCAGTTGACTGGGCATGCAGGTTCTCCGCCTGTAAAATATGAACTGAAGGACCTTTAATATGCTCGAGCCGCTGCATCAAGAGAGTACCGGTTGAGGCGCATTGTCAGTTTTGCGGCCCGTTTTGGATGTCGGCCTGCATGGCCGCACATATTTATACGCATAAATCCGCAGCCACCTTGGCTTGTATGCCCAACCAAGGCGGCATAGATTGGCGCGCACAGTTAAGAAGAGGTTTCCATGTCAGAGCGGTCGGGATTATTTGCGGGGGATAACCCCTTTGAACTTGCGCGGGCATGGCTCGCGGAGGCCGAAGAGACTGAGCTCAATGATCCGAATGCGATTGCGCTGTCGACGGTGGATGCTGATGGCATGCCGAATGTCCGCATGGTGCTGCTCAAGGAGATCGAAGATGGCGCTTTTGTCTTCTTTACTAACTACGAAAGCGCCAAGGGGCAGGAGCTGGAGCAGTCCGGCAAGGCCGCCTTCGTGCTACATTGGAAGAGCCTGCGTCGCCAGATCCGTGTCCGTGGTCATGTGACACGCGAAGACGGTCCGCAGGCAGACGAGTATTACCACTCCCGGTCGCTGAAAAGCAGGCTTGGGGCGTGGGCTTCGCAGCAATCGCGCCCATTGCAGAGCCGTTCGGCCCTGATGGCAGAGGTTGCAAAAATCACGGCCACGAAAGGCCCGAACCCGGACCGGCCGCCATTCTGGGGCGGATTTCGCATCGTTCCGAGCGAAATTGAATTCTGGGCGGATGGGGCTTTCAGGCTGCATGACCGATTTGTCTGGCGCCGAAATACGCCGGATGACGAATGGAGTGTGGTGCGGCTAAACCCTTAATGGGTTAAGCATAAAATAGCATTTTCGTGATAATGGGGAATTTTTTTAACTTGAACTCATATGCGAAAATCGCGCATCAAGCATCGAGAAATCAAATACGACGCGGTGGACGAGATAAGTGGCAGACGATCAAAGCAGTCTCAGGCAAATCCAGGGCATAGTGAAGTGGTTTGACCCGACCAAAGGGTATGGCTTCGTTGTGTCCGATGAGGGTGGTCCCGACATCCTGTTGCACGTGAATGTCCTGCGTAACTTCGGGCAGAGCTCGGTAGCGGACGGGTCCAGCGTAACCGTTCTGACCCACGCGACGGAGCGCGGGGTTCAGGCTGTGGAGGTTGTCGCAATCGTGCCTCCGGCCCGGGATGACGCGCCGGTTCTCAGCGATTTTGTCGATATGGATATCGAGGAGCTGAAAACACTTCCGTTGCGCCCGGCGCGTGTGAAGTGGTTCGACAAGGGTAAGGGCTTTGGCTTTGCCAACCTGTTCGGCTACGGAGATGACGTCTTCTTGCACGTCGAGGTGTTGCGCCAGTCGGGTCTTGCTGACCTCCAGCCGGGCGAGGCTATCGCCATGCGATCGATCAGCGGGCGGCGGGGCTGCATGGCGGTCGAGGTCCAGGCCTGGGAAGCGGCCATTTCCGAAACCGCATCCGAAGAAGAATAAGATCATGTCGGTGCGCGCCTCTGGAATTGTCCGCTGGGGTGCCGCCATAATGCTGTGCCTTGGTGCAGGTATTGCACAGGCACAGGAGACCTGCGCCCCGGATCGTGTCGATCTTCGCGGCGATTGGGGGCAGGCGTCCTTCTCTGTTGAGATTGCCGATACTGTCGACAGCCGTTCAATGGGGCTGATGTACCGGGAGGACCTGCCTCGCGGGGCGGGGATGCTGTTTGTTTACGAGCACCCCCAAAGGGCGGCTTTTTGGATGAAGAACACGCTGATCCCCCTGGATATCATTTTCCTTGATGAAACCGGCATGGTGACGTCGGTGCATTCCAATGCCATTCCCCATGATTTGACCCCCATTCCAGGCGGCGACCGGGTGTTTGCGGTGCTGGAAATCAATGGTGGTTTGGCGCGCCGATATGGCATTGGGCCGGGCACCCAGATGCGGCACGAAGTTTTTTCTTCTAATGCGTCTGTTTGGCCCTGTTAGGGCTTTTCAAATCCGTTTCACACCGCTAGGAAAGCGCACGGTCCGGGGCGTGGCGCAGTCTGGTAGCGCACCTGTTTTGGGTACAGGGGGTCGTGAGTTCGAATCTCGCCGCCCCGACCACTTTCCACTTATAAAAATCCCAGCTCTGATCGGTTTGTCCCGGTCAGGGTGACGTCCTTTGGCGGTCAAGTCTAAGGCGAGCGTGCAAGCAGCCAGATTCGCTGAAAGGGCGATCAGGGGCCCAGGTCTCACTTAGATGTGATCGGGGCGATGGTTAGAATCGCGCAAAATGTGACCCCGAAATGTTGGTGGCTACCAAATCTTGTGTTAACCGATTATTAACCATGTGACGCGAACTGGCGCCACCTGCAGCTGGGTTTTGCCTAACTTGGCACAGGATTTCAGCAGATAGACTGTGCGCTTCGTGCAACGTGGCAGGTCGGCGCGAAGAGTCCGCTGCCATGTCTCGGAAGTGGGCCGCGGGCCGGTGTTAGTGGAGTCGCCGAGGAAGTGGTGAAGGGGCCGTGAGTAAGGTATTTGCGGCAAACCATTAGTGTTTCGCAAAAAAATACGAGGCTGCTAAAGTGGTGTTGGCAGCTCGGTCAGCCCGCGGGTGCAGTCGGTGAATCGATGAAGCGAACCACGGGCGTTTCCGATTTCACCGGTCAACCAAAAAAATGGTATCTAAGTGGTAAATTTTGCGTTGACCCTCACGGCGTGATTACGCCAAATTGTGGGTGCCGGTTGCTTCGCCACTAAATCTTGTATGTTCTTTGGGCGCTGCAACAAGACTAAACACTAGTAGAGATTCCAAGGACCGGGGCCGGTGTAGGGCTCCCTGGCACGCTTCTGACAGCAGTTGCCGCCTGTTTTCTGTGTTTCTTCATGGCAAGGCTGCGCCGCGACGTGGCCAACAAAAAGACGGGACAGAGCTAATGCGAAGGGGCAGAGCATGAAGATCGAACGGAAGTACACCAAATCTGGTCAGGACGCATATGCGGACCTCGATTTCATCTCGGCTACGTCCGAAATTCGAAATCCTGACGGGACCATTGTCTTCCGACTCGAAAACATCGAAGTTCCGGCTGAATGGAGCCAGGTTGCCAGCGATGTCATCGCCCAGAAATACTTTCGCAAAGCCGGTGTTCCGTCCCGCCTGAAGAAAGTCCGGGAAAAGGGCGTGCCAGAATTCCTGTGGCGGTCGGTCCCCGATGGAGATGATGTTGAATTCGTTGGCGAAACCTCTTCCAAACAGGTCTTTGACCGTCTTGCCGGTGGCTGGGCATACTGGGGCTGGAAAGGCGGCTATTTCTCGACCGAGGAAGACGCCCGCGCCTATTACGACGAAATGCGCTATATGCTGGCCTCTCAGCGCGCGGCGCCGAATTCGCCGCAGTGGTTCAACACCGGGCTTCACTGGGCTTATGGCATCGACGGCCCCGCGCAAGGCCACCACTACGTCGATTACAAGACCGGCAAGCTGACCAAATCCGACAGCGCCTATGAACATCCGCAGCCGCACGCCTGTTTCATCCAGTCCGTGTCCGACGATCTGGTAAACGACGGCGGCATCATGGATCTTTGGGTGCGCGAGGCGCGGCTGTTCAAATACGGCTCCGGCACCGGCACCAACTTCAGCCATCTGCGCGGCGAAGGCGAGCCTCTGTCCGGTGGTGGCAAATCTTCGGGCCTGATGGGCTTCCTCAAGATCGGTGACCGGGCAGCCGGCGCGATCAAATCCGGTGGCACCACCCGCCGCGCGGCCAAGATGGTCATCGTCGATGCGGATCACCCAGATATCGAGGATTTCATCCAGTGGAAGGTGATCGAAGAGCAGAAAGTTGCCTCGATCGTTGCTGGCTCGAAGATGCACGAGCAGATGCTGAACGGCATCTTTGCGGCGATCCGCGAATGGGACGGTCTGGAGGCAGACGCCTATGAGCCGAGCAAGAACGAGGGGCTGAAGAAAGCCATCCGCGAAGCGAAAAAGGTCGCGATCCCGGAGACTTATATCAAACGGGTTCTGGATTACGCCAAGCAGGGGCACACTTCGATCGAATTCCCGACCTATGACACCGATTGGGACAGCGATGCCTATTCCTCGGTTTCGGGTCAAAACTCCAACAACTCGATCCGCGTCACCAATGCTTTCCTGCACGCGGTTGAGAAAGATGCCGAGTGGGAGCTGATCAACCGTACCGATGGCCGCGTCGCCAAGACCGTCAAGGCGCGTGATCTGTGGGAGAAGGTCGGCCACGCCGCATGGGCCTGTGCCGATCCGGGTATCCAGTTCCATGACACAGTGAATGACTGGCACACCTGCCCCGAAGATGGCGAGATCCGCGGATCGAACCCGTGCTCGGAGTATATGTTCCTGGATGACACCGCCTGTAACCTGGCCTCGCTGAACCTCCTGACCTTCCTCAAGGACGGTGAGTTCCAGGCCGAGGACTACATGCATGCCTGCCGCCTGTGGACGTTGACGCTGGAAATCAGCGTGATGATGGCGCAGTTCCCGTCCAAGGAAATTGCGCAGCGGTCTTATGACTTCCGCACGCTGGGTCTGGGATATGCCAATATCGGCGGTCTCTTGATGAACATGGGCTATGGCTATGACAGCGACGAAGGCCGCGCGCTCTGCGGCACGCTCACTGCCATCATGACCGGCGTCGCCTATGCCACTTCGGCCGAAATCTCCTCCGAGCTGGGTCCGTTCCCCGGTTTTGAAAAGAACCGCGACCACATGCTGCGGGTGATGCGCAACCACCGCACCGCCGCGCAGGGGAAGACAACCGGCTATGAAGGGCTGGCGGTGCCGCCGGTGCCGCTGGATCTGAAAAACTGCCCCGATGCACGCCTGACCGATCTGGCCGCGGGCGCCTGGGATGAGGCGCTGGAACTGGGCGAGAAACACGGCTACCGCAACGCGCAGGCCACCGTGATTGCCCCGACCGGCACCATCGGCCTTGTGATGGATTGCGACACCACCGGGATCGAGCCCGACTTTGCCCTGGTGAAGTTCAAGAAACTGGCCGGTGGCGGCTATTTCAAGATTATCAACCGCTCGGTGCCTGCCGCGCTGGAAGGGCTCGGGTATACCTCGGCCCAGATCGAAGAAATCGTTGCTTATGCCGTCGGCCACGGCACCATCGGCAATGCGCCGGGGATCAACCATACCTCGCTGGCCGGTCACGGCTTTGGCCCCAACGAGCTGGCCAAGATCGACGCCGCACTGGAAAGCGCCTTTGATGTGCGTTTCGTGTTCAACCAGTGGACCCTTGGCGAAGAGTTCTGCACCGGTGTTCTGGGCATCCCGGCGACCAAGCTGAACGACCCGACCTTTGATCTGCTGCGTCACCTGGGCTTTACCAAGGCTGATATCGAGGCGACCAACGATCACGTCTGCGGCACCATGACCTTGGAGAACGCGCCGCACCTGAAGGAAGAGCACTATCACATCTTCGATTGCGCCAACCCCTGCGGCAAGAAGGGCAAGCGCTACCTGAGCGTTGACAGCCACATCCGCATGATGGCGGCGGCGCAAAGCTTTATCTCGGGCGCGATCTCCAAGACGATCAACATGCCCAACGATGCCACCATCGAAGACTGCCAGAAGGCCTATGAGTTGTCCTGGTCGCTGGGTGTGAAAGCAAACGCGCTCTATCGTGACGGGTCCAAGCTGAGCCAGCCGTTGGCGGCTGCGCTGGTCGAGGATGACGATGAGGCGGCGGAGATCCTGGAAAGCGGTAGCCAGCAGGAAAAGGCCGTCACCCTGGCCGAGAAGATCGTCGAAAAAGTGGTCATCAAGGAAGTGGTTAAATCGCACCGCACCAAGATGCCCCAGCGCCGCAAAGGCTATACCCAGAAGGCGGTTGTCGGCGGGCACAAGGTCTACCTGCGCACCGGCGAGTATGAAGACGGCAACCTTGGCGAGATCTTCATCGACATGCACAAGGAAGGTGCTGGCTTCCGGGCGATGATGAACAACTTTGCCATCGCCGTCTCTGTTGGCCTGCAATATGGCGTGCCGCTGGAAGAGTTCGTCGATGCCTTCACCTTCACCAAGTTCGAACCGGCGGGCATGGTGCAGGGCAACGACAGCATCAAGAACGCAACCTCGATCCTCGACTATGTCTTCCGCGAACTGGCGGTCAGCTACCTGGATCGCACCGACCTCGCGCACGTGAAACCCGAAGGCCCCGCATTCGATGATATCGGTCGCGGTGAGGAAGAGGGCGTCTCCAACGTCACCGAGCTGAGCGAAAGCGCCGCAACCCGCTCGCTGGAGGTGCTGAAGCAGATCTCCTCGACCGGGTACTTGCGCAAGCGTCTGCCGCAGGAACTTGTGGTGCTGAACGGCGGGCAGACCGTGCTGGACGGGATCGCGCCGCTTGGCACCGGTGCTGACCCGGTGACTGCGCTGCAAACACTGGTGCCGGAGGTGACTGAAAGCGCAACGGTGACGGAAACGGCTTCGGTTACGGTGACCGGCATGGACGCCCGCACCAAGGCCAAGATGCAGGGCTACGAGGGCGAGGCCTGCGGCGAATGCGGCAACTACACGCTGGTGCGCAACGGCACCTGCATGAAGTGCAACACCTGCGGCGCCACTTCGGGCTGCAGCTGAGACCAGATCGGGGGCGAGTGCGCTCGCCCTGGACGCCAAGAAGGCCCAGGCAAAAAAACGCGGGCGGTACACTAATGAGCCTGATTGGCGAAACTCGCCCCCTCCGTATCGGAGGGGGCTTTTTCCTGTGGGGTATCCGTTTCCCCGTTCTGCCGCTTGGCCTTGGCGCGGCTCTTTGCTAGGCCAAGAGTGCAGTCCACCAAGCCCCGGAGAAACGCCATGCCTGCCATAAGTATCTGCATTCCGGCCTATGGCATGGGGGGCAAGGGTGCAGAGTATCTGGCTCAGTCGCTGGAGATCCTGACAAGGCAAAGCTTTCGCGATTTCGAGGTTGTCGTTTCGGACCAATCCGATGACACGGCGGTGGCCGATGTCTGCGCAGCTTTCTCGGATCGCCTGACCATACACCACATCTGGAACCACGATGCACCACGGCAGGCATCGGCCAATGTGAACAATGCCCTGGATCACGCATCCGGTGATATCGTCAAAGTGCTTTTTCAGGACGATTTCCTGAATGGAAGCGGTGCCTTGGGGGGTATTGTTGAAGCGATGGATGGGGGGGGCGACTGGCTGTTGTGTGGCTCGGGTATCAGCCGCAATAGCGGGTCGGTTGAACGCCCCATGGTGCCGCGACTGACTGAGAAGCTGCAGTTTGGCAAAAACACCGTCTCAAGCCCGTCGGTGCTGGCAATGCGGCGCAGCCGTATGCAGCGGTTTGATGAAAACCTGATCTGGCTGATGGATGTGGACCTCTACAAACGGCTGTGGGATGCGCTTGGCGATCCGGTGATCCTGCCGCAGACTCTGGTGGTGAACCGGATACACGAGGGGCAGGTCAGCGCCAGCGTCTCAAAATCGCTGCGCCAGAAAGAGCTGCGTTATGTCCGCCAGAAATTCGCCGCCTCCACATCCCTTTCAGGTTATCTTGAATACCTGCGCCAAAGGATCAAGGCTCTCTAGAGTTTCGGGCCAGCAGTTGGTGCAGACGCCCGGTATCCTTTTTGAAATCCTGTGTTTCGTGGGAGTTCATCTGGAAATGCTGCAAAACCTCACGGTCGTACAGGTTGTGCCTTCCTGTCAAAATGCAAAACAATTTGATGGCACGCTCGAACGCATGCCCGGACGGGCGACTGTTTCCCATCGCAAGGCCAAGCGGCGTAAACCAACGCACGAAATCGGACAGCGTATCGCGGCGCATAGCCACGTTGTTTGTGGCAGGCCAGTTCTTGTCGGTTGCTGAGGCCATGTGGCTGCGCAGGATCGGTTTGATGTCAAACCCATACACCTTCTTCACGGCCTCACGCAGGGGCGCGTAACCCATGTTGTCACGGATAAAATTCCGATCTGCCATGGGGACAGGGCTATATCCCAGCACCGCGTCTGGATCGGTTTGAAGCTGGGACAGCGTGGTGCTGGAGAAACTTTCGCTTACGGTTACATCGTATTGAATCAGCGCAACAAATTCCGTCAGGGGGACAGCGTTATTGATGCAGGCGTACCAAGACGTGAAGTCTACGAGGAATTTGTAATCCTCAATATTGTCAGCCTGTTCCCGGGCAATGATGACGCGATCCATGGCGCGAACCTTATCTACCGGCCCTTTGCCTACGAACATATAGGTGACAGGGCACCCAATCGTTTGGAATTTGTTCTCAGCTTCATACTGCAGAAGAAGGTCCTGATCGTGGATGGTCACGATTGCGGATAATTGGGAGGGAGGTGTCATCGTATGCTCCAACAGGGCGCTGCTTTCTCCGCAGCGGACGCTCCCCTATATGGACCATTCGACAGCCCAACACTAGGTGCGAGCACCGGAATGCCTGAGACCCTCAGGTGCTCGCGCTGTGTCAACTGGGCAAATGGATGGGGAACCGCTCCCTTATGACCCGGTCCAGATCCGGGGGAAGGCGCGCCGGGCTTCGGCGTGACAGGATCTCCTCCTTCCGCTGCCGTGCCTTGTGCAACAGATCCGGCTTCCCTTTTTCCTCCCACTCCTTGGGGGAGGTGCGATCCCCAAGGGTTGGATAGACATGGTCGGCCTGCATCCGTGACAGGGTTTGCGCCGTTCCAAGATAGTGACCACTGCCACCAAGGCAAACCTCGGCGATTTGATCCAGCGCCAGGGTTTCATCTGTCACCTCGATCCCCCGCACGCAGCGCAGCGCCTGACCGATCAGATCATCGCCAAGGATCAGAGATTCGTGGCAGAACCCCAGCAGCGACGCGTGCATTCCGGCGGCCTCATAGACCATGTTGAGGCCGGAAAGGCCGGCCATGACGTTGGAGCACATCTGCTCCCATCCCGCCTGCATGTCCGGCAATTTTGCATCCGCGATCCCCGCCGCCGCGCCGCCGGGTAGGCCGTAGAACCGGTGCATCTGTGCACAGCCTGCCGTCAGCAACGCCTGTTCACCCGATCCGCCGGTCATAGCGCCGGTGCGCAAGTCCAGCCCAAATGGCCAGGTGCCAAAAATCGCAGGATGTCTGGGGCTTACGGCGTTGACGTAAACCAGCCCTGCCAGGCATTCAGCCACTGCCTGCACGATCGCGCCCGCGATGGTTGATGGCGCAGTGGCCCCGGCCATTCCCGCCGACAGCAGCAAGACAGGAACGCCATGGCGAATGCATTCCTCCATCACCAGACAGCTTTCAGTGGCGAATTTCATCGGCGGCACCACAAAGCAGTTGGAATTGGAGACAAAGGGGCGTTCGCGCCATTTCTCCTCGCCACCTGCGATCATGTGCAGCATCTCCACGGCGGGCGCGACAAAGCTCGCGTCGGTGAATGAGGTCCCGATGTGTTTGAAGGTTCCCGAACAGCAGGCGTAGATGGTGTTTAGGTCAAGTTCGCGGCTGTCGGTAATGTCCCGGGCCACCATGGGGCGCTGTACGAAATGGATATTGTCTAGTGCGTCGCAGATCCGGGCGGCGTCATGCAGGTCCTGCAAGGTGGACTCGCGATAGGCGTGGCCGTCGACGTCAACCATATGTACCGCTGCGCCCGCCGTTCCGTAGTGCACCCGGGTGCCGGAGAGGTTTAGGTCGGTCTGCCCGTCGCGGCTGAACAGGGTGACGGATCGGTTGGCGCGGGCCAGGGTATCTTCGACCAAGGCGCGGGGAAAGCGCAGGCGCCCGTCGCTGCCCAGCGTGCAGCCCGCAGCGGTCAGGTAATTAATTCCACTTTGTGGGGCGTCGGCAAGGCCGATCCGCTCCAGCGCGTCCAGCGCAGCGTGGTGGATTTTCTCCACATCGGCCTGTGACAGGGGCGAATAGGCGCCGCCGGACATACCGGGGCGGATGGGACGGAGGGCGCGGTCCAGCGGCGCGGCGCGCGCGGCGCGGCGGGCCGCACGCCCACCGCTGCGCAAATTGGTGCGGATTGTCGGACTAACAGTCATGAAAAATCCCTTGGATAGATAGGGTTACCTTCTTTTATTAAGCGGATAACCCGATCTTGGTCGACCGCGCGCTGCAAGACCCCGCGCGGCGCCGATGGTGCGCCAGACCAGACTGACCAAGCATTGCTCCTCCTGCATCCGTGCGCCCTCCTTTCACGGTTTCAGGATGGCAGCGCGACAAGGCAAAACTATCGTGTTTGCGACCGATGTGAAAAAAACGTCACCTATTTCACGAGCGCGCTCGGACGATGGAGGGTTGCGCGGGGACGCCGCGCAAGGGCTGGGGAATGTTCTGGAAATTTTGCGGTTCGAAAGTGGAGTGTTTTCAAGGTGTTATAACGAGGCGGTGATTTTGTGGGGGAATGGCCGCAGCACACGCGATACGGGAACCAAGTGTTAAGAGATTTTTGACAAGCTGGATCACGGGGATGCCGCGCCATCACTGGCGTAAAATACCGTACCGATACGGGTGCGAAAACAGGACCGAAACAATGTCAGGGGTTTTCCAGCTTCATAATCTCAGCAGCAGTGTCATCGGGGCGATGACCGGGCTTGCGCTGGCCATTCCCGCAGCGGCGGGGGACTGGTCCACCTCCTTTGTGGCACGCTCTCTGGGGCAGGCGGGATCCGGCGGTAATGGTGCATATCTCGCTCGGTCGGGGCTGCAGTCAAACGGGGCTGCCACGCTGCAGGCTGGGTTCGATCATGACTATGGTGAGCTTGTCCTCGGTGGCACGGTCCGGCAGGGCGGCGGTCTGGATATTACTGGCCTTGGCGGTCAGTCGGACAGTCAGCAGCTGCATCTGCGGGCCGGATATGATTTTGGCGATGCCCTTGGCTATGTCACGCTGGGCGAGGTTCAGCACGGTGCGTCCTCTGGTCTGGCGCCGAGCCAGGTCTTTGGTCTTGGGTTGCGGGTCTCGGTGAACCGAGTGTTGCAGATGACCGGCGAATTTCTGCACCATGATGTCGACTCGGCAAATGCGCTTGCGGGCCAGGGCGGCGAAATCCTTTCGGTGCGGGCCGCTTTCCGGTTCTGAAGGCGGCGCCGGGTCTGCAAAGGGTTGGCGAGACCATGGGCAGAAAGAGCCAGCATAGCATTGCGAAATGCTTGGCGGCGGAGCCGGAGCGTGCTAACAGCCATCCCATGACCCGAACCGCCGCGCCTATCTCCATTAGCTGCTGCATTACCTGCTGAATTTCACAGCGGGCTGGTTTCTGTCGTTCCCTTCCAACTGACAACTTGCTAAGCCCGCGCTGCGCCCCCGTGCGCCTGGCCTTGAGCCCTGCACGCCCGTGCCTGTCAAAGGAGCTGTCATGACGACGACCGATACAGTGACCCAACCGGTGATCAAACTGCACAACACGAAGACCCGCAAGAAAGAGGTCTTCACTCCGATCGATCCGGAAAACGTGCGGATGTATGTCTGTGGTCCCACTGTCTATGATCGGGCGCATCTGGGCAACGCACGGCCTGTCGTGGTGTTCGACGTGCTCTATCGGCTGCTGCGGCACGTCTATGGCGCGGATCACGTGACCTATGCGCGAAATTTCACCGACGTGGACGACAAGATCAACGCGCGCGCTGCCGAAAGTGGTCGTGCAATTGGTGAGATCACCGCCGAGACGACCCAGTGGTTCCTGGATGACATGGGTGCCCTTGGCGCGCTGGAGCCGAACCACATGCCGCGGGCAACGGAATATATTCCCCAGATGGTCGCAATGATCGAGGATCTGATCGCCAAGGGCCACGCCTATGCCGCCGAGGGGCATGTGCTTTTCGCCGTCGACAGCTGGCGCGAGGGCTACGGTAAACTGTCGGGCCGTTCGGTCGACGACATGATCGCGGGCGCCCGGGTGGAGGTCGCGCCCTACAAGAAGAACCCGATGGATTTCGTGCTGTGGAAACCGTCGAGCGATGATCTGCCCGGTTGGGACAGTCCCTGGGGCCGCGGGCGCCCCGGCTGGCATATCGAATGCTCGGCCATGTCCTATGAGATTTTAGGCGAGACCTTTGATATTCACGGCGGCGGCAACGATCTGATGTTCCCGCACCACGAAAACGAGATCGCGCAAAGCTGCTGCGCCCATCCTGAAGGCGAGTTCGCGCGCTACTGGCTGCACAATGAGATGCTGCAGGTCGAAGGCAAGAAGATGTCGAAATCGCTCGGCAATTTCTTCACCGTGCATGACCTGCTGGACCAGGGCATTCCGGGCGAGGTGATCCGGTTTGTCTTCCTGTCGACACACTATCGCAAACCGATGGACTGGACCGAGAAGAAGGCAAAGGAGGCTGAGGCGACGCTTTCAGATTTTAAGTCACTTGTCTTTGAAATTGAGGCGACGGTTGTTGACGATGGTGTTCTCGAAGCACTTGCAGATGACTTGAATACCTCGAAGGCTATCACGCGCTTACACGAGCTGAAGAAGACAGGGGACTATGGGCGCCTAAAAGCATCCCTCGCATTTATGGGGTTTGATCTCAGCACGATCGAGAGTTGGTGGGGCGGGGCCAAAGAGCGTGAGGCATTGCCTGGAGAAGAGCTTATTGGGGAGATTGTTCAAACTCGTCATAGAGCGAAGATGGATAAGGACTGGGCAACAGCAGACAGGCTACGTGATATTTTGACGAAGGCGGGTGTCATTCTTTACGACAGCAAAGACAAGCCAGCGAGATGGGAGGTTGGTCCCGATTTCGATGGAACCAAGCTGGAAGACATCTGAAACGAACCGCCCGGAGCATGTCACCGGGCAGCGCCCGACCCGCCCCCACGGGCGGGCGCTTTACGCCCACCCCGGGCCGGGCGCCGCCCGGTGAACACAACGAGGCAGGAATGAGCAAAGAACGTCTCTACCTTTACGACACCACGCTGCGCGATGGGCAGCAGACGCAGGGCGTGCAGTTCTCGACCGCGGAAAAGCAGCAGATCGCCGAGGCGCTGGATGATCTCGGTATCGACTACATCGAAGGTGGCTGGCCCGGTGCCAATCCGACCGACAGCGCCTTTTTCGAGGTGGCGCCGAAAACCCGCGCGCGGCTGGCGGCCTTTGGCATGACGAAACGGGCAGGGCGCTCGGCCGCGAATGACGATGTTCTGGCAGCAGTGATGAACGCGGGAACCGATACGGTCTGCCTCGTCGGAAAATCACACGATTACCACGTGACGGCCGCGCTCGGCATCACGCTGGAAGAGAACCTTGAGAATATCGGCGCCTCGGTGGCGCATATCGTGGCCGAGGGACGCGAGGCGCTGTTTGACGCCGAACATTTCTTTGATGGCTACAAGGACAATGCGGAGTATGCGCTGGCCGCCTGCCGTGCCGCCCTGGATGCGGGCGCGCGCTGGGTGGTTCTGTGCGACACCAACGGCGGCACAATGCCCGCCGAGGTCCATCGCATCGTGACCGAGGTGATCGCTGCAGGCATCCCCGGGGACCGTCTGGGCATCCATACGCATAACGACACCGAAAACGCAGTGGCCTGTTCGCTGGCGGCCGTGGATGCGGGCGTGCGGCAGGTGCAGGGCACGCTGAATGGGCTGGGCGAACGCTGTGGCAATGCCAATCTGACGACGCTGATCCCCTCGCTGCTGCTAAAGGAACCCTACGCCAGCCAGTTCGAGACCGGCGTCAGCCTTGAGGCGCTGACCAGCCTCACGCAACAAAGCCGGATGCTGGATGATATCCTCAACCGGGTGCCGATGAAGCAGGCGCCCTATGTTGGGGCCTCGGCCTTTGCGCATAAGGCGGGACTGCACGCCAGCGCGATCCTGAAGGATCCGTCGACCTATGAACATATCCAGCCTGAACTGGTGGGCAACGCGCGCATCATTCCCATGTCCAATCAGGCCGGCCAGTCGAACCTGCGCAAGCGGCTGACCGACGCCGGGCTGAACGTGGAAAAGGGCGATCCGGCGCTGGCGCGGATCCTTGACCGGATCAAGGCGCGCGAGGATGAAGGATACTCCTACGATACGGCGCAGGCCTCGTTTGAGCTGCTGGCGCGCGAGGAGCTGGGGCAACTGCCGACATTCTTCGAGGTGAAGCGCTACAAGGTCACGGTTGAGCGGCGCAAGAACAAGTACAACAAGATGGTGAGCCTCTCCGAGGCGGTCGTTGTCGTGAAGGTGGACGGCGAAAAACGCCTGTCGGTCAGCGAGTCCATGGATGAAACCGGCAGCGACCGCGGCCCGGTGAACGCGCTGGCGAAGGCGCTGGCCAAGGATCTGGGGCGTTACTCCGAGGTGATCGACGATATGCGTCTGGTGGACTTCAAGGTCCGCATCACTCAGGGCGGCACCGAAGCGGTGACGCGTGTGGTCATCGACAGCGCCGACAATCAGGGCCGCCGCTGGTCCACGGTGGGCGTTAGCCCGAACATCATCGACGCCTCTTTCGAGGCGCTGCTGGATGCGATCCGCTGGAAGCTGATCCGCGACTGCGCGCCGGAAGCATGATGGAAGCGCTGATCCGGGCGGCGGCTATCGGTCTGGCCATCACGGCGGTGCTGCCCTTTGCTTTGATCCTGTCGCAGAGGCCTGCAGATATGCTGCCTGCGGCGCCGGAAAAGGGGCTGGATTTCTCTGCGGTCTCTGCGGGGCCGGACATGCCAGAGCCGGAGACCGTTCCGATGCGGGATGGCTATCCGCTGCAGGTGCGCAGCTTCGACAACGGCGTCGGGCCGCTGGTGGTCATGGTGCATGGTTCCGGCTGGAATGGGCTGCAATATGCCACGCTTGCACCGCAGATTGCAGGACATGTTCTGGTGCCGGATCTGCGCGGGCACGGAGCCGCCCCCGGGCGGCGCGGCGATGTGGAGTATATTGGCCAGCTGGAGGATGACCTTGCGGACCTGATCGCAGCCCGCGTGCAACCGCGGCAGAAAGTTGTTCTGCTGGGGCATTCCTCGGGCGGCGGGCTGGTGGTGCGCTTTGCCGGGGGGCAACATGGGGGCATGCTGGACCGCGCCGTTCTTCTGGCGCCGTTCCTGAAGTATGACGCCCCGACAACCCGCAAGAATTCGGGCGGATGGGCGCAGCCGCTGACGCGCCGGATCATCGGGCTTTCGATGCTGAATGCCTTTGGGATCACGTGGTTCAATCACCTGACCGTGATCCAGTTCGCGATGCCGAAACAGGTTCTGGACGGACCGCTGGGGCATCTGGCGACGACGGAATATTCCTATCGGCTCAACACCTCATACGCACCGCGAAGCGACTATCTGGCGGACATTAGGGCTCTTCCGGAATTCTTTGTAATGGCAGGGGAAAAGGATGAAGCCTTTGTCGCGGAGGGCTATGAGCCACTGATGGCGCCAGTGACGCACCGGGGGAGCTATCGCATCATTCCGGGCGTCGGCCATCTTGGCATCGTCGATGCGCCGGAAACTGCAATGGCCGTGAAGGAGTTCCTAAATGGCATTTGACGACGATCTGAAAGGCTGCGCTGAGTTGGTCCGGCAGGGCGATCCGGACCGCTTCATGGCGACCATGGCGGCGCCCGTTGCAGCGCGTCCGCTTCTGTTCGCGCTTTATGCCTTCAATCTTGAACTCTCCCGGGCGCCCTGGGCCAGCCAGGAAAGCATGATCGCCGAGATGCGGGTGCAGTGGTGGCGGGATGTCGGCGCCGAAATCGCGGAAGCGAAGCCGGTACGCCGTCACTATGTGGCGACCCCGCTGGGGCGGCTGCTGCGGCCCGAACTGGCGAAAGAGATCGACGCCATGGCCGAGGCGCGGCGCTGGGACATTTATCGCGATCCGTTCGAGGACGAGGCGGCGTTCGATACCTATATCGATTCCACTTCGGGCAGCCTGTTGTGGATGGCGGCGGCCTCATTGGGGGATGCGGAGGAAGAAACCGTGCGCGCCTTTGGGCGCGGGATGGGCATTGCCAACTGGCTGCGCGCGATCCCCGAGCTGGAGAAACAAAAGCGCGTGCCGCTACTGGACGGCACACCAAAGGGCGTGCAACAGCTGGCGGAAAAGGGATACCAATACCTTGAGCAAGCGCGGCGGTCGCGTGGTAGCGTGTCGGGTGCAGCGGCCCCGGCGATGCTGGCGGGCTGGCAGGCGCGCAGCATTCTGAAACAGGCAATGCGCGATCCGGAGCGGGTGGCAGCAGGTGCGCTTGGCACCAGCGAATTCCGCCGTCGTAGCGGGTTGATGATGCGGGCCGCGCTGGGGCGCTGGTAGGCGGGCGCGTTTGAGGCGGTAGGTCTTTGTAATCGAACAAAAAAAGCCGCCCACTGGGCGGCTTTTGTGTTTTGGCTGAGCAGCCCGTCAGACCCGCTTGGGCCGCAGAGCGAGCCAGACCAGTGCGCCACCTGCCAGCACCAGGAAGGGGGCCATTGCCATGTTGACTGCGCTCCAGCCATCCACAGGCGAGCCGCCCGAGCAGTTCATCAGACCGCCCGAGGCGAGCGAAGCCATGGTGACACCGCCAAAGACCAGAAGGTCGTTCAGACCCTGCATCCGGCCACGTTCGTGCGGCTCATGCGCGCCTGCCAGCATGGTGGTCGCGCCGATAAAGCCGAAGTTCCAGCCGACACCAAGCAGGACAAGCGCGATGAAGAAGTTGCCGAGGTCGACGCCTTGCAGCGCCACGGCGCCCGCGCCGGCCAGAATGACCAGACCCGCGGCAACGATCTTTTCCACGCCGAAACGCGCGATCAGGTGACCGGTAAAGAAGGAGGGCACATACATCGCCAGCACGTGAGAGGTCACCACATCGGCGGCGTTGCCTTCGGTATAGCCGCAGCCGACCACGGCCAGCGGGGTCGAGGTCATCACGAGGTTCATCAGCGCGTAGGAAACCATTGCACAGATCACCGCCACCGCGATCACCGGGGTTTTCAGCAGCTCGATACGGCTGCGGCCCTTGGGGGCGTCATGGCTGGGGACCGGCGGTTTCGGGATGTTCAGGAACAGAAACAGCGCCGCGCCCACAACGTTGACCGCGATCACCGCCATATAGGTTCCGAAGAAGGGGATGACAAAGGCCTGGCTGGTCGCCTTGACCAGCTGTGGGCCGATGATGGCCGACAAAAGCCCGCCCGCCATCACATAGGAAATCGCCTTGGGACGGAACTCTTCGGACGCGGTATCGGCGGCGGCAAAGCGGTAGAAACCATGCGCGCTCATGTAGACACCGGTCAGAAGGCTGCCGAGTAGGAACACAGGGAATGAGCCGAGATAGAGACCATAGGCGCCAACGATGCCGCCGAGCGCTCCGAACAGCGCCCCGGTAAAGAAACCCGCGCGGCGGCCCCAGCGCTGCATGATCGCCGAAATCGGCGTGGCTGCCATCATCGACCCGGCGACGATCAGTGAGATCGGCAAGGTGGCGAAACAGGGGTTGGAGGCCAGCGACTGCCCCGCGAGGCCGCCAATGGTAAAGATCATCGGCATCTGAGCGCCGAGGAAAGCCTGCGCCATCACGAGAATGGCAACATTCTTCTTGGCGACTCTGTCGTCGGTGGGGGTGGTCATGGTCTGTGTCATGTGGGATGCGTAACCCTGAATGTGAGCGGGAACAAGACGCCAGGCGCGCCTCATCGGGCGTCCGTCGGCAGTTTTGTGAAAATTAACAGATGAAGGAAACGTGACGTGGCGTCACACACAGATACAGAGAGCCGTGTAGTCACGGATAACGGGGTTGGACGGATCATTCATAGCGATGCATGCGTTACCGAAGGCGCGGCATGGCTGGCGGCGCGGCACTCACGCTTTGCCGATGCATTGGCCCAGATCGAAACTTTGCCACTGCGGCGCCATCCTGATGGTTTTGCGGAGTTGTTGAATGCCATCGTGGGCCAGCAACTCAGCATTGCTTCGGCGGCCTCGATCTGGACCCGGATGTCCAATGCGGGGCTGACCGAACCGGATGCGGTCATCGCGGCCAGCGACGAGGAAATGCGCGCAGCCGGGCTTAGCCGTCAAAAGGTCCGCTATGCGCGGGCTTTGGCGGAGGCCTCTATTGATTTCAATGCCTTGCGGAGTAAACCGGATGCGGAAGTCGTGGCGATCCTGACCGAAGTTTCCGGCATCGGGGTCTGGACCGCGGAAATCTATGCAATGTTTGCGCTGGGGCGGGCGGATGTCTTCGCGCCCGGCGATCTGGCCTTGCAGGAAGGCGCGCGGCTGTTGTTCGATCTGCCGGAACGTCCCAAGGAACGCGCCTTGCGCAAAATGGCCGAAGACTGGTCGCCCTGGCGCGCGGTTGCGGCACGGGTGCTCTGGGCCTATTACCATGTGAAGAAGGACAGGGAAGGGATCCGATGACTCGTGTATTGACTGCTGGCCGCAAAGAGCCGCTTTCCGGCTCAACCCGCTCGGTTGTGGTGTTTCTGCATGGCTATGGCGCCAATGGAGCCGACCTGCTGGGGCTGGCCGATCCGCTGGCCGAGCACCTGCCGGACACGCTGTTCGTGGCGCCTGATGCGCCCGAAAACTGCGCCGGGGCGCCGATGGGCTATCAGTGGTTCCCGATCCCCTGGATCGATGGGTCCTCCGAAGAAGAAAGCATGCGCGGCATGCAGGCCGCCGTCGAGGATCTGAATGCCTTCCTCGACGCGCTGATGGTGGATGAGGACGTACTGCCCGAGCAGGTGGTGCTGTTCGGCTTCTCGCAAGGCACCATGATGAGCCTGCACGTGGCACCGCGCCGCGAGGATCCGGTGGCCGGGATCGTTGCCTTCTCTGGCCGCCTGCTGAGCCCAGACACCTTTAAGGACGAGGTGGTCAGCCGGATGCCGGTGCTGCTGGTGCATGGCGATGCGGATGACGTGGTGCCGGTGCAATCCCTGCCCGAAGCCGCCGAAGCCCTGCAGGAAGCCGGATTTCAGGACGTCTTTGCCCATATTCAGAAGGGTACCGGCCATGGCATTGCCCCCGACGGGCTGAGCGTCGCGCTCGCCTTCATGCGGGACAAGCTGAGCCTCTGACCGGCGCGGACGCCGAACAGGAAGAATTCAGGACGGGCGGCGAGGCTTACGGGGCTTGCCGCCCGTTTTCTTTTGATCGGTGTCTTTGGCTTTTTCCTTGGCCCGTCTCGCCTGCGCCCGGCGGTTTGGCAGCTGCGCGGGTTTGGGCCGCCCCGGTACCTTTGGCGGCTCCAGATCTTCCCATGTGGCCTGTGCCAGCCCATCCAGGGTCCAGGCGCCAATGGCATAACGGATCAGCCGCAATGTGGGATGGCCGACCGCAGCAGTCATCCGGCGGACCTGCCGGTTGCGCCCCTCGGTAATGGTCAGCTCGATCCATGTGTCGGGCACCGATTTGCGGACCCGGATCGGCGGGTTTCGCGCCCAGAGGCCCGCCGGTTCATCAATCCGCCGCGCCTTGGCGGGTTTGGTCTGCCCGTCTTTCAGCTCCACCCCCTGCCGCAGGGCCTGCAGCGCGGCCTCGTCGGGCGTGCCTTCGACCTGCACCCAATAGGTCTTTGCCATCTTGTTGCGCGGATCGCTGATCCAGGCCTGAAGACGGCCATTATCCGTCAGCAGCATCAACCCCTCGCTGTCGCGATCCAGACGGCCCGCAGGGTAAACGCCGGGGCAATCTATGAAATCGCTCAGCGTCTTGCGGGGGCCGCCCTCGGTGCTGCGGTCGGTGAACTGGGGCAGAACGTCAAAGGGTTTGTTAAAGCGGATAAGCCGGGTCATGGCGCCGCAATAGGCCTCGGGTTTGAAAGGCGCAAGTTTCTTGAGCAGGCCCGTCACCTGCCTGTCACGGAATCGGCCTATGCCTGCCGTCGAGATGTTGTAGCGCGCAAGGGGCTTGCCAGCTTTCTACCGCGATATATAGTTAATCTCAGACTGGGGCGGGTTCCCCGCTCTGGTGTCAGGTAACGGGCAGGCAGGGCGAGGAAGACGTTAAGAATGGACGGCGATTTCAGAACAGACTTTGTACGGGACCCCGGGGCGCTGAAACAGCACCCGGCCTTGGTACTGAATGCGGACTACCGGCCGCTTTCCTATTATCCGCTGTCGCTGTGGCCGTGGCAGGATGCGGTCAAGGCAGCCTGGCTGGACCGGGTGGCGATCGTGGCAGAGTATGACACCGTGGTGCATAGCCCGAGTACGCAGATCCGAATACCGTCGGTTGTCGTCCTCAAAGATTATGTCAAACCTCAAAAGCGCGTGGCCTTCACGCGCTTTAATTTATTTTTGCGGGACGAATTCTGCTGTCAGTACTGTGGCGCAAGGGGCGATCTGACTTTCGATCACGTTGTACCCCGCGCTGCTGGCGGTGTGACCAGCTGGGAAAACGTTGTCGCGGCCTGCTCCAGGTGCAACCTGCGCAAGGGGTCAAAATCGCTGCACCGGGCAGGGATGCACTTGCGCAAGGCGCCCAAACGCCCCGGCGCCGAGGAACTGCGCAACATCGGGCGCAAGTTCCCACCCAACCATCTGCACGACAGTTGGATGGACTTTCTTTATTGGGATTCCGAACTGGAAGCCTGACCCGCAGTTTATGCGGGGTGCGCGGTTCCGGCCCGTTGCAGCATGCCGAACAGATCGCGCGGATCGTCCGGGTCCGCCAGCATGTCGAGCTCAATGAAGAATTCGCTGCCCTTGATCTGATCGCGGATATATCGCAGGGCACTGAAATCCTCGATTGCGAAGCCGACGCTGTCGAAAAGGGTAATCTGCCGGTCGTCCCGGCGCCCCTGCTTTTGGCCGGTGATCACCTGCCATATCTCGGTGACTTCGAAATCCTCGGGCATCTGCTGGATCTCGCCTTCGATGCGGGTCTGCGGCGGGAATTCCACAAAGACATCCGACCGGGACAGGATACCAGCCGCCAGTTCCGTCTTGCCGGGGCAGTCACCGCCGATGGCGTTGATGTGTACGCCGGGGCCGACCATATTGTCGCTGAGGATGGTGGCATATTGCTTGTCTGCGGTGCAGGTGGTGAGGATCTGCGCGCCCTCAATCGCCTCTTCGGGGGTTTTGCATTTCACCACTTCAAGACCGCAGCCCGCCAGATTACGGGCGCATTTTTCGGTGGCATTGGGATCCTGATCATAAAGGCGCACGGATTTCAGGCCGCAGATCGCCTTCATCGCCAGGGTCTGGAATTCCGACTGGGCGCCATTGCCGATCATCGCCATGGTGTGAGCGTCCTTTGGTGCCAGGTATTTCGCCACCATGGCCGAGGTCGCCGCCGTGCGCAGTGCTGTCAGCATCGTCATTTCCGTCAGCAGCACCGGATAGCCGGTATAGACATCCGCCAAGAGGCCAAAGGCGGTCACGGTCTGCAGCCCCTCCGAGGTGTTCTTGGGGTGGCCATTGACGTATTTGAACCCGTATGCCTCCCCATCCGAGGTGGGCATCAGTTCGATCACGCCGACATCAGAATGGCTTGCCACGCGCGGGGTCTTGTCGAACAGCTCCCAGCGGCGGAAGTCCTCTTCGACATAGGCAGCAAGGTCGCGCAGCATGGTTTCCACGCCAGTGTGATGGATCAGGCGCATCATGTTGTCGACGCTGACAAAAGGCACCATGGCCTTGGCGGAAGGATTGAGGTTGGTCATTGGTAGCTCCGTGTGGGGCGGTCAAAGACGCGACGGCCCAGGGCCGAGGCGCAGAGATCGACCATCAGATGCGCGGTGCGGCCGCGTTCATCGAGGAAAGGGTTGAGTTCGACAAGGTCGAGCGAGGTCATCAACCCGGAGTCATGCAGCATTTCGCAGATGAGATGCGCTTCACGCACCGTGGCGCCGCCGGGCACCGTGGTGCCCACCGCCGGGGCGACAGAGGGGTCGAGGAAATCCACATCCAGCGACACGTGCAGCATGCCGTTCTGGGCTGCCACATGGTCCAGAAACGCGGCCAAGGAGCCAGTGATACCGTTTTCGTCAATGTCGCGCATGTCGTGGCGGCGGATCCGGCTGCCTTCCAAAGCCTGCCGCTCGGGCGTATCAACAGACCGCAGGCCGAACATGCAGACGTTCTCCTCGGGCACCGGGTTCTTTACAGCTGGAAACCCGTCAAAGCCTTCGCGACCGGTGAAATAGCCAACCGGCGTGCCGTGCAGATTGCCACTGTCGGTGGTTTGCGGTGTGTGGAAATCGGTATGTGCATCCAGCCACAGCACGAATTGCGGCCGGTTCTGCCGGGCGGCGTAATTGGCCACACCGATGACCGAGCCAAGGGACAGCGCGTGATCACCGCCAAGGAAAATCGGCAAGCCTTGCTCCATTGCGGATGCAGCAGCATCGCGGAGCGCGCTGGTCCAACCGATAGTCTGGTTCAGCGAGAACAGCCGCGAGTTCGCCTCGTCCGGTGGGTGCGCTGCGGGTGTCACCGTGCCAAGGTCCGTCACCTGATGGCCCAGATCGGTCAAGGCCTTGGACAATCCGGCGGTACGGTAGGCATCGGGTCCCATCAGGCAGCCGGCGCGACGTTTTCCACTGTCTACCGGCGCGCCGATCAGAATGCAGTTCTGTGTGCTCACGGGGAAGGATCTCCATCACGATTGTGTCGAGCCTTCAGAGAAGCTCCAATTCGGGGTGGATTGAAGTCAATATTTTGGTCATAATGCGTAGCAATTTCACGTAATGGAGGTAGGTTTGGACAAAACGGATGAACGGCTGATCGCGGCGCTGCGCCACAATGCACGGGCGTCCCTGTCCGATCTGGCGCTGGAGCTGAACCTGTCACGCACTACGGTGCGGGCGCGCATCGAACGGCTCCAGGCGCGGGGTGACATCCTGGGATTTACGGTGGTCCTGAAGGAGGACGTTCTCCGGGATCCTGTGCGCGGCTTGATGATGATCGGGATCGAGGGACGCGGTGCCAGCCGGATCACGCGGCAACTGCATGGTCTGCCAGAGGTGCGTGCAATCCACACCACAAACGGCCGCTGGGACCTGATCGTGGAACTCGGCACGGAAACGCTGGAGACGCTCGACTCTGCTCTTGCGAAGATCCGCAACTTTGATGGGGTGTCGACCAGCGAAACCAATCTGTTGCTGGCCACCAAGAAAGAGACCTGAGCGGGGCAGGGCGGGGGCGCCACCCGTTTCCGTTTCGTCCTGCTCAGCGACGCTGCCGCGCGGCCGCAATCCAGATCAGCATCAGCCCGGCAGAAATCACCGCGTTCCAGCCCGCCATCGACAGGCCAAACATCTCCCACGGGATTTCATCGCAGCGCACCATCGGCGCGGCCATGATCTGCTCCATCAGCTGATCCGGGGTTAGCCCGGTAATCGATCCCGAGGTGCAGGCGCTCGGTCCTTCCCACCAGCCCTGTTCGACACCGGCGTGATAGGCCCCGATGGTTGAGGTCGCCAGCGCTGCCAACGCGCCGAGGTAGGGGAAGAATGCACCCGGGATCAGGATTGCCAGCGCCCCGATGCCAACGGCGGCGGCATGCGGATAACGCTGCCAGTAGCACATTTTGCACGGCGGCATTTCACCGATGTACTGAAAGCCAAAGGCCCCCAGCAAAAGGGCAGCGGATCCGCCTGCTGCAATCAGGATCAGGAAGGTTCTGAACGTCATAGGTATCTCACCACAAGAAAGCCGCCGAAAAGAAGCACGACAAAGGCCGTGAAAACAAGACCGAGCCGCCGCTCGATAAAGGCGCGTACCGGCGCGCCGAACAGGCGCAGCAGCGCCGCAACCGCGAAAAACCGCAGCGATCGCGCGAGGATAGAGGTTGCAACGAAGGTCACCAGCGGCATGCCGGTCCAGCCGGACATGATGGTGATCACCTTGAACGGGAATGGCGTGATGCCGGCGCCCAGAACCGCCCAGAAGCCAAAGTCGTTGAACCGGGTGTTAAAGGCCTCCATGGCATCCGCCTTACCCATCGCCTGAAGAATGGGCTGACCGATGCCTTCGTAGAAGAAGGCGCCGATGGCATAGCCCAGAAGTCCGCCCAGAACCGATGAGACCAGCGCCACCAGGGCAATCAGCCAGGCCCGCGAGGGGCGCGCCAGAATCATCGGGATCATCAGCACGTCGGGCGGGATCGGAAAGACCGAGCTTTCGGCGAAGGAGACGATGGCCAGCCACCACAGCGCGCGGGGATGGTCCGCCAGCGCCATCGTGCGATCGTATAGCCTGCGTAACATCAACTACCCGCCCTTAACCTCAGCTGCGCCGAGGTTGCACGCAGGCGCGGCAAGGTCAACATGCGGGTGGGGACTGAGAGGCGTTTGCACAGAATTATGCCATGTGGCCGCGTTTGGCTCTGGACCTCATCTGCCGCCTTGGGTAACAACAGCCCCGAGGCCCAAGTGGCGGAATGGTAGACGCAGGGGATTCAAAATCCCCCGCCTTAACGGGCGTGCCGGTTCGAGTCCGGCCTTGGGTACCAGCCTCAACCCCATCCAAATTTATGAATTCGCAAGTGTTGCCACATCGGGGTTATCCGGTGCTTTCGATATTGTGACCTGGCCTCAACAGCTTGACGTCTGTTCTTGCTTCACACTTCACGGGTCGGAAATGAAAAGAGGCGCCCAGTTGGGGCGCCTCTGGTCTCATTGATCGGATGGTCCGCAGATCAACCAAGCAACTCTTTTGCCTTTGCAACGGTGGCCTCTGCGGTGATGCCGAATTTCTCGAACAGCTCACCTGCAGGTGCGGAGGCTCCGAAGCGGTCCATGCCCACGAATGCGGCTTTCTTCTCCTGGCCACGCTCGCCCAGCAGCCAGCGGTCCCAGCCACCGGCGCGCACGGCGGCCTCGATACCAACACGCACGGGGCCTGCGGGCAGGACCTTGCGGCGGTAGGCTTCGTCTTGCTGAGCGAAGAGCTCCATGCAGGGCATGGAGACGACGCGGGTGCCGATACCTTCGGCTTCCAGCTTGGCCTTGGCTTCCATCGCCAGCGAAACCTCAGAACCGGTGGCGATCAGGATCACCTGACGCTTGCCTTCGGCCTCGGCCAGGACATAGGCGCCCTTTTCGGTGAGGTTGCTCAGCTTGTGCTCGGTGCGCACGGTGGGTAGGTTCTGACGCGTCAGCACCATGACCGAGGGCGTTTCCTTGGCGGTAACGGCGATTTCCCATGCTTCTGCAGCCTCCACCGTATCGGCGGGACGGAACACATAGGTGTTCGGGGTTGCGCGGCAGATCGCCAGATGTTCGACCGGCTGGTGGGTCGGGCCATCTTCGCCAACACCGATTGAATCATGGGTCATGACAAAGACGGTCGGGGTCTTCATCAGCGCCGCTAGACGCATCGACGGACGCGCGTAATCGGTGAAGCAGAAGAAGGTGCCGCCATAGGGGCGCATGCCGCCGTGCAGGGTCATGCCGTTCATCGCAGCGGCCATGCCGTGCTCACGGATGCCCCAATAGACGTAGCGGCCCTTGCGGTTGTCGGTGTCAAAGACGCCGAGGTCGCCGGTCTTGGTGTTGTTGGAGCCGGTAAGGTCAGCTGAGCCGCCCACGGTTTCAGGCATCAAGGGGTTGATCACCGCCAGCGCCATTTCGCTGGATTTGCGGGTGGCGACCTTAGGCTGCTCTTCGCTGATCTGCTTTTTCAGGGCTTTGATTGCAGCAGAGAGCTTTTTCGGCGCTTCCAGCGCGTAGGCGCGGTTGAAACGCTCCTGTTTCTGCTTGGACAGCTCGGCAAAGCGCGCCTCCCAGGCCGCGCGGTCAGCGGCGCCACGGGTGCCGATGGCTTCCCACTGGGCTTTGACGTCGGCGGGGACCTCAAAGGCGCCGAGCGGAGCGCCATAGGCCTCTTTGGCGGCTTTCAGCTGCTCGGCATCGGTCAGCGCGCCGTGACCCTTGGAGGTGTCCTGCGCGGCGTGGCCAAGGGCGATATGCGTCTTGCAGGCGATCATCGAGGGTTTCTGCGCCTTCTTCGCGGCGGTGATGGCCGCGTCGATGGCTTCGGGATCGTGACCATCGATTTCCTGCACGTGCCAGCCGGAGGCCTTGAAGCGCTGGATCTGGTTGGTGCGGTCAGAGAGTTCAACCGAGCCGTCGATGGTGATGTTGTTGTTGTCCCACAGCACGATCAGCTTGCCCAGTTTCTGACGACCGGCAATGCCGATGGCCTCCTGGCTGATACCCTCCATCAGGCAGCCGTCGCCTGCGATTACATAGGTGTTGTGATCGACGACCTTCTTGCCGTAATGGGCGCGCTGCATTTCCTCGGCCATGGCAAAGCCGACGGCGTTGGCGATGCCCTGACCCAGCGGACCAGTGGTGGTTTCCACCGCATCGATCAGGAAGTTTTCCGGATGGCCCGCGGTCAGCGCACCCATCTGACGGAAGTTCTTGATCTGATCCAGCGTCACCTGCTCATCGCCCATGAGATAGAGAAGCGAATAGATCAGCATGGAGCCGTGGCCTGCCGACAGGATGAACCGGTCACGGTCGGCCCATTTTGGGGCCTTTACGTCGAATTTTAGATGCTTTTCAAACAGGACGGTGGCCACATCGGCCATGCCAATCGGCATGCCGGAGTGGCCGGAGTTTGCGGCAGCGACGGCATCAAGGGTCAGGGCGCGAATGGCGGCGGCCTTGTTCCAATGCTCGGGATTTGCGGTGCGCAGGGCTGTCAGATCCACTGAACTGTTCCTTTAGGTTGGCAGGCTGATGAGCCGCTGAATACCAGTGATGGGGCAAAGATCAAGCGTTGGCAGGCGTTTCTGTGTTTCGAACGCGAAGGACCGCTTGCAAGTGCTTGAAAGCAAAGAGGCGGTGTTTTACTCCTGCAAGGGTGAAGCTGCGCGTATGATCGGCAGGCATGTGCGATTCGCACAGCGGTGCAAAGCAGAGGTGCAAACCGGCACGGCAGGAGGCAGCGCGAAGATCGCGCCAGCGAGATGGACGGGTGAGGGACAGGCATGAAGCAGATTGAAGACTTGCAGGGCCGGATCCTGGCCGCAATGGACCGGATCGGGACGGGTGTCGGCGCACTTGAACAAGCGCGCAGCTCGGCCGAGGCCAAGGCCGTTGCGGCGGCCGATACCAGCGCGCTGGAACAGGCGCTGGACGAAGAACGGGTCGCCAATGCCCAGTTGACCGAACGGGTCAAGGTCCTGCGCGGGCGGTTGAAAGAGCTGGAAGAGCAGGCACCGGCGGCGTCTACGGCAGATGCCTCGGGTGATATCGCTGCAATGCAGGCCGAGCTTGAGCTATTGCGGAATGAGGCTGCAAATGCCCCGCAGGCCGAAGCCTTGAAACAGGAAGTGGCGCGGCTGAAGGCGCAAATGGAAGGCGCAGCCAATTCGGCGGCCACCGAGAAAGAAAGCCTTGAGGACCGGATTGAACAGCTCGAGGCCGCCAATGCGGAACTCACAACTCAGCTGTCTGAAGCTGGATCCGTTCAGGAAACGTCCGCTTCCGAAACTGTGGATGGTGAAAGCGGCGGCACTGACGAGGAGGTGCTGCAGCGACTGGACACGGAATTGCAGCAATTGCGCCTGGCCAACGAACAGCTCCGTACATCTAACGCTGCCCTGCGCGAAGCCAATGCCGAAGGGCTGGGCGATGCCGGGCTGATCAATGCGGCGATGGCAGCAGAGATCGACGGTCTGCGCGCGGCGCAGGCGAGTGACAAGGCGCAGGTGAACGCGGTTCTGGCCCGGCTTGAACCGCTGCTGGCGGCAGCGCCCAACCTGCCCGAAGGAGAGGAAATTTGATGCCCGAAGTGACCATTCATATTGGCGGCCGCGGTTTCGAGGTCTCCTGCCAGGAAGGCGAGGAGAGTTATCTGCATTCTGCGGCCAAGATGCTGGATGATGAGGCGCAGGTGCTGTCGGACCAGATTGGCCGTATGCCCGAAGCGCGCATGCTGCTGATGGCGGGGCTGATGCTGGCGGACAAGACCGCAGCGGTCGAGGACCGGATCAAAGAGGTCGAGGCGGTCCTGGCTGAGCGCGAGGCGGAACTGGCCGCGCTGAAGGCACAGCCCGCGCCGGAGCCGGAGCGGATTGAAGTGCCTGTTGTGCCCCCTCAGGTGGCTGAAACCCTGGCCGAACTGGCCGCCCGCGCCGAAGCCATGGCGCAGGAGATCGAAGAAAAAGCCTCTGCCGCGCAATAGGCGGCGGGGCGCTGCGCTGACGGGGTCGATCGGTTTTCGATGTCGCTCGCCGAATGTCCGAATCCGAAACGCAAAAAAGGCCTGTCACGCGTGCTGCGGACAGGCCTTTTTCATGTTGTCTGGTCGTGCGGCTTAACCGTTGGCTTCGCGGATCTTATCCGCCGCGGCCTTGTCAAAGCTGACGCCGTTCTCTTCGAACATGCCGTCGAGTTCACCGGAGAGGGTCATTTCGGTGATGATGTCGCAGCCGCCGACGAATTCGCCTTTGACATAAAGCTGTGGAATGGTCGGCCAGTCCGAGTAATCCTTGATCCCGGCGCGGATCTCTTCGTCGGCCAGCACGTTGACGTCGGTGTAGTCAACGCCGATGTAGTTCAGAACACCGGCCACGCGGGAAGAGAAGCCGCACTGCGGCATGTCCTTGGTGCCTTTCATGTAAAGCACCACGTCGTTGGATTTGACGGTTTCGTCGATGCGGGTTTTTGCGTCGCTCATGTTGCGTTTCCTTCTGGCGGATGTGCCGTTGTCCTGCTGCCCGAGATATAGGGAATAATGTGGAGAATTCCAATCCGGGCCGGGGAACGGATGTGTGAGGCTCTGCGCGCTCAGCTCTTGTCTTTGGGAACAAAAAGGCGGGCATATTCCTGCGGGTCCTTGGGGACCTTCCAGGTCCTGACAGACCCGCCGCCCATGCCGGACTGATAGTCCGAGCGCAGCGTGTGATAGTCCGGGTCGCTGTCGTCTTCTTCCGTTGGTGCGCGTCGTTGACCGATGACGGCAACAACTGCCGTCATCACAATAACGCCGACCACCAGAAAGGACATGAACAGCGACATGTGTGCTACTCGGGCGCTTTGGTGGTCAGGGCGAGGGCGTGCAACTCACCATTGGCGCCGTCCATTTTGCCTTTGAGGGCCGCGTAAACGGCGCGCTGCTGCTGCACACGGTTCTTGCCGCGAAAGCTTTCATCGACGACCATCGCGGACATATGCACGCCGTCGGTGCCACCGACCTGGATTTGGGCATCGGGAAAGGATGCGCGCAGAAGCTCTTCGATTTCATGGGCCTGCATGGGCATTGCGTGGGATCCTCGTGGTTCTGTTCGCTAAAAATGTAGGCCTGACGGAGAGGCAGTTCAAGCAGGGAGATGCTCCCGCCGCGCAAGACCTGATTGAAAATCAGACCGTGCGAGTTGGGCCCGGCAGCGCGCGATGCACGCTGCCGGGCCCAAGGCCGTAAAGGGGGGCTTGCCATAGGCAAGGGCACCTGCGGGCGCGGGAGGGCGCCCGTTTGTGTTTGATATCAGGCGACGGCCTCGGCAAAGCTGCTGCGGAAAATCTGCGACAGCTCTTCCAGCGGCGCTTCGCTGCCACCGATTTTTACCGTGTCACCGGTGAAACGGCCCACGGTGGTGACGCTGACACCGGCCTGACCGGCTGCCAGCATCAGACCTTCGGCTTGATCAAAGTTGCAGGCGACCAGATAACGGGCCTGATCTTCGCCAAACAGGGTCGGGGTGTCACCGGCATCGATCTGGACGCCAACGCCAGCGCCCTCGGCCAGTTCAAAGGCCGCCAGCGCCAGACCGCCATCCGCCAGATCGGTGCAGGCCTTGATCAGCTCGCGGTTGGCCCGGATGAATTCGCCGTTACGCTTTTCCGCTTCCAGATCCACCGTCGGCGCATCCCCGTCCTCGCGGTTGAAGACTTCCGCCAGAAGGGCCGACTGGCCCAGGTGGCCAGTGGTTTCACCGATCAGCAGGGCGATATGGCCTTCGCGCACTTCACCGGTGATCGCCTCTTCGCCCTCGGCGATCAGACCCACGGCACCGATGGTTGGGGTGGGCAAGATTCCCTGTCCGTCGGTCTCGTTATAAAGCGAGACGTTGCCCGAAACGATCGGCATGTTGAGCGCAGCAACAGCTTCGCCGATGCCTTTGATGGCGCCGACGAATTGGCCCATGATCTCGGGCTTTTCCGGGTTGCCGAAGTTGAGGTTGTCAGTCGTCGCCAGAGGCAGGGCGCCCACGGCAGAGAGGTTTCGGTAAGCCTCGGCTACCGCCTGTTTGCCACCCTCAAAGGGGTTCGCTTTGACGTAGCGCGGCGTCACATCGCTGGTAAAGGCCAACTGTTTGCCGGTGCCATGCACCCGGACGATGCCGGAGCCCCCGCCGGGGCGGCGGGCGGTGTCGCCCATCACGGTGGTGTCGTACTGTTCATAGACCCACTGTTTTCCGGCGTAGTTCGGTGAGGCGATCAGCGCCTTCAGGCCGTCGATCGGATCGATAGTGGGCACATCCGCATCAGTCAGCGGTTCTGCGGCGGGCGTTTCGACCCAGGGCCGGTCGTATTCCGGCGCAGAGGACGCCAGTTTCGACAGCGGTAGGTCGGCCATCACTACGTTGTTGTGCTGGATCAGGAAACGGTCCTCGGCGATTGTTTCGCCGACGATGGCAAAATCGAGGTCCCATTTTTCGAACACTGCCTTGGCTTCGGCCTCTTTCTCGGGCTTCAGCACCATCAGCATCCGCTCCTGGGATTCCGATAGCATCATTTCATAGGCAGTCATGCCTTCTTCGCGTTGGGGGACGTCTTCGAGGTTCAGCTTGATGCCAAGCTCACCCTTGTCGCCCATTTCCACCGCCGAACAAGTGAGGCCGGCCGCGCCCATGTCCTGGATCGAGATCACCGCGCCGGTCTGCATCAGCTCCAGCGTCGCTTCCATCAGGCGTTTTTCGGTGAAGGGGTCGCCAACCTGAACGGTGGGGCGTTTTTCCTCGATGGTGTCGTCGAATTCGGCCGAGGCCATGGTGGCGCCGCCGACGCCGTCACGTCCGGTCTTAGCGCCCAGATACACCACCGGCATGCCGACACCGGATGCGGCGGAGTAGAAGATGCTGTCGGTCTTTGCGAGACCCGCAGCGAATGCATTCACCAAGCAGTTGCCGTTGTAGGCAGAGTGGAAGCGGACCTCGCCGCCTGCGCAGGGCACACCGAAACAGTTGCCGTAGCCGCCGATGCCTTCGACCACACCGTTGACCAACTGCCGGGTCTTGGGGTGGGACGGCTCACCAAAGGACAGCGAGTTCATCGAGGCGATTGGCCGCGCGCCCATGGTAAAGACGTCCCGCAGGATGCCGCCAACCCCGGTTGCCGCACCCTGATAGGGTTCGATGTAAGAGGGGTGGTTGTGGCTTTCCATCTTGAAGACTACCGCATCGCCATCGCCGATATCGACGATACCGGCATTTTCACCCGGACCGCAGATGACCTGGGGCCCCTCGGTCGGCAGGGTGCGGAGCCATTTCTTGGACGACTTGTAAGAGCAGTGCTCGTTCCACATCGCCGAGAAGATGCCCAGCTCGGTAAAGGTGGGTTCCCGTCCGATGATTTCGAGGATCAGTTGATATTCCTCGGAGTTCAGTCCGTGGTTTTCAATCAGTTCGGGCGTGATTGCTGGTTCCTGCATCCGTGTCGTATCCCCAGTGGCTGCGGTTGCGCGCCTTTTAGGGCAAGGAAGCGCACGGGGGAAGGGCAAAGCGTATGTATCATTGAAGGCAGGGCGTTTCGTCGCTGTGAGAAGGTCCGGCTTGAGGAGGGGTGCCATGCTCGAATTGCCTGAAAAATGTGCAGGTTGTCATTGGGAGCCGGAAAATGCCGTCATTATCCGTGCATGTCAGAAAACTGGGCAATGATCACCGGGGAAAGGGTTGCAGCTGGCGGTGTGGATGCGAGACGTTGAATGTGTCCGGCGCTTCCGAGTGGCGTGAGACCTGATTGAAAGCCTCAGGAACTGGACCAAATGGCCAAAAAAAAGGCCGAGCACTAAGCTCGGCCGAAGTCCAACAGGGAGGTATGAAGTGCGCCTTGGCGCCGTCTTCATGAGGGTCATTTAGGGATAGAGCTTCTCTGCTTCAAGAATTTTCCGTCTCAAATTGCGTCATTTCTGGTATGCATGTTATGCATAGCTTAACGCCTACTGACCTAAGGTCAGAGTTTCCCCATCTCTTTCATATGTTTGCGGTGCGCCATGATCTCGGTTTGCACGAAATCGCGGAAAGCTGACACCCGCTGCGAGTGACGCAATTCTTCCGGATAGGCCAGGTAGACAGGCACACCACTGGTGTCCTCATGCGGCAGAACCTGTACCAGATCGGGGAAATCCTCGGTGACATAGTCAGGCAGGATGCCGATTCCCAGATCGTGCAGCACGCCCTGCAGGACCCCGAAGTAGTTGTTGACCGACAGCATCGAGCCCGGACCGTGGGTGATCAGTTTCTGGACCAGCACAGCTGCAGAACCGACCTGTGCCGAATTCTGGTTCTGGCAGATCAGACGGTGGTTCTTGATATCTTCGGCGGTCTGCGGCGTGCCGTTGCGGTCCAGATATGCGCGAGACGCATAAAGTCGCATCTGAACCGTCATCAGTCGCTTGCGCACCAGGTCCGCCTGGCTCGGTTCTTTCATCCGGATCGCAACGTCGGCTTCGCGCATGGGCAAGTCCAGAACCCGCTCTTCCAGCATCAGGTCGATTTTCAGATTGGGATATTGTTCAAAGAGCTTCGTCAGCCTGGGTGCCAGCCACAGGGTGCCAAATCCGAATGTCGTGGTGACGCGCAATTCGCCGAACACTTCGTCTTCGCTGTCGCGGATCCGGGCCGAAGCCGCTTCGAGCCGTTTGGACATGGATTTGGTCGCGTCAAACAGCAGCTCGCCCTGTTCGGTCAGGATCAGACCGCGCGCGTGACGGTGAAATAACGTCGCGTTCAGGCTTTCCTCAAGTGCACGAATCTGGCGGCTGACCGCGGATTGCGACAGGTTAAGCTTGTCCCCGGCGTGGGTCAGGCTGCCGACATCTGCCACGGCGTGAAAAATTCTAAGCTTGTCCCAGTCCATATCCGTTACTTTCGTTGTGCCCATATCAGCCTATATGAAACCTGACACTTGGATCAATTTCCGAATGCAGAAGCGCGCTTCCGGAGGGGGATATTGACAACAGTGGGTATACAGGTCAGTATTTGTGACCTAATATCGATGGAAATTATTGCAAGCCAGTTGTGGTTGGGAGGACCGGATGAGCACGCAAAAGATCTCGTTGAATGACAAATATGATCTGAGCAAATCGCCTGTCATGCTGAACGGCACGCAGGCGCTTGTGCGCCTGATGCTGATGCAGAAGGCGCGGGACACGGCTGCCGGTCTCAACACTGCTGGGCTTGTTACCGGCTATCGCGGATCGCCGCTTGGCACTGTAGACATGCAGATGAGCCGGGCCGAAAAGCAGCTGAAAGAGGCCGATGTCACCTTTCAGTATGGTTTGAACGAGGATCTGGCCGTCACCGCCCTATGGGGTGCGCAACAGGCCGAAATCCGTGGTGAAGGCAAATTCGACGGCGTATTCGGCCTTTGGTATGGTAAGGGGCCGGGCGTTGACCGCGCCGGCGATGCCTTCCGCCACGCCAATATGGCCGGCAGCTCCAAAAATGGCGGCGTGCTGGTGGCGATGGGCGACGACCACACCGGCGAAAGCTCCACCGTGCTGCACCAGTCCGAATGGGCGCTGATGGATGCCTACCTCCCGATCCTCAGCCCCGCTGGTGTGCAAGAAATCCTGGATTTCGGGCTTTATGGCTACGCGCTCAGCCGGTTTTCCGGTCTCTGGGTCGGCCTCAAGACGATGAAGGACACCATCGAGGTAACCTCGGTCGTGGATGCGAGCCCGGATCGGGTGAAACTGGTTACCCCCGATTTTACCATGCCGCAGGATGGGCTGAATATCCGCCTGGTGGATGATCGTTTCCAGCAGGAAGACCGGATCATCGACCAGAAACGCTTTGCTGCCGAGGCATTCAGCCACGCCAACAAGATGGACAAACGCATCTGGGGCAAACCCGGTGCCAAGATCGGTTTCGTGGCCGCGGGCAAGAACTGGCTGGATCTGGTCCATGCCATGTCTCTGTTGAATATCGACGAGGCCATGGCCGAACGTCTGGGCATCACCACATACAAGGTCGGTCAGGTCTGGCCGCTGGACATGAAGGGCTTTCACGATTGGGCCGAAGGTCTGGATCTGATCGTCGTGGTCGAGGAAAAGCGCAAGCTGATCGAGGTGCAGATCAAGGAGGCGATCTTTGACGACCGCCGTGGTCGCCGGGTTTACGGCTGGCACAAGGGCGGCGGAGCGGGCTCCATGCACGGGCCGGAACTCTTCCCGACGCGCTATGCGCTCGACCCCATCATGATCGCCGAGAAGCTGGGCGAGATTCTGATCGAAGAGGGCCGCGACACCGAAGCAATCCGCGCCGGGCTGGCCAGCCTGGACGAGGCGCGCCGCGCCGACAACGCCGAAGAAATCGCCGCGCGCCTGCCTTATTTCTGCTCGGGTTGCCCGCACAATTCTTCGACCAAGATCCCTGAGGGCAGCCGTGCCTATGCCGGGATTGGTTGCCACTTCATGGTGCAGTGGATGGACCGCGAGACCATGGGCTTCACCCATATGGGCGGCGAAGGCGCCAACTGGATCGGCGAGGCGCCGTTCTCCAAGCGCAAGCATGTGTTCCAGAACCTTGGCGATGGCACCTATAACCACTCCGGTGTGCAGGCGATCCGTGCTGCGCTGGCCGAAGGCACCAATATTACCTACAAGATCCTCTATAACGATGCGGTGGCCATGACTGGCGGTCAGGGTAACGAAGGTGGTCTCAGCGCTTATCGCATCGCGCATGAGTTGAAGGCGATGGGGGTGGAGCATCTCGCCATCGTTTATGACGAGAAAGAAGAGATCGATTTCAAGCAGTTCCCAGCCGGGGTTCCCACCCATGAGCGAGCCGAGCTAATGAACGTGCAAAAGCAGATGGAAGAGGTCGAAGGCGTTTCTGCCATCATCTATGTCCAGACCTGCGCCGCCGAAAAACGCCGCCGTCGCAAGCGGGGCCTGTTCCCCGATCCCGATCAGCGCGTGTTCATCAACTCGGACGTCTGCGAAGGATGCGGCGATTGCGGGGTGCAATCCAACTGCGTCTCTATCGTTCCCAAGGAAACCGAACTGGGACGCAAGCGGGCGATTGATCAGTCGTCCTGTAACAAGGATTTCTCTTGTCTCAACGGCTTCTGTCCGTCCTTCCTGACCATCGAAGGCGCCAAGATCCGCAAGGAGGCCACGGCCGAGCTGAAGCTGCCCGATCTGCCGATGCCCGACCTGCCCAAGATCGAAGGCACCCATAACGTGGTGATCACCGGCGTTGGTGGCACTGGCGTTGTGACCATCGGCGCGGTGCTGGCGCAGGCTGCCCAAATCGACGGCAAAGGTGCCGGCATGATGGAGATGGCAGGCCTCGCACAAAAGGGCGGCGCAGTGCATATCCACTGCCGCATTGCCGAAACGCCTGATGACATCAGCGCCATCCGCGTCGCCACCGGTGAGGCACACGCGCTGATCGGTGGCGATCTGGTGGTAAGTGCGGGCGCCAAGACCATCGGGTTGATGCGCACAGGTCAGACCGGCGGTGTGGTGAACAGCCACGAGATCATCACCGGCGATTTCACTCGCGACACCAATTTCCAGCTGCCCACTGACCGGCTTGAGGTGGCGCTGGAGGCACGCCTGCGCGAGCGGCTCGATATGTTCGACGCATCGCAGCTGGCGCAGGCCACCATGGGAGATTCGATCTTCTCCAACATGATGGTCTTTGGCGGGGCTTTCCAACGCGGTCTGATCCCAGTCAGCCTTGAGGCAATCACCCAGGCGATCGAGCTGAACGGCGCTGCGGTGGAAAAGAACCTGCGTGCCTTTGAAATCGGTCGCTGGGCGGTGCTGCACCCCGAAGAGGTGGCCAAGCTAATCAAGCCTGCCAATGTGGTGGAACTGCCCAAGACGCTGGATGAAAAGATCGCCTACCGGCAGGATCATCTGACCGCCTATCAGGGCAAGGGGCTGGCCAAACGCTATATGAAGATGCTGGATGGCATCGACGATGCGCGCCTGAAGGAAGCCGTCGCCAAGGGCTATCACAAGCTGCTGGCCTATAAGGACGAATACGAGGTGGCGCGCCTGTTGTTGAGCAGCCGCGAAAAGGCCGAGGCGCAGTTTGAGGGCGATCTGAAGATCTCTTACAATCTGGCGCCGCCGATCCTGGGCGGGGTTGACGCCAACGGACGCCCGAAAAAGCGCCGTTTCGGCCCAAGCATGGAGCGCGGTCTGAAGCTGCTGGCGAAGTTCAAAGGTCTGCGCGGCACGCCGCTCGATATCTTTGGCTATACCGCCGAGCGCAAGATGGAACGGGCGCTGATCAAGCAATACGAGCGCGACATGAAGGAATGGCTGGCAAAAGCCTCACCTGAGATCATGGACCCGCTGGTCGCTCTGGCCGAACTGCCGCTGCAGATCCGTGGCTTTGGTCCGGTGAAGATGGAAAGCGAGCAGAAGGCGGCGAAACGACGCGAAGAACTGCTGGCGGTTCTGCGTCAGGGCGGTGCTCCGATGAAGAAAGCGGCCGAATAAGCCGCAGGGGTGTTCTCCCGCCCGGCAGGTGACAGCCGGACGGTTGCCTCTTGCCCGTTGGGCCCGGCGCCGCGCATCTGCGCGGCGCTGCTGCGTTCTGGGGCAGGGCGCGGGATCCTGCCGCAGGACGGGTCATAAGCCTGTTACGCGGATCTGAGAGGCTGTTATGCCTAACCGGTCACCTTGGTGATTCCGTCCAGAAAGACCCAGCCCATGTCCGAGATGCAGCAACTGTCCGGCAATACCCAATCAAGAAAATCCCGTCCTGGAAAAATCCGGTCCAGCGCGCGCCAGATCGCGCGGGAGATCTCTTACGCGCATTCGGCGCAGACCCGTTCGGGGCGTCTGGTGATCCGAATGATAGAGAATACCACGGGCCGTCTGAAGCTGATCCGACGCGCGCGGGGGTATGAACAGGAGGTCGCGGGTGGGCGCAGTTTTTGGAGCGTCATCGCCGAACGCTATGGTCTGTCGCTGGAGATCATCGGCGGCGCGCTGTCCAATATTCCGCGCGACAAGCCGGTCGTTCTGATCGCCAATCATCCCTATGGGATCCTTGATGGGCTGATGATGGGGCACATCCTTGCCGAAACGCGCGGGGATTTTCGTATTCTGGCGCATCAGGTGTTCGGCAAGTCGGAAGACCTGAACCGTATCATCTTGCCGATCGATTTTGCCGAAACCAAGGATGCGCTGCGCACAAACCTTGAGACCCGCAAAACGGCGCTCAGTTATCTGGGGCAGGGCGGCGCCATCGGGATCTTTCCGGGCGGCACGGTTTCCACGGGAGCAACGCCCTTTGCCCGGCCGATGGATCCGGGCTGGCGCAGCTTTACCGCGCGGATGATTGCCAAATCCGATGCGGTTGTGGTGCCGGTCTATTTTGACGGCCACACTTCGCGCTTGTTTCAGATCGCCAGCCATCTGCACGCTACGTTGCGCATGGGGCTCTTGATCAAGGAGTTCCACAAGCGGGTCGATACGCCGGTGCGGGTGGTGATCGGGGAGGCGATCGGGCGCGACAAACTTGACCCTTTGACCGGGGATGCCAAAGGAATGATGGATTTCCTGCGCAAAGCGACGTATGAGCTGTCTCCGACTCCTCTCGATCCGGGCTTGCGCGGGTTCGAGTTTGAAGAGAAACATCGCGCCTGAACGTGGCATCCGCGAAAGAAGAACATGGCAGTAGGCATTTTTGATTCTGGTCTGGGCGGTCTGACCGTGCTCGACGCTGTGCAGCGGCGTCTGCCGGAGGTTGACCTTATCTATTACGGCGACAGTGCTCACGCCCCCTATGGCGTACGCGATGCCGAGGATGTCTATCAGCTGACCAAGGCCGCCGTGGAAGATATGTGGGACAAGGGCTGCGATCTGGTGATCCTGGCCTGTAACACCGCTTCGGCGGCGGCGCTGCGGCGCATGCAGGAGGGCGGGCTGCCCAAGGGCAAGCGCGTGCTTGGCGTCTTTGTGCCGCTGATCGAAGCACTGACCGAGCGCCAGTGGGGCGATAATTCGCCGCCGCGCGAGGTTGCGGTGAAGCATGTGGCGCTGTTCGCAACGCCTGCAACAGTATCCAGTCGGGCGTTCCAGCGGGAACTGGCCTTTCGCGCCATCGGTGTCGATGTGGAAGCGCAGGCCTGTGGCGGTGTTGTCGACGCCATCGAAGAAGGCGACATGATCCTGGCTGAGGCGCTGGTGCGCAGCCATGTGGATGCGCTCTTGCGCAAGATGCCGCATCCCGAGGCTGCCATCTTGGGCTGCACCCATTATCCGTTGATGGAAAAGACCTTTCAGGAGGCGCTTGGCCCACAGGTCAAAGTGTTCAGCCAGGGCGATCTGGTCGCCGACAGTCTGGCTGATTACCTTGAGCGGCACCCGGATATGTACGGCTCCGGCAAGGCAGGGTTCTACACCACTGGCGATCCGGCGCGGGTCAGCACCCATGCGACCCAGTTCTTGCGACGACAAATCACCTTTGAAGCGGCCTGATCCGGCGCTTCCACGGGGACGGCTTTCTGTCGTCCCTCGGGCGGATCGCCTGTCAGCTGCGGCAGTTTTCCCTATTCCCACCGCCTGTTGCTGCGGTACAAATCACGTAAATTCAAAAGACGAGGTCTGACATGACCCACAAAGTGGCTATCCTTGGCGCCAGCGGTTACACCGGCGCGGAACTGGTGCGGCTGATTTCCCAGCACCCCAGCATTGAAATCGCGGCGCTCGCCGCTGAGCGTAAGGCGGGGCTGTCCATGGCCGAGGTGTTCCCGCACCTGCGCCATCTGGACCTGCCAACCCTGTGCAAGATCGGGGAGATCGACTTTTCCAAGATCGACCTGTGTTTCTGCGCTCTGCCGCATAAAACCAGCCAGGAAGTGATCGCTGCCCTGCCGAAGGATCTGAAGATCGTCGATCTGTCGGCGGATTTCCGGCTGCGCGATCCGGCGGAGTACGAGAAATGGTACGGCAACCCCCATGCTGCGTTGGAGCAGCAGAAAGAGGCTGTTTACGGCCTTACCGAATTCTACCGGGATGAGATCCGGGGCGCGCGGCTGGTGGCCGGCACTGGCTGTAATGCGGCCACCGGGCAGTTTGCGCTGCGGCCGCTGATCACCTCTGGCCTGATTGATCTGGATGAAATCATCCTCGATCTGAAATGCGCCGTCTCTGGTGCGGGTCGGGCCCTGAAGGAAAACCTGCTGCATGCGGAGCTGAGCGAGGGCTACAATGCCTATGCCATCGGTGGCACGCACCGGCATCTGGGTGAATTCGATCAGGAATTCTCGAAACTGGCCGGGCGTCCGGTCAAGGTGCAGTTCACCCCGCATCTGGTTCCCGCCAACCGGGGTATTCTGGCGACGACCTATGTCAAAGGCGACGCCGAGGCGATTCACGCGGCATTCGTTTCGGCCTATGCCGATGAACCCTTCGTCGAGGTTCTGCCCTTTGGCGCGGCGCCAAGCACCCACCACGTGCGCGGCTCCAACTTCTGTCATATCGGCGTGACCGCTGACCGGATCGAAGGGCGGGCCATTGTCATTGCGGCGCTGGATAACCTGACAAAAGGTAGCAGCGGCCAGGCCTTGCAGAACGCCAATCTGATGTTAGGTGAAGATGAAACTGCGGGTCTGATGATGGCGCCGCTGTTCCCCTAGGGCGCCAGACCCGGACGAGCACAGGACGGTAACGATATGAAAAACCTCAAAAAGCAGCGTCGCATTCAGGTGATCGCATTGGCGACCGTTGCCCTGATCGTGTCGACGGCTTTGATCGGTTACGCGATGCGGGACGGGATCAATTACTTCCGCTCGCCCAGTCAGGTGATGGCCGAGCCGCCGGTGCCGACAGAGGTTTTCCGTATTGGCGGTCTGGTCGAAGATGGCAGTCTGGTGCGCGGTCAGGGCGAAACCGTGCGGTTCTCTGTGACTGATGGCGGCGCAACCGTGCCAGTGACTTACGCGGGTGTGCTGCCGGATCTGTTCGAGGAAAATCAAGGCATGGTCGGCACAGGCCGTTACGTCAACGGTGTGTTCGAAGCCTCTGAAATTCTGGCGAAACATGACGAGACCTACATGCCCAAGGAAGTCGTGGACGCGCTGAAGGAACAGGGCGTCTACCAGGAGCCGGACGCCTGAGGTTCGGAACATTCCAAAACAGTACCAAATGAAAACGGGGGCCCTTGGCCCCCGTTTTTGTCTCAGCAGAGCCTGCGCATGGCGCAGGTCTTATGGGAAGAGTTTCTTCACATAGCCGGGCAGGGCGAAAGCCGCCTTGTGCACGTCGGGCGTGTAGTAATCGGTTTCAATCCCGGCAGCGGCAAAGCGTTTTTCCAGATCGGCCAGCGACACGGTGCGCGCGGATTTGGAGTGGCTGCCCCAACCAAAGGCCATCGGACCACCCGCATAGGTCGGGATTGTCGCCAGATAGCAGCTGTGATCGGCAAACAGCGTCTTGAAGGCGCGCATTGTGCCGGTCAGCTCGTCCCCTTGCATGAAAGGCACGCCGTTCTGGGTGACGATGATACCGTCATCGGTGAGCGCGCGGGCGGCGTGGCCGTAGAAGGTATTGGTGAACAGCACCTCGCCCGGGCCGATCGGATCGGTGGAATCGACCACGATCACGTCGAATTTCTGATCTGTTTCACGCATGAAGGCCGCGCCATCGTTGATCACCAGATTGAGCCGCGGATCGTCAAAGGCGCCTTGGCTCAGCATCGGCAGGTATTCCTTTGAGAAATCCACCACACCGGCGTCGATCTCGACCATGGTGACATGTTCGACCGAGGCGTGACGCAGCGCCTCGCGGGCCATTCCGCCATCGCCGCCGCCGATGATCAGCACACGTTTTGCGGCCCCATGGGCCAGGATCGGCACATGGGTCAGCATCTCGTGGTAGATGAAATTGTCGCCTTCGGTGGTCTGCACTACGTCATCCAGCGTCAGGATGCGGCCGAACGTACCGTTCTGAAAGACCTTCAGGCGCTGATGCTCGGTCTTGCTGTCATAAAGCATCTCATCCACGCGCAGGCTCTGCGCGTAGTGATCGTGCAGGCGTTCGGTGATCCAGGTCTCGCTCATGCCGCGACCTCCTTGGCGATCAGCTCCTCCCCGCGCAGAAGTTCCCGGACCTCCACGTGATCGGTCGCAAAGGCCTCTTTCAGCACGTCGACGGCGCGCCAGGGCTCTGCATCGCCACACATGAAGACGTCAAAGGCGCCATAGCCGATTTCCGGCCAGGTGTGCACCGAGATATGGCTTTCGGCCAGCACGGCCACGCCCGACACGCCTTGCGGCGAGAATTTATGGGTGTGGATGTGCAGCAGCGTGGCGCCGCAAACCTCGACGCATTTGCGGAAGGCGTTCTGAATGCGGGTCTCGCAATCAAGGCCCGTGCCGTTCATGACTTCGATGATCAGATGGGTTCCGGCGAATACTTTTCCATCGCGGCGGATGAAATGGTCTTCGCGGTCGCTGTCCACAACGGTTTCGATGATCGCAGCGGGTACACTGCGGGCGGTATCTTCCTCTTGGGCGCCTGTCTCCAGACCGATCCCCAGTTGGAAGAGGTTGGCGTCTTTCATGACACTCCCCTTCGTTCCAGTAGATGACAATCCAGCCGGCCCTTAGCGCCCCCCCGGATAAGGGTCCGGGGTTGGGATCGGTGCCGAAAGTGAGGCGCGTCTAGGCCCCATGGCAGATTCGATCAAGGAAAAATTTACCAGGGGCTTTGAAATGATTGAAAAGAAAAAAGGCCGGGGAACTGGCCCCGGCCGTCAGGTGGTTCCGGTACCCGGGGATCAGGGGCGCCAGAACGGAAGAGTGGCTTCATAATGGGCATCCTCGCGGGAGAGCCCGATGTCTTGCAATTGTTCCGGGGTCAGGTGGCGGAGCTGTTTACGGCTGCGCTGTCGGACGGACCATTTCGTCATCAGAACCGCGAACGTCACCGCGACCTGAGCCAGCACCGGCAGGGTGGGCTGATTGGTCAGAAAGGTGATGCTGGAATGTGCAGGGGTCGCGTGCTGTGTCATGGTCAGATCCTTTATTGTATTGATACAATCCTGTGTTGTTGGTACGATCACTTGATACAAAGTTCCGACTCAGCTGTCTAAGGAAGCATTGTAATGGGTACAATTTGGGCGCCGAGCCTAGGTGATAAGCCTGGACCGAAGTATCAGCGGGTGGCCGATACAATCCGCGCAGCGGTGGAAAACGATACATTGCGTGTTGGTACAAAGTTGCCGCCGGTGCGCGATCTGGCCTATCAGCTGGGCATCACCCCCGGCACGGTGGCGCGGGCCTATTCCACCCTCACGGACGAAGGACTTCTGCAGGCGGAGGTCGGGCGCGGTACATTTGTCGCTGAGCGGCAGACCAAGGTCATGGATGATGTCTGGTCCCGCGAATTGCACCTTCGGGAGGAAAGCGATCCCAACCATGTCAGCCTGTTCAGCCCGCGTCTTGCCGATGTGGGGCAGGTGGCTGCGATCCGGGAGGCGATGAAGAAGGTCGCCGCCGCTGATCCGCTGATGTTCCTGAACTACCCGACCCGTGACGCCTACCGCCCGGTGCGCGAAGCGGTGGTGGAGTGGCTGTCAGATCAGCCGCTGGGGCCGCTTGATGAAAGCCAGGTGGTCCTGACCCATGGCGGTCAGAACGGCATCCTCACGGTGCTGCAGGCGGTCCTGAAGGACGCGCAGCCCACGCTGTTGGTCGAGGATCTTTCTTATGCCGGCTTTCGTCGTGCGTCTGAACTGCTCCGGGCCAAGGTTGTCGGGGTGGGGATGGACGAACACGGGATTCGTCCGGATTCGCTGGAGCTTGCCATCCGCAAGACGGGCGCGACGGTTCTATGTACCAGTCCCGAGGTGCACAATCCGACCGGGCTGTTTACCCCGCAAAAACGGCGCGAGGAGATCATCAAGGTCGCGCGGCGGCATGAGTTGCAGATCATCGAAGATGATTGCTATCGCATGGGAGAGGCCGGTGCGCCCAGCTATCGCGCTCTGGCGCCGGATATCACCTGGCACGTCTGTTCGATCTCGAAGGTTTTGACGCCGGCGCTGCGCGTCGGTTTTGCCCTCGCGCCCAAAGGCCACGAACAGGATCTGCGCCGGTCAGCGGAATACAGCTTTTTCGGCCTGTCGCAGCCGCTGGCCGAGCTGATCCGCGTCTTGCTTTCGGACCCGCGCAGCAAGGAGCTGGCCAAAGAGGTGCGCAAGGAAATGGCCAAATATGTGCGTGTGGCGGTGAATGCCCTTGGTGCGTTTGAGCTGACATGGAAAGACGAGGTCCCGTTCCTCTGGCTGAAACTGCCTGCAGGCTGGCGCTCCGCTGCCTTTACTCGCGCGGCAGAAGCCGCAGGTGTGCAGATCAGGTCAGCCGATGAATTCGCCCTGAGGGATGGCCGCGCGCCCAATGCTGTGCGCATCACCATCAATGGGCAGGTTTCTTTGGCTAAGTTCGAAGACGCGATGCTGCGTTTGCGCAGCCTTTTGGACAACCCGCCCGAGCAAATCAGCGTCTAGGTGTGGGGTATTTTGATACCTATTTTTTAACACGCTGATTTTGCGTGATAAATTGTTGTTTTGCTGTGTTGACGCAGTGCGGAGATCCCCGTAAACCCCGTCCATCGAATTCAGGTGAGTTGTATTCCGGCTCATCTTCACGACAAACAGGATAGACCTGCCATGAAAACCTTCTCTGCTACTCCGGCAGATATCGAGAAGAACTGGATCCTGATCGACGCCGAAGGCGTTGTTCTGGGCCGTCTTGCCTCGATCGTTGCCATGCGCCTGCGCGGTAAGCACAAAGCGTCGTTCACGCCGAACATGGACATGGGCGACAACGTCATCATCATCAACGCCGACAAGGTACAGATGACCGGCAAGAAGCGCGACGAGCACTTCTACTGGCACACTGGCCACCCGGGCGGCATCAAGTCCCGCACCAAGCAACAGATCCTGGAAGGCGCGCACCCCGAGCGTGTTGTCTATCAGGCTGTGAAGCGCATGCTGCCGGGCAACCGTCTGGCGCGCCAGCAGATGAGCAACCTGCGTATCTATGCTGGTGCCGCGCACCCGCATGAGGCCCAGGCCCCCGAGGTTCTGGATGTCAAATCCATGAACAAGAAAAACACGCGGAGCTGAGACCGATGGCTGATCAGATCAACACTCTCGAAGAGCTGGGCGCCGTTGCAGGCGTTGAAGCTGTCGCTGAAGAAACCATTTCCCGTGAGCCCGTCCGTGACGAGCTGGGTCGTGCCTATGCAACCGGTAAGCGGAAAGACGCAGTCGCACGCGTCTGGATCAAGCCGGGTTCCGGCAAGGTCGAAGTGAACGGCAAAGAGCTGAACAAATACTTCGCCCGTCCGGTGCTGCAGATGATCCTGCGCCAGCCGTTCACCGTTGCCGGTGTCGAAGACCAGTTCGACGTCTACGCAACCGTCAAAGGCGGTGGCCTTTCCGGTCAGGCCGGTGCGGTCAAGCACGGCATCTCCAAAGCTCTGCAGCTTTATGATCCCGCCCTGCGCGGCGCTCTGAAAGCTGCTGGCTTCCTGACCCGTGACAGCCGTGTTGTTGAACGTAAGAAATTCGGCCGCCGCAAAGCGCGTCGTTCGTTCCAGTTCTCCAAGCGTTAATCGCTGGACAGCAGAACAGAGAAAGGCCGCAGAGAAATCTGCGGCCTTTTTTGTGGTTTGTCTGTGTGGTTGAAACGGGGGATTGGACCGCCCTGGAACCTGCGTACACAGGCGCAGTCGCGGTGCCTATTTGTCGGGTTCAATCAGACCCAGGCCCCGAAGATAGATCATGATCCCACTTTCGAGCAGATCCTCGGGCGATAAGGGCGAGGTGGCACCGGGCGTGTTGCGGGCATAAAGCTCCACAACCCCGTGGCTCAGCGCCATGATATGGGCGGAAAACATCGCTGCGGGCGGGCGTTTTTCGGCCGGGATGTGCTGGCTCAGATCCGCAGCAGCCTTTTCAAGGATGCCCCGTGCGCGGGCAGCGGCATCCGCCAGTTCGGGCGTGCGGTTGACGGAAATACCGCTTTCAAACATCGCGATGTAATGGCCGGGATGTTTGCGGGCAAAGGCGAGATAGGCCCGTCCCGTTGCCTCAAATGCCGCGAGGGCCGAGGGCTGATATTTTTCATAGGCGTGCTGCATCAGATCGGCGAACATCGCAAAGCCCTGTTTCGCGGCCTCTGCGATCAGATCCTCGCGGCCTTCGAAATGGCGATAGACTGCCGCCGGGGTGACGCCCGCCTGTTTTGCCGCCTCGGACAGGGTAAAGCCGGTCGGGCCTTTTGCCTCGATCAGACCCAGTGCGGATTCCACAAGGGCCTGACGCAGGTTGCCGTGATGATAGCCGCGTTTACGCATTCCAGATGTCCGGTCCGCCACAGATGAGGGGATCTACGTCCCCGAGTGCCTCGGCGTTTTTGTTGTCATAATCCAGTCCACGTAGGACCGAACGGATGGCAGCCAGCCGCGCGCGACGCTTGTCGTCCGAGCGGACGACGGTCCAGGGGGCCACCTTGGTGTGGCTGCGGCGGAAGGTTTCGCCGATGGCATCGGTATAGGCGTCCCAGCGTTCCAGCCCTTTTACGTCGATGGTGCTGAGCTTCCAATGCTTCAGCGGATCGGATTCGCGGGCCAGAAACCGATCGAGCTGCTCGGCCCGGCCAACGTTCAGCCAGATCTTGAACAGGTGAATGCCGTCCTCGACCAGAGCCTCCTCGAACCCTGTAACCTGATGGAAGAAGCGCTCGCGCTGCGTGTCGGTGCAAAAGCCAAAGACCTTTTCGACGACGCCGCGATTGTACCAGCTGCGGTCGAAAAATACGATTTCACCGCCCGAGGGCAAATGGTCGATGTAGCGCTGAAAATACCATTGGGTCTGTTCAGCCTCGGTTGGTTTCTGCAGCGCCACAACCCGCGCGCCGCGGGGGTTAAGGTTCTCGCGGAAGCGTTTGATTGTGCTGCCTTTTCCTGCGGCATCTCGGCCTTCGAACACCACGGCGATGCGGGCGCCAGAGGCTTTGACCCAGGATTGCAGTTTCACCAGCTCGATCTGCAGCGCGTCCATGGATTGCTCATAGGACTTTTTCTTCATCCGCGCGGCATGCGGATAGTCCGAATCCAATATCGCCTTCTTTCCCGCATCGGCGATAGCCTTGCGGATGTCAGAAGGCGCGCCGGTCTCGAAATAGCGGCTGATGGCGCCGTCAAATGGCAATGTCATGGGCAAAACCTTCCTGTCCTCAACTCTTTATAGGGCATTGCGCGGCGCAATGTGACTCCGATTTACCTAAAGCCCGGCGCGGGCGGCGGCGCGGTCCACGGCGTCTGTCACATCCCCGGTGGCCACATGGTGTGGCATGTGGCCAATCCCGTCGAGTAGGGTCAGCCGGGCCTGCGGCACGTCCTTGACCAGTCTTGCGGCGTGCAGATGAACCCCAACGGTGGTGTCGGCGTCGCCATGCACAAGCTCGACCGGTACCTTGATGCGGTCATACTGCGGTGCCTGCGCCTTGATATCGCGCAGAAGGTTGGCCCGGTGCAGGGCATTGGCCCGGAGCGATCCGCGCCTGAGGGTCAGTCCGGGACCAAAATGCTCGGCGTATCCTTCTGGCACTGGTTGGGGGGCAAAGACATCCTCCAGCGCGCGGGTCACGGTGCGTTCCGGCACATAGGAGGTGATCAGCGGCACCACCAGACGGCTGCCCAGCGGCGAGGCTGTCACTTTGTAGAATGGATCAAGCGAGCCATCCCAAGGGTGCGATACGCCAGAGACCGAGACCAGCGCCGAGAGATCATCCGGATGGTAGACAGCCCAGGCGAGCGCCACGGCCCCGCCATAGCTTTGCCCCAGCACGATGGGACGTTCGGCGCCAAGGCTGGCCGCGGCCTGTTGCAGCAGGGCCGCCTGATCCCCCAGCGTTGCATTGCCAGCCTTTGGCGCTGCGGTATAGCCGAGACCGGGGCGATCGAACATCAGTACGCGGAAACGGTCGGCCAACGCAGGGGCGAGGCGAAAGCTCATATCGCGGGTGCTGCCGTTGGAGCCGTGGATCAGCACCAGATCTGGCGCCGAGCCCTGCGGCTGGCCCATCTCGACCGCGTGCACGCGGGCATCACCCACCTCAATGAACCGGCCTTCAGGCGGGTGGCTGGCCCTGGCGCGGGCCTCCCGCCGGGATCCTTGCAGGGCGGTGATGCCGACGCCTGCTGCCATGGCAAAGGCAAGCGATAACAATGCGCTATTGACCGATGTTGTTCAGATCGAAGGGCGTGCTTTGGTAGATTTGATTGATCCAGTTGCCATAAAGCAGATGCGCATGACTGCGCCAGCGGTTCTGCGGCGTGCGGCTGGGGTCATCATCCGGGTAGTAGTTGACCGGCACGTTGATCTCGGTGCCATTGGCAACGTCGCGGTCGTATTCCTGCTTCAGCGTATCACTGTCATATTCGAAGTGATTGAAGATATAGAGTGCGCGATGGTTCGGATCCTCGACCAGACAGGGGCCAACCTCATCACTTCCCAGAAGGGTGATGAGCTTTGGATGGCTGTCGATTTCATCCTGTTTCATCTCGGTCCAGCGCGAGACGGGAATGACGCAATCGTCTGAAAACCCGCGTAGGTAGGGCGAGGCAGGCGCGAGGTTCTTATGTCGGAAGCAGCCGAAGGCCTTGTGATCCAGCATGTGTTTCTTGACGCCGTGGAAATAGTTTATCATCGCCATGCCGCCCCAACAGACGCCAAAGGTGGAGTGCACATTGGTCTGCGTCCATTCAAACACCTCGCGCAGCTCATCCCAATAGGTGACGTTGTCGAAATTCAGATGTTCGATTGGGGCGCCGGTGATGATCAACCCGTCAAAGCGCTCGTCCTTCACCTCCTGAAAGGGGCGATAGAATTCGGCCATATGCTCGGCCGCGGTGTTGCGGGTCTGGTGCTCGGTCATCCGGATCAGAGACAGTTCGATCTGGAGCGGCGTCGCGCCGATCAGCCTGGCGAACTGGTTCTCCGTCTGAATCTTCTTCGGCATCAGATTAAGCAGGCCGATGCGCAACGGGCGGATATCCTGACGCGCCGCCTGATCCGGCGACATGACCATCACGCCTTCGTTCGTCAGAACGTCATAGGCGGGCAGGTCAGAAGGGATCTTGATAGGCATGTCAGGTCCTTGCGGTTCATGTGTTAGGCTGAGGGCAAGAGATAAGCTGCCTAGGCGGCACTCTCAAGTGCGCTGGCGATCAAGTCCTCGAAACCAGCCTCGTCGCGCACGGCGCTGATCTGGTCGGCGGTGACGGTCACACCCCAGTTCTGCGCCATCGCCTCATAGCGCGGCTGACGGTGCGCCAGCGCCTGCGCATAGGTCCAGCGAATGAAGGCATCGGGGTCAACATCTGCCTCTGATACATTGTTTTTGCTAAGATAGTCTTCCCAGACCCTGCTCAGAAACTCCGGCTGATAGGACATCGGTTTGGGCGCGCGATCAAAGCGGCGAATCAACTCTTCGGTATGGGCCTCGTCACCTTTGATCCAGACCATCAGCGTGTGTTTGGACAGTTCGGTCAGGACCGGATCATTCGGATCCTCGGCATCCACCCATTCACAGATCGATCCACCAGTGTCGCAGATGAAATGCGGATAGCCATAAAGCCGCTCGGCCCGGTCGATGAAATATTCGGTATCCAGCAGGGCGTGGATTTCGGCCAGGCGAAACTGTTCCTGACGGCGACGGTATTCGCTCATCGGGAGGCCCCCCATGGCCGGGCTGCCGGGTTTGCCGAGGTAGGAGGAGACCGGTGTCAGGTTGTCGAAGGTAATATTCGATCCGATGTAGATCGAATCCGACAGCAGCAGATCACGCAGGAAGGGGACCTTCATCGCCTCGGCCTTGGCGTTGTCGGCGATGTATTCGCCCATGTAGCGAGTGCCGATGCGGTAATCGATCGAGTAGTGGAACCAGCCCCCCGCGCCGCGCAGGATGTTGCTGATGTAGGTCTTGCCGAGTCCCGACATGCCAAAGAACAGCACGCGTTTGCTGGGGGCGTCGCGCCACGCCTGAGCGGAAGAATAAAGCATTGGCATTCCAGATCCTTGATCACCTGGCGCCTTGCTAGCCAGTGTCTGCGGCCGGGTCAATTCCGCCGAAGGCGTCGGGGCAGGGGAATGCGCCCCTGAATGATCAGCAGGCCAAGCGCCAGAAGCGCAAATCCGGGGTAGGCGTGGGGCGGCAGGGCCTCGCCCAGCACCACGGCGCCCAGAAGGATGGCAACGGGCGGGATCATCAGCGTCACCAGCATCAGGTTGCCGCTGCCCGCCATCGCCAGCACCCGGTAGTACAGAAGATATGCCCCCGCCGTAGCAAAGACCGCATAGTAGAAAATCGCGAGCCAGGTGACTGGCATCAGATCAAGGCGCGGCACCCCATCCACAACCAACGTGAGGGGCAGCAGGATCAGGGCGGAGCCTGTCAACATTCCCGCAGCGGCCACTTGCGGCTTCAGGCCAGCGAGGTGCTGTTTTGCCCAGACCGCTGCAAACGCGTAGGAGAGCGTGCCGGTCAAAACTGCCAACTGCGCCGCGCTGCGCGGATCGAAATCTGCAAAACTGCTGAGGCCAATGGCCGTCGATACACCCAGAAACCCCAAGGCGACTCCGATGGCCCGCCGTGCCGTGATCCTTTCATCGGAAAAGAACAGCGCGGCCACCAGAACTCCGAATATTGCCGTTGTGGCATTCAGTATCGAGGTCAGCCCGGTTTCGATATGGAGCTGTCCCCAGGCCATCAGCACGAAGGGGATCACGTTGTTGAGCAGCCCCATCACCAGAAAACTCCCCCAGACCTGGGGCGCGCGCGGCAGCGGCAGACGCAGGAGGAGTACCGCAACCCAAAGGACCACGGCGCCGCCCGCGCAACGGTAGAATACCGAGGTCAGTACCGGCACTTCGTTGAGTGTGATGCGGATCGACAGAAAGGAGGCGCCCCAGAGGCAGGCCAAGAGGCTCAGCTCGACCCAAGCGCGGGGGGATATGGAATGCTGTGTTGTCATGCCGCTTTTCTGCGCCGAAAGGGATGCTGCCGCGACCCGTTTCCTGCGGCTTAATCTGCCGTTTGGGCAGAAAGCTCTAGCCGATGCGCGCACCGCGCGGGCGCAGCCTGCCGGACGCATCCAGAATGTTGATGTAGTTCGCAGCGAAAATCACCACAGCGCCGAGCAGGGTCCAGATCACCACCTCTTCGCCGTAAAGGATCATCGCCAGAATCGCGATGGCGGGCAGACGGGTGAAATCGATCGGCATCACCACGGTGGCCGGGGCCAGCGATAGGGCGTTGGTCAGGCAGAAATGCGCGGTAAGGCCGGCAAGGCCAATCAGCACCAGCCAGGGCAGGGTGGCAGCATCCGGCACCGCTACATCGCCGTCCCAGCCTGCCATGGCAAAGCCGAACACCAGTTGCATGGAGGTGAGCCAGAACAGGATAGAGGCGATGCTTTCGTGGCGGGTCAGGCGCTTGGTGAAAATCGCCGTCAGGGCAAAGAAAATCGCGCAGCCAGCCGCCGCCAGAACACCGGCGTTTATCGTTTCCGGCGAGGGGCGCGCGACGATCAGAATGCCGATGAAGCCCAGCATTGCCGCGCCCGCCCGCACCCGGGTCATACGCTCGCCCAGCATCAGGGGGGACAGGATGATCACCCAGATGGGGGAGGTGAATTCAAGAGAGAAGACCTGAGCCAGCGGAATGACCGTTACGGCGAAGAACCATAGGTTCTGGCCGGTAAAATGCGCCAGATTGCGCACCAGGTGCAGCCCCATGCGCTCGCGGCTGACCTGATGCCATTTGCCGGTCAGTGTCAGGATCGCCACCACCACGATCACGCCCACCACGCTGCGGTAGGCCATGATCTCAAAGGTATCGAGCGTCAGCCCCGCCTCGCGCCCGGCGATAGCCATGGAGGAGAACGACACGATCGAGCCGGTCATCCACAGTGCCGCCTTGGCGATCTGTATTGGCTGCTCTTGCATTGTGTCGTCCCCCCGCATGGCTTGGGCAGCAAGAAGGCCCAATTGCATGGTAGGGTCAAGAGGAGGCAGCGACCTGTGGCTGTTTCTTGTGTGACTGATCCAGGCTAAACCCCGCATCCAGGTACTGGGCCACCAGCGCTTGGGCGTCGAAACCGGTTTTCGACAGAAAAGTGTCGATCTCATCGATCAGCCCAACGTCAGGAGGCGCCACATTCGCATTGGCCTTTGGAGGAAGCGTTGCGGCCTGGTCTCGGCCAAGATCCGCAAGCAGCTTGCGGGCGCCCTCAGGCGTGATGACGTCTTCCAGCTGAGCATGCACAAATCTGACGCGGTCGCCGTAAACTTGTTCATAATATTGCTGACGGCATTCCATTTCGAGCGTGTACCAAAGCGCGGTCCCGACGACGCCCATTTTCAGGAAGGACTCGGGTTTCAGGATGACATTGCGATAATTGGGGGCCAGGTACCATTGCCACAATAGCGTCATGTTCCCGCAATCATTGCGCTGGATGTAGCTGGCGCATTGTTTGGCTAGGTTCCGACGCAGGATGATGACTGTCGTATCGTCGCAGCGCGGATGATCGATCAGAGTTTCGATCAGACCACATTTGCCGAGCGTGTGGTTGGTTTCCGCATAGGGCTTGTCTTTTGGCAGGCTTGCCATCTTTCGGCCCCAGAACCCGCGGACCACGTCATCCATCCCGCGCATATTGAAGGAGCGCATGGTGCGAATATCCGGCATGGTATTGCCAAAATCGTCAATGCCGAACGGTTCGTGCACGGTTGGAAAGCCTAGGTTTGCTTCCAAAAACTTAGCAAGCCAGGCGCTGCCAGACCGGCCTGCTGCGAGGGAGAATATGAGCTCAGACATGGATTTTGTCCTTTGTTTGTGCTGCTTGGGGGGGCGCATGTGACAATGGATTCTGATAGCCAAAAAAGGCGATTTCTTCCTTGCACTCTTCTGCGATGATCTCTGCCGCGGCAGGGAACATGGAATATGTTTCCGCGACAGATGTGCCCCATTTGGGGCGGATATTGCTCTTTGCGTTCAACGCCTGGAACAGCTCTTTCAGGCCGGGCACCTGAAGCGACTCCATGTCATCCGCAAGGCATTCATACCGCAGATAGCTGTCGAGAGCGGCTTCTCCTGTAAGCGGTGCGATCCGGGCATTGTCGTGCAGGAAGCTCCGGTGACGGTCGACAAACTCGTCAAAATGCATCCCGGTTGCGGTGCCGCCCACCCAGAAATAGCGCGAAATGGCCACATCGAAGGGATCACGCCAGATGGTAATCTTGCGATATTCGTCCCAGACGTCGGGTGGAATAAGGGCCTTAGCCCTTGGGGCCGGGATGTGGTTGACGAAATCTCCTGAACTTCTCCAGTATTCTTCGCCATCAGCGTTGTGCCAGATTGGAGCGATATAATTCTGCGGGCCAAGAATCCCCAGCCTGCGGCGCAAAGCCTCATCATCCAGAGCAATGGGGGTGATGACGCTGTCGCCATCGCACAGGCTCGACAGGGCGATCTCGAACGACGTTCCCCCGACCTTCATCGTCTTGATGAAAATGAGCCTGAGAGGGTGGCAAATGATCACGGGTCAGCCTTTGCGTACTGAAGCAACGCCAAGCAAACTAGGAAGGATGTGTTAAAAATATGTATTCTTAAGTTGAAAAAAAGGGAGGTTCGAACCCGGTCGGAAATCTTCGTAAGTGTCAGACCAAAATTATCCGGTCGTTAAAGTACTCAAGGCGGACGGGATAGCTATCGAAAATCGGCAACGCCGTATTGCTAGATTGTATTGCCTCAGCGCATCACTGTTGCGTACAGGAGTGAATTTAAAATGTATCCCGTCGCCGCTTGGTAAATGAATAATGCGGTGTGGAGCGGATGTTTAAGGAGCCGTTTGAAGTATTTCAGAGCATTCATCAACGCTCCGTTTTTAACCATATTTTGATCCAATAAGGTCTCAGGTCGAATAATCCTTTGAGTGCATCAGAGAACCTCGTTCAACCCCGGAAGCGCTGCGTCTTTTTCGCTGATAATAGGGCTTTGTACCGGCCATTTAAATCCAAATGAATCAAAATGAATTCCGGTGTCAGAAGCCGCGTCAAAATGATTTGTCTGATGATAAACAACTACGGCCTCTTCGCTAAGAACCAGAAAGCCGTGCGCGTATCCATCCGGAATAAATAGGCTTTTCCGGTTTCTGTCGGATAGGTTAACGGAGAAAAATTTGCCTTTGTTTCGTTCGTTTGACGCTCCGCCCACTCCAACAATGACGTCAATAATCTCGCCTTTGACAACGCTTACAATTTTTGCGCAGCCATAAGGGGCGGTCTGGTAATGCATTCCGCGTATAACGTTCTTTTTCGAGATGCTGCACAGAGATTCTCGGATTTCAATGGAGTCTCCTAGGTTTAACTCATCGAACATCTTGGAATTATATGTTTTGGTAAATATCCCGCGTTCGTCGGTGTGTGTGAAACGTTTTAGGACAAAGACATCATCCAGCGTAGTGGGGATTTTTTCGAACTGATTAGCCATTGTTTTTGTCTCGTTTCGAATTTTCATAATGCCATAGGTTTTGTAGTCGGGGGGTGGGGCGTAGTCAAGATTTGGTGCGGTGTTTGCGCGGAACTCTCTCTTTCCTGGGAAAGAAACGAGTGCCGGTGTGTGCAGGGAATGTACGAAGTTTTAGTCACCGAAATTGGTGACGTTATTCCCGTGCAGAAGAGACAGCCCGTAGGTGCGCCTGCTGGAGCAGTGCCTATTTGTTTCTACGGGAGAGCGCAGACCACAGCATGGTTTGGCGCGGTCAGGGCTTCGTTGCCGAGATGATTGGGGGGGCCTTGATTGGTCAGTCGTCACGACAGAGTTGCACGCTATCCGTACCAGCCGAGGCACGTGTTTCTAAGAGACGTCGCAAAACAATGGGATGCGGGACGTCATCACTCGAAATCCGCGCCACACTCCCCATTCTCAGAGTTGGAGGTCTGAGCCTCGGAAAATCAATGTTTGGTCTGAGCGCCGAGAGAATAAGCGCCCAGAGAAAATGTGTAAGTCGCCAATCTATAGTATCAACGACTTACACGCGAAGGATCATTCCCACTCGATCGTGCCCGGAGGCTTGGAGGTGATGTCGTAGGTGCAGCGGTTGATGCCCTTGACCTCGTTGATGATCCGGGTGGCGGTTTCGCCGAGGAACTCGTGGGTGAACGGATAGTAATCCGCCGTCATGCCATCGACCGAAGTCACCGCGCGCAGGGCGCAGGCGTAGTCATAGGTGCGGCCATCGCCCATCACGCCGACGGTGCGCACCGGCAGGATCGCAACGAAAGCCTGCCAGATATCATCGTAAAGGCCATGCTTGCGGATCTGGTCGATATAGACCGCGTCGGCCTCGCGCAGGATGTCCAGCTTTTCGCGGGTGATCTCGCCGGGGCAACGGATGGCAAGACCCGGCCCGGGGAACGGGTGACGCCCGATAAAGCTCTGCGGCAGGCCCAGCTCGCGGCCCAGCGCACGGACCTCGTCCTTGAACAGCTCGCGCAGTGGTTCGACCAGTTTCAGACCCATCTTCTCAGGCAGGCCGCCCACGTTGTGGTGGGATTTGATCGTGACCGAAGGCCCACCCGAGAAGGACACGGACTCAATTACATCAGGGTAGAGCGTACCCTGAGCGAGGAATTCGGCGCCTTCGATGGTGTCGGCGTGTTTCTGGAACACGTCGATGAACAGCTTGCCAATGATCTTGCGCTTGGTTTCCGGGTCGGACTGGCCTTCCAGTTCCCCCAGAAACAGGTCCTGCTCGTCCGCGTGGATCAGGCGCATGTTGTAATTGTCGCGGAACATGGTGACAACCTCTTCGGCCTCACCCTTGCGCAGTAAACCGTGGTCAACAAAGACGCAGGTCAGCTGATCGCCGATCGCCTCGTGGATCAGCACGGCCGCAACCGAGCTGTCGACGCCGCCGGACAGACCGCAGATCACCTGCTTGTCGCCGACCTGATCCCGGATCGCCTGGATGGCCTGTTCGCGGTAGGCGCCCATGGTCCAGTCGCCGCTGAACCCGGCCAGTTTGACGAAGTTCTCATAGAGTTTGGCGCCGTTTGGTGTGTGGTGCACCTCGGGGTGGAATTGCACGGCGTAGAAGTTGCGTGCAACATCCCCGGTGATGGCAAAGGGCGCGTTGGGCGATGTTCCGTAGACCTTGAAACCCGGTGCGATTTCGCTGACGTGGTCGCCGTGAGACATCCAGACCTGCTCGCGGTCGCTGTCGTCCTGGAACCATCCGTTCAGCAGCGGCAGGGAGTCGACGGTCGGGGTCACATAGGCGCGGCCGAATTCGGCGGTGCCGTGGCCCGACAGCACCTTGCCGCCTAGCTGGTGCATCATCACCTGCTGGCCGTAGCAGATGCCAAGGATCGGCACGCCATAGTCAAAAATCTCTTGCGGCACGCGGGGGGATCCCTCGCGGGTCACACTGTCCGGACCCCCGGAGAAGATCACGGCCCTGGGCGCCATTTCGCGCACAAAACCCATCGTGACATTCTGATAGGGGTGGATTTCGCAATAGACGTTCAGCTCGCGCAGGCGACGCGCAATAAGCTGCGTGACCTGGCTGCCAAAGTCGATAATCAGGAGGCGGTCATGGGATGTCTGGCTCATGTCTGGCTCATAGGGGCAGACAGGGCGGCTGGCAAGAGGGCAGATGGCCTGAAACCTGTCTCTGCAAGGATTTGCCCCCTTAGGTGCGGCTTTGGTACCTAATCATAGATGCAAGGCCCAGCTGAACGGCATCGTCATCGCAGACGGTGCAATACTGTACAGAAGTGCCTAGAAATTTTGCCGCGAATATGTCGGTTTTCAACCTGATTGGCCGTTATCCTTCGGCGCCGCGCCGGGGCAAGGGCGTAGACACGAGGTCAATGACACGGCTTTGGTGAGGAAAAACAATGACTGAAGCAGCACCGCGCCGGCGCAGCCGGGGGGGCGGAGGCGCCGCCCGTCGCGCCGAACGTTCGAGCATCAAGATCGAAACCGCCAAGTACATTGAGCGGAACATTCCGAACTTTGAAGTTCTGACTGAGGAAGCCATAGAGATTATCGAGACCAACGCCGAGACCATCCTCGAAGAGGTCGGCGTCAACTTCGTCGATAATCCTGCAGCACTGGAGCGCTGGAAGGCCGCTGGTGCGGATGTTCAGGGCGAACGGGTCCGCATTCCCCGTGGCCTGGCCCGCAAATTGTGCGAAACCGCGCCCAGCACCTTCACCCAGCACGCGCGCAACCCGGAAAAAAGCGTCGAAATCGGTGGCAAGAATCTGGTGCTGGCGCCGATCTATGGCCCGCCCTTCGTGCGCGATGCCAAAGGTGGCCGTCGTTATGCGACGCTGGAGGATTTCCAGAAGTTCGTGAAACTGGGCTATATGTCCAAATGGCTGCACCATTCGGGTGGTACCGTGTGTGAACCGACCGACGTGCCCGTCAACAAGCGTCACCTCGACATGCTGCTGGCGCATATGACGCTGAGCGACAAGCCCTTCATGGGATCGGTCACCGAACCCAGCCGCGCGCAGGATTCGGTTGATATGTGCGGCGTCTTGTTCGGCAAGGAGTTCGTGCAGGACAACACCGTGATGACCTCGCTTATCAACATCAACTCGCCGATGACATTCGATGATGTGATGATGGGCGCGCTGGAAGTCTATGCCAAGAACAATCAGGCCTGCATCATTTCGCCCTTTATCGTTGGCGGTGCCATGGCGCCGGTGTCGGTGGCGGGCACGCTGACGCAGGTTCTGGCCGAGGTTCTGGCTGGTGTGGCCTATAGCCAGTTGATCCGTCCTGGCGCTCCGGTCATCTTCGGCGCCTTCGTGTCTTCCATCGACATGAACTCCGGCGCACCGACCTTTGGCACGCCCGAAGCCTCGCTGGTGACCTATGGTGCGGGCCAACTGGCGCGCCGTCTGGGGCTGCCGTTCCGTTCGGCCGGGTCGTTCTGCGGCTCGAAACTGCCCGATGCGCAAGCCGCCTATGAAACGGCAAACTCGCTCAACATGGGGCTGATGTCTGGCGTCAACTTCATGCTGCACTCCTGTGGCTGGCTCGAAGGCGGTCTGGTGGCCGATTTCGAAAAATTCGTGATGGATGCAGATCAGCTGGGCGTGCTGCATGGGTTGGCCAAGGGCGTCACCGTCAGCGAAGACGATCAGGCGATGGATGCCATCCGCGAAGTAGGTCCCGGCGGCCATTATCTGGGCTGCGCCCATACGCAGGCGAACTTTAAAACGGCGTTCTGGAAATCCGATCTACTGGATTACAAGCCCTTTGAAACCTGGGAAGAGGAAGGCGCACGCGACACCTATGCGCTTGCCTCTGCGCGGGTTGATCACCTGCTGGCGACCTATCAGCCGCCTGCGCTGGACCCGGCGATCAAGGATGCATTGGAAGCCTACGTGGCCGAGAAAAAGGCATCCATGCCGGATTCCTTCCTGTAAGCCTCGGAAAGCTGTGGGCTGTCCGGCATGGGCGGCCCTGTAAGGCGGTGGCCATGCGGCTGCCGCCTTTTTCTGTTCTGTCGAATGAGTAACGCCCCGAGAGGATTATGTTTCCTTACTGCTCCGCAGGAGATTTGCCTCTCCCATCAGCGCGATCAGCACCTCGATATGGCGGCGCAGGTCATACCCCGTATCGCGCAGCAGGCGGCATGCGTTGAGCTCATACTCCATGTCCAACAGTTTCAGGATCGCTGCCGACGGGCTGGGCCGGGCGCCATATCCCAGCAATCGGTTCAGGCTCTTCTCCCGCAGGTAGCTGCTGGCGCCAATTCTGGCGGTGCGGACAAGAAGGCGGGGTCGGTGCAACGCCGCTAGGCGGCTAAGAGCATCTTGCATCGCGCGGGTCCTTTCTGTGACGACGGGCGGCGATGTCATAACACAACTAGAGCGGGTGTTGCGGCGCAGGGCATACTGGCGCGCGCTGTATTGTCGGTTGATTGATATAAATTTGAAATGAATGATGGTCAGACGCGAAGTTTTGTTTAAAAACAGGTGAGTAGGACGCGATCCCCTTGTGGGTAACCATGGGGGTGCCCCGTGGATTATTCCCTGAACAACAGTCGGGGATCTGATATCATGGTTACACTATCTGTTTCGAAGCTGCCGGACTGGCTTCCCGAGGATGCGCAAAGGTATCTGCAGCATACGGAAACAGGGCAATCGATCCGGCAACTGGCCCGTCAGGCGGGCTGTCATCCGTCTACGGTGCTGCGGCAGGTGCGCCGGATTGAGACCCGGCGCGACGACCCGTTAATCGATAGCATTCTGACTGCGCTGGCGTGTTGCCATTCTGGGGCTCAGGAAAGCGGGGCGCTGCCGCCTTCGCAAACTGCCCTGCTTGAAGCCCGTTCTGTTGAAATCCTCACGCGTCTTGCGCAACCCGGCGCTGTTCTGGCGGTGGCCGAGGGTATGGAAACCGCTGTGGTGGTCCGGCAGGGCGATCCGGTCGAGGCGAAGCTGTCGGTGAGCCGCGGGCTGGCCGGGGCCATGGCGCTGTTGACCTGGATTGATTGCACCCGGCCCGGACGGCTCAGCCGCTACCAGATCACCAGTAACGGTCGTAACCTTCTGACCCGGCTGGTCGCCGAGCGTGAGAACAAGGCACGCAACCGTGCCGAAAACGGAATCGCGGCCCTTGCCGGGGGCCCCAGCGGCCACAAAGGACAATCTCCACGCCCCAGGCGCACACGTTATGGCGGCGGGGAGACACCGATGGATATGTTGGCGCGGCTTATCGACAAGAACGGCGAGCCCTTCCTGCCGCCCGACCTGGTTCAGGTCGGCAAACGTCTGCGCGAGGATTTCGAAGTGGCCCAGATCGGCAATCACCTGATGCAGGAGGCGGCTTATTTCGGCGGTGAGTCCTGTGCCAGACCTGAACCAACCCCGATGCCAAGCGCAACAGCCCGGGCGGCCCGGGACCGGGCGCGGCGGGCACTGGCGGCCCTTGGCGCCGGGCTCAGCGATATCGCCCTGCGCTGTTGTTGCTACCTTGAAGGGCTTGAGGCGGCAGAGCGGCAGCTTGGCTGGTCGGCGCGATCTGGAAAGATCGTGCTGCGCATCGCCCTGCAGCAGCTGCAATCCCACTACGAATCCTGCGGACAGGAGGGAGAGCAGGAAAGACTGATCGGCTGATAACTATGGCTTGTGGTTTTGATTGGCCGGGATAAATAGAGGCTATGAACTTTACACTGCGGCAACTGACCTATTTTCAGGCGCTATGCGCCCACAGGAACTTTGGCCGCGCGGCCGAGGCCTGTCATGTCTCCCAACCGGCGCTGTCGGTTCAGATCCGCGCGCTTGAGGACGTGATGGGTGGCCCGCTGGTGGAACGCCGTGCGCGCGATGTGGTTTTGACCCCGCTGGGGCGGCAGGTGCTGGCGCAGGCCGACGCGGTGCTTCAGGCGGCTGAGACCCTGGCCCGCACGGCCCGGGATCAAAGCAGCGGACGACGTAGTCTTGTCCTTGGGGTGATTCCCACCGTTGCGCCCTATCTACTACCCGGCACGCTGGCGCAGCTGCGCGCGGTTGATTTGCAGTTGGCGATTCAAGTGCGTGAGGCCACGACAGAGCGGCTGCTGGCACTGTTGCAGGCCGGGGAGCTGGATGCAGCGGTGCTGGCCTTGCCCAGTGGCGGTAATGGTCTGGTCGAGGTTGAATTGTTTCGCGACCGGTTCCTGCTGGCGGGCTCCTGCAACCGTCTGGAGCAGATCAATGCCCATGGTCCCGGCATTCGCCCGCAGGACCTGCGATCAGAGCAGCTGATGCTGCTAGAGGATGGCCATTGCCTGACCGATCAGGCGCTCGATATCTGCGGGATGCAACGTACCGCGCCGGAAATCAATATGGGGGCGGGATCGCTGGCTACCTTGTCACGACTGGTTGCGGCAGGATTCGGCCTGACCCTGATGCCGGAAATTGCCGCGCAGGCAGAATGCGGCGGTGCAGAAGGATTGCGCGTTCAGAGGTTCCCGGAGCCGCAGCCATATAGGCGTATCGGACTGGTGCGACGCGATTCAACCGACGGCGAAGGCTGGTTCGAACAACTGGCCGAGGTCGTCAGATCGGTGGGGGAAGGGATTGTCAGCCAGTGCAGGCAGGACAGCGGGCACGCGCCGGGCGCGCCCGCTGAAGATCATGAGACCTGAAGATCAGGCTGCAACTTCCGCCTTGGCGGTTTTCAGGTAGTTCAGCACGGTTTCGGGCGAGGAGACGCCATAGGGATCTTCGGCGTGGTTGTCCGACAGGCCGGGCTCTTCGAACCAGGCTTCGATGACACCGTCCTTGACGATGGCGGCATAACGCCAGCTGCGCGCGCCAAAGCCGAGGTTGTCCTTGGCCACCAGCATGCCCATCTTGCGGGTGAACTCGCCGGAACCGTCCGGGATAACCTGAACGTTTTCAAGGTTCTGCGATTCCGCCCATTTGTTCATCACAAAGCTGTCGTTGACCGACATGCAGTAGATCGCATCGATACCTTCGGCTTTGAAATCGGCAAAGCCGTTTTCGAAACCGGGAAGCTGGTAGGTGGAGCATGTCGGGGTGAAGGCGCCCGGCAGCGAGAACAGCACAACGCGCTTGCCCGCGAAATAGTCGGCGGTGGTTTTGTCTTCCCAGCGGAACGGGTTCGGGCCTTCGAGCGCTTCGTCGCGAACGCGGGTGTGGAAGGTTACCTCGGGCAGTTTGACGCCAGCTTTCATGTCGGTCTCCATATGGTGAAAATCGGTTCTGGGCGCTGGCTTAATAAACTTGCGCAAACGCTGCAATGGGGAATGCTGCACAAGCAATGTTCAGCACCGCATTGCAGAGTTGGATGATCACAAGCCTGGCACGATGCCGCTGAAGGCGCGGTTCGGCGGCGGTTGCGAAAGGGTGAAACCAGGGTTGCAGAAATGGCCGTGTCATTGCTCTGCGGCTGTGATACATCAGCGGATGAACAGTTGCCGCAAGGGAAAAACCCGTGAGAGACCTGAAAATCCCCGCGCAGCGCCACCCGGAAAAGGCGCACCGCCCCGATAACGAACAGCCGAAGAAACCCAGCTGGATTCGCGTGAAGGCGCCCGGTGGAAAAGGCTATGCCGACACCCACAAGATCATGCGGGAAAACAATCTTGTGACCGTCTGTGAAGAGGCCGGCTGCCCCAATGTGGGCGAATGCTGGAGCCAGGGCCACGCCACCATGATGATCATGGGGGAGGTCTGCACCCGGGCCTGCACCTTCTGCAACATTGCCACCGGCAAGCCGCCCGAGGAACTGGATGCCTTTGAGCCGGGCCGGGTCGCCCATGCGGTGGAAAAACTGGGTCTCAACCACGTTGTGATCACATCCGTTGACCGCGACGATATTGAGGACGGCGGCGCCGAGCATTTCGCTCAGACTATCCGGGCCGTCCGCCACCGGAGCCCGAAGACCACGATCGAGATCCTGACCCCGGATTTCATCAAATGTGCGCCGGAAGTGCTGGAAACCGTCGTTGAGGCCCGCCCGGATGTGTTCAACCACAATCTGGAAACGGTGCCGGGTCTGTACCCCGAGGTACGTCCGGGCGCGCGGTATTTCCATTCGCTGCGCCTTTTGCAGCGGGTGAAGGAGCTGGATCCGTCGATGTTCACCAAATCGGGCATCATGGTGGGGCTGGGCGAGGACGCGCAGGCGGTGAAGCAGGTGATGGACGATATGCGCGCTGCGGATATCGATTTCCTGACCATCGGCCAGTATCTGCAGCCGACCCCGAAACACCACGCAGTGGATCGTTTTGTGACACCCGAGGAATTCGCCTCTTACGAAAAGGCGGCCTACGGCAAGGGCTTCCTGATGGTATCGGCCACGCCGCTGACCCGGTCGTCCTATCACGCAGGGGATGACTTTGCCCGGCTGCGCGAGGCCCGGAATGCAAGGCTGGGGCGGGCATGACGCCTGAGCGTCTGGCGCAGCTGACCGCGCTGCGCCACAGGCTTCACACAATCCCGGAAGTCTCTGGAAGTGAAGAAAAAACTGCCGATGTGGTTGCGGGGTATCTACGCCAACACGCGCCGGATGAATTGTTGACCGGGCTGGGCGGACACGGCGTTGCCGCCGTCTATCGTGGCGCTGCCGAGGGTCCGACGGTGCTGATCCGTTGTGAGTTGGATGGGTTGCCGATCGAGGAAGTCTCTGACGCCGACTACCGGTCGGGTCATGCGGGGCGCGGGCATCTGTGCGGTCACGACGGCCATATGGTGATGGTTGCCGCCCTGGCGGAGGATCTGGCGCGCACCCGTCCGCAAACGGGCCGGGTGGTGCTGCTGTTCCAACCCGCCGAGGAAACCGGTAAGGGCGCCGCGGCTGTTATTGCAGATCCGCAATTTGAACGCATCAAACCAGACTATGCCTTTGCACTTCACAACTATCCGGGTCTCGCTGCCGGTGCGGTTGCCCTGTGTCAAGGACCCGCAAATTGCGCGTCGCGCGGCATGCGGATCCGGCTGATGGGCAAGACCTCCCATGCAGCGGCGCCGCAGGACGGGGTATCCCCGGCCGGGGCACTGACCAAGCTGATGCCGGGACTGGTGGCACTGGGGCCGGGCGGCGCGATGTCCGCCGATTTCGCCCGCGTGACCCTGACCCACGCCTGGCTGGGGGAGCCGACATTCGGCATCGCGCCGGGAGAGGCGGAAATCTGGGTCACCCTGCGGACCGTGACCGATACCCGGATGGAGCAGTTGATGGGGGAAGCTAACGCGGTTCTTGCAGAGGTCTGCGCGGCAGAGGGGCTGGAATACACCGTTTCCTATGACGATGTCTTTGATGCGTGCGCCAACCACCCTGAGGCAACCGAGATCTTGTCTTTTGGCTCAGAAACAGCGGGTTACCCAGCGCAGTTGTGGCAGGTGCCACAGCCGTGGTCAGAGGATTTTGGTCAATTCTCCAAGGTGGCCAAATCCGCTATGTTCTGGCTCGGCGCAGGCGAGACCATGCCGCAGCTTCACAATCCGGATTATGATTTCCCGGATGAGCTTATCCCCGTTGGGTCTGCGATCTTTGCCGCTGCAATCGACGCTGTTCTGAACCGGGCGCCAGGTGGCAACCACTGAACGAGGTTGCCGCCTATGCCAGACTATGTCGCGGGATCAGGCGCCGTCGTCAGTAAAGCGGACTTTGCCGATATGGGGTAGGTTGCGGTTGCGCTGCGCAAAATCGATGCCGTAGCCGACGACGAATTCATCGGGGATTTCAAAACCGATCCAGTCGGCGCGGAAATCCACCTCCCGCCGGGAGGGTTTGTCGAGCAGCGCAATGGATTTGAGCCGTGCGGGCTTGCGGCTGTTCAAAAGGCCGATCACGTGGTTCAGCGTGTGACCGGTGTCGACGATATCCTCCACGACCAGCACGTCGCGACCTTCAATGGCGCCGCGCAAGTCCTTGAGAATGCGCACTTCCCGGCTGCTCTCCATGCCGTCACCGTAGGAGGACGCCTCAAGGAAATCGACCTCGATCGGCAGGTCCAGCTCGCGGACAAGATCGGCGATAAAGACGAAACTGCCGCGCAACAGGCCGACGACGACCAGCTTGTCGGTGTCCCCGAACTCGGCGTGGATATCGCCGCAAAGCTCTTCGATCCGTGCGGCGATGGCCTTGGCTGAAATCATCACATCGATGACATATGGACGCTGTGACATGGCTGACCCCTTGAAATTCCCGCGCGTTCATAGGACATGACGCGGCACGATCATAGCAGGAAATTCGACGAAACCATGCCCACCCATTCGGAAACCCGCCAGCTGCCTTATTCAGCACAGCAGATGTACGATCTGGTGGCGGATGTGGCGCAATATCCCAAATTCCTGCCTTGGTGCGCCGCAGCCCGGATCCGCAGCGTGACGCCACAGGGCGATGCTGAGGTTATGGAGGCCGATCTGGTGATCTCCTTCAAAGTGTTCCGCGAACGCTTTGGCAGCCGGGTGACCCTGTTTCCTGTGACGCGCAAGATCGATACCGAATACCTCGACGGTCCGTTCCGCTACATGAAATCCAACTGGTCTTTTGAAGATCGTCCCGATGGCGGCTGCAATGTCGATTTCTTTGTCGATTTCGAGTTCAAAAACGCGGTTCTTCAGGGGATCATCGGCGTGGTATTCAACGAGGCAATGCAGCGCATCGTGCGCGCATTCGAAGGGCGGGCGGCGGATCTTTACGGCTAGTCTCCTGCCTTGGTGGCCGGGGCAGCCTTGCCACTCGCCGCGCAGTGACAGCGGCTGACACAAAACAGGCCCCTTCAAAAAAAGGGGCCTGCCTCAGGAAATTCAGTTCTCTAAGTTGTTGTCTTAACTGGACAGATCGTAGGCGCGTTCACCATGGGCCGAGATATCCAGACCGTTGGTTTCGGCTTCGGCATCGACGCGCAGGGCGGTGACAGCAGCGACCACTTTGACCAGAACCACAGTGACAACCGTTGTGAAGATGCCCACGACTGCCAGACCGCCCAGTTGCGCAGCCCAGCTGCCTGCACCAAAGACGGCAATCATGATGGTACCGAAGATGCCGCCAACGCCGTGCACGGCAAAGACATCCAGCGTGTCGTCGATCTTCAGCACATTGCGCACGAGATTGACCGCTTCCTGGCACAGGATACCCGCGATGGCGCCGATGATCAGGGCCTCAACCGGGCCGACAAACCCGCTCGCCGGGGTGATCGAGGCGAGGCCAGCGATGGTGCCCGTGACGATGCCGACAACCGAGGCTTTGCCGTATTTGATCTTTTCCCACAGTGCCCAGGTCAGCGATGCCGTGGCGGCCGAAATATGCGTCACGGTCAGCGCCATGGCAGCGCCACCGTCCGCAGCGAGTTGCGAGCCGCCGTTAAAGCCGAACCAGCCAACCCAGAGCATGGCCGCACCGATCACGACAAAGCCGGGATTGTGCGGTGGGGTGGTGCTGTTTTTGCGCGGCCCCAGGAAGACGGCGATGATGATCGCGGCAAGGCCTGCGGTTTCATGCACCACGATACCGCCGGCAAAATCACGCACGCCAATGTCACCAAAGATACCGCCATCGGACAGCATGCCGCCGCCCCAGATCCAATGCACCACAGGCGCATAGCAGAGGAGCATCCACAGCCCGGAGAAGGTCAGCACAAAGCCAAACCCAACCCGTTCCACGTAGGCGCCAACGATCAGCGCCGGTGTGATGATGGCAAATGTCATCTGGAAGGCAAAGAACAGAACCTCGGGCAGGGTGCCCGCCAGGCTGTCCGCGTCAACGCCGCTCAGGAACAGCTTGTCCAGCCCGCCCCAGTACCCGCTGGTGCCGCCGCCGAATGCGATAGAGTATCCTGCGACCAGCCACAGAACGCTCATCAAACAGGCAATTGCATAGCAGTGCATGAAAACGCTGAGTACATTTCGGGCACGTACCAGCCCGCCGTAAAACAACGCGAGACCGGGGAGCGTCATAAAGAGCACCAAAGCCGTCGCCACAATGATCCAGGCTGTATCAGCTCCGTTCATTTTGGGTTCCTTCCATCAAAATTGAGTGGTTGGAGGCCGACAAAACGCAAGAACGATGCTAAAAGAAGCATCATGCTCTGCTTGGGCGCTGTTTTTTGCAGCTTTTAGCGAAGCGATTAATAATTGGGCAAGAAATGCGCTCGTTTGCCCGCTTTATGAACTTAATGTGAAATGGCCCGTTCCAGCAGGGAAAGGGCATGATCCCGGCTGGCGGCGCGAACCTGCGGGCGGCCTAGGGCGCCAAATTCGATGGTCTCCACATGAGTTTCCCGCCCTTCGGCAGAGAGGCCAAAGCAGACCCGGCCTTCGGGCTTGAACTCAGAACCGCCCGGTCCGGCAATCCCAGTGATCGACACGGCTAGGGTGGTTCCGGCGCGGGCGCGGGCACCTTCGGCCATTTCCCGCGCGACTTCCTCGCTCACCGCGCCGAACGCGTCCAACGTTTCCGGGCGCACGCCGATCATCTGGGTTTTGGCATCGTTGGAATAGGTCACATAGCCACGATCCAGCACCGCCGAGGACCCCGGGATATCGGTCAGGGCAGCGGCGACCATGCCCCCCGTGCAGCTTTCGGCGGTGGCGATGGTCACGCCTGCCTTGGCTGCGCGGGCGATCAGATCCGCGACATCGACACTCACAGCCCCAGCACCCCATGCGACAGGCCAGCCAGCAGGGCAACGCCAATGGCTGCAAAGATCCCGGCGATCACATCGTCCATCATCACTCCGACCGCGCCTTTCTTGCGGTCGGCCCAGCCGACGGGGCCGGGTTTCAGGATATCGAACAGGCGGAACAGCACAAAGGCCGTGACCCAGCCCGGCCATAGAGCGGTGATGTCGATGCCATGCGCCCAGGATGGATAGGAAATCGCCCAGAGCGCCAGGAACTGACCGGCCAGTTCATCCATAACGAATTCGGACGGATCGAGGTCTTCCTTGCCGCGCGTCATCTCGGCTGCAGCCCAGAGGCCCGCGGCGGTGCAGATTAGGGTCATCGCAGCAAGCAGGGGAAAGCCGCCGACCAGATGCAAGCCATAGGCCAGCGGTAGCGCCACCAAGGATCCCCAGGTGCCGGGGGCCGGGCGCAGATAACCGACGCCCAGAACGGTTCCGATTGCTGTTGCGATATTCATGATTTCACCAATGCCGCGGTGGCCAGCGCCGCGATCCCTTCGCTGCGCCCGGTAAAGCCGAGCCGTTCGGATGTTGTCGCCTTGACCGAGACCCGATCTGCATCAATGCCAAGGATCGATGCCATTTGTGCCTGCATCTTTGCGGAATGCGGGGTGATCTTGGGGTATTCACAAACCAGCGTGCAGTCGACGTTGGAAACTTGGAAGTCTTTGTTGCGCGCCAGCTCGACGGCGTGACGCAGGAAGATGTCGCTCGCCGCGCCTTTCCACTGTGGATCGGAGGGCGGGAAGTGGCGGCCGATATCGCCTTCGGCCAGCGCGCCATAGATCGCGTCAGTGACCGCATGCATGCCGACGTCGGCATCAGAATGGCCTTGCAACCCCTTGTCATGCGGTATTTTTACGCCGCAGAGCACAACATGGTCGCCCGCACCAAATCTGTGAACGTCGTAGCCATTTCCCAGCCTGATATCCATCCTGTCCTCTTCTGACCTGTCGTTATCTGCTCTATCCAAGATCACCTCGGCCCGGGCAAAATCCGCAGGGCCGGTGATTTTGATATTGTCTGGATTTCCCGGAACGATGGCAACGTCAAGCCCGGCAGCGCGGGCCACGGCCACATCGTCTGATGCCTCACCCGGATGGGCGCGATGCGCGGCAAGGATCTCGGCATAGCGAAAGCCCTGCGGTGTCTGCGCGGCAAATAGCCCGTCGCGGTCGCGGGTGCCGGTGACTTTGCCATCGTGCCCGGTCCACAGCGCATCTGTGACCGCCAGCGCCGGAGCCGCTGCCGGGCCTGTGGTCAGCGCGTCCTCTACCGCATGAATCAAATCCGGGGTGATGCAGGGCCGGGCAGCGTCGTGGATCAGCACTCTGGTGATGTTCTGCGCCTCAATCGCCTCCAGCCCGTTCAGAACGGAGCGGGAGCGTGTATCGCCCCCTGGGGCCAGGACAATCCCCGGCTGTCCCTGAAATTCGGCCCATGCTTCGCTGTCGTCGGGCGAAAGGACCAGCACGATCTTCTCGATCCCCGCCTGCCGAAAAGCAGCCAGGGTCCAGTCGATGACGCGGCGCCCTTTCAGCGGGCGCCATTGCTTGGGCAGGCCGCCGCCAGCGCGGGTTCCGCGACCGGCGGCAACGATAAGAGCGGCAGTGGTCAAAAGGCAGCCTCCGGCTTTTGCTTGGCTGTTTAGGACCTGCCGGTTACAGAGGCAATCACCCATGGGGTTGCGCTTAAAAAATAGGCAGTCGATCTGGAATATTGGATCATTCGGGGCCATTTCATTGTCTCTCCCCGGCGCTCCCGGTTAGAAAAGTCTCAGTTGCACAAGGATTAGGCAGTTGCCCTTCAGCCTCGGAACCACCTCTATGACACCGCCGATCGCACTCGCGCCGATGGCCGGAATCACGGACCGTCCGTTTCGGGATCTGGTTCGTTCTTTTGGCGTTGGGCTGACGGTCAGCGAGATGGTGGCCAGCCAGGAAATGGTGCAGGCCAAGCCCGGCGTGCGTGAGCGGGCCGAGCTGAGCGCGGATGTGGAGAATACGGCGGTTCAGCTGGCCGGGCGTGAAGCCCATTGGATGGCAGAGGCCGCCCGGCAGGTTGCGGACCGGGGCGCGCGGGTTATCGATATCAACATGGGCTGCCCGGCCAAGAAGGTGACCAATGGCTATTCCGGCTCGGCGCTGTTGAAGACGCCCGATCACGCCCTGTCGCTGATCGAGGCCGTCGTGGCGGCGGTCGATATCCCGGTGACGCTGAAAACGCGCCTTGGTTGGGATGAGGGGAGTCTCAACGCCGCCTCGGTGGCGCGGCGGGCCGAAGATGCGGGCATCAAGATGGTGACCATCCACGGTCGCACCCGCTGCCAGTTCTACAAGGGGTCCGCCGATTGGGCAGCGATCCGAGCCATCAAAGACGCGGTGGATATACCGGTTCTGGCCAATGGCGACATTACTGGCACGGGCGCGGCCCATCAGGCGCTGGACCAATCCGGCGCTGATGGCGTGATGATTGGCCGCGGCGCCCAGGGCAAGCCGTGGCTGCTGGCCGAGATCGCGCATGATCTTTGGCAGACGCCCAAGCCGGATGTCCCCGAAGGAAAACAGCTTTTGGCCATGGTTTCAGGGCATTATCAGGCAATGCTCTCTTTCTACGGCATCGACCTGGGCACCCGCGTCGCACGCAAACATCTGGGCTGGTACATGGATGCCGCAGGCACTGGCCCCGTTCTGCGCCGCGCGGTTCTGACGGAGCGCGATCCGGATCAGGTTCTGGTTCTTCTTGAGGCAGCTTTGAGTGAGCAAACAGACGAGGTAGCAGCGTGATTGACGATGGTGCGCTATGGGCTTCGCTTCCGGTCCCGGCTTTTCTGATTGATGCGGAAGACTTGATCGCGGACGCAAATTCTGCGGCGGAGGGGTTCCTCAACACCTCGCGAAAGGCGTTGATGGGGAAACCGGTCTGGAGCCAGATCTATATCGATGCGCCGATCACGGATGCCTTTGCGCGCAGCCGCAGTTCGGGCACGCCCCTGTTCGTCAATGACATTGACGTCGGCGCCAGCAGCCGTGCGCCACTGCAATGCGGGGTGCAGATTTCCCCGGTGAGCGGCCACGAGGGGATGATGCTGCTGATGCTGTCCCCGCGTGAACTCGCCGGGCGGATGACGCAGAACCATTCTGCCAAATCGGCGGCGCAATCTGCCATCGGGATGGCGGAAATGCTGGCCCATGAGATCAAGAACCCGCTGGCCGGGATCACCGGCGCGGCGCAACTGCTGAGCATGAACCTGTCGGCCGAAGATCTGGAGCTGACCGATCTGATCGTCAGCGAAAGCCGCCGGATCGTGAAACTGCTGGAGCAGGTGGAGCAATTCGGCAATCTCTCGGAGCCGGATTTTAAACCGGTGAACCTGCACGATGTTCTGGACCGGGCCCGGCGCTCTGCGCTGTTGGGGTTCGGCGCCAATATGACGATCACCGAAGAATACGATCCGTCCTTGCCCTCGGCCTGGGGCGATGCAGATCAGCTGCTCCAGGTGATCCTGAACCTGTTGAAGAACGCCTCCGAAGCTGCTGGTAAAAAAGGCGGAAAAATTCGGATCCGTACCTTTTACGAGCATTCCTTCCGGCTGCGCCGCAGCGATGGAACCGGGAAACTGTTACCGCTTCAGATCGAGATCATCGACGATGGACCGGGGCTGCCGGACACCATCAGGGAGGACATTTTTGATCCCTTTGTCTCGGGGCGTGAAAACGGCACCGGGTTGGGGCTCGCATTGGTCAGCAAGATCATTGCCGACCATGACGGCTGGATTTCTGTCAGCTCCGAACCGGGGCACACAGTTTTCAGGCTTTCTTTGTCGCGTGTTCCGCGCGACGTCCAATCGCAGGAGAGTTGATCGATGGATGGCACCGTTCTGGTCGCAGATGACGACCGCACCATTCGCACGGTTCTGACACAGGCGCTGACGCGGGCCGGATGCAAGGTTCATGCGACCTCATCCCTGACCACGCTGATGCGCTGGGTGGCCGAGGGTAAGGGTGATGTGGTGATTTCCGACGTGATGATGCCGGACGGAAACGGGTTGGAAATGCTGCCCAAGATTGCCGAGGACCGTCCCGGACTGCCGGTGATCGTAATTTCGGCCCAAAACACCATCATGACCGCGATCAAGGCGGCCGAGGCGGATGCCTATGACTACCTGCCGAAACCCTTTGACTTGCCGGAGCTGATGAAGCGCACGGCCAAGGCGTTGTCGGAGAAACGGACCACCGCGACCACGGCCCGTTCAGAAGAAGAAGGCGACCGCCCCGAGGAACTGCCTCTCGTTGGTCGTACCGAGGTGATGCAGGGCCTGTACCGCCTGATCGCGCGGGTGATGAACACCGATATGCCGCTTTTGGTTACGGGTGAAAGTGGTACAGGCAAGTCATTGATTGCGCGTGCTATTCACGATTTCTCCGACCGGCGTACCTTGCCCTATGTGACCGCCACCGCCGCCGAGCTGATCGAGCTCGAAGGTCCTGCACGGCTTTTGTCGCAGGTCAAGGGCGGCACGCTGCTGATTGATGAGCTTCTGGATCTGCCGGATGAGGCGCAGGCCCGGCTGGTGCGCATGATGGATGCGACCAGTGATCATTCTCCGCGTTTCATGGCGACGAGCCAGAAAGACCTGGCTCCGGCGATGGAGGCCGGGGAGCTGCGCGCCGATCTGTATTACCGGCTCTGCGGGACGGAACTGCACGTGCCCGCGCTACGCGAACGGGTCGAGGATATAGCGCTCTTGGCCGAACACTTCCTGATCCGGGCAGAGAACGAAGGCGCGCCGCACCGCACGCTGAGCGAGGAGGGACGCGAGCTTTTGCGCCATTTCGCCTGGCCTGGGAACGTGCGCCAGCTGGAAAATGTGGTTCGCCGACTGGCGCTGACTGCGCGGAGCGAGGAAATCGGTAAATCCGATGTTGCGGCGGCGCTGGGACCGCAGACCGGGGCCGAACCCATGGTCAGTGGCGCAGTCAACGAAAAGCTATCCGAATCCGTGGCGCGCCACCTGCAACGCTATTTTGATCTGCATGGCGACATGTTGCCGCCGCCGGGGCTTTACGGACGGCTGCTGCGCGAAGTAGAGACGCCCTTGATCGAGATTGCGCTGGCTGCAACCGGCGGAAATCAGGCGAAATGCGCCGAATTGCTGGGCATCAACCGCAATACCCTGAGAAAGAAAATTACGGACCTTGATATTGAGGTGACACGGCGGCGCAAACTGATGTAATATCGCCACAGAAACGTGGCCGACCGGCACAGCCGTCGGTGAGGTCGCGATATGTGGCGGTTGGCCTAGAAGGCCATACATCAGAATGAGGGCAGCCAGTGGCGCAGAAGTCACATCTTCGCGGGGGATTCAGAACGCTCGCGGCGTTTGACCGGTGGCGGAAAACCCGGAAGGCTCGCAATATCGGCACCCTTGGCCTTGTCCTGCTGGGGCCGATTCTGGCTCTGGTGACGTTTCTGATCTTTGGTCCTTTGGGGCACGGCGCATCCTCTATGTCGTTGCGCCTGATTCTGCTGGCCGACATGGTCTACATCATGGCGATTGCCGCCTTGGTGCTGACCCAGATTGTGCGTCTGTTCGCGGCGCGCCGTTCCAAATCGGCTGGCTCCAGACTGCACCTGAGGCTAATCGGAGCCTTTGGGTTTTTGGCGCTGGTGCCCACGGTTATCGTCGCGATCTTTGCAGTATTGACGGTGAATGTTGGGCTTGAGGGCTGGTTTTCCCAGCGTGTTCGGCAGGTCATCGGCTCGTCGCTTGCGGCTGCCGAGGCCTATCAGGTGGAACAACGGCGTGACCTTTCCGAAGATGGCGAGGCGCTGGCGCGTTACCTAGATACCAGCCGCTCGCGTAGTTTTTTCATGAACGATGCAGAGCTGCGGCAGGTTCTGTCGCAGGGGCAGCTGCAGATCCAGCGTGGCCTACGCGAGGCCTATGTCATCGATGGCGTTGGCGATATCCGGGCGCGGGGCGAACGGTCCTACGAATTTGATTTCGAACATCCCGATCCCGAGCAGATCACCGAGGCGGCTGAGCAGGGGATGAGCATCATCCAGGACTGGGACAATAACGAGTTTAGGGCCATTGTGCGCCTGAACGCCTTTGTCGACCGGTTCCTGTACATCAGCCGCGATGTGGATGGTGAATTGCTGAACCTTCTGGATGAAACCCAGCAGACCGCGAACCTCTATCAACAGCTTGAGAAAGAGCGCGGTCGGGTGTTGTTCGAATTCGGCCTTTTGTACATCGGGTTTGCATTGATCCTGATCCTGGCGGCCATGTGGCTGGGCATGTGGTTTGCGGAACGTTTGTCCGGTCCTGTCGGTCGCCTGACCGTGGCCGCGCGCCGGGTCGGTGGCGGTGATCTTGACGTGCAGGTGCCCGAAGAGAACGGCGGTGACGAGATTTCCCAACTTGGCCAGTATTTCAACAGGATGACGCGGGAACTGAAACAACAGCGCAAGACCTTGCTGGAAAACACCGACCAGATTGAGCGCCGTCGGAGGCTGTTCGATTCGGTTCTCTCCTCAGTCACCTCCGGTGTCGTTGGGTTGGATGCCGAAGGACGGGTCGCCTTTGTGAACCGGTCCGGGGAACGTCTGCTGGATTGGCACGGGGACCGGCAATCGCTGGCGCTCGCCGTGGCCGTGCCGGAATTCGGCCCGCTGTTCGAAACCCTGACCAAGGATGGCGCGGAAACCGCGCAGGATGAGATCAAGGTGACGCGGCATGGCCGGTTGGAAAACCTGCTGGTGCGGATGTCGCAGCGCCGGTCCGATGATGGCAACCTCGAAGGCTATGTGGTGGCTTTTGACGACGTTACCGATCTTGTCAGCGCCCAGAGGATGGCCGCCTGGGGCGATGTGGCCCGGCGGATTGCCCATGAGATCAAGAACCCGCTGACCCCGATCCAGCTGAGTGCGGAGCGGATCAAGCGTAAGTTCGCGCCCAAGCTGGGCGAGGAAAACAGCGATCAACTGCAAGCCATGACCGATGTGATCGTGCGCCAGACCAACGATCTGCGCCGGATTGTCGATGAGTTTTCAAAATTCGCGCGCATGCCGGAACCTGAACGCCATGAAGAAGATCTGGTCAAGCTGGTGCAGGACGCGGTGGTGCTGCAGCGCACCGGCCAGCCGGATGTGACGATTACGGCGGATCTGCCCAATACCGTGTGCTGTGCAGATCTGGATGCGACCATGATCGGGCAGGCGTTGACCAACCTGATCAAAAATGCCGGTGAAGCGATTGAAAGCCTGAAGAAAAAAGGCGCGCCCGAGGATCTGGATCCGCAAATTCGCGTGGTGCTGCGCCGGGCCGATAAAGGGGGATATGAGGTGACGATTGCCGATAATGGCATCGGCTTGCCAGAGGACCGCGCGCGGTTGTTTGAACCCTATGTAACCACCCGGAACGAAGGCACCGGGCTGGGATTGCCGATTGTGAAGAAGATTATCGAAGAACACGGCGGCACCCTGACGCTTGAGGATGCGCCGGTGTTCGAAGGACAGAACCATTTTGGAGCCATGGCGGTGATCCGCCTGCCAGACGCCGTACGTACGGCTGAGGCTAACAGAAATACAGTGAAGGTAGGTCTGACATGAGTGACATTCTGATCGTTGACGATGAGCGCGACATTCGCGAATTGATTTCCGATATCCTGGAAGATGAGGGGTTTGCCACGCGCAAGGCGGCGAACTCCGAGGAATGCATGGCCGAGATCGGGCAGGAGCCTCCGGCGCTGCTGATCCTCGATATCTGGCTCAAGGACAGCCAGATGGACGGCATCGACATCCTGAAAACCGTGAAGCGGGACAATCCCGAGGTACCGGTGGTGATCATCTCAGGCCACGGGAATATCGAGATTGCGGTCGCGGCGATCAAACAGGGCGCCTATGACTTCATCGAAAAGCCCTTCAATATCGATCAGCTGATGGTGGTGATCCGGCGGGCGATGGAGACTTCGCGCTTGCGCCGTGAGAACACCGATCTGCGCCGCAAGGAAACCGGAGCTGCCGAGATGATCGGAAATTCCGCAGCCTTCCGGGCGCTGGTGGCGCAGCTCGACAAGGTCACCAAATCCAATGGCCGTGTGATGCTGACGGGACCTGCCGGCGTGGGCAAGGATATCGCCGCGCGCTATATCCACTCCAATTCGGCCCGTGCCTCGGCTCCCTTCGTGACGGTGAACTGCGCCAGCATCGAGCCGGAGCGGATGGAAGAGGTGCTGTTTGGCCGTGAAACCACGGACCGCGGGGTTGAGCCGGGATTGCTGGAACAGGCGCATGGAGGCGTGGTGTTCTTTGACGAGGTCGCGGACATGCCGCTCGGGACCCAGTCAAAGATCCTGCGGGTGCTGGTTGATCAGCAGTTCCAGCGGGTTGGTGGATCCGAGAACGTGCGGGTCGATCTGCGGGTGATATCTTCCACAAACAAGGCCTTGGAGGCAGAAATTGAAGCGGATCGTTTCCGGCAGGAGCTCTATCATCGGCTGAACGTGGTGCCGATTGCGGTGCCGACGCTCGCAGATCGGCGCGAGGATATTCCTGTTCTGGCCGAACACTTCATCCGCAGCTTTAATGAGGCGCAAGGCCTGCCACTGCGTGAACTGACGGATGAGGCGGTTGCACTGATGCAGACCATGATGTGGCCCGGAAACGTCCGCCAGCTGAAAAACCTGGTGGAGCGGATCCTGATCCTTGGCGATGGCAATGGCCCGATCGAGGCGCGCGACCTGCCGCGTGAAGAGGAAAAGGTCGAAGACGAGGGCCGCGTCGTCCTGTCCGGGGCCTTGGCGACGCTGCCGCTCCGTGAGGCTCGCGAGGCCTTTGAACGCGAATACCTGCTGACCCAGATCAACCGGTTCGGTGGCAATATCAGCCGCACGGCTTCGTTTGTGGGCATGGAACGCTCGGCCTTGCACCGCAAGCTGAAATCGCTTGGCGTTGTCACCTCGAACAAGGCTGGCGCGCGCGTTGCTCATGTGGAGCAGGAAGAAGATATGGTCTGACCGCCGCGTGCGGATAACGGGGCGCGTAGGCACGGTCTGCGCGCCTGCTACCATTGTGTTTGCGAAACCTAGAGAGAACCCGGTGTCCGGGGCGGCAGTGTAGCCGACTACGGCGTCAGGACATGCAGGGTGTTGTCAGGGCCTTTCCAGACGCAGGCATCGCCAGTCAGCGGCGGCAGGCGGCTCGATTGTCCGGCCAGACGCTGCCCGACTTCGGCGGTGGTGCAGCGCCTCAGGGGTACCTCTTGATACCCTTTCTTGGCCATACAGCTTTGCTCTAACCGCCTGCGCAAACCTTGGTTCACATCAACCGTATAGATGCCACCATCAACCCGGTATCCGGGGCGGCTCCAGCAGTTGCCGTCCCTGCAATATTGCCCGCCGGGATAATAGACGGGCGGGCGCTGACGAATTTCATTGGCCACGGGCGCCTTTTCCAGCGCGCTGACCTGACAGGAAAGCGTGTCTGCCTGAAGCCTCTGCACATCGGCGCCTTCGCGGTAATAGACCGGCACTGGGCCACATCCGGCAAGGACGGCGCCCAAAACGGGCACGGCGAACAGGGAACAGAAGCGGCGGTAAGCACGGGTCATGGTGTCAGAATGCCCCGCGATGACGGTCAGTACAATTGATTTGACCCCTCTGGCGGCTTCTGTCATTCAAAACTGGCAAGATCGCGCCCAAGGGAAAAGATCATGAAGGTTATCATCTGTGGCGCCGGCCAGGTTGGCTGGCAGATCGCGCGGCATCTGTCCGGCGAGCACAACGATGTGACAGTTGTCGACAACAACCCGGATCTGGTGCGCCGCGCGACAGATACTCTGGATGTTCAGGGGATTGCGGGCTTTGCCTCATACCCGGATGTTCTGGAGCGGGCAGGGGCGCGGGATGCGGATATGATCATCGCCGCAACCCACTCGGATGAGGTCAACATGGTGACCTGTCAGGTTGCCCATTCGGTATTCTCGATCCAGCGCAAGATTGCCCGGCTGCGGGCGCGCAGCTACCTGAATGCGATCTACTCCGACCTGTACCGGCGGGACCATCTGCCCATCGATGTGGTGATCAGCCCCGAACGCGAGGTCGCCGCCGCCGCTATTCAGCGGCTTCTGGCACCGGCCGCGTTTGACACGGAAACCTTTATGGGCGGGAAGGCGCAGCTCCTCGGCATTCAGATCGACGAGGATTGCCCGGTGGTCAACACGCCGCTGCGGCAGCTGACGGATCTGTTTTCCACCCTGCGGGCTATCGTTGTGGGTGTGCGGCGCGATGGCAGCCTGTTTGCACCGGAACCGGGCGATCAGCTGTTCGTCGGCGACAGCGCCTATGTGTTTTGCCACACGGACGACGTGAGCAGAACCATCGAAGTCTTTGGCAAGAAAGAAAAACGCCAGGATCGGGTGGTGATCGTGGGCGGCGGTAATGTGGGCCTTGAAGTGGCAAAGGCGCTTGAGAACCGTACCGGACGGATCCGCGCTAAGATCATTGAGAAAAGCCGCAAATGCGCCGAGCGGGCGGCCGAAACACTCGAGAGGACCATCGTTCTGAACGGTGACGGGCTGGACCGTACTCTGATGATTGAAGGCGGTATTGATCGCGCCGATGCCATGCTTGCTGTCACCGACGATGATAAGACCAACATGCTGGCGGCCGTGCGCGCCAAATCCGAAGGCTGCCCTTTCGTGGTGGCCCTGATCAATGATCCGACCTTGCTGCCGCTGATGGCGCCTCTCGGGATCGACGCCTTTATCAACCCGCGCTCCACCACGGTGAGTTCGATTCTGCAACACATCCGCTATGGCCGCGTTCGGCAGGTCTATTCCATTGGCGATGCCGAAGCCGAGGTGATCGAGGCTGAGGTTCTGGGAACCTCTCCGATGGCGGGGCAAGCAGTCCGCGACATTCCCTTCCCCGAAGGCGTACTGATCGGCGCCGTGCGCAAGGGAGGCGAGGTCCTGCGACCCAGCGGCGAAATGCGCATCGAAGAGGGGGATGTCATCGCGATCTTTGCGATGGCCGCCGATGTTCCAGAGGTCGAGCGCCTGATGCAGGTTTCGATCGACTACTTCTAGCATGGCGGCACGCAATCATACCGCGGGCGGGCTGTTGCGTCTGCCCTTGTTCCTGCTGATCTGGGGTGTGGCTTGCCTGGCCATGTGGGTGCCGGCCACCCATGCGGTGATCCTGAACGACCACCCGACATCGCAAAGTTTCTTTTTCTCCGGCCTCTTGGGGCTTTTTGTGATCGCTGTGATTGCCTTGTCGCTGGGCAATAAGGTGCCCCGCTATGGCATGCCGGGGCAGCTGCTGTCGCTGCTGGCAACCTTTGCAGTATTGCCGCTGTTCCTCGCGCTTCCCGTGCAGGATGCGTTGAAAAACACAAGCTTCCTCAACGCATATTTCGACATGGTCAGCGCCGTCACCACAACGGGCGCCGATATCTTTGCCGATCCGGGGCGGCTGCCGCCCAGCGTGCATCTGTGGCGGGCGATTGTTGGCTGGCTTGGCGGCCTTTTGATGTGGATCGCCGCATCGGCGGTTCTGGCACCGATGTTCCTGGGCGGCTTCGAAGTCACCGCCAAGGGGGAACCGGGCGGCGGTGGCGCGACACCTGTTCTGATGCAAAAGGCGGATCCACGGCGCCAATTGATCACGGTCGCGCGCACCCTGACGCCGGTCTATTTCGCCCTGACGTTGGTTCTCTGGACGCTTTTGATGATGACTGGCAGCAAATCGTTGGCCGGGCTGACCCATGCGATGTCGGTGATGGCGACTTCGGGGATTTCATCGGTCGGGGGCACCGAGGCGGCAAACAGCGGCATGGCCGGGGAAATGGTCATGTTCCTGTTCATGTTCTTTGCCCTGTCGCGGCTGACATTTTCCTCCGATACGGTCAGCACCGGCGACGGGCGGCTGGATCGTGACCCGGAGTTCCGTTCCGGCCTGCTGATTGTGCTGGGGGTTCCGACGCTTTTGTTCCTGCGCCACTGGCTGGCAACGTTTGAGGTCAACAGCGCCGAGGATGGCATGCAGGCGCTGCGCGCCTTCTGGGGGGCGCTGTTCACGGTGATGTCCTTCCTGTCCACCACCGGATTTGAAAGCGCCGACTGGGAGGCCGCCGGGCAATGGTCGGGGTTGGAAACCCCGGGGATGATTCTTCTGGGCTTGTCGTTGATTGGCGGCGGGGTGGCCACCACAGCGGGCGGCGTCAAATTGCTGCGGGTCTATGCGCTTTATCTCAACGGGCTTGGCGAAATGGAACGGCTGGTGCATCCGTCATCGGTCAGCGGTGAGGGGGCTGGCAATCGGCGGCTGCAAAAGAACGGCGCCTTTGTGGCCTGGATCTTTTTCATGCTCTTTGCCTTGTCTCTGGCGCTGATCAGCACGGTGCTTGCCGCCCTTGGTACGGATTTTGAAACCTCGCTGATCCTGGCGGTATCGGCTCTGTCGACCACTGGCCCGTTGACCGAAGTCGCGGCGAGCGAGCCGATCATGCTGTGGCAGCTGGTGCCCTCGGCCAAACTGGTGCTGTGCTTTGCGATGGTGCTCGGGCGGCTCGAAACTCTGGCGATCATCGCGCTTTTGTCGCCTAATCTCTGGCGCAGTTAAGAAAACCTCGTTACGCTGCTCTGGCATTTGATGTTTTTCGGGTGGAAACCCAATCGGTCTCCGTCCATAGTTGGTTGTAACGAGGCGCGTTGGTCCGCAGCGCGTAGCAAGAAAAAAGGCGAGATAATAATAATGGCTTCGGACAGACAGAATCTTCAGGATGCCTTCCTGAATCACGTTCGCAAAACCAAGGTTCCCGTTACAATTTTTCTGATCAACGGGGTCAAATTGCAGGGGGTTATTACCTGGTTTGATAATTTCTGTGTCCTGCTGCGCCGCGACGGACAGTCGCAGTTGGTCTACAAACACGCAATTTCCACGATCATGCCCGCACAGCCGATCAGCCTTTATGAAGGTGAAGACGCCTCTTGATGGAGCATGACCGGAAGCGCACCCGGGCCTGGGTGCTGCATCCCGAGATCAAGTCGGATCAACACCGGCGCGATCCTGAACCCGCCCTTGCAGAGGCTGTGGCGCTGGCGCAGGCGCTGCCCGATCTCGACGTTGTCGGATCGGATGTGGTGCGTTTGCCCAAGGCTCATGCGGGGATGTTGTTCGGCTCGGGTAAGATCGAAGAACTGGCACAGAAGCTGAAATCCGAAGAGGTGGAACTGGTCCTCATTGACGGACCGGTGTCCCCTGTACAGCAGCGAAATCTGGAAAAGGCCTGGAAGGTCAAGATCCTCGACCGGACCGGGCTGATCCTCGAGATCTTCTCGGATCGGGCGCGCACCCGAGAGGGTGTGCTGCAGGTGGAGATGGCCGCGCTCAGCTATCAGCGGACCCGGCTGGTGCGGGCCTGGACCCACCTGGAACGGCAGCGGGGCGGATTGGGTTTCGTTGGTGGTCCCGGTGAAACCCAGATCGAGGCGGACCGTCGTGCAATTGACGATCAGCTGGTGCGCCTACGCCGCCAGCTCGACAAGGTGGTGAAAACCCGCACGCTGCATCGCGCCGCGCGGGCCAAGGTGCCTTATCCGATTGTCGCGCTGGTCGGCTATACCAACGCCGGTAAATCGACCCTGTTCAATCGCCTGACCGGGGCTGAGGTGATGGCGGAGGATATGCTGTTCGCCACTCTGGATCCGACCATGCGCCGGGTGCTGTTGCCTGATGGTCCGGAGGTGATCCTGTCGGACACGGTGGGCTTTATCTCGGATCTGCCGACCGAGTTGGTCGCGGCCTTCCGTGCGACGCTGGAAGAGGTGCTGGCCGCCGATGTGATCTTGCACGTGCGCGACATCAGCCACGATGAAACCGAGCATCAGGCCCGCGATGTGGCCGCGATCCTGACGTCGCTTGGGGTGGATGAAAACCGCACCCAGATCGAGGTCTGGAACAAGCTCGACAATCTCAGCGAGGAAGAAGCCGACGCCCGCCGTCAGCGCGCCGCCCGCGAGGAAGGGATCCACGCGATTTCAGCCCTGACCGGCGAAGGCATCGACGGGCTCTTGGCGGATATCGCGGAAAAATTGCAAGGCACAAAGCATCAAGAGGTGCTCAGCCTTGATTTTTCGCAAGGCAAACAACGGGCCTGGCTGTTTGCGCAGGATGTTGTCGTCTCCGAAGAGCAGACCGAGAGCGGTTTTGATATCACCGTGCTTTGGACTGCGAAACAACGGGCGCAGTACGACGGGCTATGATCCGTCGTGCTGTACGTCCTTGAAACTCCGAAGTAGCTGCTAGTGAGAATCCGGCGGCGTTGCACCGCTGCGCGGTCGTGATTGCAGTGTGAGCGTGGCTGCAGCGACGATCGGTCCGATCAGCTCAAACCCCACCGTGGTTCCAATTGCCAGCGCCATGATCGACGGGGCGAATTCGGGGAACCGCTCGGCTGCGACCAGCGCCATGCCGATTGCCACCCCGGCTTGCGGCAGCATTGCGGCGCCGTAATAGGGCCGTTCGGTCGCCGGGGCGTGGGCTAGCATACCGCCGATCCAACCCCCAAAGATGCGCCCCAACACCCGGAGAACCGAATAGCCAAGGCCCGCCATACCCAGCGTCGCCAGCGCCTCGGGGTCCAGCGTTGCACCGGCGAGTACGAAAAAGATGATCATGAAGGGCCATTCGAAATTGTGGATCTCGTGAAAGGCCCGAGTGTGGTGGCGGGCAAGATTTACGATCACTGCGCCGGTCGTCATGCCTGCAATCAGATAGGACAGCTCCAGCATCAGCGACAGTCCGGCGGTCAGGAAGATCAGGCCAAGCGCCTCGATCCGCAGCGGCTCCCCATCTGACAGCCGTCCGGTCAGCAGCGCACCAGGAATGCCGATGGCGATCCCCAGTCCTATCGATCCGACAACCTCCTGCGTGGCGATGATCAGCGTATCAACACCGTCACCAATACCGCTGATGAGATCAATCATCAGCAATGCGAGGCTGAAGGCGAACAGCCCCCAAGCATCATCAATGGCGACCAAGCCTTTGAGAGTTTGGGTAAATCCGGTATCCAGCCCGGATTGATCGATCACGTCATAGGTGGCTGCGGGATCGGTCGCCGTGGCCAGCGCGCCCAGCAGGATGGCCAGCGTCAGTGGCAGGCCCATGGCCCAAAGCCCGGTTGTGACGGCGACCTGACTGACGATAACGATGGACAGTGACACGACGACAACCACGCGGCCATGCTGGCGCAGGTTGGACATGGACAAGGCGCTACCCAAGAGAACCGCAACCGCGCTGAGCGCCACCACAGCAATCACCGGGTACAGTTCCGTGATGCTGTCCGGCAGCAAACCAAACCCGGAATGACCGATCAGCAAGCCGCAGCCCAGAAGCAGGGTTACACGGGGCAGGCGCAACCGTCGTCCGATCCGGTCGGCCGCCAACCCGGCAAAGAACAGAAGGCCAAAGATGATCAGAGTGACGGCTTGATCTTCCATCCGGGGGCTCTCTGTCTAGTTCCGGGGCAGGATACGGGTCACCCCGATTGCCGCCGCGCGGGCAAGATCCTCGTCCAGAGACATCGGAATATATTCACCCCGGCGCCACAACTGGGCCATGTCGTCATAGTGGCGCGAGAGGAAGTGTCCAGACTGGCCGGTCGAGGTAATAAAGACCGAACTGTCCGGATCGGCGAAATCATAGACGCCGCGGAACCCGGCGGCGTGGACATTCTGAAACGGCATCGGGCCTTCGCCAGAGGTGCGCCCGCGCTGCAGGGTGTTGTCGCCGCCACTGGTGGACTGGCGGATGTTCACAAAGAACCGCAGCACCGGCACCTCGCCCAGAACCTCGTGATCGTGGGTGGCTTGGTGGGCATCGCCCCAACGCAGCGATTCCAGCGCGGTGCCATAGCGTTCCTCGATCCAGATCAGCGCATCGTCCAGCGCCAGCCGTGCCATGTCGGTACAGGTTTCCCGCGGCGCGCTTTGCCGGACATCGCACCAGGCGGCAGCACCATCGATGTCGCGGTAGACCCGTTCGATGAACAGCGGGTCCACGTGTTTGTACTCTTCCGTCAGCGGTCCCAGATCATCGGTGATCAGCCGCGCTTGCAGCGCCCGGAGCCAGGCCGCATAGATCAACGGCTCCGGCAGGTGCTCATTCATTTCGCCGTTCCATTCAGACAGCAGGGTCAGCGCGGTGTGACGCTGGCGTTCGCGGCTGCCTTCGGGGGCGGCCTCGCCCGTGAACCACAGGTCTGCCCCTATCAGCGGCAGCAGGGCCCGGGCAGAGTAGGATACCGTATCAAGCTGCGCCTCAATGAAGCTGTCGCGCGTATGCACTTCGCGGTTCTGCATCAAGCGGCGCCAGCGGTTGATCCGCTGGGTGTCGCCCCAGTCGAAGGAGACATGGTTGGGAAAGGGGCGGTCCAGCAGCTTGTTATTGGTATTGCCCAGGATCCCGCCACGGGGACTGATGAATTCCGGGTTGGCAGCATAGGGAGCGCGGCCTTTCCAAATGTTTTCCCGGCGCCAGCCCTGGCTTGGCAGGCGGCCCTTGCTTTGATGGCGTGCATCGCGCTGGGGAATGGCGCCGATGGTCTTGAGGGCAATCGTTTCCTTATCCGCCAGCGTCAGGTTCTGCGAAGGTGCAATATAATCTTCGGCGACACGGATCGCTTCCCGGGCCGAGGCGCTGCGCATCAAAGCGATGGCGGCGCTGACCGAGGTATCTTCGCCCGACAAAGCCGTCCAGCCAAGGCTGACCACGTGACCCGGCGGGGTGATGGTGGCCAGAGAGAACATGGACCCCGGAAGAACCGGCCCGTTTTCGGTCCAGCGCAGGGTCAGGGTGACTGGCGGCGCGTCCTTGATGTTGATGATGGACCGGCGGGTAACGAAAGGCGTGTAACCCGTTGGACTTAAATATTCTTCGGGATTTTCGGCATTGATCTTTTCGATGAAGAGATCCTGATCATCCATGTAGGAAGAGGTGATCCCCCAGCCCAAGTCGTTTGAGCGTCCGGTGAGCACGGCAGGCAGCCCTGGTATGGTTCCGCCAATCACGCCGCCGGTCGCCAACTCCATCCGCGCCAGATACCAGATCCCGGGCGCGCTGAGGCCCAGATGTGGATCATTGGCCAGTAGGGTGCCGCCCGTAGCGGATCGACTGGGATCGGCAGCCCAGGCATTGGATGCCCCGCCAAGGCCGCGCGGCGCGAGCGGAAACAGGCGACTTTCCGGTTCGGGCGAAGAGGCGGCGATGCGCGGTACATCTGGGAACAGGCTCGCATATTCCGGCAGCGCGGCCGTGCCGGATCCCGGCGCATCGGGCAGGATATCAAACAGGCGTTCCGGATCGGCGAGCGCCAGAGAGGTGCGTGCACGCAGGATTTCCTCGCGCATATGGCCTGACAGTTTCAGCGCCATCAGTTTCATGATCGCGATACTGTCGGCAGGCTGCCATGGGGCCAGCGGCATATTAAACAGGAACATCTCCGGCGCGCCGCGTCCCAGCGCCTCTTCGTTGATCTCCTGCAGGCGGGCATTCACACCAGCGGAATAGGCGGTCAACGCGGCCATGGCTTCGGGTGTCTGAACCGCGACCGATTGTTGTGCCAGCCGGTAAAGATCAAGCCGCCGCACGAAAGTATCGACCTCAATGGTGCGGGTACCAAAGATCTCGGACAGACGTCCCTGCGCGGTGCGCCGCATTACAGCCATCTGCCACAAGCGGTCCTGCGCATGGGCATAGCCGAGGCCGAAAAACACGTCCTCGTCACTGGCACCGATGCTGCTGAAGATATGCGGCACATTGGCGTTGTCGCGGACTATCTCGACCGGGGCCGTGGGGCCGGGCAGGGCAATCGTCTTGTCATAATCGGGCAGAGACTGGGAGGCGAAATAGTAGGCCAGGACAACCGCAGCGAGCGACAGCAGAATCAAGGTGGCGGTCAGTCGCATCAGCCAGCGGAACAGGAGTGCCATATAAAGGTTATTCCCTTTGTTTTCTGTGTACAGCGGCCTGGCACGATTGCACCCCGCGCCGCCAGTGCTAGGGTAGCGTCAACATATGCCAAGAAAGCACAGGGGAAAAGCACATGGCAAAAGCTGCATTTCTGGGGTTGGGAGTTATGGGCTATCCGATGGCCGGACACCTGCAATCGGCGGGTCACGAGGTGACGGTCTATAACCGCACCGCCGCCAAGGCCGAGGCCTGGGTCAAGGAGCACGGCGGTGCCAGCGCGCCAACTCCGCGCGAGGCGGCTGCGGGCGCGGAATTCGTGATGTCCTGCGTTGGCAACGATGATGACCTGCGCTCGGTCTGCCTGGGGCCGGATGGCGCGTTTGCCGGGATGGCCAAGGGCGGCGTTTTTGTCGATCACACCACGGTCTCTGCCAGCGTCACGCGGGAGCTTTTCGAGGCGGCTGCCGAGCTGGGCATTTCCTTTGTAGATGCGCCGATTTCTGGCGGTCAGGCGGGCGCCGAGAATGGGGTTCTATCGGTGATGTGCGGTGGTGAAGCGGAGGCCTATGCCCGCGCGGAGCCCATCATCGACGCCTATGCCCGTATCTGCCGCCGGATTGGCGACAGCGGCGCCGGCCAGATGACCAAGATGTGCAACCAGATCGCAATCGCCGGGTTGGTGCAGGGGCTCGCGGAATCGCTGCATTTTGCAGAAAAGGCGGGGCTGGATGGCCGCGCCGTGGTCGAGGTAATCAGCCAGGGGGCGGCAGGCAGCTGGCAGATGGCAAACCGTTATGAGACCATGCTGGACGATCATTTCGAACATGGCTTTGCGGTGGACTGGATGCGCAAGGATCTGGGGATCTGTCTGGATGCCGCAGACGAAACCGGAGCCAGCCTGCCGGTGACCGCGCTGGTCGATCAGTTCTACAAGGACGTGCAGAAGATGGGCGGCGGGCGCTGGGATACCTCGTCCCTGTTCAAACGCCTGAAGTCAGCTGGTTAAGAGGAGCCCGTAACCACTTGAAATAAAAGGCGCGCCCGGAATGTGGCGCGCCTTTTTTATCTGCGGCTTCAGCGGAGAAATCAGCTGAGCCGTGTCCGATCAGGGAATGATGCGGGTGTATTTGGTGCCTTCCAGGGTGGCGCCAACACGCAGACCGGCCTGCGCGAAAACGGCCGCCAGGATCGGAGAGGTCAGGGTATTGGTGTCCGCCGCGACAGAGTTGCCATCGTCTTTGATCACATATTCAAGATCAGCGCCGGCTGCCCAACCCGAAGAGCGTCGGAACCCGGCCAGGGCATCGTCGGTCATGAAGAACAGCACATGGGCGTATTGCTGGGCGCCGATCTGCAACCCGGCGTTGCCCTTGACCGTGGAATAGTAATCGACCGTTACGCCATTGATGCGCAGCGCGCCGCGCCCATAGGCGCCGCCAATCAGGAAACCAGCCTCGGTAACCAACGGCATCACCAGCATGCCGGTCGATTTCTCGGCCAGCGTGATGGTGTTGGGGTATCGGCTGTACATCTGGTTGAGGGTGGCATCGACGCGGGCGTCGATAGTGGCGGCATTGTTGTTGCCAACGCCATTGCCACAGGCCGCAACCGCTCCGGTCCCGGCAAGAATGCCAAGAGTGAAGCCGCGGCGCGTCAAGCGGGGGGAAATATGTCTGCTCATGTGAAGTGTTGCCTGTCACGTTGTGGATAAAGGCCGGTTGTTCGGCTCTGGGCAGGATCATAGGCGGAAAAAAGCCCGCTGTCATCTACGACAACAGCGCCGCAGCCCGCCTGAGCGGCTTCCCGCAGGGCGTTCGTGTGGGGCTGGCAGTGTCCGTCGCCGGAAGTGATCCCGGACAGCGGTGGATCAGCCGTTCAGGATCCGTGCGGTTTCAGGCGCGAAATAGGTCAGAATACCGTCACAGCCTGCGCGTTTGAACGCGAGAAGGCTTTCCAGCATGACCTGTTCGCCATTGATCCAGCCATTCTGGGCGGCAGCCTGGATCATCGCGTATTCGCCAGAAACCTGATAGGCGAAGGTGGGCGTGCCAAAGGTGGTTTTGACCCGGTGGCAGATGTCCAGGTAGGCAATGCCGGGTTTGACCATGACCATATCTGCGCCTTCCTGCAGGTCGCGTTCGACCAGCCGCAGCGCCTCGTCCGAGTTGCCGGGGTCCATCTGATAGGTCTTCTTGTCGCCTTTGAGTGCGCCAGAGGCACCGACCGCGTCGCGGAACGGGCCGTAAAAGCCAGAGGCGTATTTGGCCGAATAGGACAGGATCGATACGTTGCGGTGGCCGCCCTGTTCCAGGCCGCTGCGCATGGCGGCGATCCGACCGTCCATCATGTCCGACGGACCGATGATGTCCGCACCGGCCTCGGCCTGCGCGAGGGTCATCTTCACCAGTGCCTCGACAGTTTCATCGTTGAGGATCTCACCATCGACGACAAAACCATCGTGACCGTTGATGTTATAGGGATCGAGCGCCACGTCGGTCATCACTGCGATCTCCGGCGCGACCGCCTTGATCGCGCGGATAGCACGGTTGCACAGGTTGTCGGGGTTCCAGGCCTCAGCGCAGTCTTCGGTCTTGAGCGCCGGATCGGTATAGGGAAAGAGGCAGATCGCCGGAATGCCAAGGGCCTGCGCCTCGACTGCCGCTTCGGCGATCTTGTCGACCGAACGGCGCACCACGCCGGGCATGGAGACCACCGGCTCCACGATTCCTTCACCATCGCGCACGAAAACCGGCCAGATCAGATCATCCGTGGTCAGGGTGTTCTCGCGGACCAACCCGCGGATCGCAGGGCTAACACGGGTACGGCGCAGGCGGGCGGCGGGAAAGGGGGCGACGGTCGGCTTCATCGTGGTCTCTCATCTCTCTGTGGCACGCCTGTGGGTCGCATGGAACCGCGCCGTCATGCAAGTGGCACAATCGCCGCGCTTGTGCGCCCCTTGTCTGCGGGGCTTGTGCCGGGGGCTTTGGCGGTGGATATAAGGCGGCGAATGCGAACAGACGGAAGAGGGCACGGGATTGGATCTGTTTCAGACACTGACCGAAATGATCGACCTGCGGTCCTTTTCCAACCTTTGGTACTGGATTGCCCTTGCGGTGATGTGGTCCACGGCCAGTCACTGGATCCTGGGGGTGCCCTTTGACATGGTGCACCGGGCGCGCAAGAACGGCGGCCAGAGCGCCGAGGATCTGGAGGATCTGGTGCGGATCAACGTAAACCGCATGCTCTATGTGGTTCAAATGGCGGGACTTTGGATCCTTGCGATCGCTTGCTTCGTGCTGTCGTCCCTGGCAACCTTGGGCTTTGGTCTTGGCGTGGAATTCGCACAGGCAGTGTTCCTGCTGCTGTTCCCGATGGCTGCGGTGGGGCTGGTCAATCTGGCGACGGCGCGGTCGATCCGGATGAATGAGCCGCAGGGCGATGCGCTCTACCGCAGACTTGCCACCTGCCGCTTTGCGATCCAGATCATCGGCATGATCTCCATTTTTGTCACGGCGATGTGGGGCATGTACCAGAATCTGCGGTTGGGCGTCTTTGGCTGAGCATCACCAGGGACCCAGAGCTGAAGAAACACAATGAAGAGGGAGACGCGCAGCATGGCGCAGCCTGCGATAACCATGGGCGGCGCGCCGGAAGGGTTCGATGCCCGGCTGGTGCTGAAAGAGGTCGAGACGTCCGGCGGTCCGGTTCTTCATGTGGCCCGCGATGACAAGCGGATGGAGGCGATGCGCGCCGCGCTGGCCTTTTTTGCACCGGACATGCCGGTCTTTGTCTTTCCCGGCTGGGATTGTCTGCCCTATGACCGCGTCTCGCCCAACGCCGATATCTCCGCCGCGCGGATGGCGACGCTGGCGGCGCTGGTCCACCAGATGCCTTCGCAGTTCATCCTGCTGACCACGCTCAACGCCGCCAGTCAGCGGGTGCCTGCGCGCGAGGTCCTGCGCGAAGCAGCCTTCAGCGCCCGGGTCGACCACCGGATCGATGAAACGGCGCTGCGTCAGTTCCTGGTCCGCATGGGGTTCACGCATAGTCCAACAGTGATGGAGCCGGGCGACTACGCAATCCGGGGCGGGATCATCGATATCTTCCCGCCGGGCGACACCGGGCCGGTGCGGCTGGATCTGTTTGGTGACGTGCTGGATGGCGCGCGCCGGTTTGATCCGGTGACCCAGCGGACCACGGAAAAACTGGACCTCATCGAACTGGCGCCGGTCTCCGAAGTGATCCTGGACGACGCCGCCGTGACCCGGTTCCGGCAGAACTACCGCATCGAATTCGGCGCTGCGGGCACTGACGATCCGCTGTACGAGGCGGTCAGCGCGGGCCGAAAGCATCAAGGGATCGAACACTGGCTACCGTTCTTCCATGAGAAGCTGGAAACCCTGTTTGACTACCTGCCGCAGGCCTCGGTCACGCTGGACGATCAGGTTACCGCATCCCGGCTGGCGCGCTGGGACAGTATCGTGGACCAGTATGAGACCCGCAAACTGGCGATGGCCCAAAAGGGGCGGATGGACACGGTATACAAACCAACGCCGCCGGGGCTGCTGTATCTTGACGACAGCGCCTGGGAGGACGCAACCAGTGCACATCGTACCATCCAGCTGCATCCACTGGCGCAGGCCTCTGGCCCCGGTGTGGTGGATGCAGGCGGGCGGATCGGGCGGGATTTCGCGCCCGAGCGTCAATTGGAAAACGTCAGTCTTTTTGGTGCCTTGGCGGCCCATATTCAGGAGCGGATGCAAAAGGGTCCGGTCGTGGTTGCCTCATACTCCGAAGGTGCGCGGGAACGTCTGACCGGGTTGATCGAAGACGAAGGTCTGGCCGAGGCGATCCCGGTCATGGACGGCACCCGGATTGGAAAATCCGGGCTGCATCTGGCGGTCTGGGCGCTGGAACACGGGTTCGAAGCGCCGGACATGACGGTGATCTCCGAGCAGGACGTGCTGGGCGACAGGCTGATCCGCTCGCCCAAGAAACGCCGCAAGGCCGAGAATTTCCTGACCGAGGCGCAATCGCTGTCGCCGGGGGATCTAGTGGTGCATGTCGACCACGGCATCGGTCGCTATCAGGGGATGGAGGTTATCACCGCCGCCGGGGCGGCCCATGAATGCCTGCTGCTGGAATATGCCGAAGCGGCCAAGCTGTACCTGCCGGTCGAGAATATCGAACTCCTCAGCAAATACGGCCACGATGAAGGGCTTCTGGACCGGCTGGGCGGCGGTGCTTGGCAGGCGAAGAAGGCCAAGCTGAAAGAGCGCATTCGGGAGATGGCCGACCGGCTGATCCGGATTGCGGCCGAACGGGCGCTGCGCAAGGCACCGATCATGGATCCGCCGCCGCACGCTTGGGAGGAATTCTCGGCACGTTTTCCCTATCAGGAAACCGACGATCAGCTGCGCGCCATCGAGGACGTGATGGCGGATATGACCTCGGGCCAGCCGATGGACCGGTTGATTTGCGGCGATGTCGGCTTTGGCAAGACCGAGGTCGCGATGCGCGCGGCCTTTGTCGCGGCGATGTCCGGCGTGCAGGTGGCTGTCATCGCGCCGACAACCCTGCTGGCGCGTCAGCACGCGGCCTCGTTCGCAGAACGGTTCCGGGGTTTCCCGTTGGAAGTCAGGCAGTTGTCGCGCTTTGTTACGGCAAAGGACGCTGCCAAAACGCGCGAAGGTATGGCCAAGGGAACGGTCGATATCGTGATTGGCACCCACGCATTGTTGGCCAAGGGGATCAAGTTTCAAAACCTTGGCCTGCTGATCATCGACGAAGAGCAGCATTTCGGTGTCGGCCACAAGGAACGCCTGAAGCAGCTGCGCAGCGACATTCACGTGCTGACCCTGACCGCAACGCCGATCCCGCGGACCCTGCAGCTGAGCCTGACGGGCGTGCGGGATCTATCGATTATCGGCACGCCGCCGGTGGACCGGCTTGCGATCCGCACCTATGTCAGCGAATTCGACGCTGTCACCATCCGCGAAGGGTTGCTGCGGGAACATTATCGCGGCGGACAAAGCTTTTACGTGGTACCGCGGATTTCAGACCTCGCCGAGGTCGAGGAATTCCTCAAGGAGCAACTGCCCGAGCTGACCTATGTGGTTGCGCATGGTCAGATGGCGGCCGGTGAGCTTGATGACCGGATGAATGCCTTCTACGACGGCAAATTCGACATCCTTCTGGCGACAACCATCGTGGAATCGGGCCTCGACATTCCGACGGCAAACACCATGGTGGTGCACCGGGCCGATATGTTCGGTCTGGCGCAGCTTTATCAGATCCGGGGCCGGGTGGGCCGTTCGAAAACCCGTGCCTATGCTTACCTTACCACCAAGCCGCGCGTGCGCCTGACCGCGACGGCTGAAAAACGGCTCAAGGTGCTCGGTTCGCTCGACACTCTGGGCGCCGGATTTACCCTTGCCAGTCAGGACCTTGATATCCGCGGCGCTGGGAACCTGCTGGGCGAGGAACAATCGGGCCAGATGCGCGATGTGGGCTATGAGCTGTACCAATCCATGCTGGAAGAGGCGATTGCCAAGATCAAGGCGGGCGAACTGGAAGGCCTGTCGGAGGGCGACGATCAATGGGCGCCGCAGATCAATCTGGGCGTGCCGGTGCTGATCCCTGAGGACTACGTGCCCGACCTCGATGTGCGCCTTGGCCTGTATCGCCGCCTCTCGGGCCTCACGACCAAGGTCGAGCTGGAAGGGTTCGCGGCAGAACTGATCGACCGGTTTGGTAAACTGCCGAAAGAGGTCAACACCTTGATGCTGGTGGTGCGGATCAAAGCGATGTGCAAACGCGCAGGCATCGCCAAGCTGGACGCCGGTCCCAAGGGCGCAACTCTGCAGTTCCACAATGACAAATTTGCCTCCCCGCAGGGGCTGGTCGAATTCATCGAGGATCAGAAAGGCCTGGCCAAGGTCAAGGACAACAAAATCGTCGTGCGTCGCGACTGGAAGAAGGACAGCGACAAGATCAAGGGCGCCTTTGCCATCGCCCGCGACCTGGCCGAAAAGGTGGTCGCGGAGAAGAGAAAAGCCAAGGCAAAGCAGGGCTAGGCCTTCAGCGCGCAGGGATGGTGCGGGTCAGGCGCAACAGTCCTGCGGCGCCATCGCCACCTGCGCGCAGCCGCAGGAGGCCATGATCCCGTCCGAACGCGCCTGCGCCAGATCCAGCTTCTGGCGAATGTGGTGGATTTCCACGGTTTCCCCACGCGCCGCGAGGCAGTCGTGCAACCCTTTGAGGCTCCAGACGTTGTCGGGATGGATCGACGCCCGCGACAGGGTGTCATCCAGCCCCAGATCGGCGCGATAGACGGCCTCGGCCTCGGTCACATTGCCTTGCTCTAGCAGCAGTGCCCCCAGCGCGTGGCGGGTCGGCTGCATCCAGCCCCAGGGTTCGTCGTAAGGCAGGTTATCATCCAGATCGACCGAGCGGCGTAGATGGCCATAGGCGATATCAAAGTTGCCCTTGCGATACTCAATCTCGCCGCGCAGCATTTCCCGCGCGATTTCAAGAAGATCGACAACGCGGTTGTTGTGCATCAGACGGGTTTCCGGCACCCGGTCCTTGGCCGCAAGGAACAGCGCTTCCTCGGCCTCAGCCTCAGCCACGCGGCCCGTCGCAGCATAGCCAAGGGCACGGGCATAATGGGTAGTGGCTGTCAGAGTACGGAACAACTCCTGGTCCTCTGGCAGTTCCAGCGCGATCGCCTCGCCCCAACGGCCGAACCGGATCAGGATATGAGGATGCATGGCCATGTAGCTTTCGAAGTAATCCGCCATTGGCGGGCTTTCGATCCGTAGCATTTCAATCGGCGTCGTGTCCCACAGCCCCTGATTTGCACGTAGGGCTGGCTCGATTTGTCCAAGGAAAAGAGCACCATAGATCACGAAGTGATAATCGTGCTGCCGATAGCCGGTGTAGATATTATAGGCGCCTTCGCGTTCGTAGTATTTCAGGTCTGCTTCGATCGCCTTCTGGTTCCAATAGACCACATCCTGATAATTGCCGCAGAGCACGTCGATATGGGTGGGCATATGCACCAGATGCCCGGCATCGGGCACCAGATCGCGCAGCACATCACCCGCCTTCAGCGCCTTTTCCGGGGTCGGCGACATTTCCATCAGGTGCACATAAAGATGGAGCAGGCCGGGATGGGTCATGGCTCCGGGCAGGCTATCAAAGGCGTCTTCCAGAACCTGTTGCGCTTCTTTCGTCGCGGCGCCTTCTGCCGGAAGGCCGGTTTTCAGATCCCACATGTTCCAGGGTGTGAGGTTCAAGAGGCTTTCGACATAGACGCAGCGCAGGTCCAGATTGTCGGGCACCTTGGCAAAGGCCGCACGCATGCTGTCGGCAAAATCATTGTCCCAGGCGTGCATGTCATCGACGGGCGTGCGCTGCGGATAGCGGGCGGTCAGCGCTGCGATCAAGGCTTGCTCGACCGGGGTGCAGCCCTCTGCGTGGGCCAGGGCATATTGCGTAGCATCATAGGCGGTCGCCAGCGCCTCGGCCCGGGTGGCGGGGTCGTGCAGCTCCCATGGCATGTTGTAGTTGGGGCCGGATGCATAGGCGAGACCCCAATGCGCCATGGCGCAACCCGGATCCTCGGCCAGCGCGCGGCGAAAACAGGTGGCTGCCTCCTGATGGTTATAGCCATAGGTCCAGATCAGACCGCGATCAAACCACAGCTGCGCCTTGGCGCTGCCGGTGGTCACGGGACAGGAATAGGTCCCGAGTTCATAATAGAAATCCATGAAAACACCCCTTCAAGCTTATGAAGAGGTTAGGGTTTTCAGGCTTGCCGGGCAAGCGGCGTGTCCCCGGCGCGACGCGGCAGCAGGCAGTTGCGCAATCTGCTGGCAGGCGGCGGTGCGGGGTTAAACCGCAGGCAGGCGTGCTTCTACTCGCGCCATATGCAGCATGACGAGAAACCCGAGGAAAGCCATGATCAGAATGCCTGCGGTCAGCGGCAGCAGCGATCCGTCGAACAACAGCCCGACCGGTGCGGCGATGGCTGCGGCAACTACTGTGGAGATTGCGCCCATGACCGAGGCCGCCATGCCCGCGATATGGCCCATCGGCTCCATCCCCATGGCGTTGAGATTGCCAAGGGTAACGCCGGCCATGAAGAACACGCTGGTCTGCCAGGTCACAAACAGCCCAAAGGCAACGGAGTTGTCCAGTGGCATGCTTTCCAAGACCAGCATGGCCGATGCCAGACCGATCTGGGAGGCCAGCGCCCAGGTCACCATGCGGCGCATCCCCAGACGCACCACCAGTACAGCATTCAGGAGGCTGCCCGTCCCGGCCACCAGCGCAACGCCGAAGAACCAGTAAGGGAAGCTTTCGGCGCGGTCAAAGACCACATCATAGGCCGGTTGAACCAGGGTGATCATGGTGAACAGCATGCCAAGGCACAGGCATTGGGCGATGATCGACAGGCGGACGGTGGGGTGGGTCACCATCTCCTTCAGTGCTGCAGCCATCAGCGCCGGGCGTACCGGGCGGCGGTCTTGCCGCTCCAGCGTTTCGGGCAGGCGCACGCCCATCCAAAGTGCGATGATGAGAGCAAAGGCCGCAAAGGCAGCAAAGATGCCGCGCCAGCTGGAAAAGGCAATGATGACGGAGCCCAGCATCGGCGCAACCGCAGGAACGAGGGTGAAGATCATCATGGCGATGGAAACAACCCGCGCCATCTCACGGCCCGAATAGAGATCCCGCACCACGGCCATGGCGACAACGCGCGGTCCGGCTGCGCCTAGCCCCATGGTAACCCGCGCCAAAAGCGCCAGTTCCAGGGATTGCGCGGCCCAGGCCGCGGCCGCCGAGATGATGTAGAGAATGACGCCGCCAAAAATGACGGGCTTGCGGCCAAAGGCGTCAGAGATCGGGCCGGTAAAGAAGGTGCCGATACCCATGCCCAGAACAAAAGAGGTGATGATCAGCTGCGCCCGATTTATGTTGTCGGGGCTGAGCGTTGCGCCAATTTCCGGCAGGGCCGGCAGCATGGCGTCGATGGAAAAGGCGATGGTGGCAAACATCATCGCGATCAAGGCGATAAATTCACCTTTCGACATCGGGTTTGAAACGGATTTTGACATAGATAACCTCATGCGGTGCTTCAGAAGGAACCGGAAATCGGATCCAATCCGGGCGCCGCTGAGAGGCCGCTACCATGATTTTCTAAAAGGGGCCAGCCGCTCGCCTGCACAGGACTCTGTGCATTGATGCGACGGTCTGGCCGGGTTGTGGAACCGTTACTGCCGGGCAGGCGACGGCGGCTCGGGGCACTCGTCTTCGTTGGCTGCGGCTACAGGGTCGTCCCGGTGGTGACGGCCGAAATGGGCAATTAGCCACTCGCTGTGCTCTTCGCGCTTTTGAATCTGGTAAAGCGCGAATTCCCGGATGGCCAAGGCGAAAACTCCAAGACCACTGAAAATAAGAATAATAGTTCCGATTTTTCCGGCCGCGGTTACGGGAACAAAGTTCCCGTAACCGACAGTGGAAATGGTCACGACGGTGAAAAACAGACTGTCCAGCCAGCTCCATCCCTCGGCGTAATGAAAAAACACTGTACTGAACACGATGATGCCGATGAGGGTGGCAAAGATACTGGACCGTTTAATCTGCATTACTCATCCTTTGGTCCGGCTTCCAGCTGGGACATGATATCGGCGATCACCTCTTTCCACAGCTCGGGCGGCTGTGCGCCCGGCACCGCGTGCTGGTTGGCGACCACGAAGGTCGGGACCGAGTTCACGCCCATCTTGCGGGAATGCGCATCGCGGGACTGGATCGCCTCGATGTCGTTCTCGGTTTCCAGCAGTTTCAGCATGACATCGCGTTCCATGCCAATCTCTTCGGCAATGTCAGCCAGGATTTCGGGATCACCAATATCGAGGCCTTTGACGAAATAGGCTTCGAACAGGGCATCCACGGCCGCGGTCTGTTTGCCTTCGGTGCCGGCCCAATGGATCAGCCGATGCGCGTTGAGCGTATTAGGCGTGCGTTTCATGCCTTCGAAATCGATCGACAGTCCGGCCTGTTCAGCATGTTCCACGATGGGGGCATAGGCCCGCACCGCGCCTTCCTTGCCGCCAAACTTCGCCTCAAGATAGGCGCGCCGGTCCATACCTTCGCGGGGCATGTCGGGATTCAGCTGGAAGGGGTGCCATTCGATCACAAAAGGATGGTTCGGGATCTCGGCCAAGGCTTTGTCCAGATGCGTCTTACCGATATAGCACCAGGGGCAGATCGGGTCCGAAAGAATGTCGAGCTTGACCGAAGGAAGGCTGGTCATGGGTTATCCTTTGAAATAGGCCGGCAGGGCGCGCCTCAGTAGTTTTCCGTTTGCGCCAGTCGGCAGGGCCTCAAGATACACATAGGCGCGCGGTTGTTTGTAACGCGCCAGGCGGTCCGTGGCAAAATCCCGAAGGTCGGCTTCGGGGATCTCTTGCGGGCCGGTGTAGAAGGCCACGATAATATGTGTGTCTTCCTTGACTTCAACCGAGGTTACCCCGACCTGCACAATCCCGTGATGAGCCGCGAGCGTGGTTTCCACCTCAATCGGGGAAACGCGGAAACCGCCAGCGTTCATCATGTCATCGGCGCGCCCCAGATAGGTGATCTGACCGTCGGCCGCCATGGCGCCCTGATCGCCGGTCAGGAACCAGTCTCCCTGCATGCGCGCCTCGGTTTCATCGGGGGCGTTGAGATAGCCCAGCATCAGACCGGGGTCCGACCGGTGCACGGCGATGGTACCTTCGGCGCCGCGCGGTACTGGCCCGTCTGGACCAAGGATCGCCACCCGGCGTCCTTCCTGCGGCTGGCCAAGCGCATCGCCGTGCGCCGGGTGTGCCGGGCTGGAAGAAATGAAGGTCGAACATTCGGACATGCCGTAGGCCTCAAAAAGGGCCCGGCCGGTTCGATCGCTCCAAAGCTCGGAGAGGTGGCGCGAGAGCTTTTCACCAGCACAAAGGCCATGGCGCAGATCTGGCAGGTCAAGAGTACAATTTGAGTTGAGGATTTTTCGATAAACGCCGGGTGCAGCAGCAAAAATGCTGGCGTGATGGTCGCACAGCAGCGCCGGGATTGCCTCGGGCGGTGTGTCGGGATCAGGGATCAGCGCGGTTGCACCAATGCTCCACGGATCCATCAATCCGGTGCCCAAGGTGAAGGTCCAGTTGAAGGCGCCGGCGTGCAGCAGGCGGTCGTGTTCTGAAAGGTCGTACCAGTCCCGCACCATCATCTGCCGCGCCCAGATGGCGCGGTGGGCATGGGCGACGGCGCGGGGTGATCCGCTGGTGCCTGAGGTATAGACCACATAGGCCAGACGGTCGGGATCCCCTATGTCATACTCGCAGGGCGGAAGGTCGCGCATCGCGGTCAGTTCTGGCAGGATGATTTCGCGCGGGTGATCGGCGCAGGCGACCGACGGGTCGCGCAGAACTGCGGCCACGTCGAGTTCCGCAATCATCTTGGCGGTTTCCGGTGCGGTCAGCTGCGAGGAGGTCGGGACGGGTACCAGACCAGCCGCAATCGCGCCAAGATAGGCCAGCGGGAAATCGACCGTATTGCCAAGGCGCATCATCACAATGTCGCCAGGGCGCAGGCCCGCCGCCAACAGCCCCGTGCCGGTCCCGCGCACCGCGGCCTCCAGCTGGGCATAGGTCCATTTCTGGCTTTGATCGCCGCCAAGGACCTCCAACGCTTGTTTTTGAGGGTGGTCGGCTGCGAAACGCAGTACATGGGCGGCCATGTTGAACGGCGCCGGGCAGGGGGCAAAGGGCCCATTGTCGAAAACTGATATCATGGATCTTCGCTAGCGTGACACGTGCCGCGTTGCAAGCTGCCGTGCTGCGGCCTATAGAAACAGCATGACTGGCCGCGACCCCAAAACCCTGATCACCATTGCCCGCTCTGGCGGCGAAGACACGCAGGCAGAACCGCTGGACCTTGGCGCCCGCGTGCGGGAATTGCGCAAGGCGCGGGACTGGACGCTGGAACACGCGGCCAATCAAGCGGGGCTGGCCCGTTCGACCCTTTCGAAGATCGAAAACGGCCAGATGTCACCGACCTATGACGCCCTGAAAAAGCTGGCCGTCGGGCTGGAAATTTCAGTACCGCAGCTGTTCACCCCGCCGCAGCGCGATCAGGTGAACGGGCGGATGACGGTGACAAAATTCGGTGAAGGATCGCATCAGGCGACGGCCACCTATGAGCATGAACTGCTCGCCGATGGTTTGACCCGCAAGCAGATGCTGCCGTACCGGGCCCGGGTCCGGGCGCGCTCGATGGATGAGTTTGACGGCTGGGTACGGCACGACGGCGAGGAATTCCTCTATGTGCTGACCGGGGTGATCATGCTTTATACCGAGTTTTACGAGCCGGTTGAAATGCGCCGGGGCGACAGCGCCTATTACGATGGTGCCATGGGGCACAACGTGATCTCGCTCAGCCCGGATGATGCGACCATTCTTTGGGTCACGTCCCTGGTCTGAAGGCCGCAGTGAAGTACTGCTGGCAACGCCTTGAATTTTTATGATTTTATTTCTGTGGGGGATGGCGCCCAGGAGCTTTCGCGCATCACCGTATGACCCGCGCTACGGGCATTTCAGTCCACAGCGGTCACAGCGGCTGTAGTCCGCACCCCAATGCGATGACCAAAGGAACACGGCGTTCAGATCGCATCCCGTTCCAGCTCTTCATGCAGCCTTTCCCAAAACAGGAAGTCGTCGGCCTCTTCCTGCGCCTCGGTGAGCGTCAGGTGATGCGACTGGGCCAGGTAAGCAACGAACCCGTCCTTGTCGCCGATCGGACAGGGAGCATACCGGCGTTGAAGATACGGAAACCGCTGTTTGGCGCGGGGAAAGCGGACCGCCCAGCTGGCCGAAGCAGAGAAACATGACATTTCGAGTACCCCGTGAAAACAACAACAATACGGTATTATGGTAGCAAATATGTCAAAAAAGAAAACAATTGGATCATGAAGATCTTCACGATCACGCGAAACCGCTGTGATCAACGCCTAGTGGTTGCGGCGCCGTGCCCAATTACTCTGGTTGATACCACCAAACGTCGGGGAAGAAGCCGGTGCGATCACCATATATTGGAAGGCTCTCGGGATGGGCCAGTTGCCGCTTATGGGCAATGCGCCCTTTGTCGTATTGCCAGATCGGGATCACATAGCGCCCCGCCGTCAGCACACGGTCCAGTGCCCGTACCGCAGCGGTGAAGTCATCCGTGCTCTTTGAGGTCAGGAGCCGGTCAATCATCGCTTCGGTGGCGGGGCTGTCGATGCCCATCAGGTTGCGGCTGCCCGGTTGGTTGACCCCGGCGCGCCCCCAATAGAGTTTCTGTTCGTTGCCGGGGCTGAGCGAAAGATCGCGGCGGAACCGGGTCAGGTCGAAATCGAACTCGGACTGGCGCGCCACATATTGCGCATTATCAACAAGCTCTGGCGTGATAGTGATGCCCAGACGATCCAGTGCGCGGGCGTAGATTTCGACGATGGTTTTCATCTCTGCATCGCCTTGGCGCAAGAGGACCGACAGCGTCAGCACCTGCCCGTCAGGATTCTTCAGCACGCCGTCCTGCACGGTCCATCCTGCCTCGGCCAGCAGGGCGACTGCACGGCGCAGATTCCTGCGGTTGCGTTTGGTGCCATCGCTGGTGGGCAGGGCATAGCCTTCCAACGTGCCGGGCAGCAGGCTGTCGGCATAGGGCTGGAGCAGTGCGCGCACCTCATCAGGCGCGGGACCTTCCCGCATGCCAAGGGTGGAGTTGGAGAAATAAGAGGTGATCCGCGGCTGGATACCGCCGGTGACGGTGCCGTTGATATATTCGAAATTGAAGGCAAGGATCAGCGCCTCTCGCACGCGCCAGTCACCCAGCGGTGCGCGGCGTGTGTTCATCGCCAGTCCGGTCATGCCGGATGGGCGCTGATGCGGGATCTCGCTTTTGACCACGTCGCCATTGCTGACGGCGGGAAAGTCATAGGCGCTTTTCCATTTGTCGGCGTTGAATTCGCGATAGGCGCTCAGCTCTCCGGCCTTGAAGGCCTCGAACAGCACCGTCTGATCGCCAAAGAAATCTATGCGGAGCTCGTCAAAGTTATGCATGCCCCGGCGCAGCGGTAGATCCGCGCCCCAGTAGTCGGGATTGCGGGAAAGGGTTACAAACCGGCCCGGCTCGAAATCGGACACCACATAGGCGCCAGTGCCGATGGGCGCCTCGCTGAGGCCCGAGGCCGCGAAATCCTTGCCTTCCCACTGCGCCTTTTTAAGGATCGGACGCATACCGGCGATCAGTGCCAGCTCCCGGTCTTCGGTATTGAAGGTAATCTTCAGGCTGCGTGGACCGGTCTGTTCAATCCCGGCGACCTTGGACCAGAACCCGCGATAGCGCAGGTGACCTTCGGTGCCGAGCGTTTCATAGGACCAAAGCACATCCTCGACCGTGACAGGGCTGCCATCGGAAAACCGCGCCTCGGGGCGCAGCGTGAATTCGACCCAGGAGCGGTCCTCGGGCACGTTGATCGATTCGGCCAGCAAGCCATAAAGGGTAAAGGGTTCATCCCAGGAGCGGCCCATCAGGCTTTCGTATCCCCAGAAGCGGAGCTGCCAGGGCGGGGTGCCTTTCTGGGCAAATGGGTTCAGCGTATCAAAGCCGCCGGTGTTGCCGACAACCAGCCTGCCGCCCTTTGGGGCCTCGGGGTTGGCATAGGGAACCGCGGTGAAGCCAGGGTCCAGCGCCGGTTCGCCATACATTGCAATACCATGGGCTGATTCTGCGGCTGCAAAACTGGCGTTGAGACAAAGCCCGATTCCCATCACAAGCGATCTGGCGGCGGAGAAATATTCTGACCTCACTTTGGCAACAATCCCATTCTGCCCTTATTTACTTGAGCCTTCACGGTAGAGGCGCGTCTTTGTCTTTTCAAACTTTTAGCTTGGATGAAAGCACGAAATTGCGTATAAAGGGGTCACTGCTCGATAGGTTTCTTGCCTGTATGAAACCTGCCTCAATAACTTAACGCCCGCTTCGTGCGGGCGTTTTTTTTGGTGAAATCGTGTGGTTTTCGATGGCAAATTGCTTGGGAGAGTACGGCGGAAGCGCTGTGTATTTCGGCCGTCCTTGATGAACAAGTCAGTAGTCCTACGCGTTTTCTTTGCCCCAGTCACGTGGCAGAATGCCGCGCAACTCAACTCAGCTCAAAGGACACCTGAGATATGACACTGAAGGGCAAAACGGCGGTGATTACCGGATCAAATTCGGGCATCGGCCTTGGCGTTGCGCGCGAGATGGCGCGCGCCGGTGCGGATGTGGTTCTGAACTCGTTCACCGACAGGGACGAAGACCACGCGCTGGCCGAAGAGATCGCCAAGGAGTTCTCGGTCAATGCCCGCTACATTCAGGCGGATATGTCCAAAGGCGAAGACTGCCGCGGCCTGATCGACAAGGCGGGTAGCTGCGATATTCTGATCAACAATGCCGGGATCCAGCACGTCGCCCCGATTGATGAGTTCCCGCTGGACAAATGGGATGCGATCATCGCGATCAACCTCAACTCGGCCTTTCACACCACCGCAGCGGCGCTGCCCAAGATGCGCGCAGCGGGCTGGGGCCGGGTGGTCAATATCGCCTCTGCCCATGGTCTGACCGCCTCGCCCTATAAATCGGCCTATGTGGCGGCCAAGCACGGCGTGGTCGGTATGACCAAGACCGTGGCGCTGGAAACCGCTGAAGAGCCGATCACCGCCAATGCGATCTGCCCGGGGTACGTGCTGACACCGCTGGTCGAGGCGCAGATCCCGGACACCATGGAGAAATACAACATGGGCCGCGAAGAGGTGATCAAGAAGGTCATGCTTGAGCGTCAGCCCTCGCGCGAATTCGCCACGGTTGAGCAACTTGGCGGTACGGCTGTCTTCCTTTGCTCGGATGCGGCTGCGCAGATCACTGGGACCACGATCAGCGTCGATGGTGGCTGGACCGCTCTGTAAGCGGTATGGGAAAAGGAATGGAGTGGCAGCGAGATAGCTGCCGCTCTTAATGCCGGCATTGCAGGCTAAAGCACGAAAAAGCCTAAGTCGTCAGCCTTTGGCCCCGTCGGCGGGCGGCTGCGTCGGATCCTTGGGGTTCGGGTAGACCAGTCCGGCGGAAATCACCAGTTTCGCTGCATCCTCGACCGACATGTCGAGAACGGTCACATCCTCCTCTGGCACAAACAACAGGAACCCGGAGGTCGGGTTGGGTGTTGTCGGGATGAAGACGCTCATCAACCCGCCGGATGTTTCGGCCCGCTGGGCAATTTCACCCTTTGCCTTGGTCGAGACAAAAGCTATCGCCCAAACTCCCTTGCGCGGATACTGGATCAGACAGGCGGTATCAAAGCTGCTTTCCGACTGAGCGAATACGGTTTCCGAGATCTGCTTGATTCCGGAATAAACCGAGCGGATCACAGGCATCCGGTCCACCAGGTTCTCCGCAAACCCGATCAGCGAACGGCCGATGATGCCTTTTGCAATCCAGCCGACGATGATGGTGAACAACAGGAAGATAATCAGCCCGACGCCGCGCAGGTTGATGCCGATATATTGCTCGGGCCGCATGGTATGCGGCACCAGGGGCAGAACCACTCCGTCAATCCAGCCCATCACGGTCCAGAGCAGCCAGAGTGTCAGCCCCACCGGCGCGATCACGACGATCCCGGTCAGAAAGGAAGAGCGCAGTCGCGCGAACAGGCCGGGACGGCGGTGGGGTTCTTGATCAAATGGAGTGGTCATGGGCGCATTCACGATGACAGATGCGGGGAACCTAGGCACTGTTCAGCAGAACGGCAATGGCCGCGCTGCCGAATTACCATATCAGCCCGCGATTGCGTTCAATTCCTGAGCAATAGCCGCGGCAAGACGGGCGTTGTTGCGCACAAGCGCGATATTGGCCACCAGCGAGCGTCCTTCGGTCAGATCAAAGATGCGCTGCAGCAGGAAGGGTGTCACTCCTTTGCCGGAGATACCCTGTGCATCGGCCTCGGATTGGGCCTGTGCGATGATCGGAGCCAGTTCCTCGGCCGGGATCTGTGCCTCGGTCGGGATCGGGTTCGCTACCAACTGCCCGCCGTTGAGCCCCATGGCCTGGCGCATGGCATGGGCGCTGGCGATCTCCTTGGCTGTGTTCATACGGAGCGGGGCATTGAGATCGGATTGCCCCGACCAGAAGGCGGGGAAGCTGTCTTGACCATAAGAAATCACCGGAACCCCTTGGGTTTCCAGAACTTCCAGCGTTTTCGGGATGTCCAGAATCGCCTTGGCGCCAGCCGCAACGACAGTCACCGGGGTTTGCGCCAGCTCCATCAGGTCGGCGGAGATGTCAAAACTGGTTTCGGCGCCCTTGTGCACACCACCGATGCCGCCGGTGGCAAAGACGGAAATCCCCGCCAGCCGGGCAGCGATCATGGTGGCGGCCACGGTGGTCGCGCCGGTGCCGCCACTGGCGATGCAGGCAGCGATATCTGCGCGCGACACCTTGGCGACGTCTTTCGCCTGGCCCAGCGCCTGCAACTCATCCGCTTCTAGGCCTACGTACAGCTTGCCGTTCATCACCGCCATGGTGGCCGGAACCGCGCCCGCATCGCGAATGTCCTGTTCGACCTGCGCGGCGGTTTCCACGTTTTGCGGATAAGGCATGCCGTGGGTGATGATGGTGCTTTCAAGCGCGACGATGGCGCGACCGGCAGCCCGGGCCTCGGTCACTTCTTTGGAATATTGGATGGGGATCACAGCGGAGGCTCTCCTGAAACATATGTGGCTGCGGCGGCCAAGGCCGATGTCAGCGCCTTTTCGGGCGGCTCGCCGCGGGTCTCGGCGGCGATATGCGCCGCCATGAAAGTGTCGCCAGCGCCGGTGACGCGGGCCACGGTGACCTGCGGCGGCTCAAGCGTAAAGGTATTGTGTGCGTCCGCCTTGGTGGCCGACCGGCTGCCGTCGGTGACAAGAACCCGCGCGGCGCCGCGCTCCAGCAGGGCGGTTGCGGCGGTTTCGCTATCGGCAAAGGTGGCCTGGCAGAGCAAACCGGCCTCTTCGAGGTTGACGTAAAGCGTTCCGCGGCTGCGCATGAGGAAAGGCCGTAGCCGCTCTGCCTTGCCTGGGGAGGCAGGCGCCACCCGCAGGTCGGCATTGGCAAAGGCGGGGCTGGCGGCGATGTCGTCAAGCAGGGACAGGGTCAGGTTGCCATCCAGCGCAACCGGCCCGGCATAGGGCGCGGTTTCCGAGCCGAGGGTGCCGTCCAGCAGCGGGCGCAGGATTTTCGCCCCTGCGGCCTCAAGCGAATGAGCATCGGCAATCGCCGCAATCAACCCGTTGGCGCCTTCGACCGCCATATACTGGTCGGTCGGTAGATCTTCGGAGCGGTAGACGTGCTGCGTATCAAGCCCGAGGTGACCACAGGCGGCGATCAGCTCATCCCCTTCGGCATCCTGACCAATCGCGCTCAGCAGCGCGGGTTTCAGGCCAAAGCGGGCCAGTGTCATGGCGATGTTCATGGCAACGCCGCCGGGCAGGCGGGTGATCCGTCCCGGCATGTCAGATCCGCGTTGCATGTCAGAGGAGCAGCGGCCAATCACGTCCCACAGCACCGATCCGATGCAGAGAATCTGGGCAGGAGCAGGTTGGGCCATAGGGGTATCGGAACGGGGCGATGTCATGGCTCTCTCTTGCCGCCTTTCACGCGCCCCCGCAAGCGGCTTTGCAACCTATGGCACCGCAAAGGTCAGCGCAGCCCAAAGCGTTTCCCATACCGCGCCGGTTTCCGGATCGGACGGGCGCAGCACAACAGCGTCCAGAAGATAGGTATGGCCAGGCTTCACCGGGATCTCGGCGCGTCCCCCTGCATCAGTCTGGGTCAAGGTGATGGTCACGCTGTCATCGGGCGCGCGTTCGAAGATTTCGACCTGTGCGGCTGCGCGCGGTTTTTGCTGGTAGAACAGCTGAACCGGTAGCGTGTCACCCTTGAACGTATAGGGGTTTTCCAGTGCAACAAACTCTGTCTCCATGCCACTTTCCCGGTCCGACCCGGCGCCGCTGCCGACGGAAATCAGGGATTTCGCGTGCCTGCTGTAGCGTTCGGTGAATCCCTCCATGGGCAGGCCGCGCCCCTCGTGCCGGGCCCGGATATTGGCAAATCCCTTATGCTCGGCGAAGGCGTCAAATTTTTCCCAAGTCTCATAGATCAGCGTTTCCGGCATGGTTTCATGGACCAGAGTCAGCAACCCGTCCCGTTCGGCGGTCACTGTCATGGCCGGTAAATCGCCCATGCGCCCCTCGTAAGGGGTGGCGGTGTCACCGGTGATGACCTCGGAGCGTTTGGTGCGCGTTTTGAAATAGGGCAGCCGAAAGCCCTTGAACTCTTGCCCGTTCAGCAATTGTGCTGGGAGTTCCTCTCCGGATTCAACTTGATAATTCTGCGGTTCGATCCAAAACTCATGGGACAGGGCCGGATCCGCCAGCCTGAACGAGAATGCAAAAACGAGTAAACAGGCCAGGTGATTTTTCATGACGAATTCTTTGTTGCTGCGTGGGATGAAGGTGGCATGCCTCTGCCTGCTGTCAAGTCTCGGCTTTTGGGGCGCCGAGCGCGCACTCGCCCATGAGGTGACACCGGCCATTGGTGATTTCACAATTGAGGACAACACGTTACATCTGTCTCTTCGTTTGAATGCAGAGGCATTTGTCGCCGGTATTGATCTGGATACGCACCAAGACACCGAAGCGGCCGATCAGGCGGGCGATTACGATCTGTTGCGCGCCATGCCGCCCGAGGAACTGGCGCCGATGCTGCGGCTGTTTTCCGAGGACTGGCTGAAAACCCTTGATGTCGAGGCAGGTCGCCCGGTGCCGCTGGTGGTGGAAGATGTACGCGTCGCACCGGTTGGTGACGTCGAACTGCCGCGCGAGAGTGTGCTGTCCCTTTCGGGGGAGCTACCGCCGCTTGCCTCGGCGCTGACGATCCGCTGGCCAGAAGGGGCAGGCGCAGTGGTTCTGCGTCAGAACGGGGTGGAAGAACCTTTTACCGGCTATATTCAGGGCGGTGAGAGCACCGGACCCATCGCGATCGGGGGCGGATCGGCCTTGTCCCCGGCAAAGGCTTTTACCAGCTATATCCCGGTAGGTTTTGACCACATCCTCCCAAAAGGTTTGGATCACATCCTGTTTGTCCTGGGCCTTTTCTTCCTCAGCACGCGTCTCAAGCCGCTGCTGTGGCAGGTCAGCGCCTTTACCGTCGCCCACACCATCACGCTGGCTTGCGGTGCGCTGGGGCTGGTGACTGTGAACCCGGCGGTGGTGGAGCCGCTGATTGCGGCCTCGATCGTCTTTGTTGCGGTGGAGAACATCTTTGCCCGGCGGTTGCACAGCTGGCGCACGGTGGTGATCTTTGGCTTTGGCTTGTTGCACGGGCTGGGCTTTGCCAGCGTACTGGGGGAATTTGGCCTGCCGCAGGCGCAATTCATTCCGGCGCTGATCGGGTTCAATGTCGGGGTTGAACTGGGGCAGCTGACGGTGATCGCGCTTGCCTATCTGCTGGTCGGTTACTGGTTCGGCGGCCATCCGAAGTACCGCGGCCGCGTCGCCATTCCAGCCTCCGTCACGATTGCGCTGATCGGCAGCTATTGGTTCGTGGAACGCGTCTGGCTCTGATCGTGTTTCCATCGCCCCGCAGCTGTAACATCGGGGCGATGGCGTGCTGTCTGTGAGGACTGCGGCTCAGCCCATTGCCTTGATCAATGTCTGAAGCGCGGCGACGGGATCTTCGCTGCGCCAGATTTCCTCGCCGATGCCAAAGAAATCCGTGTAAGGAGAAAGGCTTCCGACCAGCTCTTCAGTCAAACCACCTTCGGCCACGACCGGCACTTCTACCACTTCGGACCACCACTGGAACAGCTCCTGCTCAGCCACCGCGCCATCACCCAGGCCGGATGTGCCGACGGGGCCAAAGCTGATGTAATCGGCGCCGGCTTCGCCTGCAGTCAGCCCGTCGTGGCGCGAAGCGCCGCAAAAACTGCCGACAATGGCATCGGCGCCAAGCGCCTTGCGGGCGCTGCGCACGGATTTGGAGGCATCGGTCAGGTGCACGCCATCAAGGCCCAGCCGCTCGGCCAAGATCTGATGATCGGAAATCACGATGGCCACATCCCGCGCCAGGCAGACCTCACGCAGGGCGTCACCGGCCCGGCTCAGCGTGTCTTCATCGCGGCTTGCCAGATCCAGGCGCACGCAGGCGATCTCGGTGCTGTCGAGCACCTTGGCCAGCTGGTCGGGAAACCGGCCCAGTTCGAAACTGGGGGGCGAAATCAGATAGATCTGGGGCTTTTCCACTGTATCCGCGGCGGTATCCATCAAGGGCGCTCCTGTTGCTTGCTGGCTGGTGTTTAACGCATCTGCCACAGGACGCAAGGATCCTGCGCCGCCCTGCGACGCCGGGACCAGCAGTGGATGCCCTTGCCGTTCGCAGCCCCTGCGATTACAGCAGGGGAAAATGCCCTTTGGGCGCTATGGAGACAGACATGCCCAGCGATATGCCACAGCCCGCCTTTGTTCTGGTGCGCCCCCAGATGGGCGAAAACATTGGCGCTGCCGCCCGTGCGATGTGGAACTTCGGGCTGGACCGGATGCGCATCGTGGCGCCGCGCGATGGCTGGCCGAACCCGAAATCGGTGGCCATGGCCTCGGGCGCGGGGCGGCTGCTGGACGAAGCACTCCTGGCACCCGATGTGCCTGGTGCGCTGGAGGACTGTTCCTTTGTCTTTGCCACCACTGCGCGTCCGCGTGAGCTGACCAAACCGGTGTACAGCCCCGAAGCCGCAATGAAGCTGGCGATTGAGAAAATCCGTGGCGGCGAGAAGGTCGCGGTGATGTTCGGCCCGGAACGCGCTGGCCTTGAGAATGACGATATCGCCCGTGCCAATGCTATCATCACGGTGCCGGTCAATCCGGAGTTTGCTTCACTCAACCTTGGTCAATGCGTGCTGCTGGCTGCCTATGAATGGCGCCGTCAGGCGGCGGAGGTCGAGCATGAGGTTTTCGAGATCGGCAAATCCGACTGGGCAACCGGCGTTGAGGTTGAGGCACTGGTGACCCATTACGAGGATCGGCTGGAAGAAGCCGGCTATTTCTTCCCGCCGGAAAAGGCGCCGGGGATGAAAGTAGTCTTCCGCAACCTGTTCAGCCGCATGCGCCTCACCCGGGCGGATGTGCAGATGCTGCATGGGGTGATGCGGCAGATGGTCCGCTGGAAGAAAATGTCGGACGATAGCTGAGCGTTAGCACTGGACGATCCGGACCGCCAACCCTAGCTTCACCGCGAAACCGAAGAGGGACGAGCATGAGCAGCAAGCGCAGTATCTTCCAAGAGGTCAGTGAACCCGAGGCCAAGCCGCAGACCGCCGCAACCGGCATGATCGACCGGGGCCGGGGCGGCGCCCGCAAGGCGATCCGGGCCTGGCTCTTTGTGCTGTTTGCGCTGGTGGTGGCGATGATCGTGGTCGGCGGGTTGACCCGTCTGACCGATTCCGGCCTATCGATCACCGAATGGCGCCCCGTCACCGGGGCCATTCCTCCGATGAACGAGGCGGAATGGCAGCAGGAGTTCGACAAATACAAGCAGATCGACCAGTGGCAGATCCATAACCAGTGGATGGAGCTTGCTGACTTCAAATCGATCTACTGGTGGGAATGGGGCCATCGCCAACTGGGCCGGGTCATCGGGCTGGTCTGGGCGGTTGGCTTTTTTGGTTTTCTGCTGGCCCGCAAGATCCCGACCGGCTGGACCGGGCGGCTGATCCTGCCGGGGGCTTTGGGCGGGGCTCAGGGTGCAATCGGCTGGTGGATGGTCTCTTCTGGCGTGACCCAGGGCGAGGGCATGACCTCGGTTGCCTCCTATCGGCTGGCGACGCACCTTGGTCTGGCCTTTGTCATCCTTGGGCTGATCGCCTGGTATGGCTTCCTTCTGGGGCGGCAGGAACGGGACCTGATGCAGGCGCGCCGGGCCAAGGAAGCAAAGATCTTCGGCCTCTCGACCGGGCTCTTGCACTTTGCGTTCCTGCAAATCCTGCTGGGCGCGCTGGTGGCAGGCATTGACGCTGGGCGATCCTACACCGATTGGCCGCTGATGGGCGGACAGGTGATCCCGCCCAATCCGTTGATGATCGAGCCGATGTGGAAGAACTTCTTTGAAAACCCGGGCTTGGTGCAGTTTGTTCACCGGATCTGTGGCTATCTTCTGTTTGCCTTTGGGGTGGTTGTCTGGCTGCGCGGCCGTGCCAGTGCCCATGGCGCGACCCGGTTCGCCTTCAACGCCGTCTTTGCAGGTTTGATCGTACAGATTGCCCTTGGTGTGATCACCGTTCTTTACGCTGCGCCCTGGCAGGCAGCGATCCTACACCAGCTGATGGCTGTGGTTCTGTGGGTCCTGATCCTGCGCGCCCGCTTCCTGACAGGCTATCCGATTGCAACTTCCATCAAGGACCACTGAGAATATGACCGCATTTGAACAGCTGATGGCCTATGAGCGTGACACGCAGGCGTTGGGGCAGATCGCCGGCCGTCTGGGCTGGGATCAGGAAACCATGATGCCGCGCGGGGCCACCGGGCAGCGCGGCGCGGAGATGGCCGCGATCGAATCCGTGCTGCACGCCCGCCGCAGCGCGCCGCAGGTGGCGGAATGGCTGGAGCAGGCCAAAGCCCCGGACGAGGTCGGCGCTGCGCATCTGCGCGAAATCCGCCGCAGCTACGACCGTACCATCAAGGTGCCCGCGGATCTGGCCAAGAAACTGGCGCAGGTCACCTCAGAAGCGCAGGGAAAATGGGCCGAGGCCCGCGCCAATGAGGACGTGGCCGCTTTCCTGCCGGTGCTGGAGGAAGTGGTGGCGCTGAAGCGTGAGGAAGGTCAGGCGCTGGCAGCAGGCGGCGATCTCTATGATGCGCTGGTGGCGGATTACGAACACGGCACAACGTCTTCAGAAATCGCAAAAATCTTTGATGCGATGCGTCCAGGTCTGGTGGACCTGCGCGCCCGGGTTCTCGACAAGCCAGCGCCGAAGGGCCTGTCGGGGCGGTTTGATGAGAAAACCCAGATGCAACTAGCCCGCACGTTGGCGCGCACCTTTGGTTATGACATGGCACATGGGCGGGTCGACAAGGCGGTGCACCCGTTCAGCTCTGGCTCAGGGCTGGATGTGCGGATTACCACCCGGACCAGCGAAACAGATCCGTTCAACTGCTTCTATTCGACCATTCACGAGGTTGGCCACGGGGCCTATGAGCAGAACATCTGCCGCGATTACCTGTTGACGCCGCTGGGGCGCGGTGTGTCGATGGGCGTGCACGAAAGCCAGAGCCGGATTTATGAGAACCAGATCGGCCGCAGCCGCGCCTTTACTGGATGGTTGTTCGAACAGATGCGGGACAGCTTTGGCGACATTGGCGTGTCCGATGCCGATGCCTTCTACGCGGCGGTCAACAAGGTTCATAACGGTTATATCCGGACCGAAGCAGATGAGCTGCAATATAACCTGCACATCATGCTCCGTTTCGATCTGGAACGGGCATTGATGCAAGGCGATCTGGAGGTTGCGGACCTAGAGGCGGCCTGGAATGATCGGTTTGAGGCCGATTTTGGCTATGCCGTCGACAAGCCTTCAAACGGCTGTCTGCAGGACGTGCATTGGTCGGTTGGTCTCTTCGGGTATTTCCCGACCTATTCGCTGGGCAATGTCTACGCCGGCTGCCTGCACGAGGCGCTGCGCCGGGATGTGCCAAAGCTGGATACGGATCTGGCGCAAGGCGATACTTCGGCCGCAACCGGCTGGTTGGGCGAGAAGTTGCAGCAGCACGGTGGCTTGCGCAGCCCGCGGGATACCATCGCCCATGCGGCGGAAATGGAGCCGGACCACGCGCCGCTCATGAACTATCTCGAACAGAAATTCGGCGCGCTCTACGATCTGTAAGCCGCCTGGCGGGAACAACAGAAAAGGCCGGGCACTATGCCCGGCCTTTTTGCATAAACTACAGCGGAATCAGACCAGAGCCATGCGCTCCGCCCGTTCCGGATCCGGAAATGGCCGGTAGAGCCCAAAGTCGGAATTTGCGATCAACGCAGAGACATTCGCGTAGAGCTTTTCAATCTCTTCGTCTTTTTCACCCAACACACGAAAGGCCTGGTCCAGCTGGGTCATGTTCTCGAATTCGATCTCAAGCAGGAAATCGCGGCAGGAATCGCTGGCAAGGTTCAGCTTGCGACGCAGCAGGCGCCAGCCGTTGATCACCTTGCGTTCTTGCAGGTAGGACATCCATTGATCGACGGCGCTGGAAAACGCCAGCGCTTTGGCTTCGTGATGAAGGTCGATGTAGCAGTGGTACATGTTCATCGGGTGGCTCCTCCCACGCAAATGTTTCCCATCAGCATGGCAGAAATTGTTTACCCATCGGTAAAAACGAAACGCCGCCCCGGGCCGGGACGGCGTCTTTTGTTGCTTTGGTTTGGGGAGTGGGCGTCAGGCTTCGCCGCCCTCAACCTCAACCTCAGCCTCATCATCGTCACCGCTGTCGGCAATCCAGGCGACCGAAACCACCTCTTCACCCTTGCCAGTGTTGAAGACACGGACACCGCCGGCCGAGCGGGACCGGAAGGAAATTCCATCCACCGGCACCCGGATCGATTGACCTTTAGAGGTCGCCAGCATGATCTGGTCTTCAACCTCGACCGGGAAGGACGCCACGAGTTCGCCGCCGCGCATCGCCTTGTCCATGGCGGTGACGCCCATGCCGCCACGGCCCCGAACCGGGTAATCGTGGCTGGAGCTCAGCTTACCCTGTCCGCCCTTGGTAATGGTGAGGATCAGGTTTTCGGCCGCTGACATTTCTGCATAAAGCTCGGTCGAGAAGTTGGGATCTGCCACGCTATCCTCATCCGAGGGTTCCGCATCGTCTGCGATCCCGGCCATGGCCCGGCGCATCTTAAGATACGCCGTCCGCTGTTCGGGCGTGTATTTCGAGTGGCGGATCACCGACATCGATACGACCTCGTCGCCTTCATTCAGCTTGATCCCGCGTACACCAACGGAATTGCGGCTGTTGAACACCCGGACCTCGGTCGAGGGGAAGCGGATCGCGCGGCCGGTGTTGGTGACCAGCATGATGTCGTCATCCTCGGAGCAGATCCGAGCATTTATCAGTTTGGTGTCCGAGTGATCGTCCTCGAACTTCATCGCAATCTTACCGTTGCGCATGACATTTGTGAAATCCGACAAACGGTTACGCCGCACAGTTCCAGCAGATGTCGCGAACATGATCTGCAGATCGTCCCATTCGTCCTCGTCCCGATCGACCGGCATGATGGCCGCGATGGAGACGCCTGTCGGGATCGGCAGGATGTTGACGATCGCCTTGCCTTTCGAAGTGCGTCCGCCCTGCGGCAAGCGCCAGGTCTTCAGCTTGTAGACCATGCCATCCGTGGTGAAGAACAACAGCTGTGTATGGGTATTCGCAACAAAGAGGGTGGTGACAACATCCTCTTCCTTGGTCTGCATCCCCGACAACCCCTTGCCGCCGCGTTTCTGAGCGCGGAAATCGACCAGCGGGGTGCGTTTGATGTAGCCGCCAGAGGTCACGGTGACCACCATGTCCTCGCGCTCGATCAGGTCCTCATCGTCCATATCACCGGACCAATCAACGATTTCGGTGCGGCGCGGCACGGCGAAATTCTCACGAACCTCGCGCAGCTCGTCAGCGATGATGCCCATGATCCGGTCACGGGAGCCCAGAATCTCAAGGTATTCCTTGATCTTGGAGGCCAGTTCTTCCAACTCGTCGGTGACTTCCTTGACGCCGATCTGGGTCAGGCGCTGCAGGCGCAGTTCCAGAATGGCGCGGGCCTGAGTTTCTGACAGGTTGTAGGTCCCGTCTTCGTTCGCGGTATGGGTCGGGTCATCGATCAGCGCGATATATTCCAGGATCGGCTGCGCCGGCCAGCGGCGGGTCATCAGCTTTTCACGCGCTTCGGCCGCATCCGCGGATTGGCGGATCGTCGTGACGATCTCGTCGATATTGGTAACGGCAACCGCCAGACCACAAAGGATATGGCTGCGTTCCCGCGCTTTGCGCAGCAGATAAGCGGTCCGGCGTGCGACCACATCTTCGCGGAAATCGATAAAGGAGGTCAGGAACCGGCGTAGGGTCAGCTGCTCGGGTCGGCCACCGTTGAGCGCCAGCATGTTGCAGCCGAAATGCGTCTGCATCGGCGTGAACCGATAAAGTTGGTTGAGCACCACTTCGGCAGTGGCGTCACGCTTCAGTTCGACCACCACGCGCACACCGTTGCGGTCGGATTCATCCTGAACGTGGGAAACGCCTTCGATCTTCTTGTCGCGCACCTGTTCAGCGATCTTTTCGATCATCGAGGCCTTGTTCACCTGATAGGGAATTTCGTCCACGATGATGGCGTAGCGATCCTTGCGGATCTCCTCGACCCGGGTCTTGGCGCGGATGATGACGCTTCCGCGCCCCTCAAGATAGGCCTTGCGCGCGCCGGAGCGGCCCAGCAACACGCCGCCAGTCGGGAAGTCGGGGCCGGGCACATATTCGATCAGCTGTTCGCTGGTCAGATCCGGCTCCTCGATCAGGGCCAGGGTTGCGTCAACAACTTCGCCCAGATTGTGCGGCGGGATGTTGGTCGCCATACCAACCGCGATGCCGCCGGCGCCGTTGACCAGCATGTTGGGGAAACGCGCGGGCAGAACCGTCGGTTCCTGGTCCTTGCCATCGTAGTTGTCCTGGAAATCGACGGTATCCTTGTCGATATCCGCCAGCATAAAGGCCGAAGGCTTGTCCATGCGCACTTCGGTGTAACGCATCGCGGCGGGGTTATCGCCGTCCATCGAGCCAAAGTTGCCCTGACCATCCAAAAGCGGCAGCGACATCGAAAAGTCCTGCGCCATGCGCACCAAGGCGTCATAGATCGCGCTGTCGCCGTGCGGGTGGTATTTACCCATCACGTCGCCGACCGGACGGGCCGATTTGCGATAGGATTTATCGTGGGTATTGCCGGTCTCATGCATCGCATAAAGAATCCGGCGGTGAACGGGTTTCAGCCCGTCACGCAGGTCGGGAATGGCCCGGCTGACGATGACCGACATGGCATAGTCCAGATAGGACGTGCGCATCTCGGATTCGATTGAGACCGTCGGCCCCTCGTATACCGGCCCTTGGGGCGGTGTTTCGTCCATGTTTTCAGGAGTATCCGGCGTATCGCTCACGTTTGCTGCCCGTTCTGTATTATGGGTCTCTATTGTGTCAGGACACCCTATCAGACACCCCATATGGGGCGCAAGCTGACTGATGGGCAGACCGGCACGCCGCCCGACCGCGCGCGGAGCAGGCAGCGTGGTTTCGAAACTGTTAACCAATCCGTGGCTAGGATTTCACGGGGGGCTTCGTTGCAGGAGACCACATATGGAGATCAGCGAAACGGAACTGATGCTCAAGGGCTATGGGCTGACCACGGCCGAATTCATTTATCACATGCCGGACCATCCTCATGTTCTGAATACATTTCTGTGGCAGGAGTACGATCTGGCGCCAGACCACGACCGGATGTTTCAGTTCATCGAATTCTGGCAGCGCGAGATCGAGGGACCGCTGCATTCGGTCCGCTTTACACACCGCAAGATGATTGGCGCCGGGGAATGGCGGCACGTGAAGGGCGAATTCAAGATCCACTAAACAGCAGGTGCCGGGCCATGAATGGAGGTCAGGCCGAACAGCTGGCCCCGCCCAATACACAGAATTTGGCGCAGTGAGGATGGTTTAACGCCACGGGCTTCTCTGCCTCGGCCAAGGTGGTGCCGAGCTCGAATTCCGGCGCATAGGGGAGCAGGGTGCAGGCCAGAACCGCCGGTTTTTCGGCACCCTTGCGTTTGACCACCATACGAGAAGAGGCGCACATCACATCCTCTGGCGCCTTGTTTAGGATGCCCCAGCAAGCGGTTGTAATTTCAGGTACTTCCACCGCCTCGTCCATCTCAGGGAACAGCACCGTCTGACCGGGGTTGGCGGAATCGATATCAAACCCCTGCGCGGCAAACAGATCGGCAAAACCTTGCCGCGCTTCCGCCTCGCTTTCGGCAAAGGTGATGCGGCCGGCAACCGCCATCTGGAACCCGTTGTCCCGCAGCCAGGCCATACCTTCCAGCGTTTTGGCATAGCTGCCTTCGCCACGCTCGGTGTCGTGAATATCTGCGGAGTGGTGGTCCAGCGAGATGCGCAGCGTCATCTTGCCCGGGTGTTTTTCTTTCAGCACCAGCAGATCCTGCCGCACGGTCTTGCGCATCATTGGCCGCATGGCGTTGGTGAGGATCAGGACTTCATAACCCCGCTCCAGCGCGGCATCGGCCATGGCGCACATCTCGGGGTTCATGAAGGGCTCGCCGCCGGTAAAGGCGATTTCACGTACCCGCCAGTTCCGCTCTTCAAGTTGATCCAGATAGTCCTCGACCTCGGCTGCGGTGAGGTAGACAAGGGCATCATTGCGGGGCGAGCTGAGGATATAGCAGTTCGCGCATTCAATATTGCAAAGCGTTCCGGTGTTGAACCATAGGGTTTCCGGGTTCGACAAGGCCACGGACGCCCGGGTGCTGCCGTCGGCTGTCACCAGGCTGTCTTGAAATTTACCTAGGTTTGCGTTGGGGTTAGGCAGATCTTTCACGGGGATGTCCTCATGGGCCGTTCCTTTCCGACAAGGCTACCCTATACTGCCCCCAAAGTGAAAGCCGCCGGAGGCCGCCTGACAGGGATGTGAAGTGATTTCGCCTCTGCCTTGGGCATCCGGTCACAGCGAAATGGAATGAACAATGGCTCCACGCGTGATACCGGTCGATCCCTTCGATCTGGTGATCTTTGGCGGTACTGGCGATCTGGCGCAGCGCAAAATCCTGCCGGCGCTTTACCGGCGGTTTTGTGGTGGCCATTTCCCCGAGGAAGTCCGCATCATCGGCGCCGCCCGGGCCGATATCAGAACCGAAGACTACCGGCAGATGGTGGCGGAAGGGATTAAGGCAACGCTGAATGAACACGGGCCGGGTGCTGCGGGAATCCCGGAGTTTCTGCGCCGCGTCACTTATGTGTCGCTGGACGCCCGCGAGGATCGCGGTTGGGAGCCGCTGGCCGCGCAACTGGCCGAAGTTGAGCCACGGCCGATCAGAGTCTTCTACTTCTCGGTGGGGCCGGGCCTGTTCGGACCGCTGGCCGAACGTCTGCACCGGCACGGATTGTCGGATGAAGACAGCCGGATCGTGGTAGAAAAACCCTTTGGACACGATTTGCAGTCTGCCAAGGCGCTGAACGCGACACTGGCTGCGCATTTCACCGAGAACCAGATTTACCGGATCGATCATTATCTGGGCAAGGAAACGGTGCAGAACCTGATGGCGATCCGGTTCGGCAATATGCTGTTCGAACCCCTGTGGAACAGTCAATACGTCGATCATATCCAGATCACCGTGGCGGAAACCGTCGGGGTCGCCGGGCGCGAGGAGTATTACGACCGCGCCGGCGCAATGCGCGACATGATGCAGAACCACCTGATGCAGCTTTTGTGCCTGATCGCGATGGAGCCGCCGGCAAAATTTGACCCCGACGCGGTGCGCGATGAAAAGGTAAAGGTGATCCGGGCGCTGGATCCGGTGGAGCCTTACCACATCGTCCGGGGGCAGTATAACGCGGCTGCCGGGGGTGAAGGACCCGACCTAACCTACCGGGAAACCGTCGGAAACCCGCGCTCCAGCACCGAAAGCTATATCGCGCTCAAGACCCATATCAGCAATTGGCGATGGGCGGGCACACCGTTTTACCTTCGCACAGGGAAACGGCTGGTGGCACGTTCTTCGGTGATCAACGTGCTGTTCAAGGACGCGCCGCACTCGATATTCGGCGAGGAGGCCGGCCGTCACGCCAACCATCTGAAGATCCGCCTGCAACCCAACGAAGGCATCACGCTGAGCGTGACCATCAAGGAGCCGGGTCCGGGCGGCATGCGTCTGGTTGACGTTCCGCTGGATATGAGTTTTGCAACGGCCCTCGGGGCGGATGGCAAAAATCCCCCGGACGCATACGAGCGTCTGATCACCGATATGATCCGGGGTAACCAGACGTTGTTCATGCGCGGGGACGAGGTGACCGCCGCCTGGGCTTGGACCGATCCGATCATCGCGGGCTGGCAGGCGCGCGGGGATGTACCAAAACCCTATGATATGGGCAGCACCGGGCCCGGCGATGCGGACTTGCTGATGCGCCGTGATGGACGTGAATGGAGAGGAATAAATCCATGAAATTCAATGAATATCCAGATCAGGAAATGCTGGCGATAGAGGTTGCGCAGCGCATTGCCGGGGATCTGGAAACACATCTTCTACATCACGACACCGCCTCGCTTGCGGTGGCAGGCGGCAGCACGCCCGCGCCTATCTTTGATGATCTCTGCGCAGCTTCAATCGATTGGGAACGGGTCCGGGTGATGGCGACGGATGAACGCTGGGTGCCCTCCGACAGTGACCGCTCCAATGCGCGAATGATCCGCGAGCGGCTGATGACAGGCCCCGCCGCCGCCGCGCGTTTTCTGCCGTTCTACGTGCCCGACCGCGCCCCCGAAGATGTATTGGCCGAGGTCGAATCCCTGGTTTCCCCGGAATTGCCGATTTCAGTGGCGCTTCTGGGGATGGGCGAAGACATGCACACGGCCTCCTTGTTTCCGGGGGTGAAGGGGCTTGAGGCGGCGCTGGCCGGCTCGGCGCCGACTTTGGCAGTGATGCGCCCGGACAGCCAACCTGAAGGCCGCATCAGTCTGACAGCGCCGGTGTTAAACGGAGCGATGGCGAAACATCTGGTGATCTTTGGTGAGGCCAAACGCAAGGCGCTGGATCGGGCGATATCGCTGCCGCCCGAAGAAGCCCCGGTTCAGGCCATTTTGTCAGGCACTCAAGTGCATTGGGCACCTTAAGTCTCGGCCTTATTGGCTGAGGTCGGTGGCGCCATCGAGGTCCAGAAATTGCTGTTTCAAACTGTCCGGAATCGGCTGTCCTGCGCTGCCATCGGCGGTGCGCAGAACCATCACGGCTTCCAGCCGGGTGCGCAGGTCGCCAGACCAGATCTGCTGCTCCATCACATATGACGTGTTGCGGAAGGACAGCACCCGGGCGGTGGAGATGTAGCTTTCGCCAAGCAGCATTTCCTTGAGGTAGTGCACATTGGAATTGCGCATCACCGTGCGCGGGATCGGCCCGCCGGAGAAATGCCTGGCGCAATGTGTATCGAAATAGGTGACGCGGGTGGATTCGAACCAGCCCAGGTAGGCCTTGTTGTTCACGTGGTTCAAAAGGTCGAGTTCGGAAAAGCGAACCTTATCGGCAATGGCAACGGGGCAGGGGTGGTCGATCCCCTGAGCCAACTGAGTCTCTGCATCGAGCGGGGTAAGGTAAAGGAGTGTCATCCCGTTGGACTAAGGCGCGGTATTTGAAGTTTCAACAAAAACCCTCCGGCACATCGTCTTGACCGCGACATCCGCGAAAACATCAGTCCAAGCGTCGCGAGGCTGTTGCATTCAAAATAGGAAGGGAGATTTGGAGCGGGTGAAGGGAATCGAACCCTCGTCACTTGCTTGGGAAGCAAATGCTCTACCATTGAGCTACACCCGCAGTGGGATTTGGGTAGCACCGCGCCGTGAGCGCTTCAAGTTGATTTCTGCGATGGGTGGTGCATTTTGTCCTCTGTGGCCAACCGGTTCATGCCGTAGTATCGCTGGAGCGGATCTGGTGGACTGGAAGGCGCCAAAGGTTCTTCGGGCCGGTCCACAGCGTTCCTAGCGCCGAATGCGCGAGTGGCAAACAAAAGAATCCAGAGGCAATTTTGGCATTGCAGCGTCATGGAACGGCAGGTATACGGCTCCACATCAGGCACCTGTAGCTCAGCTGGATAGAGCGCTGCCCTCCGAAGGCAGAGGCCATAGGTTCGAATCCTATCAGGTGCGCCACTTCTCCCCTAACTAATCTCCCGAACCAGTGTCCGGACCAATTCGGATTTGGGCTGTATTGTAAATTCGACGCCAATTCCAAGTGTGGCAGAAGCAAAAATCCGGCGCACCCATCGGGGCACACCGGACATTAGTGGTTCGTTTTGGTGTAATGCAGAACGCCTGAATGACGACATGCGGACCGGGCTTCTATAGAACGCCTAGTCGGGTTTCCGCATCAGCCGCGCCAGTCACGGACGACGCCGCAGTCCATGTGAACAAAGTTGGAGCGATAATAGGTGCCAACACCGCCGGCACGGCAAGCCTTGGCCGCTTTCGCCATCTGCGTAACCGAGCGAGACGCAAGGCGCAGGTCTGCGGCCTGTCCGCGCATGTGAAGAGAGTTCTTGGCAACGCCACGCGAACGGCCGCGCAGCATGGCGTTGGTCTTCGGGCTGCGATATCCCGAAAGCATCATATACGGTTCGTTTACTTCCAGCAGGTTATGAGAGGCGGCCATGATATCGATTGTGCGCAGGTCGATCTCTTTTACGTCGTCGGTGCGCCAGTCGCGCATGAAGTGATTGATCTCGCGCACTGCGTCTTTGATGTACTTGCCTTCGATCCAGTAGACCATGTCCAGCCGTTCACCGGTACGGCCCGAGTACATACGGATGCGGCGGATATCGCCGCCACCACGCAAAAAGCCTGCTGCATTGGAAAATGTTGGGGCTGCGGTTACTGCTGTTGCCGCAAATGCACCCAGAAGGGCCCGACGGGTGAGCCCCGAGTTCGATGTTTCTGCCATGTTTACCGCACCATCCCGAACGATTTGTGTGTCCTGCCGATGCCCGATGTTACGGGCCTGCCGTATTTCCCGGCACGTGACTTCTATGACACAGGGGGAATCACGATCCAAGTTTCGATTGGTCTCATCCCTGTTTTCTTCGGATTTTCGGCAATTTTTTGCGCAAAAGGGGACGTTGCGTTAAGATTTCCCCATCAAAAAGCACCAAAATCACTGGTCACAAGTTCGAGAACCGCCGAAAATAGGCTCTCAACTATTGGTTTACGATGTGTAAATGGGGGCTGCGTCTTGCTTCTTTTTACTAAAGATTCATGTAGTAGAGGGAAGATTTAATGGCATCGTCATCAGGGGGTCGCGCGTCAATGAAAACAGCACTTTATAGCAGCGTTCTGCCGCAGGTTCGGTCCGGCGTTTTCGCTCTGGCCCTATTTGGTGCCACAGTCGCCTTTGCGCCGAGTGGTGCCTCGGCGCAGGTCACGGCCTTCAAGCAATCGGTTGCTGAGTTCGCAGCGAACGAAAACGCAGTTGCCAAATTCTACCGCGAATCCGCTTACACCCCGATTTGGACGGCGCCGGGCGAAGAATCGATGCAGCGCCGGGCCGCGCTGCTGCGTGCGCTGGAAGAGGCCTCGGCCCACGGATTGCCGGACCAGTCTGCCCTGGCGGCGTCGCTGATGGAGCAGATGCGCAATGCACGGTCGGCCCGTGATCTGGGGCAGATCGAAGCGGCGCTGAGCACGGCTTACGTGAATTATGCCACTGATCTGCAGACCGGCCTTCTTGATCCCGGCTCGATCGACGACGGGATCGTTCGCAAGAAACATACCACCGATCCGGTGACCTATCTGGAAGGCATCCGGGACAATCAGCCGATGGCCTATATGCGCTCGCTGGTGCCCGCCTCGCCGCAATACCGCGCCTTACTGCGGGAAAAATTCCGTCTTGAGCAGCTGGTCGCCAAAGGCGGCTGGGGCACCACGGTTCCGAAGGGCAAGCTTGAGCCGGGTGACACCGGACCTGCTGTGATCGCGCTGCGCGACCGGCTGGTAGCCATGGGATATCTGACCCGCAGCGCCACCGCCGCGTTTGACATGGATGTGGAACAGGCGGTGCAGAAGTTCCAGTCGGACCACGGGCTAGAGGTCGACGGCGTTGCCGGGGACGGCACCATTGCCGAGCTCAACAAACCGGTTACCGAACGGCTGAAATCCGTGGTGGTGGCGATGGAGCGGGAGCGCTGGCTGTCACCCGAACGCGGTGAGCGTCATATCCTGGTGAACCAGACCGATTTCACGGCCAAGATTGTCGACCGTGGCGACGTGACCTTTGAAACCCGGTCCGTGATCGGCAAGAACCAGCACGACCGCAGGTCGCCGGAATTCTCGGATGTCATGGAACACATGATCATCAATCCGAGCTGGCACGTGCCGCGCTCGATCATCACCAAGGAATACCTGCCGAAACTGCGCAACAACCCGAATGCAGTCCGTCACATTCTGATTACCGACCGTCAGGGCCGTGTCGTCGACCGCAACTCAGCGGACTTCTCTCAGTACACCAGAAGCAACTTTCCATACTCGATGCGCCAGCCGCCGAGCCGCAGCAATGCGCTGGGGCTGGTGAAGTTCATGTTCCCGAACAAATACAACATCTACCTGCACGACACGCCGCAAAAGAGCCTGTTCAGCCGCGAAGTCCGGGCCTTCTCCCACGGCTGTATCCGCCTGGCGCAGCCCTTTGAGTTTGCTTATGCGCTGCTGGCGCGGCAGACCGAAGATCCCAAGGCATTCTTTCAGCGGATCCTAAGCTCCGGAAAAGAAACCAAAGTGGAGCTGGAACAGAAGGTGCCTGTTCACATTATCTACCGGACGGCTTATGTCTCGGGCAAAGGACGGGCCGAGTTCCGGCGGGATGTCTATGGACGCGACGCCAAGGTATGGGACGCCTTGCAGCGGGCAGGGGTCGCCTTGCCGGGCGTGCAGGGCTAATCTCCGGGGCCCGTCTTCAACAGACGTGAGGAAGGGCCCCATATGTATACTGTCCGTCAGATTGCTGATGCATTAGGTGCTGCCTGCGAAGGCGATGTTTCTATCGAAGTGGCGCGCACGGCCGAACCGCAAGACGCAGGTCCGGGCGATCTGGCGCTTGCAACCTCCCCGAAATATGCCGAGGCGCTGGCCGAGGGCGCAGCTCAAGTTGCCATGCTCTGGGAAGGCGCCGACTGGCAGTCCATGGGCCTGAAGGCGGCTATTTTCGCAGCCCGGCCGCGTATGGCCATGGCCGGTCTCACCAGTATGATGGATCCGGGCCAGGGCTTTGGCTCCGGCATTCACCCCTCTGCCGTCATTGATCCCAGCGCGGAGCTGGGAGAGGGCGTCAGCGTCGGCCCCTTCTGTGTGATTGGTGCGAGGGCGAAAATCGGAGACAATTCCATCATCGGTCCGCAGTGCCATATCGGCGTGGATGTCACGATGGGGACCGGAGCACAGCTGCGCGAGATGGTCTCCATCGGCGCCCGCGTGACCATTGGGGAGCGGTTCCGGGCCCAGCCCGGCGCGCGCATCGGTGGCGATGGGTTTTCCTATGTAACACCTGAGGTGTCAGGCGCGGAAACCGTGCGCAAGACGCTGGGTGATCAGGGCGATGCCAAACCCCAAAGCTGGCTGCGCATTCACTCCCTTGGCTCGGTCACCATCGGCGACGATGTAGAAGTGGGCGCCAATTGCACCGTCGACAACGGCACCATCCGCGACACGGTGATCGGCGACGGCACAAAGCTCGACAACCTTGTACACGTTGGCCACAACACCCGGGTTGGGCGTGATTGCCTCCTGTGCGGACAGACCGGCACCTCCGGCTCGGTTGATATCGGCAACAACGTGGTTCTTGGTGGGCAATGCGGCGTGGTCGATAATATCTTTATCGGCGACGGAGTGATCGCCGGCGGCGGGACAAAGATCCTTTCGAACGTGCCCGCAGGCCGTGTGATGATGGGCTATCCCGCTGTCAAAATGGAGACACATACCGAGGTCTATAAGGCACAACGCAGGCTGCCCCGACTGATGCGCGATATCGAAGCGCTGAAAAAGGCAGTTTTAAAATAACGGTACAGAGACTACATCTGCGCCAGCCTTAACGATCAGGGACCCGGTATGAGCATCAAGGACAAGGTAATCGAAATCATCGCAGAGCAGGCAGTGCTGGAACCGTCTGATGTGACACTCGACAGCACGCTTGAGGATCTGGGCATCGATAGTCTCGGCCTCGTTGAAAGCATCTTTGCTATCGAGGAAGAGTTCGACATCACCATTCCGTTCAATGCCAATGAACCGGAAAAAAGTGATTTCGACATCACCAATGTCGCGGCGATCATCACGGGCATCGAAAAGCTGACCGCTGCTAAGCAGTGATGCCCCCTCTGGGATCAAGGATGATCTGAATGAGACGCGTAGTAATCACCGGCGCCGGCACCATCAACGCACTTGGCCATTCGGTGCCCGCGACCATGGAGGCGATGCGCGAGGGGCGCTGCGGCATCGGTGCGCTTGAGTTTCGCGATGTTGAGCGCCTGTCGATCCAGATTGGCGGGCAGGTCCGGGGGTTCGAGGCCGAGGGCCGTTTTAACCGGCAACAGATGAGCCTTTATGACCGCTTCACCCAGTTCACTCTGACCGCCGCCAAAGAGGCGATTGCGCAGTCCGGAATCGAATTCCACGGCGATCTGTCGGCGAAATCCGGAGTGGTTCTGGGCACCGCCGGCGGCGGCGTGTCCACCTGGGATGATAATTACCGCTCGGTCTATGAGGACGGTAAGAACCGCGTCCATCCCTTCGTGGTGCCGAAGCTGATGAACAACGCAGCCGCCAGCCATGTGTCAATGGAATTCAACCTCAAAGGGCCAAGTTTCACCGTTTCCACCGCCTGCGCCTCTTCCAATCATGCGATGGCGCAGGCCTTCCAGATGGTGCGCAGCGGCATGGCGCCTGCGATGGTCACAGGCGGATCGGAATCGATGCTGTGCTTTGGTGGGGTCAAGGCCTGGGAAGGGTTGCGGGTCATGTCCCGCGATGCCTGCCGCCCGTTCAGCGCCAACCGCAACGGCATGGTGCAGGGCGAAGGCGCCGGCGTGTTTGTCTTTGAAGACTACGAACACGCCCGCGCCCGCGGTGCGGAGATCCTCTGCGAGGTGGTGGGCTACGCCATGTCCTCGGACGCGGCGGATATCGTCATGCCGAGCAAACAGGGTGCGGCCCGCGCAATCTCTGGCGCCCTGCAGGATGCCGGAGTGGCGCCTGAAAGCGTTGGCTATATCAATGCCCATGGGACCGGCACTGCAGCGAATGACAAAACCGAATGCGCCGCGGTGGCAGATGTGTTTGGTCCGCACGCGGACCGGTTGATGATCTCCTCGACAAAATCCATGCATGGTCACCTGATCGGCGGCACCGGTGCGGTGGAACTTCTGGCCTGTATCATGGCCGTGCGCGATGGGGTGATTGCCCCCACCATCGGCTATGAGGAACCAGACCCGGAATGCGCTCTGGATGTGGTGCCCAATGAGGCGCGTGAGGCAAAGGTAGATGTGGCGCTGAGCAACGCCTTTGCCTTTGGCGGGCTGAACGCGGTTCTGGCGCTGAAAAAGATCTGAACGGAGCGCTGCCCGGGCTTGCCGAAAAAAAGAAAAGCCACCGTCAGCAGTCGCTGCGGTGGCTTTTATCGTTGTCTGATCACGCCCGCCTGGTGGCGGGAGCGTGAGTTCTCATCTTATTGGGAGACCACGTCGACGACATTGTAGCCGGCGGTGAACCCTTTCAGCGACATTTTCAGTTCGATCAGCTGATCCGGCGCAGGGGCAGGGCGCAGGGACAGGGTGGCTTCGGTGCCCTTCTTGAATGCATCGATGTCGCCTTGGGTAAAGCCGATCTGCGCCACGCAGCCCAGTGGGTTGCAGAAGGAATAGTTGTAGCGCTTGCTCGGGGCGCCATCGACCGAAATGGTCAGGGCCGCAGGTAGCAGCGTTTCCAGCGGCACGATTACGGTTGCCCCAGCAACAGCCTGTCCGCCGGCCTGATCGATGCGGAACAGAGAAACCTCGGCCATCGGGTTGCCATCAGGCGCAGTCAGGATCTGCAACAGCGAACAGGGGTCGGTTTCTGTTTCGGTCTTGATGCAAGCCAGATCCCAGTCGCCGTGGGTTTCTTTTGCATAGCGATCCCCAATCGCCGGAGTGCCGTCATCGACGGGCTGCCCCAGGTCCAGCATTTGATCCGCAGAGGGAGCAGCCGCCTCGCCACCCGAATTCTGCGTTTCCTGCGCATGCAAAGGCGCAGTTGTTGCGATCATCGCGGCCAGGGCGATCGGTGTCAGGGACTTGATCATGAGTGCCTCTTTTATGTCAGGACGTCCGATACGGGATCTAGCACGATGCACATGTGGTGTCAGGTCATTATCGGCCTATCGGCGGGGAAATGCACGGCAGGGTGATCAGAGCGAAGATTTTGGAATCAAAGAAAAAAGGGAACCTAACGGGTTCCCTTTTGTTTTTTTCTCCCCGTCGGACTGGCCGACTTAGTTATTGGTAGGGACGTTACGAAAGCCCCGGCCTGTGGTCAACATGGAATGACAAAAAAATTACAGCAAGGCACCCCTGAAAGGGGTTTGACCGATTTACGAACTTTTAACCATGATTTTGAGGGTGTCCATCACCTGTCGGTGCACAAAAAAAGGCCGTGCTCGGTGGCACGGCCAGTCTGACAGGGAGGAAATGACCGCCCTCACATCCGTATTTGCGTGGGCGGGCAGTTCTAAGTATTCAGTATAAAGGTTAATTATCTGTGTGGGCGTTCGGATGACGATCAGCGGGACCGGATCATCGGGGTTCGCAGCCACCGCATCCTCGAACGCAGGCGAGTAGGAAACAGGCATGAGCGACAAGATCTTCCTGGGCGGCGGCGGCGAGGGTTATGGCATCCCGCAGGAGATGGCCCTGAAATACGCCAACCGACACGGGCTGATCGCGGGCGCCACTGGCACTGGCAAGACCGTGACGCTGCAGATCCTGGCCGAGAGTTTTTCCAACGCAGGCGTTCCCGTCATCCTTGCCGATGTCAAAGGCGACCTTTCGGGCCTCGCCAAAAGCGGAACGGTGAGCCACAAGCTGCACGAGGCCTTTACCAGCCGGGCGCAGACCATCGGATTTGACACCTATCACTATCACGCCTGCCCGGTGACCTTCTGGGACCTTTACGGCCAGCAGGGTCACGCGGTCCGCACCACCGTGGCCGAAATGGGGCCGTTGCTACTGTCGAGGCTTTTGGAGCTCAGCGAAGCACAGGAAGGCATACTGAACATCGCCTTCCGCCTGGCGGATGAGGAAGGTCTTCCGCTGCTGGATCTGAAGGACCTTCAGGCGCTGCTGGTCTGGACGGGGGAGAACCGGGCCGATCTGTCCTTGCGCTATGGCAATGTTTCGACCGCCTCGATCGGGGCCATTCAGCGGCGATTGCTGGTGCTGGAAAATCAGGGCGGCGGGCAGTTCTTTGGCGAACCGGCGCTGGAACTGTCGGATCTGATGCGCTGCGATGCAGAGGGGCGCGGTATGATCAACATTCTGGCCGCGGACAAGCTGATGGCCGCACCAGGGCTTTATGCCACTTTCCTGTTGTGGCTGCTGAGCGAATTGTTTGAAGAGCTGCCCGAGGTGGGCGATCCCGACAAACCCCGGCTGGTGTTCTTCTTTGATGAGGCGCACCTGCTGTTCGACGATGCCCCCAAGGCGCTGATCGACAAGGTAGAGCAGGTGGCGCGCCTTATCCGGTCCAAGGGCGTGGGGATCTATTTCATTACCCAGAACCCGGCGGATGTGCCCGAGGATATCCTTGGTCAGCTCGGCAACCGGATCCAGCACGCCCTGCGCGCCTTTACCGCGCGCGATCGCAAGAACCTGAAACTGGCGGCTGAAACCTACCGCGAGAACCCGCGCTTTTCGACCGAGGACGCAATTCGCGAGGTTGGCGTCGGGGAGGCGGTAACATCCATGCTGCAAAAGAAGGGCGTGCCCGGCGTGGTGGAACGTACCCTGATCCGGCCGCCCTCGTCCCAACTGGGACCAATAACGAATGAGGAGCGCAAGGCGGCTCTGCAAGTGTCGGGAATGGCCGGGAAATACGACCAGACGCTGGATCGGCATTCGGCCTATGAAATCCTGGCACAGCGGGCAGCAGAGGCCGCCACCGAAGCCGAGGTGGCCGAGGTGCAGGCTGAAGCGGCGCCAGAGCCGATGGCGCGCGAGTTCAACGCCGCGCGGCGCTATTCGGGCAGCCGCGTCAGCCGGTCAACTTCGCGTAGCTTTGGCAGGCCAAAGGATACCTTTGGTTCGGCCCTCTCCGAAGCAGTGATCAAAGAGTTGAAAGGCACCACCGGACGCCGCATCGTGCGCGGGATCCTGGGCGGGTTGTTCAAAGGGCGCTGACCCGGCTAGCTCCTTTACCAATAGAAAGCGCCGCCCCGGATCTTCGGGGCGGCGCTTTTTGTTTTCAGGCTTATTTCTCAGGTATCAATCCGCGTGGACTGAACCTCAGCACCAGTAGCAGGATCAGCCCCATGGTGAAGAGCCGCATGTGCGATGCGCTTTCCATCAGGTGGTCCTTCAGCCAGCTACCATCCGCCATACCGGCGGTGACCAGCTTGATCAGCTCGATACCCATCGGCTCAACCTTGATCCAGAAGAACCAGATCAGCATACCACCCAGCACGGCGCCAAAGTTGTTGCCGGAGCCGCCAACGATCACCATTACCCAGATCAGGAAGGTAAAGCGCAGCGGGTTATAGGTGCCTGGCGTAAGCTGACTGTCGAGCGTCGTCATCATCGCGCCGGCGATGCCGCAGATGGCCGAGCCAAGTACAAAGATCTGCAAGTGTCGGCGGGTGACGTCCTTGCCCATCGCTTCGGCTGCGACCTCATTGTCACGGATCGCCCGCATCATTCGGCCCCACGGGCTTTTGAGCGCCATCTGCGCCATCCACAATAGCACCAGCAGCACCACGGCAAAGAGTACGGAATACCCCAGCTTCACGAAGATCGTGGACCCTTCGACGGCATCCATTCCCCAGCTTGCCGCCCGTTCTACAAAGGCGGGATCGTTCTGCAGATCCACTTCATAAGGCACCGGACGGGGCAGGCCGACGACGTTCTTGACGCCGCGCGACAGCCAGTCTTCGTTCTTCAGGACCGCGATGATGATTTCCGCAATGCCAAGCGTGGCAATCGCCAGATAGTCAGAGCGCAGACCCAGGGCCGTCTTACCAATCAGCCAGGCCGCCCCGGCGGCCAGCAGGCCACCGGCAGGCCAGGCCAGCAGCACCGGCAGGCCAAGACCACCGATATTGCCTTCCAGCGCGGGGTTGATCGCCTCGACCGCCTCGACCGAGGGGTCAAACAGCGCGCGGTAGACGAAGAATCCGACGGTCAGCACTGCCAGCAGGGTCAGGGTGCGGGCGATGCCCGGCGCCATGAACCGGTAGACGGCAACCGCGCCGACGACTGTCAGCGCGCCCATCACCAGCGCCATCAGGATACCCATGCCACCAGCGGTGAAGGCACCCGGTGTGGGCGCGGTAGAGACCAGCACCACAGCCAGACCACCAAGCGCGGTAAAGCCCATGATGCCGACGTTGAAGAGACCGGCAAAACCCCATTGCAGGTTCACGCCCAGCGCCATGATGGCCGAGATCAGCCCCATGTTGAGGATCACAAGGGCAGAGTTCCACGAGCCGGAGAAGACGTTGAGGAAGGTGGTAGAGCCTTCCAGCAGGATCAGAACGCCGACAAAGACGAACAGCAGCGTGTGTTTCACTGTATCGCTCATACCGATTTTCCTTTGAAGATGCCCGTGGGTTTGAACAACAGGACGATGATCAGGATCGCGAAGGAAACCGCGAATTTGTAATCCGTGCTGAGAAGCTGCATCAGCCCGTCAGGCGCCATGCTTTCCGGCAGCACGTAGGTTGCGACCTTTTTCCAGGCATAGGTGATCGTCACCTCGGAAAAGGCGATGATGAAGCCGCCTGCGATGGCCCCGATCGGGCTGCCCAGACCACCGACGATGGCAGAGGCAAAGATCGGCAGCAGTAGCTGGAAATAGGTGAAGGGTTTGAATGACTTATCAAGGCCATAAAGAACCCCGGCAATGGTCGCGAGCGTGGCCACGATGAGCCAAGTGTACATCACCACCCGCTCCGGGTTGATGCCCGACAGCAGCGCCAGATCCTCGTTATCGGAATAGGCGCGCATGCTTTTGCCGGTTCGTGTCTTGTTGAGGAACCAGAACAGCAGCGCCACGACGATCACGGCGGTGATCACGGTGATGCCTTGGCTGGTCTTGATGGCGAGTCCCTCGTCTAGACCGGTCATCTTCTTAAAGGCACGTGCCTTGATGATGAAACGCTCCCCATCGGCGAACCGCTGGTCGCCGGGGCCGATGATGAAGCGGACGATGCCGTTCATCATGAACATGACACCAAGCGAGACCATGACGAAGACAACCGGTTTCGCCTTCTGCTCGCGGTAGAAGCGATAGACGGTACGGTCAGTGACCAGCATCAGGCCCATGGTCAGCACGATACCAAAGGGCAGCGCCAACAGGGCGGTGGGCAGCGGGCCAAAACTGATGCCCATCGACTGGAACCACCAGGTGAACAGGATCGTCACCATGGTGCCGAATGCCATAGTATCACCATGGGCAAAGTTCGAGAACCGCAGGACGGAGTAAACCAGCGTCACCCCCAGCGCGCCGATGGCGAGCTGGCTGCCATAGGCGATGGCGGGTACGCCAACGAAGTTTGTGAATGCCACAAGGGCGTTGAGAAGTTCCATGCCTCAGCCCCCCAGGAAAGATTTGCGCACTTCGGGGTCGGCCAGTAGTTCCTGACCGGTGCCCGTATAGGCGTTGCGGCCTTGGACGAGGACATAACCTTTGTCCGCGATCTCAAGGGCTTGTTTGGCGTTCTGTTCCACCATCAGGATCGGCAACCCGGTGCGGGCAACCTCGATGATGCGGTCGAACAGCTCGTCCATAACGATGGGCGACACGCCAGCAGTGGGCTCGTCCAGCATCAGAACCTTGGGCTGAGTCATCAGCGCGCGGCCCACGGCCACCTGCTGACGCTGACCGCCCGACAGTTCGCCCGCAGGCTGGTTGCGCTTTTCCTTCAGGATCGGGAAGAGGTGATAGACCTGCTCCATCGTGTCCGAGAAATCATCGGTGCGGATGAAGGCGCCCATCTCCAGGTTTTCCTCAACCGTCATCGAAGTGAAGATATTGCTGGTCTGGGGCACAAAGCCCATCCCCTTGACCACGCGGTCCTGCGGCGAGAGCTGGGTGATATCCTCACCATCCAGACGCACCGCGCCAGAACGCACGTTCAGCATGCCGAACACGGCCTTCATCGCGGTGGATTTGCCGGCGCCATTGGGGCCAACGATCACGGCGATCTCGCCCGGGTTCACGGCGATGGTGCAGTCATGCAGGATGTCCGGTCCCTTGCCGTATCCGCCGGTCATGCTATCGCCGATCAGGAAGGGGCTGTCGCCCTCAACCTTGGTGGTGGGGCCGCTCTTGCGGTGGGCAGGCTGCATCGTGCCCGCGCCATGGGTGTTGGTGATCGTGGAATCCTTGTTGCCACGATCGTCCTGATACGGGTTGCCGCTCATGCGTCTGCCCCTATTTTGTCTTTGTTTTTCAGACCGGTGCCCAGGTAAGCTTCGATCACCTGTTCGTTGGCCTTGATCTCGTCCAGGGTGCCTTCGGCGAGCTTCTTACCCTCGGCCATGCAGATCACCGGGTCGCAAAGGCGGCCAATGAACTCCATATCGTGTTCGATCACGACGAAGGTGTAGCCGCGTTCCTCATTCAGGCGCTTGATCGCATCGGCGATGGTGTAAAGCAGGGTCCGGTTCACGCCGGCACCGACCTCGTCGAGGAAGACGATCTTGGCGTCCACCATCATGGTGCGGCCCAGTTCCAGCAGCTTCTTCTGCCCGCCGGAGACCTCGCCCGCCTTCAGATCGGCGATATGGCTGATCGTCAGGAACTCCAGCACCTCGTCCGCCTTTGCACGCAGGGCGCGTTCCTCATTGGCGATGCGCTTGCGGCCAAACCAGGTGTTCCACAGGCTCTCACCCGACTGGCTGCCCGGGACCATCATCAGGTTCTCGCGGCAGGTCATCGAGGAAAACTCATGCGCGATCTGGAAAGTGCGCAGCAATCCCTTATGGAACAGCTCATGCGGGGGCAGGCCGGTGATGTCCTCACCATCCATGGTGACCCGCCCGGAGGTGGGTTCAAGAACACCCGCAATCACGTTGAAAAGAGTGGTTTTTCCCGCGCCATTTGGCCCGATCAAACCGGTTATGGAGCCCTTTGCGATTTCAAGCGAAGCGCCATCAACCGCGTGGAACCCGCCGAAGTGCTTGTGCAAGTCCTCGACGACGATCATGTCATTTCATCCCCTAACTGCTTGTTTTTTGCAGTCTTTAAATTTGGAACAGCCCGGACGATGCCGGGCTGATCTCTCGTTTGCGTTATCCTGTTCAGGATTAACGGAATTTCACGGTGGTGTTTGCACCGTCCTTGACTTCGATCTCACGGTAGGAGCCTGCGCTCTCACCGGGGCCGATCAGCTCAACGCCGGTCGCACCCTGGAAGTCGACGTCGCCGCCAGCGGCCAGGATTTCCAGCGCCTTGCCCAGTTCACCGGGGTTGATCGGCTCACCGGGAGCGTTCGCAACTTCCATGATCTTGGGACCGTATTCCGCCGGATCGGTGGAGCCTGCAGCCTGCATGGCCAGCAGGAACAGCGCCGCTGCGTCATAGGATTCCGGTGCATAGGCCGATGTGCCGTCAAAGCCTTCCGCCTTGGCCATTTCGGCAAAGACTTCCGCGCCTTTGGAGTCGGAACCGGCGATCTGGCCAAAGGAGCCATCAAGGTCGGAACCCACGTTCTTGGGCAGGCTGTCACCGATCATGCCACCGGGCAGACCGAAGGTGTCATAGGCGCCGCTGTCCAGCGCCGACTGGATGATGCCCAGGCCGCCTTGGTCCAGATACCCGGCAACCACCAGGATGTCGCCGCCGGCAGAAGCCAGCGAGGCAACCTCGGCGGAATAGTCGCCTTTTCCGTCTTCGTGCGCTGCCACGATGGTGACTTCACCGCCGACCTTTTCAAACGAGGTCTTGATCGCGTCCGCCAGACCCTTGCCGTAGTCGTTGTTGGTGTAGGTCAGGGCGATCGAGCTGATGTCACGCTCCTGCAGGATCTCGGCCATCACTTCGCCTTCACGGGCGTCGGAGGGCGAGGTGCGGAAGAACAGGTCGTTGTCTTCCATGGTGGTCAGCCCGGGCGAGGTCGCCGAAGGGGAGATCATCACCATGCCGTTCGGAATCGCAACGTTCTGCAGGATCGCGCCGGTCACGCCCGAGCAGTCACCGCCGATGATGCCGTTGACGCCTTCAGCGACCAGTTTTTCACCGTTGGCAACAGCCAGACCGTTGTCGATGCAGCCGGTATCTGCGCGTACAGAGGTCACCGAAGCGCCGTCCAGCAGTTTGCCGGATGCGGTGGCTTCTGCCATTGCCATTTCGGCGCCGGCACCCATGGCTGCGGTCAGCGATTCAATCGGGCCGGTAAAGCCAAGCAGAACGCCCAGTTTCACTTCCTTGGCGTGGCCACCAGCAAATGCGGTGCCCGCGGTCAGTGCAACGGCCGTTGTGGCCAGCAGTAGTTTTTTCATTTGAAAACTCCCTTGTTGGAACAAATCTGTTCACATTGGACCCTAGGCAAGGCGTTTGAAAAAAGAAAGTCCATTTGGACCTCGCTTCGCACTCGGCTTGCTTTGGGGCCGATTCCTCCATCATCAGGCACGGTTTTTATCTATAAACCCGACTGGGACGTGCCTTTACAGCGTTCCTCCGTAAAGGAAAAGAACACAATCACGCGACTGCGTCGCCAAAATTGGCCGCCAAATGCTCTCCGTGAGAGTGATCCGGGATCGGCCGATCAGGGCCACGTGCAACGACGCACTCAGCGCGGGGCGGCCTGTGTCGATTTACTGCCGCGTTCACGATAAGGTGTGGTGTCATAATGCGCTCGGTAGCATTTCGAAAAATGCGAAGGTGAGGCAAAGCCACAAGCCAGCGCCACGTTGATGACACTCATGTCGGTCTGCATCAGCAGATTACGCGCCTTCTGCAGACGGAGCTCCATATAATACCGCTTGGGGCTGCGGTTCAGATAGCGGCGAAACAGGCGCTCCAGCTGGCGCGTCGACATGCCGACATCCTGCGCCAGGATCGATGGGCTGATCGGCTCTTCGATATTGCTTTCCATCATCTGGATGACCATCGACAGTTTCGGATGGCGCACGCCGATCCGGGTCGGGATCGAAAGGCGCTGGGTGTCCTGATCGGTCCGGATCGACGAATAGATCAGCTGATCGGCCACCGCATTGGCCAGTTCTTCACCGTGGTCATTGGCAATGAGTTTCAGCATCAAATCAATCGAAGAGGTCCCGCCAGCCGTAGACAGCCGGTTCCCATCGATGACGAACACCGACTTTGTCAGCTCAACCTCTTCAAACTCCTCGGAAAAACTATCCGCATTTTCCCAGTGAATGGTTGCGCGTTTTCCGTCCAGAAGCCCGGCCTTGGCCAGTGCGTAGGATGCTGTACACAGCCCTCCCACCTTCAATCCCTTGCGGGCCTCGCGCCGCAGCCAGGACAGCAGCTTCTTGCTTGTGGCGCCCTGAACATCGATCCCAGCGCACAAAAGGATGGTGTCATCGCGCTGCAGTTCGCTGAGGTCACCATCAAGCTGAAAGGTGGTTCCGGCTGAGCAGGTAACCGTCTCTCCGCCTTCTGCGAGCAGCGACCATGAATAAAGCTCGCGCCCACTCATCCGATTGGCAATGCGCAAACATTCAACGGCTGAGGCAAAGGAAAGCATGGAGAACCGTTCGAGCAATACAAAAACGAACCGTTTGGTCGGACCGACGGATTCGGAAAGTTCAACTCGTTTGCGTTGGTTCTGCATGGTGCGGGCCCCTGACTGTTGTGGATAATGCGCAGAGAGTCGGGCTCGTTCTGGCTGTCTTTGACCGTGCTCACAGGAATGCCGCCGGGTCAAGATGTTCAAATTCTGAACTGGCCAGTGGCCACGGGGTTTTGTATACGTGGGGCCCGAAAATACCCAAAGACCTCTTGAGCGGAGAAAAGCTATGAGTGAGTGGCAAAAATCGACCTGGCGCCAGAAACCGCGGGTTCAGATGCCCGACTATACCGACGCGGCGGCCCTTGCGGCCGTCGAGGCGCAGCTTTCCAAGTATCCGCCGCTGGTTTTTGCGGGCGAAGCACGGCGTCTGAAACAGCACCTGGCAGCCGCCGGTCGCGGCGAGGCCTTCCTGCTTCAGGGTGGCGATTGCGCCGAAAGCTTTGAACAGTTCAGCGCCGATGCAATCCGCGACACCTTCAAGGTGATGCTGCAAATGGCGATGGTTCTGACCTACGGCGCCAAAGTGCCGGTGGTGAAGGTGGGCCGGATGGCCGGGCAATTCGCCAAACCGCGCAGTGCCCCGACCGAAGTGGTGGATGGTGTTGAGCTGCCCAGCTACCGCGGTGATATCATCAACGATCTGGCCTTCAACGAGTCCTCGCGGGTGCCAGATCCGAACCGGATGCTGCAGGCCTATACTCAGGCGGCCGCGACTCTGAACCTGCTGCGGGCGTTTTCGACCGGCGGCTACGCGGATGTGAATCAGGTCCACGCCTGGACGCTCGGTTTTACCGAAAGCGAGAAGGCAGAGACCTATCGCGAGATGGCGAACCGGATCACCGACACGCTGGACTTCATGAAAGCAGCCGGGGTCAACAACGACACCGCGCATACGCTGCAGACGGTTGAGTTCTACACCAGCCACGAAGGTCTGCTGCTGGAATATGAAGAGGCGCTGACCCGTCTTGATTCGACCTCCGGCAAATGGCTGGCCGGTTCCGGCCACATGATCTGGATCGGTGACCGCACCCGCCAGCCCGACGGCGCGCATGTGGAGTTCTGCCGCGGTGTTCTGAACCCGATCGGATTGAAGTGCGGCCCGACCACCACCGCCGACGACCTCAAGGAGTTGATGGCCAAGCTGAATCCCGAGAACGAAGAGGGCCGTCTGACGCTGATCGCCCGCTTCGGCGCCGGGAAGGCTGCGGATCATCTGCCGCGCCTTATCAAAGCGGTGAAGGAAGAGGGCGCCAATGTCACATGGGTCTGCGACCCGATGCATGGCAATACCATCAAGTCCACCAGCGGTTACAAGACCCGGCCCTTTGACAGCGTTCTGCGCGAGGTGCGCGATTTCTTCGCAGTTCACACCAGCGAGGGCACCATTCCCGGCGGCGTGCATTTCGAGATGACCGGTCAGGATGTCACCGAATGCACCGGCGGCGTACGGGCTGTCACCGATGAGAACCTCAGCGACCGCTACCATACGGCCTGTGATCCGCGCCTTAACGCTAGCCAATCGCTGGAACTGGCGTTCCTGGTGGCTGAAGAGCTGTCCACCCTGCGCGGTCAACGCGGTGGCGCCGCTGCGACAGCCGAGGCTGGCTGAAGCTAGGGGTGCTTACCTTAGGGACTGCGCCTAGGGGGCTGATAACAAAAGAAAAGCCGCTCCAATCGGGGCGGCTTTTTGCTTTGAGCTGCATGGCAGACTTGAAAACGGTGAAGTCTGGCAGAAAAGGGAACGCCCCGGGAGTTCTTCCGCGGGGCGTATTTTCCGGTGCTATGACCTTGGACCGGAATCTCGGCCGGAGTGCTCCGGCTATGTCTGTGCTTAGTCGCGGCTGACCACGAGACGCAGATGTGATCCGCGTTTGGGCGCCTTTTGGCTGGCACCGCTGTCTGCGGTTTCACCCGGTTTTTCTGCATCCGGCGTGGCCTTCAGGGTGCCGCGGTCGGCAAGGGCGCGCGCCTCGTCCAGAATGGACTTTTCGGTCGTGAACCGCTCCTGTGTTTCTGCAAAGCCGGGGTTCGGCGTATTGATATCTTGCTTCTCTTCGCGCGGCTTGGCCTTGAATTCGCCATCGGTGCTGCCCTGAGAGATGGTCCGCATCTCGATCGAGGACACCGTGAAGCGCTGTGATGTTCCCGTCGGGTTGCCTTCCGAGACGAAGACGCCCAGCGCCCGGCTGACATCGCCAAGATCGCTGCGCAGCGGCAGCAGCAACATCCGTGCCTCGCGGCGGCCCCGCAGACGCGAGGGTTCGGTTTGCAGCTCCAGCTCAACGATAGCTGGGGCTTCGAACATATGCTCCAATGCAGCGCTCAGCTGTTTGCGGGCATCGGGGGTGAAGAACGCCGTGATCGGCATTCCACGTACTTCCATGCCTGCCATCTCGTTGACCTTCTGGCCCGCAAGGCGGAACCGGGCGATGCCAGGGGCCACGCGTTCGAGAATGAAGGTCTGGGACAGGATGTTTTCCAGACCACGCGGATCGATTTGCGAGCGGCTGGGAATGTCATCCCCCCGACGCAGGGCTGTCCAGTAGGCTTCTGCCTGGCGCATCGCCGACACGGGGGTGTGGCTGCGGAAGTTGTCCATCGGAACCACCTTGTCGTGACCCTTGTTCTGTCCAGAGCTTTTGCGACCGCCGAAAAACATGTCCGTGTCCTTTTGCTTGCCGGGAGAATCCCGACTGTCTGCGGCGGCAGGTTAAGCTTTCTTAAGACTGCTTAACAATATCCGCCCAAATCCTTACTGCTTCATTAATATGGCACAATATGATTCAAATTATGACTATTTCTTCAAGCAATGGTTAACGGGATCCGGATAGGCCTTCTATACCAAAGAATAAGGCCCGCATCCGTTGTGCTTATCGGCGCCTTTGTGGCAATGTCGCGCGCAGAAAACGACGAAGGGCTGAGTGTATGACTGTGAACAGCATGACAGGATTCGCATCCGCGCAAGGGGGCCTTGATGCGCATAGCTGGGGCTGGGAAATCCGGTCGGTCAACGCCAAGGGTCTGGACCTGCGCCTGCGCATTCCCGATTGGCTGGAGGGTCTGGAACCCTTTGTCAGATCAACACTTTCCAAATCTCTATCGCGCGGGAATATCTCGCTGACCCTGCGTTTGACGCGCCGGGAAGAGGGGGGCGGGCCACTGCAACTGAACCCGGCGGCACTCACGTCGGTGTTGGAGGCACTGGCGCAGACCGAAGCAGCTGCACAGGCGGCGGGAGTGGACCTGAAACCATCGTCGGCATCGGACATTCTAGCCCTGCGCGGGGTGATGGAACACGCGGTGACAGAGGACGACCCGGCGCCGCTGGTGGCAGCGCTGAAGGACGAATTCTTAACCCTTTTGGCGGGCCTCACCGAAATGCGGCGGACCGAAGGCGCCCAATTGCTTAATGTATTGAAGCGTCAACTGGACCAAGTGGAGGCCCTCAGCGCTTCGGCGGCGGCTCTGGCAGAAGAGCGCAAGCCCAGAATCGCGGAAACTCTTAAGACCAATCTTGAACGGGTTCTGGCGAATTCCGATGGCATGGACCCCGACCGTCTGGCGCAGGAACTGGCGCTGATTGCGGTCAAGGCAGACGTGACCGAGGAAATCGACCGTCTTGCCGCCCATGTGCGTGCGGCGCGTGAGCTGTTAGAGGCCGGTGGCCCGATAGGGCGCAAGCTGGATTTCCTGATGCAGGAGTTCAACCGCGAGGCCAATACCCTGTGCTCCAAGGCGCAAAGCAGCGATCTGACCGCTGTCGGGCTTGAGCTGAAGGCGATAATAGATCAGATGCGCGAGCAAGTGCAGAACATCGAATGACCCAGACTATAGAATTTGAGGAGAGCAGCTGATGGCTGATCGGCGAGGCCTATTGATCATCCTGTCGTCGCCATCCGGCGCAGGCAAATCCACTTTGGCGAAACGGCTGCGGAGCTGGGACGACAGCATCCGGTTCTCGGTCTCTGCCACCACCCGTGCCCCGCGCGAGGGTGAGGTCGACGGTCAGGATTACCACTTCAGCACGGTGGATGAATTCAAAGCCGCCGTCACCGAAGGCGAGATGCTGGAACACGCGCATGTCTTCGGCAACTTCTACGGCTCTCCCAAGGGACCGGTGCGGGCGGCGATCAACGCGGGTCAGGATGTGCTGTTTGACATCGACTGGCAGGGGGCGCAGCAGATCCGCAATTCGGACCTTGGCCAGCACACGCTGTCGATCTTCCTCTTGCCGCCCTCGATCCACGAGCTGCGCCGCCGACTGGAAAGCCGCGGTCAGGACGATGCCGACACCATCAAGCGGCGGATGGAGAAAAGCTGGGACGAAATCAGCCACTGGGGCAGCTATGACCATGTGCTGATCAACGACGATCTGGACACCACCGAGGAAGCCCTGCGCACCATCATCACCGCGACCCGCCTGCGCCGGATCCAGCAACCGCATCTGGTGGATCACGTGCGCGGTCTGCAAGCAGAGTTTGAGGAAATGTCATGACCCTTTACGCCCTTGGAACAGACAAGCCCGAGATCCACGAAGATACCTGGGTTGCCCCCGATGCCAACCTGGTCGGCAAGGTGGTGATGGAGGCCGGATCTTCGGTCTGGTTCGGCTGCACCATCCGCGCCGACCACGAAGAGATCCGCATCGGCGAAGGATCGAATGTGCAGGAGAACGTCGTCATGCATATTGACGCTGGGTTCCCATTGAGCATCGGCAAGAATTGCACCATCGGTCACAAGGTAATGCTGCATGGCTGCACCATCGGCGAAAACTCCCTGATCGGGATGGGCGCGACCGTGTTGAACGGCGCCAAGATCGGCAAGAACTGCCTGATCGGGGCAGGTGCGCTGATCACCGAGAACAAGGAAATTCCCGATGGCTCCCTGGTCATGGGCGCTCCGGGCAAGGTTGTGCGTCAGGTAGATGAGGCAACAATCGAAAAGCTGAAGTGGAGCGCGCTCCATTACCAGGACAACATGCGCCGCTTTCGTGAAGAACTGCAAAAGGTCGACTAAATGAGAAATTCCAAAGGCTCGCTGATGCGGCCCGATCCGCTTCCCCATAGTGCAAGCCACCCGGTCGTGACGCCGCTCAGCCCCTCGGTGGTTTACGCCAGCGAAACCCCTGATGCGCTGGATGACCAGTATGAAGGCCGCGTGCACGGCTATACCTACTCCCGCGAGGGACATCCGAACGCGGATGTGGTGGCCAAACGTCTGGATGCGATGGAAGGCATGTCGGGCGGGGTTGTCACCGGTTCGGGCATGGCAGCGGTTTCTGCGGTTCTGCTGGGGCTGACAAAAACCGGCGATCACGTGATCGGCGGCAACCAGCTTTATGGCCGCTCGCTGCGCCTGATGAAGGAAGACCTGCCGCGTCTGGGGATCGAAACCAGCCTTGCCGATCCGGCGGATATTGCGGCCGTGCGTGCTGCGATCCGTCCGGAGACCAAGATGATCCTGGTCGAAACCGTGTCGAACCCGACGCTGGCGGTGGCGGATATCGACGGGCTGTCCGCCCTGTGCAAGGAAACCGGTATTCTGCTGGTGGTGGACAATACCTTTACCACTCCGCGCGGGTTTCAGCCGTTCGACCACGGCGCCGATATCGTCATCCATTCGATCACCAAACTGCTAGCCGGCCACTCCGATGTGATGCTGGGCTATGTGGTGGCACGCGATCCGGCGCTGAATGAACGGCTCAGCGTGTTTTCCGTCACCACCGGCATGACACCCAGCCCGTTTGATTGCTGGCTGGCCGAGCGCGGCATGCTGTCCTTTGAGCTGCGGTTCGAGCGCAGCCAGGCCACGGCGGCGGCGCTGGCCGATCATCTGGCCGGGATGCCGGGTGTCAAGCGCGTGATCTACCCGACGCGCAAAGATCACCCGGATCATGACCGCGCCATGGATCTGCTCAAGGGGCAGGGCTGCAATATGGTCAGCTTTGAACTCGAAGGCGGCCGGGCCGCGGCCAACGCATTTACCCGCGCGGCGGACGGGCTGAACTTTGCCCCGACGCTGGGTGATGTGGGCACCACCCTGTCGCATCCGGCCTCCTCGTCGCACCGGGCGCTGACGCCAGAAGAACGCGCGGGCCTCGGCCTCAGCGAAGGGTTCTTCCGGGTGTCGGTTGGTCTGGAGGACCCGGCGGCGCTACTGGCGGTGTTCTCCGAGGCGGTCGCGGCGGCCGCAGCGTCATAATAAAACCGTTACATTGGAAAGGTACACGGGCCGAACCGCCATCCAAAAGGGGCCAAAGTGCCATGACGCAAGAGCTGATCGAAGGGTTTCTCGAAGCCATCCCGCTGCCTGCGGTGCTGGTGGATCAGACCGAACGCTTCATCGGGGCCAATGCGGCCGGCACCACCCTTTTGGGGCAGCAGCTGAAGGGGCGGCACTTCGCCACCATCCTGCGCCAGCCCGGCGTCACCGCTGCAATCGAAGCCTGTCTGCAGGACAAATCTGCGCGCACCGCCCGACATCTGTCCAATGACGGCGCGCAGGACACCACATTCGAGGTGAGCCTGCGCTACGTCCCCGGCATCGGCGCCGTCAATGGCGGCGCCGTACTGTTGTGTTTCACCGACGTGACCGAGCGCGAACAGGCTGGCCAGATGCGCCGCGATTTCGTCGCCAACGTCAGCCATGAATTACGCACGCCGTTGACCGCGCTGATGGGGTTTATCGAAACCCTGCGCGGCGCCGCCCGCGACGATCCGGCGGCCCGTGATCGCTTCCTCGCGATCATGGAAGGGGAAGCCAGCCGGATGAACCGTCTGGTCGGCGATCTTCTGTCCCTTAACCGCGTCGAGAGCGCGGAGCGGGTGCGGCCAAAAGAAAAACTGGACCTTACGGCGCATCTGACATCCACCCTGAAATCCATGCAGCCGCTGGCGGAGGCCGGCAATGTCGCCCTGTCGCTTGAGGCGCCCGACGAGCCGGTGCATGTCACCGGCGATTCCGACCAGCTGCAACAGGTCTTCACCAACCTGATCGAAAACGCCATCAAATACGGTGGCGATGAGGTGCGCGTGGTGCTGACCCCGATGGAGCGGGATCCGGCCCTGCGTGCCCCGGCGGCCCGCATCCAGGTGATCGACAATGGTCCGGGTATCGATCCGGTGCATCTGCCACGCCTGACCGAGCGTTTCTACCGCGCCGACAGCCATCGCTCGCGGGAGCTGGGCGGTACCGGTCTGGGTCTGGCAATCGTCAAACACATCATCAACCGGCACCGGGGCCGACTGAGGGTCGAAAGCGATCTTGGGGCAGGGGCATCCTTTACAGTGATCCTGCCGCAGTAACCTTCCTGCGCCACTATCCGCTTCCGAAAAACGAAAGATAAGAACGCTCCCTTGCGGATTGCACAAGGGCGTGTGGGCGCCGTGAACCATTAGGATAAGGTTTTTGTCACAATTTCCGTCACAATCCGGCGATTGTCATATGCCTGTTACATACCTGTCACAAAAGCCACATGACCGCCCTTTAGCAGGAGGCCAAGATCATCGTGGGGGTGATCGTGAACCTTCTAACACCTCATGGAGACTGAAATGTCCTTTGTGAAACTTTCCGCATCCGCCCTGGCAATCGCTGCCGTTTCGGCCACCGCTGCCGCCGCACGTGATCAGGTGCAGGTCGCCGGCTCCTCGACCGTGCTGCCCTATGCTTCGATCGTTGCCGAAGCCTTTGGCGAAAACTTCGACTTCCCAACACCGGTTGTTGAATCCGGCGGTTCTTCGGCCGGTCTCAAGCGTTTCTGCGAAGGTGTTGGTGAAAACACCATCGACGTTGCGAACGCATCGCGCAAAATCAAAGACAAAGAAATCAAGGCCTGTGCCGAAGCTGGTGTCACCGACATCATCGAAGTGCGTATCGGTTATGACGGCATCGTCTTTGCCTCTGACATCAACGGCAACGGTTTCGAATTCACCCCGACCGACTGGTACCTGGCTCTGTCCGACGAAATCATGGTCGACGGTAAAATGGTTGCCAACCCGAACAAAACCTGGGCCGACGTGAACCCGGCCTTCCCGGCGCAGCCGATCCAGGCCTTCATCCCCGGCACCAAGCACGGCACTCGTGAAGTCTTCGAAGACAAGGTGATCCTGGCAGGCTGCGAAGCCACCGGCGCATTCGAGCACATCCTGGCCGGCGCCGAAGGTGACAGCGATAAAGCCAAGAAGAAAGCAGCCGAGAAAGCCTGTATCTCCCTGCGCACCGATGGCGTCTCCGTGGACATCGACGGTGACTACACCGAGACCCTGGCCCGCATCGAGAGCAACAAAGACGGCATCGGCGTCTTTGGTCTGGCCTTCTACGAGAACAACACCGACAAACTGCAGGTCGCAACCATGTCCGGTATCGTTCCCTCCACCGAAAGCATCGCAACCGGCGAATACCCGGTCTCGCGCCCGCTGTTCTTCTACGTAAAGAAAGCCCACATCGGCGTGATCCCCGGCCTGAAAGAATATGCTGAATTCTTCATCGCAGACGAAGTTGCAGGCCCCGACGGCCCGCTGGCCGAATACGGTCTGGTTGCAGACCCGGAACTGGCGAAAACCCAGGAAGCGGTTGCAAACGAAGACGTAATGGGTGGAAACTCCTAATCATTCCCCCGCTGATCTGATTTGGCCGGGGGACGTTCCCCCGGCCATTTCTCTGTCCAATCGGACACTCTGAATTTTAATCCGCCACCAAACGGAGCCTTTGATGCCGACGTTCTGGCTTGTTGTTCTACTCTGTGTCATCGCGGCCGCCGGATATGTTCTGGGCCGTCGCCGCGCGCTTGCTTCGGCCGGTGGTGACCCGCGCCTGCTGCATTCCCTGCCGAGCTACTACGGCTCTCATGTGGGGTTGAGCGCACTGATCCCGTCTTTGGCGGCTCTGGTGATCTGGCTATTGGCGCAGCCGATGCTGATCGAAAACCGGGTGTCCTCCATGATCCCCGCGGATCTGGTGCCGGAAAATGCTTCGCTCAGCCTCGTGATGAGCGACGTGCGCCGGGTGGCCGAAGGGCTGGATCTGGCGGTTGAGCAGGGCGCGCTGAGCACCCGCGAAGTGCGCGAATTTGACAGCGAGACTGGCGACCTGCGGGGCATTCTGGGGGAGGTTGGCGTCGCGCTTGGCGCCGATGTACGCCCCGAGGTTCTGGACGCCGCGCGCGCCTACCGGGGGCTGTCGCACACAGGCCGCACGGCAATGACCGTCGCGGTCCTCCTGCTGGCGCTTGGCGGCTTTGGGCTGGCATATCGCAAGTCGGACAAGGATTTCCGTGCCCGCAACGTGGTGGAGCGGGTTGTCATGGCGCTGCTGATCCTGGCAGCCTCTCTGGCGATCCTGACCACGATCGGCATCGTTCTGTCGATGCTGTTTGAAACCAAGAATTTCTTTGGGCTGCATTCCTGGACCGACTTCTTCTTTGGCACCACCTGGGCGCCGAATTTTCGCGGTGACAGCGAATTGTCGATCCTGCCGCTGCTCTGGGGCACGCTCTATATTTCCTTCATCGCGCTGCTGGTGGCAGTGCCGGTGGGGTTGTTCGCAGCGATCTACCTCTCCGAATACGCCGGCCCGGCGGTGCGCGCCTTTGCCAAGCCACTCTTGGAGATCCTCGCAGGTATCCCGACCATCGTTTATGGTCTCTTTGCCCTGTTGACTGTCGGCCCCTTGCTGGTGCGCTTCTTCGGTCAGGGCGAAAACGGCGTTCTTGGCGTCGAATGGATGAGCGGCGCCACCTCGGTTCTGACGGCTGGGTTGGTCATGGGCATCATGCTGATCCCCTTTGTCTCGTCACTGTCCGATGACATCATCAACGCGGTGCCGCAGTCGATGCGCGATGGCTCACTTGGCCTTGGCGCCACCAAATCCGAAACCGTGCGCCAGGTGGTTCTGCCGGCCGCGTTGCCGGGCATCGTCGGTGCCGTGCTGCTGGCGGCTTCGCGCGCCATCGGCGAAACCATGATCGTGGTCATGGGGGCAGGGGCAATTGCGAAATTCTCGCTCAACCCGCTGGAATCGATGACCACCATCACCACCCGCATCGTCAGCCAGCTGACCGGCGACACCGATTTCGCTAGCCCGGAAACGCTGGTCGCCTTCGCTCTGGGCCTGACCCTCTTTGTTCTGACGCTGGGGCTCAATGTTCTGGCCCTTTATATCGTGCGCAAATACCGGGAGCAGTACGACTAATGACCGATATCAGTCACACCTCCGGCGGCTCTGGCGGGCCACAGACGACCAAGGGCGGATCGCTCCTGTCGCAAAGCCCCCGCACCCGCAAACGCAACGCCGCTGAGACCCGGTTCAAGGCCTATGGCATTGCGGCCATCCTTGTGGGCCTGATGATGCTGGCCGTCCTGGTCACCACCATCGTGTGCCGCGGCGCGGGTGCCTTTCAGCAGACCTTTGTCACGCTGAACGTGGAACTGTTGGAAAGCAAACTCGACAAGAAAGGCAACCGCGACATTGAGGACATCAAGAAGGTCACCACCTTCGGCTATGCCCCACTGGTCAAGGGCGCGATGCAGGACATGATCGACGCGCGCGGCATCGAAACCGGGCTCAAGTCCAAGGACATGGCCGGCCTTCTGTCCAAGAACGCCGTCGCCCAGCTGCGGGCCTTTGTAATCGAAAACCCCGATCAGATCGGACAGACGGTCGAGTTCCGCTTCCTCGCGCAAAGCCGCGTTGATGGCTACCTGAAAGGGCGCGTCAACCGCGACAGTATTGAGAACGACAAGAACATCTCGGCCGCGCAGCTGGATCTGGTGGATGCGCTGGTCGCTGAAGGCGTGATCAAGAAGACCTTCAACATCGACTTTATCATTGGGGCGGATGCCTCGGACCAACGCCCAGAGGCCGCCGGCATTGGTGTGTCGATGATGGGTTCGTTGTTCATGATGCTGGTGGTGCTGGCGCTGGCGCTGCCCATTGGGGTTGCCGCCTCGATCTACCTTGAGGAATTTGCGCCCAAGAACTGGCTCACCGATGTGATCGAGGTGAATATCTCGAACCTCGCCGCTGTACCGTCCATCGTCTTTGGTATCCTCGGCCTCGCGGTGTTCATCAACTACATGCACCTGCCGATGTCGGCGCCGCTGGTGGGTGGTCTGGTGCTGACGCTGATGACCCTGCCCACGATCATCATCTCGACCCGCGCCGCGCTGAAGGCGGTGCCCCCGTCGATCCGCGATGCGGCGCTGGGTGTCGGAGCCTCGAAAATGCAAGCGGTGTTCCACCACGTGCTGCCGCTGGCCGCGCCCGGCATCCTGACCGGCACCATCATCGGCCTGGCGCAGGCACTGGGTGAAACCGCGCCGCTCTTGCTGATCGGCATGGTGGGCTTCATCGCCTCCAACGCGCCGGAAACCCTGGCCGATGGTCTGCTGGCGCCTAACTCGGCCATGCCCGCGCAGATCTATGAATGGGCCAAACGCGCCGACCCGGCCTTTTACGAGCGGGCCTGGGGCGGCATCATTATCCTTTTGGTTTTCCTCGTAACCATGAATACGGTGGCCGTGATCCTGCGCCGCCGCTTTGAACGCCGCTGGTAGGGGGCACCGATATGAACGACATGAGTAGACTGGATAAGACTGTGACCAACACGATCAAAATCTCGGCCAGCGACGTCAACGTCTATTACGGCGACACCCACGCGATCAAAGACGTCAATGTCGAGATCGAAGACAATACCGTGACCGCCTTTATCGGTCCTTCGGGCTGTGGCAAGTCGACCTTCCTGCGTTGCCTGAACCGGATGAACGACACCATCGACATCTGCCGCGTCACTGGCAAGATCCTGCTGGACGGCGAAGACATCTATGACAAGCGGGTCGATCCGGTACAGCTGCGCGCCAAGGTTGGCATGGTGTTCCAGAAACCGAACCCCTTCCCGAAATCGATCTATGACAACGTGGCCTATGGCCCGCGCATTCACGGGCTGGCCCGGAGCAAGGCCGAACTGGATGAGATCGTCGAAAAATCTCTGCGCCGCGGCGCCATATGGGACGAGGTGAAGGACCGCCTGCACGCGCCAGGCACCGGCCTGTCCGGTGGTCAGCAGCAGCGCTTGTGCATCGCCCGCGCCGTGGCGACCGAACCCGAAGTCCTGCTGATGGACGAGCCGTGTTCGGCGCTGGACCCGATCGCGACCGCCCAGGTCGAAGAGCTGATCGACGAGCTGCGCGCGAGCTATTCGGTGGTGATCGTCACCCACTCGATGCAGCAAGCGGCCCGCGTCAGCCAGAAAACCGCCTTCTTCCACCTCGGTAACCTGGTTGAGTTCGGCAACACCGGTCAGATCTTCACCAACCCCGAAGATCCGCGGACCGAAAGCTACATTACCGGCCGTATCGGCTGATCCCTCATTGCAAGGACTGAGACATGGAAGAGCAACATATCGCATCCGCATTTGACCGGGATCTGGAGGCGATCCAGGCCCGGATCATGAAAATGGGCGGGCTGGTCGAAGCCGCCATCATGGAATCCGCGCGCGCGCTGGAAACCCGGGACGAGGAACTGGCCCAGAAGGTACGCGCCGACGACAAGGCCATCGACGGGCTTGAAGAGCTGATCAACGAGGAAGCCGCCCGGGTGATCGCCATCCGCGCCCCGGCCGCGGTGGATCTGCGCGTGGTGCTGTCGGTGATGAAGATCGCCGGCAATCTGGAACGCATCGGTGATTACGCCAAGAATATCGCCAAACGCACCGGGGTCCTGATCCAGGGTCATGATGCGCTGGACAGCGCTGCCGCCCTGCGCCGGATGGCGCGTGAGGTCGAGCTGATGCTGAAGGATGCGCTGGACGCCTATATCCAGCGTGATGTCGAACTGGCGGGCGATGTGATCACCCGCGACCGCGACGTCGACCAGATGTACAACGCGCTGTTCCGCGAATTCCTGACCCATATGATGGAAGATCCGCGCAACATCACGCCCTGCATGCATCTGCATTTCATCGCCAAGAACATCGAACGCATGGGCGATCACGTAACCTCGATCTGCGAAGAGCTGATCTACCTGGTTACCGGCAGCCGTCCCGAAGACGACCGGCCCAAGGCCGATACCACCTCAACCACTCCGCAGGAGGTCTAAGACATGGCTGCCGATCAGCCCACTGTTCTGGTCGTCGAGGACGAATTGGCGCAGCGTGAAGTGCTGGCCTACAACCTCGAAGCAGACGGGTTCCGTGTGATCCGCGCCGAAAACGGCGAAGAGGCGCTGCTTTTGGTCGAGGAGGACACGCCGGACATCATCGTTCTAGACTGGATGATGCCGAACCTCAGCGGGATCGAAGTCTGCCGCCGCCTAAAGACACGGCCCGAAACCCGCGGCATTCCGATCATCATGCTCTCGGCTCGTTCCGAAGAAGTGGACAAGGTTCGCGGTCTGGAAACCGGCGCTGACGACTACGTGGTAAAACCCTATTCGGTGATCGAGCTGATGGCGCGGGTGCGGACCCAGTTGCGACGGGTGCGTCCGTCCACCGTTGGCGTGCGGCTGGAGTTTGACGACATCATTCTGGATGCGGAGACCCACAAGGTCAGCCGCTCGGACCAGCCCCTGAAACTGGGGCCGACCGAGTTCCGCCTGCTGTCGACCTTCATGGAAAAGCCGGGCCGGGTCTGGAGCCGGGAACAGCTGCTGGACCGGGTCTGGGGCCGCGACATCTACGTCGACACCCGCACCGTGGATGTCCACATCGGGCGGCTGCGCAAGGCACTGACCCAGCATGGCGGCGACGATCCTGTGCGCACGGTGCGCGGCGCGGGCTACGCGCTCGGCTAAGTTTTTCCAGGATTGCGTGTTCCGCTTTGCCCCATTGATGGGGCCACAGCGGTGCACGCAGGGGGTACATCAGGTGTACAGGGGGTGTACGGACGGCACCCCCTTTGTTTTGTCTGTTGGCTGGGCGTGGTTCAGCGCGGCAACGGATCTTCGGGCTGCGCCTTGGAGGCCAGCCAGTCGCGGAATTTGCGCAGCGCAGGCGCGTTGGATTTGCTGGTCGGCCAGACCAGATAATAGGCGCCGCGCGTCTCTGTCGGGGCAGGGTGCAAGGCCACCAACCGCCCTGTCGCAAGGTCCTGCTCCACCAGGTAATCCGGCATCAGGGCCACCCCCAACCCGTGCAAGGCCGCCTGGGTAATGGTTGCAAATTGATCATACATTGTGCCACTGACGGTCTCGGGCGGCTCCACGCCTTGCGCGGCGAACCAATCGGCCCAGGCCTCTGGTCGGGTCTGAATATGCAGGAGCGGCAGGTTCAGAATGTCCTTGGGTCCGCGCAATGCCGTGCCTGCCACCAGATCCGGCGCGCAGACCGGTAAAAGCTGTTCATGTTTCAACAACAGGGCGTCGGTGCCCGGCCATTCTGCGCGGCCAAAATGGATCGCCGCATCAAAGGGTTCGCTGGCAAAGCTGAAAGGCTCCAACCGCGTCGTCATATTGATGGTGACATCCGGATGCAGCCGGGCAAATTCCGGTAGGCGCGGCATCAGCCAGCGCATGCCAAAGGCGGGCAAGATCGCCAGATTCAGCGTTCCGGCCAGTGGCGCGGTCTGAAGCCGCAGCGTCGATTGGGCGATCTGGTTCAGCGCAGCACGGATTTCCGATGCGTATTCCTGCGCCTCGGGCGATAGGGTCAGTTTTTTCTTGTCCCGGTGTACCAGATCCAGCCCCAGTTGCCGTTCGAGCGCCTGCAATTGGCGGCTCACCGCGCCTTGCGTCAGCGATAATTCGGCCGCCGCCGCCGATGCACTGCCCAGACGATCCAGTGCCTCCAGCGCGCGCAGGGCAGAAATCGACGGGAGAAAACGACGTGGTGCACTCATGTATGCTGTTTACTCATATATGCTTGCAAAAGTCTCGCTGTTTTTTTCCTTAACCCACCGTTAGGGTCGCCGCAGGTTTCAACATCAACGACAAAGGGGCAAGACATGACCGATGCACCTAAACTGCGGGCCAAGGATGCGCCCGATCTGAGCGGCTTCAACTGGGAAGATCCGCTGCGTCTGGACGACCAGCTGAACGAAGACGAGCGCATGATCGCTGCCTCGGCCCGCGCCTATGCGCAGGAAAAGCTGCAGCCGCGCGTCACCGAAGCATATGAAAACGAAAACACCGACCCCGCCATCTTCCGCGAGATGGGCGAGATGGGCCTGCTGGGCACCACCATCCCCGAGGAATACGGCGGGTTGGGGGCAGGCTATGTGTCTTACGGCCTGGTTGCGCGCGAAGTTGAGCGCGTCGACAGCGGTTATCGCTCGATGATGTCGGTGCAAAGCTCGCTGGTGATGTACCCGATCTACGCCTATGGCAGCGAAGAGCAGCGCAAGAAGTACCTGCCGAAACTGGCATCTGGTGAATGGATCGGCTGCTTTGGTCTGACCGAGCCCGACGCAGGTTCTGACCCCGCGGGTATGAAAACCCGCGCCGAGAAGACCGCAACCGGTTACAAGCTGACCGGCTCCAAGATGTGGATTTCGAACGCGCCGATCGCCGATGTCTTTGTCGTCTGGGCTAAATCCGAAGAGCACGGCGGCAAGATCCGTGGCTTCGTGCTGGAAAAAGGCATGAAGGGTCTCTCCGCGCCGAAAATCCAGAACAAGGCGTCGCTGCGTGCCTCCGTCACCGGTGAAATCGTCATGGATGGCGTCGAAGTCGGTGAAGACGCGCTGCTGCCGCACGTGCAAGGCCTCAAAGGTCCGTTTGGCTGTCTGAACCGCGCGCGTTACGGCATCAGCTGGGGCGCGATGGGCGCCGCCGAAGCCTGCTGGCACGCCGCACGTCAGTATGGTCTGGACCGCACCCAGTTCGGACGTCCGCTGGCCAACACCCAGCTGTTCCAGCTGAAACTGGCCAATATGCAGACCGAAATCACCCTTGGCCTGCAGGCCTCGCTGCGTGTTGGTCGCTTGATGGACGCCGCCAATGCCGCGCCCGAAATGATCTCGATCGTCAAGCGGAACAACTGTGGCAAGGCGCTGGATATCGCTCGTATGGCGCGCGACATGCACGGCGGCAATGGCATCAGCCTGGAATTCCAGGTCATTCGCCACATGGTGAACCTGGAAACGGTCAACACCTATGAGGGCACGCACGACGTTCACGCGCTGATCCTGGGCCGCGCTCAGACCGGTCTGCAGGCGTTCTTTTAACGAATAGCGCCAAAATCCGGGGCCAGATCGTTAATTTCCGCGGTCTGGCCCCGATTGACTGACATCAGTCTCGAAACCGCAAGTGCCCACCGGCCTTGCGGTTTTGCATTTCAGGCCTGCAATAATGCAGATAGCCCTCGTCCTCACATCACCGCAAAGACAAAGGCACAGGATTTTCGCTCGTCTCCCTTCGAAATGGATCCAAAACGGTAAAGGCAGAGGTTAACGCTGCAGCAGAAGCAAGGGATGCTTCAAATTGCCCGTGCTTATTCTTGGCAACCTCCTGCGCGGTCAGCCGCCGCCATCCACCATTTACCGAGGTTAACTGCCAGGGGACGCCATCAGCACCTGAGCATGGCGTTGAGGCCAAGTTGTCAAGCAAAGGCGTAAATACGCAAATGGCCCTGAAGTCCGAAGGTTCGATGTGAATCCATAGAAAATCGCAAAGGGTAGGGAGGGGCGCATTCCCCTTCTTGTGCGGCTAAGCGCCGGACCTGCGTTTCTGCAAGTCGCAACATGCAAAATTGCCCCGGTGTTTTTGCAATAACACCGGCGGAAATTGAAGGGCTGCTTTGCAGTATCCTTCGTACTTAATTCTTTTTTAACAGTGTTTTACGAGGGCGTACAGGGGCGTGCGGTAACAATTTTAACGAAAGGGCTTTCCTCCCTCTCATCGAATATATATATGCTTTTACGAATATGTATTGAGCGCGTTGACACCTGATCGGGTGCGCGGCGCGATCCATTCTCAGGAAAGCCTCCGCAATGTCTTCGCCACTGTCCCGCATCGACTTGAAATCCCTGTTTCCAATTTTGGACTGGGGACGACGGTATGACCGCCCTGATTTCACCGGGGATATGACAGCGGCAGTGATCGTCACGATCATGCTTATCCCGCAGTCACTGGCCTATGCCTTGCTCGCCGGGCTACCTGCCGAGGTCGGGCTTTACGCGTCGATCCTGCCTTTGGTGGCCTATGCAATCTTCGGCACCTCGCGTGCCCTGGCCGTGGGGCCGGTCGCCGTGGTGTCGTTGATGAGCGCATCTGCGCTGGCGCCGCTGGGTCTGGACACTGTTGCAGAGTTCACTGCCGCCGCCGCCGTGCTGGCACTGCTGTCCGGGTTGATGCTGGCAGCGATGGGGGCCTTGCGTCTGGGGGTGGTGGCCAATCTGCTGTCGCATCCCGTGATCGCTGGGTTCATTACGGCCTCGGGGTTGCTGATCGCAGTTAGCCAGATGAAGCATCTGTTGGGCATTCCGGCGCATGGTCACAATCTGCCGGAGATTCTGTTGTCGCTGGGGCAGGGGCTTGGTCAGGTCAACTTCTGGACCCTCGGGGTCGGCGCGCTGGCCCTCGGCTTTTTGATCTGGGTGCGTCGGCATATGGCGAACGTGCTGCACCAAAAGGCTGGCCTGTCAAAAGGCGCCGCCGGAACCGCAGCCCGGGTTGGCCCGGTCTTTGCCGTCATCGGAACGATCATATTGTCCTGGGCGCTGAACCTGCCTGAGATGGGGGTTTCCGTGGTTGGCGAGGTGCCGACCGGTCTGCCGCCGATTGGTCTGCCGATGATCGACTGGGCGTTGGTTCCGGCTCTGATTGGTCCGGCCGCGCTGATCACCATTATCGGTTATGTTGAAAGTGTCTCGGTCGCGCAGACCTTGGCTGCCAAGCGCCGTCAGAAAATTGATCCAAACCAAGAGCTTAAGGCCCTTGGCGCTGCGAACCTGGCCTCTGCCTTGTCTGGTGGCTATTCGGTGACAGGCGGTTTTGCACGATCGGTCGTTAACTTTGACGCCGGTGCGCGCACCCCGGCTGCGGGCGCTTTTACCGCCGTTGGGCTGACCTTTGCCGCCATGTTCCTGACTCCGCTGCTGTATTTCCTTCCCAAGGCAACGCTTGCAGCGACCATCATCATTGCGGTCCTTTCACTGGTTGATTTGAAGATCCTCAAAACAGCCTGGACCTATTCCAAAGCCGATTTCGCCGCCGTTCTGACCACGATCCTGCTGACGCTGTTGGTTGGTGTGGAAACCGGTGTCGCTGCTGGTGTGCTGGTCTCGCTTTTGCTGTTCGTCTGGAAGACCTCGCGCCCGCACGTGGCCGAGGTGGGGCAGGTGCCGGGAACCGAGCATTTCCGCAACATTCACCGCCATAACGTGGTGACTGATCCCTCGCTGGTCACGCTCCGGATCGACGAAAGCCTGTACTTCGCCAACGCGCGGCGAATGGAGGACCTGATCCTGGCGCGCGTGCACGAAGGCCGTGATGAGATCAAACACGTCGTGCTGATGTGCTCTGCGGTGAACGAAATCGATCTGAGTGCGCTTGAATCGCTTGAGGAGATGAACCAGCGGCTGTCTGACATGGGGATCCAGCTGCATATGTCCGAGGTTAAAGGGCCAGTCATGGATCGTCTGAAACGCAGCCATTTCCTGGATGCGCTGAGCGGCCAGATCTTCCTGTCCCAGAATGAAGCCTTTGAAACGCTGAGCGCAGCACAGCCGCGTGACAAGATCAGCGCATAGGCGTGCAATGCAGCAACCTGATTGATTGTCGACAGGGCGCATCATAGTGGCGCCCTGTTGTGATGGCTCAAGGGTCGTTGCGACAGTATCCGCTATCTCAGTTTCATCATCTCTTCTCTGAACGCCTCGAGTGGGGT